>NZ_CP014518.1:0-630034 GCF_001577305.1 Sinomonas atrocyanea
GGGGCGGCGTCAATTCGCCGTGCGGGTCCCTGGCCGCGCCCGTGCGGCCAAGACCCCCCGTGATGAGGTTGTCCCCAGCTGTGGCCAACTCCACTCACAGGCCTGTGGACAGCGCCCCTGCGCGGCCCCCGCCGAGAACTTCACCAGTGTAATTCCTCGGGCCTCCGATGCCAGCTATCTTCTGGGTTGTCCCATCATCTAGGCTGTCCCAGTGCCCTCCTCCACGTCTGTGGGTATCCCTGTGGATGAAACAAGCGGTTCAGAGGATGCGGGCGCACTGACGGGGGGATGAAACGCCTCCCTGCCCGCGTCCGGTTCGCCCCCGGTCATCGTCGCGTCACGAACGCGAGGGCAGCGAGGGCGTGAGAAGCGAAGCAGGCAGGTAGAGGAGCACATGGGACCAGAGGAAGCCAACGAAGCCAACACCCTTGGCAGTTCGTGGCGCCGCGTGGTGCGCCTCCTCGAGGAGGACGACCGGGTCTCGCCGCGCCAGCGCGGATTCGTCTCGCTGGCCCAGGCCCAGGGGCTCATCGGCTCGACCCTCCTCGTCGCCGTCCCCAATGAGCTCACCCGCGAGGTCCTGCAGGGGCAGGTCAAGTCCGCCCTCGACGACGCGCTCCGTTCGGTCTTCTCTGAGGACATCCGGTGCGCAATCGACGTCGACACCGACCTCGTGCCCGTGCGGGCCGAGACGTTCGAGCCGGTCAAGCGCCCCGAGATCCGCGAAAGCATCCGGGAGGAGCTGCGCCCCGCGCCGACGCCGCCGAGCACGTCGCAGGAGGTCAGCCGCCTCAACCCCAAGTACGTGTTCGACACCTTCGTGATCGGCGCCTCGAACCGCTTCGCGCATGCGGCGGCCGTCGCGGTCGCCGAGGCTCCGGCCAAGGCCTACAACCCGCTGTTCATCTACGGCGACTCGGGCCTCGGCAAGACGCACCTCCTGCACGCGATCGGCCACTACGCACGCCGCCTCTACAACGGCATCCGCGTGCGGTACGTGAACTCGGAGGAGTTCACCAACGACTTCATCAACTCCATCCGCGACGACGAGGGCACGAGCTTCAAGACCACGTACCGGAACGTGGACCTGCTCCTGATCGACGACATCCAGTTCCTCGCCGGCCGCACGGGAACCATGGAGGAGTTCTTCCACACGTTCAACGCCCTGCACAACAGCAACAAGCAGGTCGTCATCACCTCGGACCAGCCACCCAAGGCCCTGCACGGCTTCGAGGACCGGATGAAGTCCCGCTTCGAGTGGGGCCTCCTGACGGACATCCAGCCGCCGGACCTCGAGACGCGTATTGCGATCCTCCGCAAGAAGGCCAACAGCGAGGGCCTCTCCGCGCCGGATGACGCGCTCGAGTACATCGCGTCCCGCATCTCGGCGAACATCCGCGAGCTCGAGGGTGCCCTGATCCGCGTGACGGCGTTCGCGAGCCTCAACAAGCAGCCCGTCGACGTGGCCTTGGCCGAGATGGTGCTCAAGGACCTCATCACCGACGAGTCCGCACTGGAGATCACGTCGGAGCAGATCCTCACGGAGACCGCGGCGTACTTCAAGCTCACCGTCGAGGAGCTCAACAGCAAGTCCCGCACGCGCACGCTCGTGACGGCCCGCCAGATCGCCATGTACCTGTGCCGCGAGCTCACGGACATGTCTCTGCCGAAGATCGGGCAGGTGCTCGGCGGCCGCGACCACACCACGGTCATCCACGCCGACCGCAAGATCCGCGAGCTGATGGCGGAGCGCCGCGCGATCTACAACCAGGTGACGGAGCTGACGAACAAGATCAAGCAGGCCCAGCGGGGACTCTAGCCCGCAGGGGCCTCGCGCCCGCGCGTGCCTTATTAACAGGCGGCTGTGGACAACCCTGTGGATGCTTAAGTGCACATCCCGGCCTCATGGGCTTAAAACCCCCAGGACCGCTGTGGAGAGCCCGAATGACACGAATCCGGGGATCCACAGTCCGCCCTCAGGCTCTCCCTGGCGGATCAACACCGGATGAACAGCCCAGTTCCGCGGCGGGCCGCGGCCACAGGCGGTTATCCACAGTTTCCACAGCACTTATTAACACCACCAATTACAAGAATCTTCAGACTCGTTAGCCAACAGTTGCCCTTCCCCGCCCGGACGGCACCCGACCCGACCCGGACCGGAAGCCCGGCAGCACCGACGCCGCTGGCTTGAACCCGTCGGCGCCCATGGGGCTAAGCTGTGCTCAACGCTTGCTGTGGGTCCGCCGCCTCGAACCGAGGCCCTGGCCGGATCCGGCCGGCACCCCTGAACGTGTGCCCCCGCGGCCAATGAGACAGCGATGAAAGGCGGAACGCGTCCGTGAAGTTCCGAGTCGAACGGGATGTCCTCACCGAGGCCGTGAGCTGGGCGGCCCGCTCGCTCTCTCCGCGTCCCCCTGTGCCCGTCCTGGCCGGTCTTCTGCTCAAGGCGCATGACGGCGTCGTGAGCCTGAGCAGCTTCGACTACGAGACGTCGGCACGCCTCGAGATCCCCGCCGAGATCCGCGAAGAGGGCACCATCCTGGTCTCCGGACGACTCCTCGCGGACATCTGCCGCAGCCTCCCGGCCGCTCCCGTGGACGTGGAGACGGACGGCACCAAGGTCACCCTCACGTGCCGCCGCAGCTCCTTCCACCTCGCCACGATGCCCGAGGCCGAGTACCCGCCCCTTCCCGGGCTCCCGGCCATCCTCGGCTCCGTCTCCGGCGACACGTTCGCCAAGGGCGTCGCCCAGGTGACGATCGCCGCGAGCAAGGACGACACCCTGCCCATCCTCACCGGCGTGCGGATGGAGATCGAGAACGAGCTCATCACCCTGCTCGCCACCGACCGCTACCGCCTTGCGATGCGCGAGATCCCCTGGAATCCCGCGAGCCCCGGCACCTCCACCGCCGCCCTGGTGAAGGCGAAGACCCTCAGCGAGGTCGCCAAGACCTTGGGCGGCTCCGGCGAGCTGAGCCTTGCCCTGGCAGACGACGACTCGCGGCTGATCGGCTTCGAGAGCGGCGGCCGCACCACGACCTCGCTCCTGGTCGACGGCGACTATCCCAAGATCCGGTCCCTCTTCCCCGAGTCGACCCCGATCCACGCCGTGGTCGCCACCCAGGAACTGGTGGAGGCCGTGCGCCGTGTCTCGCTCGTCGCCGAGCGCAACACCCCGGTCCGCCTCGCGTTCACCGACGGCCTCGTGACCCTCGACGCGGGCACAGGCGAGGACGCCCAGGCCTCCGAGGAGCTCGAGGCGAAGCTCGACGGCGAGGCGATCACCGTGGCGTTCAACCCGCACTACCTCATCGAGGGCCTTGCCGTGATCGAGACGCCGTTTGTGCGGTTCTCGTTCACGAGTGCCCCGAAGCCGGCCATGATCACCGCCCAGCGGGAGCTCGACGGCGAGGACGAGGTCGACTACCGCTACCTCGTCATGCCGGTGCGCCTGCCGAACTGACCCGGGTCCGGCATCCCGCCGCTCCACACGACCACAGCCCCACGAAGGGAGACCCGGCTATGCACATCGGACTCATCGGCCTCGGCAAGATGGGCTTCAACATGCGTGAGCGGCTGCGCCGCGCAGGCATCGAGGTCACCGGGTACGACCGCAATCCGGAGGTCTCGGACGCAGCCTCCGTGGACGAGCTGGTTGCCGCGCTGCCGGCCCCGCGCATCGTGTGGGTCATGGTGCCCTCCGGCGCTGTCACCGATGCGGTCGTCGCAGACCTCGCGGAGAAGCTCGACGAGGGCGACCTCGTGATCGACGGCGGGAACTCGCGCTTCACCGAGGACCAGCGCCACGCCGAGCAGCTCGCGCAGAAGGGGATCCGCTTCGTCGACTGCGGGGTCTCCGGCGGGGTGTGGGGACTCGAGAACGGCTACGGCCTCATGGCCGGCGGGGACGCAGCAGACGTGGAGCGGGCGCTGCCCGTCTTCGACGCGCTCCGTCCGGAGGGCGAGCGGGCCGACAGCTTCGTCCACGTGGGCGGCACGGGCGCGGGACACTACGCCAAGATGGTCCACAACGGCATCGAGTACGGACTCATGCAGTCCTACGCCGAGGGCTACCAGCTGCTGGCCGCGAAGGACATCATCACCGACCTCCCCGGGACGTTCCGCGCGTGGCAGAAGGGCACGGTGGTGCGCTCGTGGCTGCTCGACCTCCTGGTCAAGGCGCTCGAGGAGGATCCCGGCCTGGACAACATCGACGACTACGTCGAGGACTCGGGCGAAGGCCGCTGGACGGTCGAGGAGGCGATCGCCAACGCGGTGCCGGCCCCCGCGATCACCGCGGCGCTGTTCGCGCGCTTCGAGTCGCGCGAGGATTCCTCCCCCGCGATGAAGATGGTCTCTGCCCTCCGCCACCAGTTCGGCGGGCACGCGACGCGCCCGGCGAAGTAGAGCGGAGCTCCGCCGACCGGTGTACGTCGAACGCCTCTCCCTGACCGACTTCCGCTCCTACGCCCAGCTCGACCTCGAGCTGGGCCCGGGTGCGACGGTCCTCGTGGGCCAGAACGGGGTCGGCAAGACCAACCTCGTGGAGGCGCTCGGGATGCTCTCGACGCTCAGCTCCCACCGCGTCAGCTCCGATGCCCCGCTGGTGCGGTTCGGCGCGGAGCGCGCCCTTGTCCGGGCCGCGTTCGTGCGCGGCACGCAGCGCTCGGCGCTCGAGCTGGAGATCAACCCCGGGCGTGCGAACCGCGGCCGGATCAACCGCGGGGCCACCATCCGCGCCCGGGACCTGCTCGGGATTGCCCGCACGGTCCTGTTCGCCCCAGAGGACCTCGCGCTCGTCAAGGGCGACCCCTCGGCCCGGCGCAGGTTCCTCGACGAGCTCCTGACCGTGCTCCTGCCCCACCTGGCGGGGACCCGCGCGGACTACGACCGCGTGCTCAAGCAGCGCAACGCGCTCCTGAAGAGCGCCCGGTCCGCGCGGTTCTCGCGCCGCGGAGGCGGCACGGACGCCCGTGACGCCTCGGGCGGGGCCAGCGTCGAGTCGACGCTCGACGTGTGGGACACCCACCTCGCCCAGGCCGGGGCGCGCCTGCTGGCCGCGCGGGCCGCCCTCGTCGCGCGCCTCGCCCCGCATCTCGACGCCGCCTATGCCCAGCTCACGGACGGATCGAAGGTCGCCCGCGCCGTCTACCGCTCGAGCGTCGAGGGAGGCGTCCCCGACGCGGAAGAGGATGCGGACGACGCCGGCCCCCCGCCGTCGTCCGTCGGGGAACCCGCGGCGGCGGCCGGCTCCCCCGGCCTCGCGGGCCTCGGGGCCGACGAGATTGCCGAGCGCTTCCTCGCCGCCCTCGCGGCGGCGCGCCCGCGGGAGCTCGAGCGGGGCCTGACGCTCGTGGGACCGCACCGCGACGACCTCGAGCTGTTCCTCGGCGAGGCCCCGGCGAAGGGGTTCGCCTCGCACGGCGAGACCTGGTCGTTCGCGCTCGCGCTCCGGCTCGCCTCCTACTACGTGATGCTCGACGACTCGGCGGTGCCCGGCGACGAGCCCATCCTCATCCTCGACGACGTGTTCGCCGAGCTCGACGCCACGCGGCGCGCCCGGCTCGCCGCGATCGTGGCCAAGGCGGAGCAGGTCCTCGTCACGGCCGCGGTCGACGCCGACATCCCGCCCGAGCTGGGCGGCCGGCGGATCCGCGTGTCTCCCGGCGCCGTCGAGGACGGGGACGCCGCACTCCCGGAGCACGAGGATGGCTGAGGACAAGGACGCCGGGGTCCCCGACGCGGTCCCCGACGGCATCGACGCCGCGCGCGCGGCCCTCAACCGGGTGCGCCGGGCCGCCGAGGCGCGCGGCGAGGTCCGCGTCCGCGCCACCGGTCCGCTCGTGGCCGATCCCAACGCGCCCCGGCCCCGCACCCGGCAGCGGCCAGCGGCCGGCTACAGCGGGCGGGACCCGCAGGGCCTCGGCAGCGTGGTCAGCCGCATGGTCGCCGAGCGCGGCTGGAACTCCCCCGTGTCCGTCGGGTCGGTCATGTCCCGCTGGGCCGAACTCGTGGGCCCGGAGATCTCGGCCCACTGCACCCCGGAGAGCTTCGAGGGCACGGAGCTGCGCGTCCGCTGCGATTCCACCGCCTGGGCCACCCAGCTCAGGCTCCTGGCCCCGAGCCTCATGGACCGCTTCCGCCGCGAGCTCGGCGACGGGATCGTCACCCGGATCCACGTGCTGGGGCCTTCGGCGCCGAGCTGGCGGAAGGGCCCGCGGCACGTCCGCGGCCGCGGACCGCGGGACACCTACGGGTGAGGAAGGCCGGATCCCGTGGACGGCGCGTGGGACGCCCGGCAGCCCCGGACCCACATCCCCCTTGGACGGCGGCCGCCGCGAGTCGCCTTGAGCCGTTTGCGCCCCTCCCAGAGGCAATCGCCGGTGCGTTGGCGGCCCCCGCGCGGGGGAACCGGTAGAATTGACACGTTAAGCCTGCCGAACGGAAGAGGGGTCGAGAACGCCTGTGGCTGACGAGAGTCCAGTGGACCCAAACACCCAGCAGAACGAGCACCAGCCCAGTGGGCAGCAGGACGCGTCACAGCCCTCCGGATCCAGCCCCGAGCCCCGGGAATACGGGGCGAGCAGCATCACCGTGCTCGAGGGCCTCGAGGCCGTCCGCAAGCGCCCCGGCATGTACATCGGCTCCACCGGACCCCGCGGCCTCCACCACCTCGTCTACGAGGTCGTGGACAACTCGGTCGACGAGGCGCTGGCCGGGTACTGCGACCACATCAAGGTCACGCTCCAGGACGACGGCGGCGTGCGCGTCGAGGACAACGGCCGCGGCATCCCGGTCGACATCCACCCCACCGAGGGCAAGCCCACGGTCGAGGTCGTCATGACCATCCTGCACGCCGGCGGCAAGTTCGGCGGCGGCGGCTACAGCGTCTCGGGCGGCCTCCACGGCGTCGGCATCTCCGTGGTCAACGCGCTCTCGACCCGCGTCGACACCGAGGTCAAGCGGCAGGGCCGCGCCTGGCGCATGTCGTTCCGCGACGGCGGCCAGCCGGTCGGCGGGCTCGTCGAGGGCGAGGCGACGGACGAGACCGGCACGACCCAGACCTTCTACCCGGACCCGGCGATCTTCGAGAGCACCGAGTTCGACTTCGAGACCCTCCGCGCCCGCTTCCAGCAGATGGCCTTCCTCAACAAGGGCCTGCGCATCACCCTCACGGACGAGCGCCGCGGCGAGGAGGAGGAGAGCGAGGTTGCCGGCGAGGGCGCCGAGGCGGGGATCCCCGCCGAGGAGGCGGCCTCCACCCCCACCCGCCGCGTGGTCGACTACAAGTACGACGACGGACTCCTCGACTACGTCAAGCACCTCAACTCCTCGAAGAAGATCGAGGTCGTGCACGAGGAGGTCATCGCGTTCGACAGTGTGGACCACGAGCGGAAGATGGCCCTCGAAGTCGCGATGCAGTGGACCACCGCCTACGCGGAGTCGGTGCACACGTACGCGAACACCATCAACACCCACGAGGGCGGCACGCACGAGGAGGGCTTCCGCGCGGCGATGACCTCGCTCGTCAACCGCTACGCGCGTGAGAAGGGCATCCTCAGGGACAAGGACGACAACCTCAGCGGCGAGGACGTGCGCGAGGGCCTCACCGCCGTCGTCAGCATCAAGCTCGCCGAGCCGCAGTTCGAGGGCCAGACCAAGACCAAGCTCGGCAACTCCGAGGCCAAGGGCTTCGTCCAGCGCGTCGTCACCGACCAGCTCGGCGACTGGCTCGAGCGCAACCCCGGTCCCGCCAAGGACGTGATTCGCAAGGCCATCCAGGCGTCCCAGGCCCGCATGGCTGCGCGGAAGGCCCGCGACAACGCGCGCCGCAAGAGCCCCCTCGAGTCCTTCGGGATGCCCGGCAAGCTCTCGGACTGCTCGAGCAAGGACCCCTCGCGCTGCGAGGTCTACATCGTGGAGGGCGACTCGGCCGGCGGCTCCGCCAAGCGCGGCCGCAACCCCGAGACCCAGGCGATCCTGCCCCTGCGCGGCAAGATCCTCAACGTGGAGCGCGCGCGCCTGGACAAGGCGCTCGGCAACGCCGAGGTCCAGTCGATGATCACCGCGTTCGGCTCGGGGATCGGCGAGGACTTCGACATCGCCAAGCTGCGCTACCACAAGATCGTGCTCATGGCCGATGCCGACGTGGACGGCCAGCACATCACCACGCTGCTGCTGACGCTGCTGTTCCGGTACATGCGCCCGCTCATCGAGAACGGCTACGTGTACCTCGCGCAGCCGCCGCTCTACCGCATCAAGTGGTCTAACCACGCGCACGACTACGTGTTCAGCGACCGCGAGCGGGACGAGGCGATCCGGGCGGGCTTGGCCAACGGCCAGCGGCTGCCCAAGGAGAACGGGATCCAGCGCTACAAGGGCCTCGGCGAGATGGACTACACCGAGCTGTGGGACACCACGATGGACCCGGACCGGCGCACGCTCCTGCAGGTGACGATGGAGGACGCCGCGGCCGCGGACCAGACGTTCTCCGTGCTGATGGGCGACGACGTCGAGTCCCGCCGCCACTTCATCCAGCAGAACGCCAAGGACGTCCGCTTCCTGGACATCTGATCTCGGGTCGGAAAGCAATTAGAGGAGAGAATCTTTGAGCGACGAGACTCCCGAGGACCCCACCGCGGGCACGCCGGGAACCGACCCGACGGCCTTCGTGCCCGAGGGCCCCGCCGAAGGCGACCGCGTCGAGCAGGTCGACCTCCAGACGGAGATGCAGCGGTCCTACCTCGACTACGCGATGGCCGTGATCGTGGGCCGGGCGCTGCCGGACGTCCGCGACGGGCTCAAGCCCGTCCACCGCCGCGTGCTGTACGCGATGTTCGACGGCGGCTACCGGCCCGACCGGGCCTTCAACAAGTGCGCCCGCGTGGTCGGCGACGTCATGGGCACGTACCACCCGCACGGCGACATGGCGATCTACGACGCCCTCGTGCGCCTCATCCAGGACTGGGTGATGCGCTACCCGCTCGCGCTCGGGCAGGGCAACTTCGGCTCCCCCGGCAACGACGGCGCCGCCGCACCGCGGTACACCGAGACCAAGATGGCCCAGCTGGCCATGGAAATGGTCCGGGACATCGATGAGGAGACCGTCGACTTCCAGGACAACTACGACGGCAAGAACCAGGAGCCCACGGTCCTGCCGGCGCGGTTCCCGAACCTGCTGGTCAACGGCTCCTCCGGCATCGCCGTCGGCATGGCTACGAACATCCCGCCGCACAACCTGCGCGAGGTCGCCGACGGGGTGCAGTGGTACCTGCAGAACCCGGAGGCAACCCGGGAGGAGCTCCTCGAGGCGCTCCTGGTGCGCATCAAGGGCCCGGACTTCCCGACCGGGGCGACCATCCTCGGCCGCCGCGGGATCGAGGACGCCTACCGGACCGGTCGCGGCTCCATCACCATGCGCGCCGTGGTCAACGTCGAGGAGATCCAGGGCCGCACGTGCCTCGTGGTCACCGAGCTGCCCTACATGGCGAACCCGGACAACCTCGCGATGAAGATCGCCGAGCTCGTCAAGGACGGCAAGATCTCCGGCATCGCGGACCTCCGCGACGAGACCTCCGGCCGCACCGGCCAGCGCCTCGTGATCGTGCTGAAGCGCGACGCCGTGGCCAAGGTCGTCCTGAACAACCTCTACAAGCACACCCAGCTGCAGGACAACTTCGCGGCGAACATGCTCGCAATCGTCGACGGCGTCCCGCGCACCCTCTCGCTCGACGCGTTCGTGCGGCACTGGGTCACCCACCAGATCGACGTGATCGTCCGGCGCACGCGGTTCCGGCTGCGCAAGGCCGAGGAGGAGATCCACATCCTCCGCGGCCTGCTCAAGGCGCTGGACATGCTCGACGAGGTCATCGCCCTCATCCGCCGCTCCCCCACGGTCGAGCAGGCCCGTGACGGGCTCATGGAGCTCCTCGACATCGACGAGATCCAGGCCCGCGCGATCCTCGACATGCAGCTGCGCCGCCTCGCCGCCCTCGAGCGGCAGAAGATCCAGGACCGCAACGACGAGCTCGAGGCCCTGATCGCCGAGTACAACGCGATCCTGGCCGACCCGGCCCGCCAGCGGCAGATCATCTCGGAGGAGCTCACCGGGATCGTCGAGAAGCACGGCGACGACCGCCGCACGCGCATCCTCGCGGGCTTCGACGGGGACATGAGCGTCGAGGACCTCATCCCCGAGGAGGAGATGGTCGTCACCATCACCCGCGGCGGCTACGTCAAGCGCACCCGCAGCGACCAGTACCGCCAGCAGCACCGCGGCGGCAAGGGCGTCCGGGGCGCGCAGCTGCGCGGCGACGACGTCGTGGAGCACTTCTTCGTCACGACGACCCACCACTGGCTCCTGTTCTTCACCAACCTCGGCCGCGTGTACCGGGCCAAGGCCTACGAGCTCGCCGAGGGCGGCCGGGACGCGAAGGGCCAACACGTGGCGAACCTGCTCGCCTTCCAGCCCGACGAGCGGATCGCCCAGGTCCTGGACCTGCGGGACTACCAGCAGGCGCCCTACCTGGTCCTCGCGACCAAGGCGGGCCTCGTGAAGAAGACCCGCCTCGAGGACTACGACACCAACCGCTCGGCCGGCGTCATCGCGATCAACCTTCGCGACGGCGACGAGCTCGTCTCGGCGCAGATCGTCTCCGAGGACGACGACCTCATGCTCGTCTCCCGGCACGGCCAGTCCGTGCGCTTCACGGCAGACGACGATGCCCTGCGCCCCATGGGCCGGGCCACCAGCGGCGTGACGGGCATGAAGTTCCGTGACGACGACGAACTCCTCGCCGCCGACGTCGTGGCCGAGGGCTCGTACGTCTTCATCGTCACCGAGGCCGGCTACGCGAAGAAGACCAGCGTCGAGGAATACCGCCGCCAGGGCCGCGGCGGCCTCGGCATCAAGGTCGGCAAGTATGCCGAGGGCCGGGGGCACCTCATGGGCGCCCTCATCGTCACCGATGAGGACGAGGTGCTCGTGGTCATGGGTGGCGGCCGCGTGGTCCGTTCCTCGGTGGCCGGGGTCCCGGCGACCGGGCGCGACACCATGGGCGTCATCTTCGCCAAGCCGGACAAGGGCGACCGCATCATCGCCGTCGCCAAGAACAGCGAACGGTCGCTCGGGGTCGACGGAGCCGACGCGGAGGAGGGCGCCGAGGGCGCTCCCGAAGCTGCCCCTGGCCCCCAGGAGGAGGCAGCGGTGGAGGCTCATGCCGTAACGTTGTCCCCAGACTCTGACCAGACTCCGGGAGGTAACGAGTGAGCACGCCCGAGAACACGCCGTCGTCCGGGGGCTATCCGCAGGCCGCGTCGCCGGCGCGGCCGCCGCAGCGTCCCACGGTGCCGCCCCAGTCGGCGAACTCCGCGGGCCAGCGGCCGGGAGCCCGGCCTGCGGAGCGTCCGCTCACCGCGGCGGCCGCGCAGCGTGCCGCCACCCAGCGGCCGGTCGGTCCTGGCCAGCGCCCCGGCCCCCAGGGCCAGCGACCCGGCCAGGCGGGCCTCGTCCGGCCGGCGCCGAAGGCCAAGCAGCGCCGTGCGCGGCTGATCGTGAGCAAGGTCGACACCTGGTCCGTGCTCAAGATGTCGTTCCTGCTCTCAGTGGCCCTCGGCATCGTCACGGTCGTCGCCTCGATCGTGCTGTGGATGGTCCTCGACGTCACCGGCATCTTCGACAAGATCAACGGCCTCCTCGGCGAGATCGGCGGCTCGGAGAGCGGCGGCTCCCTGGACCTGAAGAAGATCGCCTCCCTCGGCCAGGTGGCCTCCTTTGCGACCATCATCGCCGTGGTCAACGTGGTGCTCCTGACCGCGCTGTCGATGCTCACGGCCGTGCTGTACAACATCTCGGCGACCCTCGTGGGCGGCGTCGGAGTGACCCTCACCGACGACTGACCGGGATTTGGCCGCGGGCCGAGGTGTGCTGTAGAGTCATATCTCGGCCCGAGGGCCACGTGAGGGCGTATAGCTCAGGCGGTTAGAGCGCTTCGCTGATAACGAAGAGGTCCCAGGTTCAAGTCCTGGTACGCCCACGGATCCTTGTGTCCGGACCATGTGGAGGTGCCCGTGAAGAGACTGATTGCGATCGCAGTCGCCGCTCTTGCGGGTGCCTTCCTGTATCGGAAGGCCAAGGAGTCCGAGGCCCAGAAGGACATCTGGAGCGGCTCGACGGACACGGTCGAGTAGCCCGTTCCAGGAACACGGGGGCATGGCGCAATTGGTAGCGCACCTGCTTTGCAAGCAGGGGGTTAGGGGTTCGAGTCCCCTTGCCTCCACCGTGAGTTGAATAGAGGAAGCCAGGCGTTCTGAACGCCTGGCTTCCTTGTTTTCCCCGGCCTGACGCGGATTTCGCCGCTGGGGACGCGGGGCGGATGCCGACGCCGAGTCAAGGACCGGCCATCCCGGATGCGTCGCCGGTGCCCGCTCTGCTCCCCCAAGTGCGCACGGGTCCGGCCGCCGTAGACCCGGTATCCGGCGCAGAAGCTCACGGCGACACGGGCGAGCGCGGCCGCCCGGGTAGCCCCTGGCGATCTCCCGCGCGCGACGGGGGGATCTGTCTGGCGGGGCTGCCCGGCAGCTCCTAGTGCGGGTGGTCCTCTCAACGACCGTCTCCCTGCCGGGCCCCACGTGCTCACCGGACATGGCCGCTGGGGCGTCAGGAGGCTTAGAATGAGAGAAGCGATCGGCAATCTTGCCCCTGGCTTTCCGCTTTCT
The DNA here is from genome assembly GCF_001577305.1 of Sinomonas atrocyanea. NCBI lineage: Bacteria > Bacillati > Actinomycetota > Actinomycetes > Micrococcales > Micrococcaceae > Sinomonas > Sinomonas atrocyanea. The sequence continues at coordinate 12,718 of NZ_CP014518.1, forward strand.
GGTAGCGCCTTCACGGGCGCCAGCAGCCGATCGAACGGTTTCCCATCACCGTAGCTCCCAGCCTCCGCATCGCGCCGACAGCCGGCCGGCCATGATCTGGTCGGGCGAGCCGGTAGCACGGGCGCGCCCGGTTCGCACCCCCGAGGGCGTTTTCGTCCTCGATGACCACGAGCTGGTCCGCACCGGGCTGCAGGGCCTCTTGCGTTCGGCGGGCATCGACGTCGCGGGATCATCTGGGTCAGCACGGGAGGCAGCCCGCCGCATTCCCGCGCTGATGCCGGCGCTCGCTGTGCTCGATGATCAGCTCCCCGACGGAACCGGCGCCGACGTGTGCCGGGCCGTGCTGGCCATCGACCCGCGGATACGGTGCGTGATCATCACGGACGAGTATGACGAGGCCGCCCTGATCGGGGCTGTCATGGCAGGGGCGTGGGGCTGCCTGTCCAAGCAGGACGACGGGAACGAAACCGTCCGGCTAGTCCGCCGCGTGCTGGGTGGCCGAACGGCCTACAGCCCATCGTTCCGGGCCATGCTGCTGGAATCCCCGCAGGCACCCTTCCCAGAACAGGAACTTCCGGGGCTGGCGCCCCAGGAGCTCAAGGTGCTCCTCCTCATCGGGCGCGGGCTCGCCGGCCGCGAGATTGCCGCCACGACGGGCCTTGCGGAGAAGACCATCAAGAACATGACCTCGGTCCTGCTGCACAAGCTCGGCGTCAGCAACCGGACCCAGGCCGCCCTGCTGGTCACCAGGGAGCTCGACCGGTCTGCCGAGGTCCACCGCCGACTCCGGCCTGGCCAACCGGAGGGCTCCACCGAGGCGGTGACCATGGTCCTGCTGGACTGCGTGGCCGAAGCCGACGGCCCTCTCTCGGAGGGCAGCGAGGGCGCAGGGCTCGTGCGGAGACTCGGCCGCGCCCTGGAAGACGCCCGCACCGTGCATCACACCAGCATCAGCCAGCACGCCTCAGGAGGGCCTCAAGCATGAATACAAACTACGTCCGCGGCGCTTCGATCACCGCTGCGGCGTCGCAGTCGGAGATACAGCAGATGCTCTTGGCCTCCGGTGCCACCGGCCTGCGGTGGAGCCGAGAGGACGGCAGGGCGGCGATCTCCTTCAGGGCGGGACCGCGCCGGTTCCGGATCGTCTTGGCCCTGCCGCACACGGCCGACGGTCTGCCTCCCCGCAGCACGCCGTACGCGGCCTCCAAGACCCCTCAGGACCTCGCCCGCCAGCGTTGGAGGCAGCTCTCCCTTCTGATTCGAGCAAAGCTGGACGCCGTGGACTCGGGCATCACCACGTTTGACCAGGAATTCCTGGGCTACATGCTCGATCCGGAGGACGGCGCCTATCATCTGGTGCCCTCGACGTCCTGGACGCGCCCATGAACGAGCTCGAAGCGTCACTGATCATCCGGGCCGGCGCCCAACTGCTCATGGGTGCATCCTCGGACCCGCGGTCGGACCAGGGCTACGCCGCAGTCAAGGAGAACCTCGCGGCCGCCCTGAAGGCCCTCGCGGCCGCCCTCGTCAACTTCGAGGCCGGGTCGGCCGAGCCCAACCGTTCGGTCGGCTGGGCTCAGGACCTGCGTAGGGTGGCCGACGATCTCGACGATCTCGACGAGCACTAGGGCGTCTCCCAGCCTTTTCGGCCAGAGGCCGATGGGCCTGGGGGCTGCTGCGCGCGAGACACCACTGCCGGCAACGCAGCCGCCCGCCCCCTGAGCGGGACTCTTGTCCTAGCCGAGGGTTGCCAGTGTCTGGCGCCGGGACTCGACGAGCACGGGTGTGCCGGCTCCGACTGTCATGACCTCGCCGTCGATCTGGAGCGGGATCGGGTCGGTGCTGGTGAACCTGTAGCTCGGCACGCTGGTCTGGACCCCGAGTCCGACGGTGACGGCCCGCAGGGCCATGAGCCCGATGCGCCACTTGGCCCCGTGGGGCAGGATGACGACTTCGAACATCCCGTCGTCCGGGAAGCCTGCCTCGCTGATGCGGCCGTACTTGGCGATCCGGGTGATGTTGGCCAGGATCAGGCTGTCCAGCACGGCCCGCGCGCCGTCCGCGCGGGTGATCTCCAGGGGTGTGAGGCCGCGCAGGGCGCGGGCCACCGAGAGCAGTTCGGTGAAGCGTCCCTTGACGCCCGCTTCGATGCCGATGGCCATCAGGGGCGTGAGCCCGAACCCCACATAGGAATGGGCGTAGCGGGACCACTGGTCCGGCCCTTCCCCTACGGTGAGTCGGAGGAGGTCGATGCGGCGGACGTCGCCGCGGACGATCGCGTCGATGATGGGCAGCGTGCGGGTGCTTCGCCGGTGGTCGTTGGCGTTGCCGGCACCCATGACAGCGCAGACGGCCTGGCCGCCGGCGTCCATGGCGCCATTGACGACGTCGTTGTACCCGCCGTCGCCGCTGATGGAGACCAGCAGCGGGCGTCCGCCCTCGGCAGCCGCCAGGGCACGTCCATGGCCGGGGAAGGCTGTGGGGCGCAGGCTCAGCGGCGTGCCAGGCAGGCGGGCGCCCAGCTCGGTCCGGAGCTCCTCGGCCAGGAGTGCCGGGGCCCGGCCGGACGGGTTGTAGATCAGGAGGATCCTGTCGAAGGGTGCCCCTTCACCCCGAGCCATCATCGCGAACCGACCCGTCAGGGGGTGCCAGCCTCGTGGCGGGAACGGCCCGCAGAAGTTCCCTTGCCCTCGCGCCCGGGACCGCCCTCGCTGTCGTGGGGAGCAGAAGGGGCGTGGCCGCCGTCGTCGTCCCAGACCTCGTTCTCGGCTTCTTCCTCGGCCTCTGCGCTGGGGACCCGAGCGAGCGGGTCGTGGCGGGTCCTGTAGATGTCACTCACTGTGGCCTCCTCACGGGCCGAAGTCGATGGCGGCCGCTGTCTCGGCGACGCGCAGGAAGCGTTCGTGCTCTGCCTCGTCGAGGTCGGCGCGGGCCTGGCGCGCGAGGTCCTTCTGCGCCAGCGCCTTGAGGGTGGCAGTGCGCACGATGGTGCCCACGACCTGCGCGAGGCCGTCCCTCAGCTCTTCGAGGCTGGTGCTGAAGATCAGGAGCCGCCGGTCCGCGATCTGCAGGCCCGCGTGGCCGAAGCCGGCCTCTTCCAGCTTCCTGCGGGTGGATTCCGCGTGGACGGCCTCGATCTCCAGCGGGTCCGGGCGCCGCGAGAGGGATGCTGTGACGGTGTACCGCTGCGGCCCCTCGGAGGTGAGGGTCTCGGCGGGCAGCGAGCTGAGGACGATCCCGGTCACCCGGAGGGGATCCTCCGGCCCGGTGAGGTCGCTTGGCCTGGCGAAGAGGTCCTCGGTGCGTTCTGGAGTGGTGTTCATGGCGTCTCCTCGGGCGTGGTTCCGGACTGCGGCAGGATGATCACGCCCTGGCGCCGGCCTTGCGGGACCTGCGGGCATTGGATCGGAGCTGGACGATGCGCGCAGCGCCTGCGGCCGCGACGAGGATGCCGCCGCCGACTGCCGCGATGAGAAGCGCCATGCCCAGGGTGACGGTGCCTTCCAGCCCGAGGAACAGCACGCTGGCGGGCTGCTGATTCTGCAGGATGAAGACGATCAGCAGTACCAGGGCCAGCAGTGCCACCACGACGGCGGCCCACACCATCCCGACCCTGGTGGTCCTGGGCTTCCTGCCGGTCGCGGAGGGGGCCTGGACAGCCCCGGGATCCGGGCCGTTCCGTCCCGTAGCATCTGGGTGGGGCTCTTCTCGTCCTGCGGGGCTCTGGGGGTTGACCGGTAGTGAGGTCATGGTATTCAGCCCTTCTGAGGGGCCGGGACCCGGGCCGGTCTGCGGCTCCTGGGGTCCCGATCCACTGTCTTTCAGGCTACGCCCGCAGCGCGGCGGCCGGCAGGGTAGAAAGGACCGGGTCCGTCAGGGCTGCATGAGGCCGTGACACGGGTGCTGGGCCCGCCGTACCCTCAGAGGAGGGCAGGTGTCCGGTGCAGCAGGTGTCCGGTGCAGGAGTCTCGATCGGGGCGGTGCCCCCAGCGGATCCGAGGAACCATGGCCCAGAACAGCGAACCAGACGCCCGGGCCATTCGCCCGAACCGCGTGGTCAACAGCTATGTGGCCCTCCAGAGGCAGGTGCGGGACGCGGGCCTGCTCGACCGGAGGCGCGGCTACTACATTGTGCTCTTCGCGATCCTGGCCATCGCCTGGGCCGGCAGCTGGACCGGCTTCGCGCTCATCGGACCCTCGTGGTACCAGCTGCTGATCGCGGCTGGACTCGGGATCCTGATGACCCAGTTCGGATTCCTCGCCCATGAGGCCGCGCACAGCCAGGTCTTCGCCTCCTGGGCGGCCAACGAATGGTCCGCCCGCCTCATCGGCAACGGGCTCACGGGAATCAGCTATGCCATGTGGCAGCAGAAGCACTCGCGTCACCACTCCAACCCGAACGTGATCGGCAAGGATCCGGACATCAAGCCCGGGACCATCGCCTTCCACGACGCGGCTGCCGCCGCGCGGCCCCGCTGGCTCCGATTCGTCACCCGCCACCAGGGCTACCTGCTCTTCCCGCTCCTGCCGTTCCTCGGCTTCGCCCTGCAGGTCGACTCGTTCAGGTTCCTGCTCCGACGGGCCCCCGTGCAGCGCAGGGCAGTCGAGCTCGCGATCCTCACCGCCCGCGTGCTGGCAGTGCCTGCCCTGGCATTCTGGCTCCTCCCCCCGGGCATCGCCGCCGCGTTCATCGGAGTGCAGCAGGGCGTCTTCGGCTTCTACATGGGCGCCACCTTCGCCCCCAACCACAAGGGCATGAAGATCTTCTCAGCATCCGCACAGGCGGACTTCCTCACCCGCCAGGTCATGTCCTCGCGCAACATCCGGGGCGGGCGCATCATGGACGTCCTCATGGGCGGCCTCAACCACCAGATCGAGCACCACCTCTTCCCGACCATGCCCCGGCCGGCCCTGGCCCACGCCGAGAGCCTGATCCGGGCCCAGTGCGCCCAGCAGGGCATCCCCTACACCGCGACGAGCCTCGTGGCCTCCTACGGGATCATCATCAGATACCTCAACGCCGTCGGCCACGGCCTCGGCACCGTCTTCGAATGCCCCCTCGCCACCCAGCACCGCCCCAACTGAGCGCCCCGCGCCAGCTGACCGCCCCGCGCCGGCCCTCGAGGCGAACCCGATCCGGCCACCGGCCACGACGCGAGGGGACGCCCTTCCAGCATCGGGGAGTCGATGACAGCGCCGGGGAGGCCGGCGAGTTGATCAAGGCCCACCAGCAGCGTCCGGGGCGGAAACAGGTCTAGTGTCGGGCGGCGTGACGCCCGGGGGTGAGACGCCAAGACAGCGTGGCTCCTTGCCCCGCCACCGCTGCAGGGGCTCTGACCGGCGCATCATGTCAGCCAGGTACCCTGGCCGGTGTGGGCGTCGGGCCGCAGTACAGCTGCCAGAACACGGGTGAGGGCAAGGTCGGGCAGGAGAGTCGGGTTGGGCCACGGCCTCTCGACGATCCTTCGTTGCCGCCGCCGGTTCCGCGCCGCGGGAGGGCGGAGAGGGCTGCGACGGATGCCGGGGGTCTCTTCAAGGGCCCGCTCGTGGCGGCCCGCAGGGCCTCTGCGGAGGGCGACCCAGTTTCAGCAGGTGAAGCGGACTCCTGCGGCGAGGGCCTCCACGGCCTCCCTGCGGTCCCGTTCGAGCAGTACCATGGCTTCGAGCTCGGAGCGCCGCTGGCTGTGTTGCGCCAGGGATGCGATCGAGACGTCCCGGAACAGGCGGGCAAGCTCGCCCGCCAGACCGGCCCTGAGCTGTTCGAGGTTGGTGTGCTCCACGAGTAGGCGCCGGCCGGCGATGGCGAGGTTGACGCCTTCGTAGCCGGCGTCACGCAGCCGCCGAACGGTCGAGGGGTCTTGGATCAGGTCGATCTCGTACGGCTCGGCTCGCCTGCTCAATGCGACCATGACGGTGTACTTCGACGGGCCGCGGGCGGTGCCCAGATTCCAGGGCAGGGCACTGGCGACGATCGCGTTCAGGGCAATTGCCTGCTCGGGCAGGCGGGGGGCACGCTCGGTGACGGATTCCCTGGTGGTGTCCATGGTCGTTCCACGTCCTTCAGTCGTTCTCTGGATGGCCCTGCGGGAGCCCGCGGGGCGGTCGCTCACGGCAGGGGTGCCGGAGGGTTCACGGCTGGAGGTTTCGCTGGAGACGTGTCGTCGGGCGCCTGCCGGCGCCTCCCCGAAGAGGTGGTGGCAGAAGGACGGCGGGCTCCCGTATCCCAGTCTACGCGCTCTCCGCATCACGGAAGGGCAGGATCGGAGGCGCGGTGCAGGCAGCAGCGGGCAGGCCCGGGGGGCTCGCGGCGGGTCCGGCGGTACGCTGGGGGCATGGACTACACCGGCTCGCCCCGGGCGCCCAGGGGCGGGGGCCGGGCGCTTCCCCTCACCGCGCTGGGCGATGTGCTCGGGGAGGAGTTCTACAGCCACCCCGAGGAGCACGGATTCGGGGAGTGTGACGAGGAGACCATGGAGCAGCTGCGCCGCGTGCGCCAGGATCCGCAGGCCAGGGTGCGCATCTACCGGGCCCTGCCGCCCGGGCTCGGCCAGATCAACCGCGGGGACTGGGTCACCCTCTCCAGGGACTACGCACGCCAGCACGCAATGCGGGATGACGTCGCCGCTCGGGACTGGCCCATCGTCCAGGCCGAGGTCAGCGCCCGCAGCGTCTTCACCGACGGTAGGGACCTGGACGAGTACGGCTACGACGGGCCCTCCCTCGCCGGCCTGCTCGACCAGGGCCCTCAGGCGGACCCCGGTCCCCAGCGACCGCACGGCCGGGAGGAAGACTGGCCCGAAGGGCGCTGATGGCCCACGGCCCGCTGACCCTCGGCTGCGGCCGCCGGGCCCCGGCACGCAGCGAGTCCATAGTCCCGCCACTCGTCCACCGGACTGCCTGCCCGAGAGCCTCGGCGAGGAAGCGGTGGAGGCAGCGGCACTTCGGCCGAGGTCGCATGCATACTGGAATCTGGGCTCCGGGCTCTCGCCTGCCCCGTTTGCCTCGACGATCGGTTCAGGCCCCGGGCCGGGGCGCCATCGTTCTGGCCGGCCCCCTCCCGGCGAGGAACAGCCTGATGGCGCCGCCGGGCTGCGCCGGGTGTTGCCCCGGCGTCAGTGCCGGTTCCTTGCACTGTTCGCCCTGCGCCGGATGAACTGCTGATCCTTCGGGGAGAGGGCGGCCTCTCCGTGGGGGTCGGTGACGAGTGGGGCTCCGTCGGCGTCGCTGATGGCGTTCGCGAGCGTGCGCGGCAGCATGATGGTCCCGGGATTGTCGAGGAGCCACCGGCGGGTCTCCGGGGTCAGCGAATCCCAGCGTTCTTCGACAGTCATTGCGTGCCTTCCTTGTTGATTGTGCGACGGTTCGTCATCTGCCTTCCGCGGCCCGGCGGTCCGGCGGCTACCCGCTCCAGAGGTCTCCGGCCTCAAGGCGTGCGAGCTGGGCTAGGGCCTGTTCCTCGCCGAGCCCGGCCCTGATCAGGTCGTCGAGCATCTGCTCCCGGCGGCGCGGCGTGTACAGGTCGGTAGGATCGGCCTGCGGGGGCAGAGGGGGCAGATCGCCCCAGGGGCTGTGCGGCGCCGGCCCCCGCTCGGTGCGCCCATGCCGGCGTGGAGTGTGGGACGTGGCGGCCGCAGGTGCCGTGTGGTGGCGGGGCACGTGCGCTTGGGTGTCCTTCATCGGTCTTCTCTCCGGCGCGCGAGGATGACGGGGCATGGTCCGCGCAACCGGCGACGGCTGGTCCGGCCTTCCCCTCTGCCTGCCACGATCCACGACATGACCCGCCCCTCTGGAGGGCCAAAAGTCCCCGGGACACGATTCCGGCCTGACCCACCACTCAATCGAGATGGCGCTCTCGATTGGGTGGTCGAGACTGTCGGGGAGCTGTCGAGGGACATCCCATGCCACCTTGGGCTACGGGGGTGAGGGGTGGGGTCCAGAAGACGCTGGGTCTCCAGGTGGGGTGGCGCGGTTGGACCCGTGGGAAGAGGCCGAGCAGTCGGTGGCCGAGGCCGCCGGTGCCTACGCACAGCTCGAGGCGGCTTGGGAGTCCTGCTGGTCGTCCAGGCCGGGGAGGACGTCCCCGCATCTGTCCAGTTCAGGGACCGGGGCCGGCCATTTCATCGCTCACGCGAGGAGCCCGGTGCCGGGTGCGCTCCTGTCGTTCTCGTGCTGCCTGCCGCATCTGGCCCGGGCGCTGACGAGCCTGCAGGCGTTGGGCATCCGCCCGGATGACCCATGGCCCAGGAGATCCTTCTCATGGACGACGCACTGGAGCTCCCGGTACCGCTGGGTGTCTCCGTCGTCGTGAACGCCCACCCGGACCTGGTGCTCTTCCAGCGCATCCGAGACGGCGAGCCGATTGCGACCGTGCCCCGGGAGGACTTCCGGGACGCGCTCGACCTCGACCCCAGATCATCGCAGCCCTCCGGATCGACCTCACCGCAGGCGTCCCGTGGCCCGTTGCCGGTACGGAGTCATGCGCGGCGGGTCCTTCGCCTCTGACCCGGGCCTGCCGTGGGTCCGAGAGTTGGAGGCGGGGGATCCTGGCGCCAGAAGGAGAGGATCATGCTTCGGACAGCAGCGGTGGCTGGGCCCGCGTCGGGCATCGGCCGCGCTGCCCGGGCCGAGGCCGTGCGCTGCCACGGCGGCGGCTGGATCCACTCGGCGTACGCCGTCGCAGGGATGGCGGTCCCGATGTCGGCGAGCGTCGCCGTCAACTCCTTCGGAACCCTCGCCACGCCCGAGGGACTCCGCTTCCTGCTGTCGGGTCGGCCTCGGCGAGGACGGCCCCGGTCTGCTCTGTAGCGGCGCCCCGGCGGGCGATGCAGACCCTGGTCCCGCCGCTGGCCGCGGGGGAGGCGCCGAGCGGCGCAGTCCTCCGCAGCGATTCCACCTCGTGATCCCCTTGCGCTCCCGCGCCATACTCGCGGGCATGGCACCCGCGCACATGCCCTCGGAAAGCCCGAAGGAGGGGCAGGCCATGGCAATCACTTCCCCCCAGACGACCCCGCTCCGACGGCGCCGGCGAAGGCGCCTCAAGGTCGCGGGTGCGGCGGCCGCAGTCCTCCTCTTCGTCCTCGGTATCGACGGCACGGACGTGTGCCCGCTCCTGCTGGTCCTCGCAACAGCCTGGGCCCTCCAGGCCAACGAGGTCCGCAACGGCCGCAAATGAGCTGCTTCGCAGGCCCGACCACTGTCGAATCGGGATCCTGGCCACACGGCACATCCTCTGCCCGGATCTCCCGGGCAGGACCCCGGGTCCACCCGGGGAAGGAGAACGAAACGGAGAACATGATGAAGAAATGGATCCGCTGGGAAGACTACGTCGCGGGAGCCTGCGGCCTGTATACGGCCCTGGCAGTCCTGTGGACCGCGCAGACGTCGATGTCGAGGACCCTGATGCTCGTCTTCGGCATTGTGCTGATCGCCACGGCGGTGCTGAACCTGTCGATGCCCGGCACACCGTGGCTCGAGTACGCCCAGTGCGCCGCGGGCGTGGTGCTCTTCGCCTCGCCCTGGATGGGCGCCTACTCCGACCACACCGGTGCGGCGTGGACGTCCTGGATCGCCGGGATCATCGCCGCGGGCGTGACCGTGGCGGCCATTCGGCCTGCCATGGAAGCGCACCACAGGATGATGCCCTCCCACTGAGGGCATGGCTGAACCGAGAGCGGCCGTGAGCGCCCTCCCAGCAGTCACCTGCTGGGCCAGGGCCCGGCAGCAGGCACGCGTTCATCGGCAAGTGGACATCGACTTCTGGGACTGGGCGCTCTGCTGCAGGGTCCCGGCACCGCTCAGGTGCCGGGACCTTCTGCCGTCTGGCCCGGCACTAGAGTGGGCTGGTGATCCCCCTCCTGGTCGTGCTCGGCGTGCTCGGCGTCTCGGCGTCCGGGCCGCTCATCGCCGGAACGCTCGCGGGCACGTCCGTCACCGCGCTCGCGATCGCGTTCTGGCGCAACGCGATCGCCTCGGTCGTCATGGCGGCGCCGGTCGCCGTGCGGAGCCCGGGCCAGTTCCGCCGGCTCACCCGGCGCGACCTCCTCTGGTCCTCCCTCGCCGGGGCGGCCCTCGCCTTCCACTTCGTGTGCTTCATCCTATCCCTGACGCTGACCTCGGTGGCGGCGTCGACGGCGCTCGTGTGCCTCCAGTCCGGGTGGATCGCGGTCTTCTCGGTGCTGCGTGGGCGGAGGCTGCCCGCCGCCGTCCTCGCAGGCCTCGGGCTCGCGTTCCTCGGCGTCGTCGCCATCACCGGCCTGGACCTCGGGTCCTCCCACGAGGCGGTGCTCGGAGACCTCCTCGCCCTCGCCGGGGGCATTCTCGCTGGCCTCTACACGATGGCCGGCGGAAAGGCCCGGCAGACCATGGGCACCGGGACCTACACCGCCCTCTGCTACGGGGTCTGCGCCGCACTCGTGGCCGTCATGGCCCTCGCGACGGGTCAGCGGCTCACCGGGTTCGAACCCGCCGGCTGGGCGGGGATCCTCGCGATCACGGCGGCGGCGCAGCTCGTCGGCCACACCGCGTTCAACCACCTCGTCGCGACCCTGAGCCCTCTCGTCGTCTCGATGTTCATCCTGCTGGAGATCCCCGGTGCGGCACTCCTGGCCGCCATGTTCCTCGGGGAGGTGCTGCCGGGCGGGACCTACGCCGGGCTGGGGCTCATCCTCGCAGGGCTCGCCGTCGTCGTCCTCGGCCAGCGGCGGAACCGCCGCGAACCGCGGACGGCGCCTGAGCTCGGCGCGGACTGACGCTACACTCCCCCGCGCTTGACCGGGGGCTGGTTGGCCGAGTGGATGGCGCGCAAGAGCTTGGCGGGGTAGTAGACCGAGAAGATCACTGCCATGGGGGCGCGCAGCGCGATCTTCTTGATGTTGTGCGCCTTGTACGTCCGGTCGAAGCGCTGCACGTAGTACCGGTAGTCCTTCGGCGAGTCCTCGAGCCGCCGCGCGGACATCCCCGAGACCATGTCGGGCCAGTACTGGATCTTGAGGCCGCGCTCGGCGAGGTGCAGGGAGAGGTCGATGTCCTCGTGCATCTCGTCCTTCTCGTCCCGGCAGGTCGAGTCGCGGATGGCCTCCCATGCTGTGCGCCGGATCGCCATGTTGGAGCCGAACAGGAAGTGGTACTCGTGCCGCGAGAGCTTGAGGAGGAGCTGGCGCATCTTGTCGTCGGCCTTGAGGCCGAACCGCCGCATCGGCATGTCGTAGTAGATCACGGGCCCGGTCGCTGCCTGGACCGAGCTGTCCATGAACGCCCGCTGGACCTCCTCGACCCAGTCGGGCTCGAGCAGGGAGTCCGCGTCGATGCGGCCGAGCACGTCCCCCGTGGCCGCATCGAGGCCGAAGTTGCGGGTGGGGATCAGCCCCTGCTCCCGGTCCTGGGTGAGGAGGATGATCCGGGACTCGGGGTACTCGGACTGCAGCTGGCGCACGATCTGCGCCGTCGAGTCCTTGGACATGTTGTCGACCACGATGATCTCGTGCGCCGGGACCGACTGGTAGATGGCCGCGGTGACGCACTGGCGGATGACGCTCTCCTCGTTGTACGCCGGCACGACGATCGACACGCTCGGCGGCTCGGAAGCAGCCGCCGTGGCGGGGAGGGCAGGGTCCGGGGACATCACCACAAATCTAGCAAAGGCCCCCGCACTGTGGCGGCGTGGGGGCCATCCCGCCCTTGGATGACGGGGCATGGAAAACGGGCGCGGAAGACGCAGCCATGGCGTCTCCCGCGCCCGTCTCAGGGGGAGGAAGAGGGCGTCAGGCGCCCGGGGTCTCCTTGCCCTCCCCGCCGTTGGACGCGGCGTGGATGTTCTTCATGGCCGTCGTGGCATCCGGGGCGACGTGCTTGCCCTCGCCCGCCGCGGCGTTCTCGGCGGCGTCCTTCTCCGCGGCCTCCTCGCCGGCCTTCTCGCCCTCGAGGACTGCGGCCTGGCCGGCGTCGAGCTCGGCGGCCGCCTCCGCCTCGGCCGCAGCCGGGGCCTCGTCGACCGGCTTCTCAGCCGTGACGACGCGATCGGTGGTCGGGGCGCCGCCGGCGGGAACCGGGGACGGTGTGGCCGCGCTGCCCGTGGCGCTCGACGCGGTCGGCGCGGCCGGCTGGGGAGCCGGGGTCACCGGGGCGGGGGTCTTCCACGGGTCCTCCACCGGCTTGGCGGCCTTCCATGCCGCGACACCGGCAGCGACTGCGGCCGTGATGACGCCGAAGATCAGCAGGCCGCGGCCCTTCTTCTTCGGGGCCGGCCCGGAGATCTCCTTCGCGGCGTTGCGGACCGCCTTCTGGGCGGTGCTCACCGCTTCCTTCGCGGCCGCATCGGCCTGGCGCACCACGCCGGAGTCGGCGAGCCTCTGCGCTACGGCATCGACCCGTTCCGGGGCGGTGGAGAGGCCGCGGTTCACGGAGTCCGCCGCGTGGGCGATGCCCTCCGAGATCTTCGGGAGGTACTCGTCGGCGGCACCCTTGATCGCCGGGACCGCCCGGTCCACCGCGTGGTGGAGGTGCGGGGCGGCGCTGTCCACCGCGTCGGTGATGCGCGGCGCGAGCTGGGAGAGGCTGTCCTGGATCTTCGGCGTCACGGTGGCCACGCCCTCGGCGATGTTGTGCGCCGCGGACTTGATGCCTTCCTGGATCCGCGGGGACGCCGAGTCGAGTCCCTGCTGGATTCTCGGGACGGCCCACTGCACTGCCGCGTCGACACGGGGCTGGGCCCAGTCGCGGGCGTTCTCGACGCCGGCGCTCACATTCTGCTGGACGTCGCGGGCAAGCGACTCGGACGCGTTCAGGCTCTTCTCGACTGGTTTCTTCACGGCTACCTCCGGGAGTCTGCTGGACCAACGCCAGCCTACGTGCCACACGTGGCATAGGCTACGGTCACACGGCCGGAGCGCCCGCGGCGTTCCCGGATTTCACCGAGCGCGGAACCGTACCCGCACCCGGAGACGGGCCGCTGCCCCGTGGAAGAATGGCCGCCATGAGCGCAATCGCAACTGCCAAGGCAACCATCCACACGAACCACGGCGACATCGTGGTCAACCTCTTCGGCAACCACGCCCCGAAGACGGTCAAGAACTTCGTGGGCCTCGCGACCGGCGAGCAGGCCTGGACGCACCCCGAGACCGGCGAGGAGAAGACGGGCACGCCGCTCTACAACGGCACTGTCTTCCACCGCATCATCAAGGACTTCATGATCCAGGGCGGCGATCCGCTCGGCAAGGGCATCGGCGGCCCGGGCTACCGCTTCGATGACGAGATCCACCCCGAGCTGAACTTCAAGGAGCCGTACAAGCTCGCGATGGCGAACGCCGGCATCCAGGGCGGCAAGGGCACCAACGGCTCCCAGTTCTTCATCACGACGGTCGACACCAGCTGGCTCTACGGCAAGCACACGATCTTCGGCGAGGTCGCCGACGACGCGTCGAAGAAGGTCGTCGACGAGATCGAGGCCGTCCGCACCGGCATGCAGGACCGCCCGGTCGAGGACGTCGTGATCAGCTCGATCGACATCGAGCAGCTCTGACCGGCCGACATGACTGAAGGAAGCCCGGCGGCCGGCCCCGAGGCCGTCCCCGTCTGCCCCCGCCACCCTGACCGCGTCTCCTACGTGACGTGCCAGCGGTGCGGCCGGCCGGCGTGCCCCGAGTGCCAGCGGCCGGCCGCCGTGGGCTTCCAGTGCGTGGACTGCGTCCGCGAGCTCTCCGGCGCCGCGCGCGCCCCGCAGACGATGTACGGAGGCCGGGCACAGCCCGGGAGCCGGCCCGTCGTCACCATCGGCATCATCGCGGTGTGCGTGCTCGTGTACGCGCTGCAGTGGATCATCCCGGGGAACGCCGTCTATGTCGACTTCGCCTACGCGAACTCGGCCCCCCTCACCGCGGCGGAGCCGTGGCGCATGCTCACGAGCGCGTTCCTCCACTCGCAGGGCTTCGTCCTCCACATTGCCCTGAACATGTACATGCTGTGGCTGTTCGGCCAGGCACTCGAGCCGCTCCTGGGCCGGGCCCGGTTCCTGGCCGTGTACCTGCTCTCGGCCATCGGCGGGTCGGTCGGATTCCTGCTGCTCGCCCCGGGGCAGCCCGTCGCCGTCATCGGTGCCTCGGGGGCGATCTTCGGCCTGTTCGGCGGTCTGTTCGTGGTGCAGCGCCAGCGCGGCGGGGACGTCCGCCAGCTCGTCGTGCTGATCGCCATCAACGCGGTGCTCGGCTTCGTGGTCCCCGGGATCGCCTGGCAGGCGCACCTGGGCGGCCTGGTCACCGGGGCGTTGACGACGGCGGCCATCGCCTACGCGCCGCGCGGGCGCTCCCGCGTCGTGGTCCAGATCGGCGGCCTCGTCGGGGTCGCCGTCCTCCTGGTTCTCGCGACGGTCGTGAAGGTCTCGAGCGGGCCCGCCCTCGGGGGCATCTCGCTGTAGCTGCGCCGGGCGGCCCGTCGCCGTGGCACCCCTGTGGAGGTCATTTCTCCACAGGGGTTTTCCACATCTGTGCACAAGCGCTCCGAGCGCTGCCGGGAGCCGTAACCCCGCCGCGGCGCGGCCGGGGCGGTCCGTGGGGAAGCCTCGGGGGCCCGTCCGGCGGTGCCAGTCCCCAGCCTGTGGACAAGATGCGGCCGCGCCTGTGGACGGTGGTGGACTCAGGCTCCGCCCGAGGCGAGGAGTTCGTCGAGCCGCTGGTAGCCCTCGTTCATGCCGTCGGTCATCCCGGCGGCCAGCATGGCGTCCCGTGCCTCGACCGTCTGGAAGGACGAGTGGACGCTGAGCCGGCACCGGCCCCCGTCGAGGTCCTCGAGGACGGCGGCGTCGAGGGAGACGTGCCCCGGGGCACCCTCGAACTCGAAGGTCTGGACCATGCGGCGCGGTGCGGTCAGCTCGTGGAAGGACCCGTGGAAGCTGTAGCCCGTGCCCTGGGCGTCCGTCTGGGTGAAGCGGTACGAACCGCCGCTGCGGGCATCGAAGTGGTCGATGACCGTGGTGTAGGCGCGGGGACCGATCCACTGGGCGAAGAGTGCGGGATCGGTGTGCGCACGGAATACGCGCTCCGCCGGGGCGTCGAACTCCCGGACGACGTCGACGAAGGGCAGCCCGGGTTCGGCGGTCACGGTCGAGGCCTGGGTGGCAGTCATGGCTGGTGTCCTCTCTGCTGCGCGGCGGTCTGGTCCGCCTCCCGTCCGCCTTCGTGCTCGGCCTGGGCTGCGAGGACGGCATCGAGGCGACGGTACTTCTCCTCGGTGCGCACGCGGTAGGCATCGATCCACGCGGCCAGCGGGCCGAAGGCGGTCGGTTCCAAGTGGCAGGGGCGGCGCTGGGCGTCGCGGCTGCGGGTGATCAGGCCGGCGTCCTCGAGCACCCTCAGGTGCTTGGAGACGGCCTGGAGGGTCACGGCGAACGGCGCCGCGAGCTCATTGACCGTGGCGTCCCCCAGGGCGAGGCGCGCCACGAGCCTCCTGCGGAGGGGATCTGCCAGCGCCGCGAAGGCACGGTTGAGCTGGTCTTCCTCGGTGGGCGTCACGGGCGGGGCGGCGTGCATCCTGCTCGACCTCCGGTGTGCGCCGCGTTTCGGGAGCGCACCATCAATGCCTCGGTTGTTCAACCGATCGGTTGAATACAATCACGCTACGCCGCCCCTGCGGTGCCGTCAAGGGTCTTCCGTCCACAGGGGATATCCACAGTGTGCGTAACTTACAGGGGTGTAGTTCGGGGCGCGGGGCGCGTCGTCCCGGGTCCTGTCCGCCCATCGCGTGCCCGGGGCCGCGACTTGTCCCCACCCTGTGGATAACTCTGGGCATAACGCTGTTGACAACGGAGAGGGGCTCCTCCCCGATGTCGGCGGCCCGGCGTAGGCTCGGCCTTAGGAGGTAGTTGGCGTGAGCAATCTTGAACTCGACCCGCCCGAGACCCTCTGCGCGGACGAGCCTGCCGCGCAGGGGATCGAGGTCATCGAACCCCGGGATGTCCCCCTTGGCGGACCGCGGGCCATGCCCGTGCGCCGCACACTCCCGTCCCGGCAGCGCTCCCTCGTGGGCGCCTGGTGCTTCCTTGACCACTACGGGCCCGACGACGTCTCGGCCACCGGCGGCATGCGGGTGCCGCCGCACCCGCACACGGGACTCCAGACCGTGAGCTGGCTCTTCACCGGCGAGATCGAGCATCGGGACAGCGCCGGCCACCGCGCGACGGTCCGGCCCGGCGAGCTCAACCTCATGACTGCAGGGCGGGGCATCAACCACTCCGAGTACTCGACCCCGGGCACGACCACGCTGCACGGGGTGCAGCTGTGGACGGCGCTCCCTGGGCCGTTCCGCTCCGCCCCACCCGGATTCGAACGGTACGTGCCCCCCGCCATGGCACTCCCCGGCGCGGACGGGGGCCGCGCGGGAGAGCTGAGGGTGTTCCTCGGAGCCCTGCATGGATCGGCCTCCCCCGTGCGCACCTACACGGCGCTGCTCGGAGCCGAAGCCGTCCTCGACGCGGGGAACGCGGCAGTGCTGGAGGTGGCGGAGCAGTTCGAGCACGCGATCCTCGCCGACGGCGGGGCCCTCGAGGTCGACGGCACCGCGTTGGGCGAGGCGCACCTGGCCTTTCTCGCGCCCGGACGCGGCCGCATCCGGCTCGCCAATCCCGGGCCCCGGCCCGTGCGGGCCGTGATCCTCGGCGGACCGCCGTTCCCCGAGGAGATCACCATGTGGTGGAACTTCGTGGGGCGCTCGCACGAGGAGGTGGCGGCCTTCCGCGAGGCGTGGAACGGGCAGCTTGTGGGCCGGGGCCCGGCGGACGACGGCGAGCCGTTCGGTCCCGTCGTCGAGCTCACCGGGGGCGAGGCGGCGCTGCCTGCTCCCCCGCTGCCCAACGTCAGGCTCCGGCCGCGGCCGCGCGCGCACGGCATCCAAGGAACAGTCGAGAAAGAGGCATCCATGACCCTGCAGGAATCCGAGAGGCAGTCCGGGAAGACGGAGTTCGTCCACGCGGACCAGAGGCACCGCTACGAGGTGCATGTCGGAGGGGTGGTGGCCGGCTTCACACAGTACCGCGAGAAGGAGGGCGGCTCCGTGTACGCCTTCGACCACACCGAGGTGGCCGACGGCTATTCCGGGATGGGCCTCGCGAGCAAGCTCGTCACCTACGCACTCGACGACGTGCGCGCGGCCGGGCGCCGGATCCGGCCCTACTGCCCCTACGTCCGGGCCTTTATCAAGCGTCACCCCGACTACGCGGATCTCGTCGAGGACGGGTTCGTCATGGACGAGGGCTAGCTTGTCCACAGGGTTGTCCACGCCGTGGATAACTCACACGGCTGTAGTTCCCCGCGGAGCGGGAGTATCCACCGGTTTTCCCACAGCCTGTGGATAACTCGGCGCCTGCTGTGCACACCCGGTGAACAACCCCGTCCCGCCCGTTTCGGGTACGCATCTCGTCGCACTTTCGCCGTTCCGGGTACAGCTCCCCTCGCGGTCCCCGCTCCGGGCACAACCCTCCGGCTAGCATGGCGTGATGAAGCCCAGCCCGGACGGACGGCCGCCAACGGGCGGTGACCGGCCCGTCGCCCTCATCACGGGCGTGGGGCGCACGGTCGGAATCGGAGCCGGGATCGCACGCGAGCTCGCGCGCCAGGGATGGGACCTCGCCCTCTCCTACTGGAGCGCCTACGACGGCCGCATGCCCTGGGGCGTCCGCGCCGGGGACACCGAGGCCATCGCCCACGAGCTGCGCGGGCTCGGTGCCTCGGTGGCCGCGATCGAGGCGGATCTGACGGATCCCGCAACGCCTGAGCGCCTCCTGGCAGAGGCCGGGAGGGACCGGCCGGTGAGGGCTCTCGTCCTCAGCCACGCGGAGTCGGTCGATTCGGCCCTGCTCGACACCCGGACCGAATCCTTCGACCGGCACTTCGCGGTGAACGCCCGGGCCTCCTGGCTCCTCGTCCGGGCCTACGCCCAGCAGTTCCCCGCTGAGTGGCACGGCGCCGGGCGCATCGTCGCGCTCACCTCCGACCACACGGTCGGGAACATGCCCTACGGGGCAAGCAAGGGCGCACTCGACCGCATCGTCACGGCGGCCGCCCGGGAGCTCGCGCCGCAGGGCATCGCGGCCAACGCCCTCAACCCGGGGCCGGTCGACACCGGCTGGATGGACGACGCGACCCGGGATGCCCTGAGCGCCCGGCAGCCCTGGGGACGCCTCGGCACCCCGGCCGACGTCGCCGGTGTCGTGGCCTTCCTCCTGAGCGGCCCGGGCGGCTGGGTCAACGGCCAGCTGATCCACGCGGACGGCGGCTTCTCAGCCCCGTGACCCTCCATGCCGCATGCGGTATATGCCCTCTGGAGTACCGTCAGACGGCCTGCCGCGGCTCCGTGCCCGCGCCCTGGGGCTCGGCCTGCCCGTCCGGCCCGGACGGGCCGTGGTCCCCCGCCCCTCCGCAGGCCGGTTGCGGAGGAAGGCAGCGAGCACGATCGCGGCGACGCCGGCGGCGGCAGCGACTAGGAACGCGGCGTGGAAGCCCGCCATGGCCGCGTCGGTGGCGGGCATGGACGCGCTGGCTGCGTGCGCCGTCCCCGCCATCACCGCCACGAGGAGCGCCGTTCCGGCGGCCCCGGCCACCTGCTGCAGCGTGCTCAGGATCGCCGAGCCGTGGCTGTACAGCCGCGGCGGCAGCGGGTTCAGCCCGCTCGTGAACGTCGGGGTGAACAGGAAGGCGAGCCCGAGGGACAGGACGATGTGCAGGCCCATGACCAGCCACACCGACGTCTCGGCGGTGATGAACGCCAGCGCCCCGAGGACCGCGGTGATGAGGGACGTCCCCGTCAGCGTCAGCGGCACCGGGCCGACCCGGTCGAACCAGCGGCCCACGGTGGGGGCGAGGAGCCCCATGACCAGGCCGCCCGGCAGGAGGAGCAGGCCGGTCCCGAGTGTGTCGAGCCCGCGCAGCTGCTGGAGGTAGAGCGGCAGGAGGATGACGACGCCGAACAGCGCCATCATGCCGACCATGAGCAGCGCCGTGGCGACCGTGTACATGGGGTACGCGAACGCGCGCAGGTCCAGCAGCGGTGAGCCGGAGCGCTGCAGCGCGAGCTGGCGGAGCACGAAGGCCGCCAGCGCGGCGGCGCCGACGAGGAGGGGCGCCACGGGGCCGAGGCCGCCCGATCCCTCGCCGCCCAGCTGGCTCAGTCCGTACACCACGCCGCCGAAGGCCGGCACCGACAGCACCACGGAGAGGGTGTCGAGGGAGCTCCGCTCACCGCCGGCCGCCCCCCGCAGCTTCGCGGCGCCGAACAGCAGCGCGGCGATGGCGATCGGCAGCACGGCGAGGAACATGAACCGCCAGGACAGGAACTGCAGGATCAGCCCGGAGAGGGTGGGTCCCACGGCGGGAGCCACCGAGATGACGATGCTGACGGTGCCCATGACCTGGCCGCGCCGCGGGACGGGGATCAGGGTGAGGACGCTCGTCATCAGCAGCGGCATCATGATCGCCGTGCCGCACGCCTGGACCACGCGGGCGAGCAGCAGCACGCCGAAGCCCGGGGCCAGCGCGGCGAGCAGCGTCCCGGTGCTGAACAGGCTCATCGCCAGGATGTACACGGCGCGGGTGGACAGCCGCTGGAGCAGGAAGCCGGTGGTCGGGATGACCACGGACATCGTCAGCATGAACGCGGTCGAGAGCCACTGGACCGTGGGCGCGTCGACGTGCAGCTCGGCCATAAGCCGCGGCAGCGCGACGTTCATGATCGTCTCATTGAGGATCACCACGAAGGCCGCGATGACCAGCACGGTCACGATGAGCCGGCTCTCCGGGCTGATGGGATGAGCCTGGCGCGGCGTCGCGGGGTGTGCGGCGGCCGACGGCGAGGGGTGCTCGGGTGCGGAAGGCAACGGTTCTCCTGAGGTGCTTCAGGGAAGGACAGGGGTGCGGCGGCCCACGGGGCACGCCCGGCGCAGGAGCCGATGCGGAGTCCAACGCGGGGAGGGCACCAATTCTTCCAGAAGGTGGGCGCATCGGACAGGCGCGGAACGGCTCAGGCGCCGCGGATGCTCCGCGCCCGGTAGCCGAGGACGGCCGCCGCGAGGAGAGCGGCGGTGATGGCGAGGATCCAGGCGACGGGTGCCCAGTCGGCGTCGGCCGCGGTGACGCGGGGGATGACATGGAACGGGCTGGTGTCCAGCAGCCAGTCCGGTGCCTTGAGCACCGGGCCGAAGACTGTGACGAGGAGCCAGTACACCAGGAGGAGCCACGCGATCCAACGCAGCAGCGGGGCGGCGCCGACCAGCGCGAGTCCGGCGGCGGTCGCGAGCCACAGCGCAGGGAGGGTCGCGAGGGTCTGGCGCACGATGTCGCCGGCGCCGATCGGGGCCCCCGTCGCATCGGAGGTCGCCGCGAGCACGGCGCCGCCCACCGCGAAGGTGGCCGAGGGCGCGAGGAGCGCGGCCACGGCCGTGGGGACGAAGTAGCCCTGCCGCGAGACGGCGGTGGAGAGGAGCCACTCGGCGCGGCCCTCCTCTTCCTCGGCGGCGAACCGCGCGGCGACCTGGATCCCGAGGACGGCCCCGGTCAGCGCCAGGATGAGCAGGAGCAGCGAGACGAACGTGAAGGTCAGGTCCGCCTCCGTCGCCGCGTGCGCGGCGAGGAGCTGGCGGATGAAGGCGTTGCCCTCGTAGAAGTCCCGCAGCGTCCCGGTCACGAGCCCGTAGACGAAGCCGAGGAACACGAAGGCGGCCGTCCAGGTCAGGGTCGGCGCCCGGTAGAGGGCGGCGGTGTGCCCCCACACCCCCGCGCGCCACCGGGTGGGCCCCGGACGCTCGTGGACCAGTCCGGCGCCGTAGTCCCGCCGGCCGGCCAGCCACGCCCCGACTCCTGCCGCCGCGGCGCCCGCTGCGACGAGGAGGGCGAGCGGTGCCGGGCTGAGCTCCGTGGCCGGCCGCACGAGCTCCGCCCAGCCCAGCGGGCTCGTCCACAGGGCCCACTCCCCTCCCGTGAGGGTGTCCGCGAGCCCGCGCACCACGTAGGCGAGGACCAGGATCGTCGCCGCAAGCGTGTTGGCCGTGCGGGCATACGAGCCGATCTGGCAGGTGACCGCGGCAATGCCCGCGAACGTGACTCCCACTCCGCCGATGAGCGCCCCGAGTGCGAAGGACTCCTGTGCGCGGGCGCCGGACACCGCGAGGGTGCCACCGATCACGAGGGCCACGGCCGCGGAGGCGATCCACGCGAGCAGGACCGCGGCGGCGAGGCGCGCGTGCTGGCCCACGGCCCCCGAGTCGATGAGCTCGGCCTGCCCGGTGTCCTCGGCGGCCCGCGCGTGCCGGGTGACCGCGAAGACGGCCATGAGCGCGGCGAAGAACATGCCGAAGACCTGCATGCGCCACGTCGTGAAGCCGAAGGGGTCGTCCAGGCGGTCCGCGGGGCCGAGGAGGAGCATGAACGCCGGGTTGGTGCTCAGGGTCTGCTCGAGCGAGCGCGCCTCGTCGGGGCCCGAGAACACGGTCGAGTAGCTGTTGTACACGGTGAACGGGAAGAGCGCGATGATGAGGACCCAGGGTGCGAGCCGGAGCCGGTCGAGCCGGAGCGCGAACAGGAGCAGCCGCCCGGTGCCCGCGAACCCGCTCACGGCTGCTCCTGCCCCGAGCCGCCGCGGTGGCGACCCCGCGCACGACGGCGAGCGGCGGCGTCGTGCGTCCCGCTCTCCTTCCCCTCGGTGCCGGGCGGGAGGCGGTCGCCGTAGTGCTGGAGGAAGAGGTCCTCGAGGCTCGGAGGGGTGACCGTCAGCGCGCGCAGGCCGTGGGCGGCGAGGGCGTTCATGGCGAGGCCGAGCCCCTCGCCGTCGACGCTGAAGCGCACGCGGCCGTCGTCGATGCGCAGGTCCGCGACGCCGGGCAGCGCCGCGAGGGCGTCGGGACGGGCCGCGCCGTCCGCGAGCGTCGCGGCGACGGTGGTGCGGGCGCGGACCTGCATCTGCTCGAGCGTGCCGGTCTCGATGACCCGGCCCTGGCGGACGATGCTGATGCGGTCCGCGAGGGCCTCGACCTCGGCCAGGATGTGGCTCGAGAGCAGCACGCTCCGTCCCGCGGCCTTCTCCCGCCGGATCTCCTGGCGGAACAGGGCCTCCATGAGCGGGTCCAGGCCAGCCGTGGGCTCGTCGAGGATGAGGAGCTCCGCGCGGGAGGCGAGGGCGGCGACGATCGCGACCTTCTGCCGGTTGCCCTTCGAGTAGGCGCGGCCGCGCTTGGACGGGTCCAGTTCGAACGTGTCGATGAGCTCGGCCCGGCGCGGCTCGTCGAGGCCGCCGCGGAGGCGTCCGATGAGGTCGATGGCCTGCCCGCCCGTGAGGGAGGGCCACAGGCTCACGTCCCCGGGAACGTAGGCGATGCGCCGGTGGAGGCGCACGACGTCGCGCCAGGGATCCCCGCCGAGCAGTTCGACATGGCCGGCCTCGGCCCGGAGGAGGCCGAGGAGGATCCGGAGCGTGGTCGACTTCCCCGCACCGTTGGGCCCGAGGAAGCCGAGGACCTCGCCCTCGCGGACCTCGAGGTCCAGCCCGTCGAGGGCGCGCACCCTGCCGAAGGTCTTCGTCAGGCCCGTGATGCTGACCGGGGCGACCATGTGCGGGCCCTCACGCGAGGTCGTAGACGACGAGGGTGGTCCCGGGCTCGAGGCGTGCCCCCGTGGAGCGGTACGTGGCCAGGGCCGCCTCATTGCCCTGCTCCGCGGCCGTCCACATGCCGTAGCACCCGCCCTCGCGGGCGATCTCCGCGAGGGCGTTGACCAGGTGCGAGGCCACGCCGCGGCGGCGCCAGCCCTCCGCCACGGCGAGCTCGTAGAGGAACATCTCGGTGCCCTTGTCCGGGTGGGCGGTCTCGACGCCGCTGACGAACCCGACCGCCCGGCCGTCCGAGTCCTCGGCGAGCAGCAGGTGGTGGCCCGGCCGGGTGAGGAACTCGCGGGCGCCAGCTTCGGTGATGGGAGCGTCGAAGAGGTCCGAGGCCGCGGTGAGCCGGCCGGCGTCGTGCGGTCCGAGGCGGCGGAGTGTGATGTTCGGCGCGTTGTCCGCATCCACGGCCCGAGCTTACGCGTTCCGCCGTGGAAGGTGAACGGCGGGCGACCCCAAGCCCAACTGCAGCTTGCTAGACTCGGACAGCTGAGCCACCCACGGCTCGCCACCCCACAAGACAGCCCGGTACGGACGCAGCCCCCCATCGCGCCCGGAAACGGCGTGCGCCCGAAAAGAGGAGATCCCCGACCTCATGACCGCTTTGGCCGAGCCCGACTACTACGACGACTTCGACTCCGACTTCCGCTCCGAGCTCGACGCGAAGTACGAGGAGGGGTTCGGCTACAGCCCCGACCCGGAGGACGAGGACGACGACGGTCTGGACGACCTCTTCGCAGGCATCTTCGACGACGACGAGGACGACGACGAGGAGCCCGTGAGGGCCAAGGCCGCGCCGAAGAAGGCCGCGGCGGCCAAGGCGTCCTTGGGATCGCCCGCACCCAAGGGGGCCACCGCCAAGGGCAGGCCGGCCGCGTCCGAGGTGACCGTGACGACGATCGCCGAGCGCCGTGCCGCCGGCGGCCAGACGCCCGCTCCGGTGGCTGCTGCTGTCTCGGTGGCTGCTGTCCCTGCTGCGGCTGCGCCGGTTTCCCCTGCCCCGGCGCGCGCGCACCAGCCGGCCCCCGCCCCTGCGGCCGAGCCGGTTCCTGCCGCGGCGGCCGACGAGGTCGTCGCCGCCGCCCGCCGCGCCGCCGAGAAGGCCCGGGCGGCCGCCGATGAGGCCGCCGCCGCGGCGAAGCAGGCGGTGGCCCACGCCGTGGCCAAGGCCGCTGCGGCGAAGGCCGCCGCAGCCGAGGCATCCGCCGCGGAGCAGGCCGCCCAGGCCGCCCTGGAGGCGTCGACGGCCGCGGAACAGGATGCGGTGCGCGCCGCAGCGCAGCTCGAGCTCGTGCTCGCCGCGCCCTCCGGGGTGACCTCGGCGCAGGAGGAGGAGCCCGCGCAGGCCGAGGAAGAGCCGGCCCAGGCCGAGGAAGATCCGGCGCAGGCCGAGGAGGAGCCCGCCCAGGCCGAGGAGGAGGCTGTGGGCGCCGCGGATCCGGCGCCCGCCGACCCCAACTTCGCGCCCCACATCGCCCCGGTCAACCAGCACGTGGAGTTCCTGCGCCGGCTGCGCCCCGGCTTCGAGGTCCCCTACGTCGACCCCATGCACTCCGTCGACGAGTGCCGGATCGTGAGCCTGTTCTCCAACACCGGCGAGGCGAGCCCCCGCGGCTACGTCTGGGCCGGCGATGACGCCGCCGCGACCCGCCTGCTCGGCCTGCAGTACCAGCTGGGCCTGCGGCCGGAGTGGATCATGCCGTGGAATGCCTACCCGTGGTTCACCCCGGGCGAGGCCAACGGCAAGCTCACGCCCGAGCAGCTGCACGCCGGGCTCAAGCCGCTGCTGACGTTCCTCAAGACCGTCCCGCGGGTGTCCGCGATCGTGGCCCACGGCACCGAGGCGAACCGCCTCGCGCAGATGCTCCTCAAGACGGACAACCCGCTCATCTGGCGCCGCGGCCTCAAGGTCTACAAGGCCCGCGCCCTCCACGGGCGCGCCTTCGCGGGCTCGAAGGAGCGCCAGACCGAGTGGCTCATCGAGATGGGCCGCGCCTACGCCGACGCGATGGCCCGCGCGGGCCTGCAGACCGGCCGCTCGTAGCGCACAGGGGACCGCGGAGCACCCCAAAGACACGGAAGCGGACGACGGCGGCCTCCCGGCCGACGTCGTCCGCTTCCGTGTGTGGTGGTGACTACTTGCTGCGGGGCTTGCGCAGGTGCGCCACCGGATCGGAGTCCAGGGCGACGGCCCTCTTGGCCTTCTTCGCCGCGCGCTGCTCCTTGATGGTCTTTGACGGTTTCTTGTGGGTTTCGGGCTGGTGAGGCTGCTTGTCAGGCATGTCAGAGCTCCTTTGATCGTCCCCCGATTCACATGACGATACGCCGGTAGGATGCTGGGCACCATGCCTCCTTCCAACGCACCTGCATCGTCCCCCTCAGCGGTGAGGATCGACTCCTGGCTGTGGGCCGTGCGCGCCTTCAAGACGCGCTCTGCCGCCACCGCCGCCTGCCGCGCGGGGCACATCCGGCTCAACGGCAACCCGGTCAAGGCCTCGCAGACCGTGGTCCCGGGCGACACGATCCGGGTCCGGCAGCCGGGATTCGAGCGGATCCTCGAGGTGCACGTGCTGATCGTCAAGCGGGTCGGCGCCGAGGCGGCCTCGAGGTGCTACACGGACCACACGCCCGAGCGGCCGCCCGCGCCGTTCCTCGGCCTGCCGCAGCGCGACCGCGGCGCTGGCCGGCCCACCAAGAAGGACCGGCGCGAGATGGAGCGGCTGCGCGGGCAGCAGGCGGAGTAGGCCCCTTGAGGGTTCTGCCGGGCGGATCTGGAAGGATCGGGGGATGACCTCAACTCCACGAACGATCGCAGGAACCGACGTCGGCCCCGTGGGCTTCGGCTGGATGAACCTGAGCCAGTCCTACGGCCCGCTGCCCTCCCGCGAGGACGCCGCCAAGCTCCTCCTGCACGCCCTCGACGCCGGCGTGGCCCACTTCGACACCGCCACCATCTACGGCGCGACCGCCAACGAGACGCTCCTCGGCGAGACCCTCGCGGGCCGCCGCGACGAGTTCTTCCTCGCCTCCAAGGGCGGCATGTCCTCGCAGGACGGGCGCCGCGTGATCGACGGCCGCCCCGAGACGCTGCGCGCCCATGTCGACGCCTCCCTCGCGCGCCTGCGCACCGAGAAGATCGACCTGTACTACCTGCACCGCTGGGACCGCACCGTCCCCATCGAGGAGTCCGTCGGGGCGCTCGGCGAGCTGGTCCGCGAGGGCAAGATCGGCGCCGTCGGCCTCTCCGAAATCGGCGCGGAGACGCTGCGGCGCGCCCACGCCGAGCACCCGGTGGCCGCGCTGCAGAGCGAGTACTCGCCGTGGACCCGCAACCCCGAGCTGGGAACGCTGCAGGCCTGCCGCGAGCTGGGAGTCGCGTTCGTCGCCTTCAGCCCGGTGGGCCGCGGTGCCTTCGGCGGAGTGCTGCGCGACCCCGCCGCGCTGCCGGACTGGGACCTGCGCCAATCGATGCCGCGGTTCGACGCCGAGCACTGGCCCGCGAACCTCGCCCTCCTGGACCGCTTCGGCGATCTCGCGCGCGAGGCCGGGTGCTCGCCCGCGCAGCTCGCCATCGCCTGGGTCCTCTCCCGCGGCGAGCACGTCATCGCCCTGCCCGGCACCCGCAGCGCGGACCATCTCGACGAGGACTTCGCCGCGGGGTCCCTGGAGCTCCCCGCTCACGTGCTCGCCGGCGTGGACGAGCTGGTCAACGAGCGCACCGTGTCCGGACCGCGCTACTCGCCGGCGGCGCAGGCCGATGTCGACACCGAGGAGTTCGCCTCCTGACGGGTGATCCGCGTCACGGCGTTGCGCCTTGATGTGGTCCTACCAAGTGGTAGCTTCCCGTTGTCGGCCAACGCAGCCCGGAGCGCGGGACGCGCCGACCTGACCACTGAGGAACACCATGTCGAGCACCCCGAAGACCGGCGCGCACGGCGCGACCACCCTGGCGCCCCCACGGAAGACCCTGATCCAGCGCTTCACCGACCTCTGCGTCCGCTACGTCGAGCGGCTCATGCCGGACCCGTTCCTGTTCGCGGTCATCCTCACCCTGCTCGTGGTGGCCATGATCCTGCTGTGGGTCCCGCACGCGTCGGCCAAGGGGATCCTCGAGGGCTGGTACCAAGGGGTCTGGGGCACCAACAACATCTTCACGTTCGCGCTGCAGATGGTGCTGATCCTGGTCAGCGGCTACACGCTCGCCGAGGCGCCGGCGGTGAAGAGGGGCCTGATCTGGCTGGCCTCCAAGCCGCGGAACCAGATCGAGGGCGCCCTCATGTGCTTCGGGGCCGCCGCCGTGGCGAACATCCTCAACTGGGGCCTGGGCCTCGTGGTCGGCGCGCTGCTCGGCCGCCGGATCTTCGCCCGGCTCTCCACGGCCAACTTCGGGTACATGATCGCGGCCGGCTACATGGGGTACATGCTGTGGACCAACGGGTTCTCGAGCTCGATCGCCCTCGCCAACACCGACCCGACCAGCAAGCTCAACGTCATCTTCACGGCGACCCACCAGCTCGTGCCGCTCGATCTGACCATCCTCCAGCCCTACAGCTGGGTGACCGTCCTCGTGGTCATCGCGGCGCTCGCGCTCCTGATCTGGAAGATGGCCCCGCACGAGACGGACGACGTGGACCGCGACGCTCTCCTGGGCGCCGGCGCGATGGACGAGGATTCGCCGCGCACCGCCCCCGCGCCGGGCGCGCGCCGCTCCTTCGCCGAGCGGCTCGAGGGGCTGTGGATCCTCAACGTCCTGCTCTTCCTCGCGGGAGCGGCCTACTTCGTCATCAGCGGCTTCAACCTCAACATCTCCTCCATGGTGATGCTCTTCACCATCCTCGCCGCGCTGCTGCACGGGACGCCCATCCGCTTCATCCGGGCCTTCACGGACGCGGCCAAGACGTGCGGCCCGCTCCTGCTGCAGTACCCGCTCTACGGCGGGATCGTGGGCCTGCTCGCCTACGCACCGGACGCCCACACCAAGCCGCTGCAGGCGGTCATCTCCGCCTCCATCGTGGCCGGCGCGACCACCGCGACCCTGCCCTTCCTGAACTTCCTCGGGTCCATCATCATCTCCCTCTTCGTCCCCTCCGGCGGCGGCCACTGGGGCGTCCAGGGGCCCATCGCCGTCGAGGCGGCGCGCCAGCTGGGCGAGAGCTCGCCGGCCTACCTCGGCAAGGTCTCCATGTCCGTCGCGGCCGGTGAGGCGGTGGCCAACATGATCCAGCCGTTCTGGCTGCTGCCGGTGCTCGCGATCGCCAAGCTGAGCGTCCGGAAGGTCATGGGCTACACCGTGGCCGCGTTCCTGGTCGGCTTCGTCATCTTCGGCATCGCGATGCTGGTCATGCCGCATGTCTGAGCAGCAGCCGGCCAGCAGCATCGCCGAGGCCGCAGAGACCCTGCTGGCGGCCATCCGGGAGCGGGAGCCGGCCCTGAGGGCGTTCGCGCACCTGGATGATGAGGCGGTGCGCCGGGCTGCCCACGGGCTGGACGCGGCCGGGGCGGAGGGGCTGGCGCTGCGGGGCCTGCCCGTGGGCATCAAGGACCTCATCGACACTGATGACCTGCCCACGGAGTACGGCTCCGCCATCTACCGCGGGCACCGGCCGAGGAGGGACGCAGCCGTGGTGCGCCTCCTGCGGGCCGCGGGAGCCCTCCTCGTGGGCAAGACCGTCACCACGGAGTTCGCCCTGTTCCAGGCCGGCCCTACGCGCCATCCGCTCGATCCCGGCAGGACTCCCGGAGGCTCCTCCAGCGGCTCCGCGGCGGCCGTTGCCGCCGGCCTCCTTCCGGTGGCCCTGGGCACCCAGACCGCCGGTTCGATCACCCGCCCGGCCTCGTTCTGCGGCATCGTCGGATTCAAGCCGACGTTCGGAGCCATCGACCGGGACGGGGTGCTCCCGGTCAGCGGAACGCTGGACACCGTGGGCCTGCTGGCCCGCGACGTGGCGGCCGCGGCCGCGGTCTTCGATGTGCTGCGCTCCGACCGGTCCGCCCCGTCCGAGGCGGAGCCGGCAGCACGGCCGACGATCGGGTTCGCCCGCCCCCCCGAGTGGGACCAGGCGGAACAGTCCACGCGGGACGGCATCGACGAGCTGAAGCGGCGGCTGCCGGACGCCGGGTTCGATGTCCAGGACGTCGAGCTGCCGGCGAGCTTCGCCGGCCTCGTCGGGGCCCAGAACACCATCATGGAATACGAGGCGGCACGGAGCCTCGGCCCGCGCTGCGAGGGGAACTGGTCGCTCGTGAGCCCCCGGCTGACCGAGCTCCTGCGGCGCGGGGCCTCGATCCCGGAGCGGGACTACCGCCGGGCCCTGCAGCTCGCCCACGAGTGCCGGAGCGAGCTCGGCACGGTGTTCCCGCACCTCGACGCGCTGCTCGTTCCCGCCGCGCGCGGCGAGGCGCCCCCGGCCGAGGACGGCACCGGCGACCCCGTCTTCTGCCGAGCGTGGACGCTCCTGGGCTGCCCGACCGTGTCCCTGCCGCTGCTCACTGGACCCTCGGGACTCCCGGTGGGTATCCAGCTGGTCGGCGCGCTGCACGACGACGACCGTCTGCTGGCCGTGGCGGCCCGCCTCGAGCGGTGGCACGCCGGCGAGGCGTAGGGGGACTTCTCCCCTGCAGGCGGACGACGGCGATGCGTAGGCTGGCGTCGTCGGCCCACCGCGGGCCGCGCGGAGGGGGATGCCGTGGAACGGTTCGTGCGGGGCGCTGTCCGGGCGCTCATGGCCGGGGGCGCTGCCCTCCTGCTCATCGCCGTCTGGGCGGCGGCCGCCTCGGGCGTGCTGCTCGTGTCCGCGCCGGCGGCGCTCGCCGTCCCGCCGACCCAGGTCGTCGTCGAGGATACCGCCGGCGCCCTCTACCGGCCCCAGCTCGACCCGGCGCTGGCGAAGATCTCCTTCTACGAGCCCACGAAGGTCGTGGTGTTCACGCGTGCCGGCGCGGCCGCCGACAACCTCAACGAGGAGGTCCTGCGGTACGCGAGGGCCAACCACCCCGAGTGGATCAGCCCCGACGGGCAGAAGTGGGCGGACGGGCTGTTCATCTTCGCCCTCGACACGACCGGGCGGCACGTCGGGACGTACTTCGGCGAGGACCGCAAGGTCAGCCTCGACGAGCAGAAGGCGATCCAGGACGACACGAAGGACCTCTTCCGCGCGGCGCAGTGGACCGACGGCACGATCGCGGGCGTGAAGTCTGCGGCGTCCCGGATCGGCCGGCCCTGGTACCTCTCCCCCGCAGCCATGATCGGCGGCGGGATCGCCGGCGTCGCGGTGCTCGGCGGAGCGGGCGCGTGGGCGGGCGTGCGGGCGTGGCGGCGGCGGAAGTTCGCGGAGGCACTCTCCTCCGGGGACCGCTCCTATTCCTCCGTCACCCTCGCGCTCGATACGACCGAGCTCAACGCCTCGACCATCCCCGCCTCGTCCTCCTACGGCGGCCTCGTCCTCGAACGGTGGGAGGGCTTCCGGGCCAAGCACCGCGAGGCCACCAGCCTCCGGGACCGCCTCACCCTGATGACGCCGCGGGAGCGCTCGAGGTCGACCAGCGTGAAGGAGGCCCGGAAGTACGAGGAGCTCGCCCAGGCCCTCGACGGACTCGACGACGCGATCGCGGACACCAACGCGATCCTGAACCGGGGATCGAGCTGGCGCTCCGCGTGGCAGCGACAGACCCAGGACCTCACCGGTGAGCTCGACGGCGTGGACGCCATGCTGGCGGCGAAGACGACCGCGGGCACTTCCGAGAGCGCCAGGGCGCTGGCATCCGGCGTCGGCCTCGCCAGGGCCGAGATCGAGCGGCTCGGGGCCGGGCTCGAGGACGGATCGCTCACCCCGGAGGCGGCCCTCGACGGGCTCAAGGCCCAGCGCGAGCGGATCGGTGCGCTGTTGGGGGCGCACGCGGAGGCCGTGATCGACGAGCATGCGAAGAGTCAGAAGGAGCGGGACCTCATGCGCGGGAAGCTCGAGGCGTCGACGCGGTCGTGGCGCAGCACGCACCGGACCCAGGGCAGCATCCTCGACGTCGCCTACCCGCAGCTTCCGGTGATCAGCATCGTGAGCTTCAACAGCGGCATCGCCGCCGGCTACTCGGCCGTGGACTCCGCCCGGTCATCCTCGAGCACCGGCTACGGCAGCAGCGGAGGGAGCTTCTCCGGCTCGGGCAGCTCCTCCAGCTTCTGACTCAGGCGCCCTGGAAGCGCAGGATCCGCTCGATGGCCGTCTCGACCGCGGCCTGGCCGGCGGCGAAGGAGAGGCGGACCGCGCGCGTCCCGTGGACCGCGTCGAAGTCGGTGCCCGGCACGAGCGCCACTGCCTCGGCCTCGAGCAGCGCCCTGGCGTACTCGCGCGAATCGCCGAACCGCCCGAGCTGGTCGCCGAGCTCGGCGTAGAGGTAGAACGCGCCGTCGGCCGGGGCTGCCGGGCCCCAGCCGAGGGCCGGCAGCGCGTCGAGCAGCGTCTGCCGGGTCCGGGCGTAGCCGGCCACCCACGCGTCCGCCTCGCCATAGGACTCGGGCGAGAACGCCTCGACCGCCGCCAGCTGGGACGGGGCCGGCGGGCACAGGGCCACATTCCCGGCGAGGGCGTCCACCGCGCCGACGAGCTCGTCCGGCACGAGCATCCAGCCGAGCCGCCACCCCGTCATGCCCCAGTACTTCGAGAAGCTCGAGATCACGATCGACTCGCGGTCAAGCTCCCACGCGCACACGCCGCGCGGGCTGTGTGCGTCGGAGGCCGTGCCGGCACCGGGGTAGGTGATGCCGTGGTAGATCTCGTCGCTCACGAGCCGGACGCCGTTCTCCGCGCACCAGTCCGTGAGGGCGGTGAGCTCGGCGCGGTCCACCATGGTCCCGGTCGGGTTGGCGGGCGACGCGAGCACGAGGCCGGCGAGGGGACCGCGCTCGGAGGCAGCGGCGTCGAGCATCTCCGGGGTGGGCTGGAAGCGGGAGTCCGGGCCGGCGTCGAGCTCCACGACCTCGCAGCCGAGCGCGGCGAGGATGTTGCGGTAGGCGGGGTAGCCGGGGCGGGCGAGCGCCACCCGGTCCCCGGCCTCGAAGGCGGCGAGGAACGAGAGCAGGAAGGCGCCCGAGGAGCCCGTGGTGACGGCGACCTGGGCCGGATCCACGGCGAGGCCGTACCACCGGCGGTAGTGCTCGGCGATGGCTGCGCGCAGCTCGGCGGTGCCGAGCGCCGGGGTGTACGTGAGGGCCCGGCCCGATGCGTGGACCTGCGCCGCCTTGGCCGACACGGCAGACGGCGCTCCGCCGGAGGGCTCCCCCGCGCACAGGCTCACGACGTCGCGGCCCTGGGACCTCAGCGCGTCGACGCGGGCCAGGATGTCCATGACTGCGAAGGGCGGCACCTGCGAGCGGGACGAGGCGGCGAAGCGGGGGCTCATGCGGTCCAGCTTGTCACACGTGGCGCACCGGGAGGTCCGGCCGCCGGGGAGCGGCGGGGCGGCCGGTCAGGCGTGGCTCAGGCGAGGCTGAGGAACATCTTCTCCAGTTCGGCCACGTCGCCGCCGCGCTCCGGGTGGGCGAGGCACTCCTGCAGGTTGGTCGCGATGATGCTGAACCCGGCCTTGTCCACGGCGCTCGAGACGGCCGAGAGCTGCGTGACGATCGCCTTGCAGTCCTGGCCCTCCTCCAGCATGCGCACCACGGCGTTGAGCTGGCCCTGGGCGCGCTTGAGGCGGTTGATCGCGGCCCTCATCGACTCGGGTTCGACATTCACGGCGTTCCTCCTTCTGGCACAGCCTGCACTGCAGGCAGCTTCCAGTGTACCCCACCGGGTATTGCGTTCATACCCCCCGTGGTATCTCATGATGGGAGGGGACACCTGAGGCAGGATCACCCCGTCGATGGGGTGTCGTAGGTGCCGGGAGGCACCTTGGGGGGGACCGCGGGGCGCCGAGCCATGGTGGGAGCCCCCTTCCCACCATGGCCCGGGGCCCGCGCGGTCACCGTCGGCGCCTCGGCCGGCGCACCGCGGTCGGTGCCCCCTGGGGTCAGCGCACCAGGACGATGCGCCCGCGGAGCGAGTGGCCCTCCTGGAGCGCGTGGGCCTCGGCGGCGTCGTCGAGCGCCAGCTTCGCTGCCGTGCGGACCACGGGCCGCCCTTGGGCCAGGAGTCGGTTGACCGCGCGCGACGCAGCCGCGAGGTCGTCCACTGAGGCATTGCTGATGGCGAAGCCCCGGATGCTCACGTCGCGGGTGTAGAGCGCGCCCACAGGGAGCGGTGTGTGAGCCGCGAGCCCCGCCATGACCACGATCGTGCCGCGGGATCGCAGCAGGGGGACCACCGTGGGCAGGTCGTGGTGCCCGCTCGTGTCGAGCCACACATCGACCCCCTCCGGCGCGGCCGCGCGGATCCGTCCCGACAGGTCCGGATCCCGGTAGTCGAGCGCCTCCGCCGCGCCGCACGAGGCGGCCCACTCATGGTCCCGCGGCGCAGCGGTGGCGATCACCCGCGCCCCGGCGGCCGCGGCGAGCCGGACGGCCGCGCTGCCGACCGCTCCGCCGGCGCCGCCCACGAGCACCGTGTCCCCGGCGGCGAGCCGGGCCCGGCGGAACAGCCCGAGGTGCGCTGTCGCCGTCGGATGCAGCGCTGCCGCGGCGTCTTCGGCGCCCACGCCCGCGGGCAGGCGGTACAGCCGCTCGGCCGCGACCACGGCGTACTCGGACCAGGCGCCCTGCCGGCCCGCGTGGCCGAGGCTGTTGGTCCACACCCGCTCCCCCGCGGCGAAACCGGCCCCCGGGCCCGCGGCCGCCACGGTGCCCACGAGGTCCCGCCCGATCACGAACGGGAAGGCCAGCGCGGTCCGATACGCCCCGGAGCGGACGAAGGTGTCCACGTGGTTGACGGCGCTCGCCTCGAACTCCACGAGGACATCGGTGGGACCCGGCCGGGGCGTGGGGAGCTCGCCGACCTCGATCCGGTCCGTGCCACCGGTCGCGCGGATGAACGCGGCGCGCATCGTCCCAGGCAGATCCATGGCGTGTCCTTTCGACGCTGCCTCAGGGTAGCGTGGCCGCATGCAGGTTGCTCTCGTCACAGGCGCTTCAAGCGGGATCGGCGAGGCCGCCGTGCGCGCCCTCCTCGGAGCTGGATACACCGTCTACGCCGCGGCGCGGCGCGTGGAGCGGATGGAGGCCCTCGCGCACGACGGCGCGCGCCTCCTCGCGCTCGACGTCACCGACGACGCCTCGCTCACCGACGGCGTCCGGAAGGTCCTCGGCGAGACGGGCCGCGTGGACGTGCTGGTCAACAACGCCGGCTACGGCTCCTTCGGCGCCCTCGAGGAAGTGCCGCTCGAGGAGGCCCGCCGCCAGTTCGAGGTCAACGTCTTCGGCCTTGCGCGCCTGACCCAGCTCGTGCTGCCGGGCATGCGGGAACGCCGCTCGGGGACGATCGTGAACGTGTCCTCGATGGGTGGCCAGTTCTACGAGCCCCTCGGCTCCTGGTACCACGCGACCAAGTTCGCGGTGGAGGGGCTCTCCGACTCCCTCCGGATCGAGCTGCGGCCCTTCGGCGTCCGCGTCGTGGTGGTCCAACCCGGCGCGATCCGGTCCGAATGGAGCTCGATCGCCCGCGGCTCCCTCCTCGAGGTGTCCGGACGAGGTCCCTACGCCAGGGGAGCGCGGCGCGTGGCCGGCGTCATGAAGACCGCGTATATGCCCGGAATGGCATCTCCCCCGCAGGTCGTGGCGGGTGCCATCCTCCAGGCTGTCGAGGCCCGTCACCCGCTGCCGCGATACCGCGTCGGAGCGGGGGCCCGGCCCCTCCTGGCGCTGCGGAAGGTCCTCCCGGACCGGCTCTTCGACCTGATCGTCCGCGGGATCTACCGGCACTGAACCGCTGCACACCACCTCACCCCGCTTGTATTCGTCCTGGGGTATGTTACGGAGCGCGACATGGAAGAGCTTGACGGCCAGTACGCCGAGATCGAGGGGCGCGGCCTGGTGACGTTCGTCCGGTCCTACGAGACCGGCGCCGGGGACCTGTGGGAGGCCGTCGCCACCGCCGACGGGCTCGACGGCTGGTTCCCCTCGCGCGTGGCGCTTGACCCCGACGCCGGGCTCGTGTCCTTCAGCGGCGACCCGAACGCGGAGCCGAGCAGCGGAAGGATCCTCGACTGGGAGCCGCCGAACCGATGGGCGTTCGCCTGGGGCGGCGACCTGATGGAGCTCGTGGTCGAGGGGACCGACGCCGCCGCGGAGCTCACGCTGCGCAACTGGCTCGCCGACTCCGCGACGGCCGCGCGCAACGCCGCGGGCTGGCACGTCTGCCTCGGCGAGCTGGAGAAGAGGCTCGGCGGTTCCCGCTCCTCCGGGCCGAGCGCCGGCGGCCCGGATGCCGGCGCGGCCGAGGATTCGCTCGACTGGCGAACGCTCTACGACGGCTACGTTGCGGCCGGGCTCCCGAGCGGCGCCCCCATCCCGGGCCAGACCCCCTAGCCCCCAGACCCCCTAGCCCGCAACCCGTTTCGGGTACGCATCTCGTCGCGGATCCGACGTTTCGGGTACGCGGACGGGCGGCGGGCTGGGTGCTACCCTCCCGCGCCGCCCTGCAGGGGAGCGTCGTGGGGCTTCCTCTCCTTGCCCTTGGCCTTCGCCGGCCTCGGGCTGGGCAGCAACGAGGTCGCGGGCGTCGTCAGGCCAGGGTCGGTGGCCGCGGGATCCGCAGAGGGGCCGCCGGCAGGCGCAGTTGGGGATGCGGGCACTGGCTGGGCCGGCGGGGACGGCATCATCGCCGCGCGGAGCGCCAAGGGCACCACCACCAGCAGCGTGGCAATGATTCCGACGACGATCGCCGCCCTCACCAGCGCCTTGCCCTGAGTGCGCCGCCGCCCGCCAGCCCTCGCGCCGGCCGGAGGCGTCTTCGGCTGGCCGACAGGCGCGGCTGCCCAGCGCGCCGTCGAGACGTCCTGCCCGACCACGGGAGTTCGGGCCGTGGTGGGCCGGCTGTCCCCGGCGGGGAGCACGCGGGTCGGCGAAGGGACTGACTCGGCAGGGAGGACCTCGGTAGGGCCGCCCTGCGCCGGGACGGCGCCGGCGGCCGGAAGCTCACCGCGGAGGACGCCCAGGATCTCGGCTGCGGTCGGGCGGTCTGCGGCGTCGCGCGCCGTCATCCGGGCCAGCAGAGGTGCCCAGGGCTCGCCCAGGTCCTCGGGGATCCTGGGGGAGCGCAGGAGCCGGGCCACGGCGGCCTCCACCGCGCCGCCTGTGAATTCCATCGACCCCTTGAGGCATTCGAGCAGCACCAAGCCGAGGGAGTAGATGTCCGACGCGGGCCCGACCTTCTCGCCGCGGGCCTGTTCGGGACTGAGGTAGTTGGCGGTGCCGATCGTCGTGTTCGTCACCGTGAGCCGGGACGCGTCGGTCAGCCGGGCGATCCCGAAGTCAGTCAGCTTCGCGGGCAGGCGCCGCCCCGGTCCGGCGTCGGGGACGAGGATGTTGGCCGGCTTGATGTCGCGGTGCACGATCCCGAGCGAATGCACGCAGGCCAGCGCGCCGGCGAGGTCGAGACCGAGCTGCCGCACGTCGTCGGGCGTGAGCGGGCCTGAGGCGAGCCGCTTCCGCAGGTCGGTGCCGTGGACGAACTCCATAACCAGGTAGGCCACGTGGTGGGTGCCGTCGTCCTGCGCGTCGGTGCCGGCGTCGTAGAGCCGGACGAGGCTGGGGTGGTTGAGGCGGGCGAGGACCTGCATCTCGCTGCGCCGGCGCTCCTCACGACGGGGGTCCGAGGCGTGGGCGCGGAAGGTCTTGACCGCCACGTCGCGGCCCAGGACTTCGTCCCGGGCCCGGTGGACGGTGGCCATCGCCCCGCTGCCAGCGAGCTCGAGGAGCCGGTACCTGCCGCCGACGAGGACGGGGTCTCGCCCCGTGTCGCTCTCGGCCACCCTGTGCCCCTCCTCGCCCTGCCGAATCCGGTAGATCAAGCCTAGTGGACGGGGCCGCCCGGGCGCTCCTCTGCACGAGGCGCCAGAGGGGGTGCCGACGCGGCGTCGGCACCCCTCTGGGACTTAGATATGGCTTACGCAGCATATCTCAGCGCGTATATTCCTCAAGGGCGATGTCTATCCGTGGATGACTTGGGGTTGGCCGAGGGCCTTGAGTCCTTCGGTGCCGAATTCGAGGCCGTAGCCGGATTGCTTGGCGCCGCCGAAGGGGGCCATGGGGTGGACGGTGCCGTGGGTGTTGATCCAGACGGTGCCGGCTTCGAGGCGGTGGGCGACGGCGCGTGCGGCGTCGGTGTCGGTGGCCCAGACGGAGGCGCCGAGGCCGACCTCGAGGGCGTTGGCCATCTGCACGGCGTGGTCGATGTCGGTGTATCTGATGATGGGCAGGGCGGGGCCGAACTGCTCTTCGGTGACGAGGGGGTTCTCGTTGTCTATGTCGGTGACGAGGGTGGTGGGGTAGAAGTGGCCGGGGGCGCTCTCGTCGGGGTCGCCGCCGAGGAGGATGCGGGCGCCGGAGTCCTTGGCGGCCTGGACGAGGTCTTTGACGATGGCGTGCTGGGAGGCGTTCTGTAGGGGGCCGAGGAGGTTGGCCTCCTCCAGGCCGGGGCCCATGGGTACGGTGCGGGCGAAGTCGGTGAGCGCCTGGCAGACCTGGTCGTAGAGGCCGGTGTGGACGTAGAGGCGCTTGAGGGCGGCGCAGGTCTGGCCGGTGTTGATGAAGGCGCCCCAGAAGATGCCCTCGGCGATCGCCTGCGGGTCGGCGTCGGGCAGGACGATGCCGGCGTCGTTGCCGCCGAGTTCGAGGGTGAGGCGCTTCACGGTGTCCGCGCTGGAGCGGATGATGGCCTTGCCGGCGCCGGTGGAGCCGGTGAACATGACCTTGGCGATGGCGGGGTGCTCGGCGAGGGCGGAGCCGACCTGCCGGTCGCCGGCGACGACGGTGAGGATGCCGTCGGGGAGGGCCTCGTTGATGACGCGGATGAGGGCCAGGACGGACAGGGGGGTGTAGCTGGAGGGCTTGACGATGGCGGCGTTGCCCATGCGCAGGGCGGGGGCGATCTGCCAGACGGTGATCATCATGGGCCAGTTCCAGGGGCCGATGGCCCCGACGATGCCCAGGGGCCGGTAGTGGAGCACCGCGCGGGTGGTGCCGTCGTCGACGACGGTCTCGGGCTCCAGAGCGGTGGCGGCTGCGGCGCGCAGCCACGCGGCGCACGCGCCGACCTCGAAGCGGGCGTTGGGGCCGTTGAGGGGCTTGCCCTGCTCGCGGGAGAGGATCCGGGCCAGTTCCTCGGCGCGGGCCTCGACCGCCTCGGCCGCGGCGAGGAGCGCGGCCGAGCGGGCCTCATGGCCGGCCGCGGCCCAGGCCGGCTGGGCCGCCTTCGCCGCGCCGATCGCGGCCTCGAGCTCGGCCAGCCCGTGCACCGGGGCGACGCCGACGAGCTCGCCGGTGGCCGGATCGAACAGCTCCTGGCCGGGCGCCCCCGGCGCCGCCGCGATCGCATCCAGCAGGGAATCCGTGGTCTGCAGGGTCTCCATCGAGTCCTCCTCATCGAGTGCTGTGTCCATCCCAGAGTGCGGCCGGTGCCGACGGCGCGGCTTGGCATGGCGTGCCCGCAGCTTGTCCGTGGGCGCACGGTTGGAAGGGGTCGTCGGCACGGCCCTGTACCCGGAATGGCGAAGTGGCGACGAGATGCGTACCCGGAACGGTGAAACGGCGACGAGATGCGTACCCGAAACGGGGGAGGGGTAGCGTGGGCGCGTGTCCGAGTTCCGCCATCTGAGCGTCCCCATCGCCCTGTCCCCCCGCGCCGTCTCCGCGTTCGCCGGCAACCCGGCCAACCTCCCGCGCTGGGCGGCCGGACTGGCCGCGGGCATCCGTGAGGAGCGTGGGCGCTGGCTCGCCGACTCGCCGCTGGGCGCCATCGAGGTGCGATTCGTCGGAGACCCCTCCGCCGGAATCCTCGACCACGAGGTCGTGCTCCCGGACGGCACCACCGTGCTAAACCAGTTCCGGATCCTCGCGGACGGGCCGCACAGCCTCGCCGTCTTCCACCTCCGCCGCGGGGAGGGCGTCGGCGACGCGGAGTTCGACTCGGACGCGGCCGCCGTCCAGGCCGACCTCGAAACCCTGCGGCGTCTGCTCGAGGGCGGCGCGTGTGTCCCCGGGGCCCACAGCGGGTAGCAGCGACAGGGAGAGCACCCGACCACGGAAAGGATGCACCGTGACCCAGCAGACCCCGCTCGTCGCCATCGCCTGCGCGGAGGCGGGCGCCGTCGACCTCCTCTCCCTCGACACGCAGACGGGACGGCTCGAGCACTCGGGCCGGATCGGCGGCCTGGACGGCGCCGCGGCCCTCGCCTTCGGCCCCGACGGCCCGCTCTACGCAGGGTGCAACGGGAGCCGGCCCCGCGCCGTCGTCCTCCATCCCGACGGCGAGACCGGGGAGGAGCGCCGGCTGCCCGCCTCGACCTGCTTCATCGCGGTCGCCCCCGACGGCCGCGCGCTGTTCAGCGCCTCGTACGGGGAGGGCCGCCTGGACCGCGTCCCGCTCCCCGGGGGTGAGGACGACGCCGGCCCCGTCACCTACGCGACCGGGCGCAACACGCACTGCGCGGCCGCCAGCCCCGACGGGCGCTTCCTCTATGCGACCTCCCTCGGCGACGACCGGGTGAGCTGGTTCCCCCTGGACGGGGACGCCGCCGGCTCTGGGGTGCGCGAGCCCAGCGGGCACGTGGCGACCGAGCCCGGGTCGGGCCCCCGGTACCTGCGGTTCAACCGCGCCGGAGACCGCGCGTACGTGGTGCATGAGCTCTCCGGGGCCATCGCGGTCTACGGCAGGGAGGCGGAGAACGGCCGCCTCGAGCTCCTCCAGCGCACCTCCGCCGCGGCCGGGCTGGACCTCCACCCGGGAGTGGTCCGGTCGGCGCAGACGCCGGACCCGGGCCCCGGCGTGGTCTGGGCCGCGGACCTGAGGATCACTCCGGACGAGCGCTTCCTCTACACGACCGAGCGGTCCTCGGGGACCCTGGCGTGCTTCGCGCTCCGGGAGGGTCTGCTCGAGTTCCTCGGCCGGGTCGAGACCGAGCAGGTGCCCGGGAGCGCGGCGATCGACCCGACCGGCCAGTTCCTCCTCGTGGCGGGCGAGGGCTCGCACGCCGTGACGAGCTACAGGATTGCCGAGGACGGCTCGCTCTCGGCCGTCTCGAGGGCGCGGATGAGCGCCGGCCCGGTCGCCGTCGACTGCGGGGCGATCGCCTAGCCGCGGGCCCGAGCCTTCGAGGCCCGAGCCCCCGGGCCGGCGCGCCGGCCCGTGAGCTTGTCCCGGAGACCGTCCACCATGCCCACCCCGGCGCCCACGGTCTTGTGGAACAGCTCCGAATGCGGCGCGTGGGGGTGCGGCCGGGTCGGCGCGACCTTCTTGGCGTTCTCCACCTTCTTGCCGAGGTCGATCAGTTCGTCGTAGGGGATGTGGGCCCGCAGCTTGGGGAACTGGTCCGTTTCCTCGTCGTTGGCGTGGTGCCGCAGCTTCGCCTCCAGGTCCCGGACGACCTCGATGAAGCGTGCATCCGCGGCGTCGATCCTCTCCAGCTCCTTCATGAGGTCGACGATCTCGGCGTGCTCGCCCTTGTCGTGCTCGACCTCCTCCTTCCCATCGGGGACGTGCTTCTCGACGACGGGGTAGACGTACATCTCCTCGGCGACGGCATGGCGCATGACCTCGGCGATCACGGTGTCCGCGAGCTCACGCCGGGTCGAGGAATCGGCCGCCCCCTCGATCCGGGCGATCAGCTCGACCATCTCCTGGTGGTCGCGGGTCAGGATGTCCACGACGTCCGGTTCGGTGGGGCCTGCTGGCGTCTGGGTCATGGGGATCTCCTTGAGGGTTCTCGGCGCTCGCGTGCGGCTGCCGATTACCCCGCCGCTCCCGGGGTAATCAGCGCTGGCCGGACAACTTCGCCCTGCCCCCTCGGGCGAGCCTGGAAGAAGGCGCTGCCGCGCGGGAGTCAGCCGGTGGGGCGGATCGGCCCGTCGGGGTGCGGGGTCGTGAGCGGATCGGCGTGCCGGCTGACCAGCTGCCAGCCATCGCCCTCCAACCGGAAGGTGGTCGTGACGCGCAGATCGAAGGGCGAGCGCTCATCGCGACCGCCGATCTTGGTCTCCCAGTGCTCGTGCTCGAACAGCGTGACGAGATCAGCGCCGACGTATCGAGAGACTTCTTCGAACCGAACAGGCGACCCATCACGGAATTTCGATGAAGCGAAGTCCAGCGCCTGCGAAACCGCGTCCCAGCCCCGCGAGGAGCCGCCGAAGGGGTTCGCCAGAAGCACGTCACCGCTGCGCGCGTACAGTGCCTTGATCGGTGCCGGATCGCCGACGGCAAATGCGTGCAATCCAGAGTGGTATTGGTCGATGACCTGCTCGATGCCCATGACTGACCCTCCAGTTGAGTTCTACCTCGGCCCCTCCGGGCGGACAAGGGGTGGACCCGGCTGGCGTGCATCTCGGGCCGCTCACCCAGGGCCGGACACCCCCCTCGTCGCCGGCGGAATCCGACGTGCCGGACCTGCGGGAAGTCGCTGCCAGCGCGCATGGTGGAGCGGCCCGGATGGTGCGACACTGACGCCATGCGGGACTTGGCGTCGAAGCTGTCCACGCTTCCGGAGGCATGGGCTGCGTCGCCTTGGCCGGACCACGAGCACGTGAAGGGCTGGGGGGGTCTTCGGGCTGCCGTTCGACTCCGGGCACGTCCTCGCGCTGCGGGTCTTTCCGGAGAGCGATTTCGGGCCCTACCGGAGCCTGTGGCATCGGGACCCGGACGGCCGGTGGTCCATCTTCGTCGACGGTCCTCGGCTGGACACGGCTTGCCCGCGCTACTACGGCGCGGCCTGCGAATACACCGGGTTCGCGCACATCGGGCTCGTCTGGACGGGCCCGGCATCCATGCAGGTGACCATGGACCGTCCTTCCCTGGACTGGACCCTGACTGCCTCCTCTAGCTGGACCCTCGGTGTGGTGAACGCGATCAGCTCCCTGTTGCCGCTGGCCACGTGGCGCCCGCGGTGGCTGGTGCGGGGCCGCGAACGCCTGGCGGGTGCGCTGGGCACCGGACGCATGGAGTTCTCTGGCGTGATGCCCAGCGGGCATGCCGGCACGCTCATGCCACGGCAGATGTATTTTGTCGACGAGGCGCGGGCCACGTTCGGAGGCGTTGACCTCGGACATCCCGTTCGCGCGAGCGAGAACCCGAGGATCGGCGCCCTGCCGCTGCCAGCGCGCGGTGTTCTGGCCATCGGCCAAGCCGTCTGGCAGATCAAGGACCCAGACGAGTACCTCCGCACCCGTTCCGAGTCTGCTGGAGGATCCTGAGGCGATCCGGAAACTGCACACGTCAGGCGCCGGGGAGGGGCCCGGGGACGGCGAAGGCCTGGATGCTGTAGTTCCTGACGGTCACCCGCCGAACAGGAGCATCCCCGCGAGGCCGACCATGAGCAGCGCCACGGCCCCGTCCAGCACGCGCCACGA
Organism: Sinomonas atrocyanea; assembly: GCF_001577305.1. NCBI lineage: Bacteria > Bacillati > Actinomycetota > Actinomycetes > Micrococcales > Micrococcaceae > Sinomonas > Sinomonas atrocyanea. The sequence goes on from NZ_CP014518.1 coordinate 54,827, forward strand.
CGCGGGCCGGGCGAAGAACCCGCTCAGCGCCCGCGCTCCGTAGCCGATGAGCGGGAACCACAGGGCGCTCGCCGAGGCCGCGCCGACGCCGAACGCCCACCGCCCCTCGCCCTGCGCGTTGGCGAGGGAGCCCAGCAGGACGAGGGTGTCGAGGTACACGTGCGGGTTGAGCCAGGTCAGTGCGAGGACGGTCGCGAGCGTGGCCCCCAGCGTCGCGGCGCCGGCGCCCGCGGCGGCCTGCAGCGCGCCCGGCCGCAGGGCCCGCTGGGCCGCGAAGAATCCGTAGGTGAGAAGGAACGCGGCACCGACCCAGCGGATCACCTGCAGGACCACGGGCGCGCCCTGGACCGCCGCGCCGATCCCGGCGACGCCGGCGAAGATCAGCACGGCGTCGCTCAGCGCGCACAGCACCACGACGGGCAGCACCCACTCGCGCTTGATCCCCTGCCGGAGCACGAACGCGTTCTGCGCGCCGATCACCACGATGAGGCCGAGGCTGGCGCCGAACCCGGCGAGATAGGAGAGGAGCACCCTCCGACGGTACGAGCCGGACTTATGAAGATCAACTAACGATATCTGCATCTGCATTAGCATCTCTTCATGGACTTGGAGCAGCTGCGGGCGCTCGCCGCCGTCGTGGACCAGGAGACGTTCGAGGCCGCGGCGGACGAGCTGCGCATCACGCCCTCGGCCGTGAGCCAGCGGATCAAGGCGCTCGAGCGCTCGGTGGGCAGCGTGCTCGTGCGCCGGCTCAAGCCGGTGGTGCCCACCCCGGCGGGGGAGCGGCTGCTGCGCTCCGCCCGCCAGCTGCTCCTGCTCGCCGACGAGGCGCTGCTCGCCCTCCGTTCGGACCGGACGCACGACGCCGGCCGGGCGGGTTCCGCGGGAACCGGCACCGAGCTGCTGCGCGTGCCGATCGTGGCCAACGCGGACTCGATCGCCACCTGGCTGCCCCCCGCGATCCGCGAGGTGGCGCTGGGAGGCCGGATCGCCGTCGAGCTCCTGCGCGACGACGAGCATGCCACCGCGGACCTGCTCCGCTCGGGCGACGCCGTCGGCGCGGTCACCGCAGACCCGCGGCCCGTCCAGGGTTGCAGCGTGCGGCCGCTCGGGACGATGGTGTACCGGGCGAAGGCGTCGGCGGAGTTCGCCGCGCGCTGGTTCCCCGGGGGCGCCACACCGGAGGCGCTCGGGGCGGCGCCCGTCATGCAGTACGACCGCAAGGACAGCCACCAGCTCGCGCTCCTGGCCCGGGTGGCGCCCGAGGCCACGCCCCCGCAGCACTTCATCCCCGACTCCGTGCAGTACGTCGAGGCCGTGCACGCCGGGCTCGGCTGGGGCATGGTGCCCGACCAGCAGGACCCCGACGGCTCGCTCGTGGAGCTCGACCCGGCCTGGCGGGAGGACCTCAGGCTCTACTGGCAGTCGTGGACGCTCGACTCGCCCGGCCTCGCGGAGGTGGGCGACGCCGTCGTGCGCGCCGCCGCGGTGCTGCGGCAGCGCTGATCCCGCGGGCGGGTCCGGAGGGGATCCGCCCGCGGGATGCGGGGCTGGCGGTCTGTGCCTGGGCCGTCAGGACGCCTGGAGCGGGGCGGCCGCGGGCTCGTGCACCGCGTCCGCGTCCGCGCCGACGGCCCTCTGCCTGCTCGGCCCGATCCAGACGGCGGCGATCGTGATCGCGGCCTGGCTGATCATGTAGAGCGCCACGGGCCAGTAGGAGTGCGTCGCCGCCAGCAGGAGCGTGGCCAGGACGGGACCGATGCCGCCGGAGATCGCGCTGCCGACTTCGCGGGAGGAGGCGAGGCCGGTGAAGCGGATGCGTGCCGGGAAGAGGTTGGCCAGGTACGCGCCCTGGGTGGCCGACATGCCGCGCACGGCGACGGCGTAGATGAGGACGATGGCGATGATGACCACCGGCGCCGACTTGGTGTTGATCATCCAGAACATCGGGATGATGAACGCTGCGACCGCGATCGCGGAGCCGATGTAGACGCGCCCGATGCCCAGGCGGTCGCCGAGCCATCCGAAGAGAGGGTAGGTGAAGAGGCTGACGAGCGAGGCGACGAAGAGGCCGTTGAGCCCCACGCTCTTGTCGAGGTGCAGGAAGGTTGCCGCGTAGGCCAGGACGAAGGTCTTGACGAGGTTGGTGGTCGCGTTCTCTGCGAAGCAGGCGAACATGGCCACGAACCAGTTCCGCTTGTGGGAGGCGAAGACCTCCCTGACCGGGCTCTTGGGCCGCTCCTTCGTCCGGGTGACGGCGAGGTACTCCGGGGACTCCATGACGCGCATCCTGATGAACAGGCCGATGCCGATGCCGATCACGCTGGCCAGGAACGGAAGGCGCCAGCCGTAGGCCATGAATTCGTTCTTGGGCATGAAGTCGAGGAGGGAGTAGAACGACGTGCCGAGCATGATGCCGAGGGCCAGGCCCGCGCCGGGCAGGCTCGTCAGCAGGCCCTGGCGCTTCTTGCTCGCGTGCTCGGAGACCATGACCTGGGCCCCTCCGAACTCGGCCCCCGCGCCGATTCCCTGCAGGATGCGCAGGAGGAGCATCAGGATCGGCGCCCAGATGCCGGCCTGCGCATAGGTGGGCAGGACCCCGATGAGTGCGGTGGACAGCCCCATGAGGACCAGCGTTGCCGCGAGGACGTTCTTGCGGCCGATCCTGTCGCCGAGGGCGCCGAACACGAACCCGCCGAGGGGACGGAAGAAGTATCCGATGGCGGTCGTGGTCAGCGCCGCGGCGGTGCCGAGCAGCGGGTCGAATTTGGGGAAGAAGAGGGTGTTGAACACCAGGGCCGACGCGGTGCCGAAGAGCACGAAGTCGTACCACTCGATCGTGGTGCCGATGACGCCGGCCACGATGGCCCGGCGGACCCATATGGCCTTCTGCTCAGGGGTCGGGTTCAGGACGTTGGACATGCTTGTTTCCTTCTACTTCGTTGTAGTGAGAAGTTGCGGTGGGGCGCAGCGGGGCGCTGGGCCTACTGCTGGAGCGCCAGGCGGGGCGACATCTCGGCCGCCTGGCGGAGGGCCTCGATCATGCTGCGGACATCGGCGATGCCCTTGCCGGCGATGTCGAAGGCGGTGCCGTGGTCCACCGAGGTGCGGATGACGGGGAGCCCGACGGTGATGTTGACTCCGGCCTCGATGCCCAGGACCTTGACGGGGCCGTGACCCTGGTCGTGGTACATGGCGACGATGAGGTCGTAGTCGCCGCGGCCGGCGAGGAAGAAGGCGGTGTCGGCCGGGAGCGGTCCGCGGGCGTCGATCCCGTCGGCCTGGAGCCTCTCGATCGCGGGAGCGATCTTCTCCTCCTCCTCGCCGTAGCCGAAGAGCCCGTTCTCCCCGGCGTGGGGATTGATGGCGCAGACGCCGATCGTGGGGTGGGCGACGCCCGCGCGCTTCATGGCTCCGTCGCCCCGGCGGACGGTGCGCTCGACCAGGCCCGGCTCGATCTTCCGGATGGCGTCCACCAGGCCGATGTGCGTCGTCACGTGGATGACCTTGACCTTGGGGGTCGAGAGCATCATCGACACCTCGTCGACGCCCATGAAGTGGGCGAGCAGTTCGGTGTGGCCGGGGTAGACGTGGCCGGCCCGGTGCAGCGCGGCCTTGTTCAGCGGCGCGGTGCAGATCCCCTGGACCTTGCCCGCCATCGCCAGCTCGCACGCGATCCGCACGTAGTGGTAGGCGGCGTTGCCGGCCTCGGCCGATTCGACGCCCCACGGGAGGTCCGCGGGGAGGAGCTCCGGGTCGATCACGTTGACCCGCCCGAGGGTGAACTCGGCATCCTCGACCGCGTGGACCGTGACGATCTCGGCGGGGACGCCGAGCGCCTCGGCGGCCAGGCGCAGCCGGTGGGCGTCCCCGATCACCACCGGGCGGCTGTCGGCGTAGGCGCCCGCGTGGACGAGGGCTCCTACGGTGACTTCGGGTCCGATCCCGGCGCCGTCGCCCATCGTGACGGCGATGAAGGGCCTGTCGTCCTGTGGGTTGGTCATAGAGGTCTCCGTTGTTTCTCGGGGGTGGTTCGAGGACTGGATGGCGCGGTACAGCTGGGCGAGGACGAGCGGGTCCCCGAAGCTGCCGGGCTTGGTGGCGACGAGCCGGCCGTCGTCGGCGAGGCTGATGACGGCGCCGTGCTGGACCGCGGCGAGAGGAACGAGCGAGGAGATGCCGAGGGCGTCGAGGACCTCCCGGGCGGTCTCCCCGCCCGTGAGGATGAGGTCGGGACGGAGGCCCTCCTGGGCCTTCCGCGCCGCCAGCGCAAGCCCGCGGACGAGGGCCCCGGACCGGGACGGGTCCACCCGGCCCTCAGGAACCGTCAGAGCGACGGAGCGGCCCCGGGCGAGGGCCGCGCGCACGCCGGGCGCTCCCTGCATCTGTGGGGAGGAGGGGCCGACGACGTCGACGCCGGCCGCGGCCAGGTGCTCCACCTGCGCCCGTGCGGCACGGGAGGCAGAGCCGACGACGGCGAGCACCGCGCCGCGGCGGCCCGTCGCTGTGGCCGGCCGCTCCCGGCCGGCAGGAGAGTGCGCACTGTGCGCAGCGTCCGCGGCCAGGCGCCGGGCGAGCAGGCCGGCGAGCTGGCCGGTCCCGGCCAGGGCCATCGGACGGTTGCCCGACGAGAGCTGCAGCGAACAGACGGCGTCGACGACGGCGGAGAGGTCCGCCTCCGTCTCGCCGTCCACGACGACGACAGCGGGGGCGGGGCCGCCGAGGACGGACCGGATGCGCTCCGGGACGTCGGAGGACCGAACGGCCTCCAGCCCCAGGAACCGGACCGGACTGCCGGCGAAGAGCTCCGCCAGATTCTCCGGGGCGGGACGCGGCTCGACGCTCCAGAGGCCGGAGGCCCGCAGGGGGAGGCCCGCCACGAGCGGCGCGGCCCCGACGACCGTCCTGCCCATCGCTGGGAGTGCGCCGGCGAGGACCACGTCGTACCCGAGGCCGACGAGGGCGGACAGCTCCGCGCGGACGTTCCCGCGCCAGAGCGAATCGGTCTTCTTGAAGACGACCGCCGCAGCCCCGGCGCCCGCGACGGCGGCCGTCACGGCCGCGTGGGCGGCCCCCGGGGCGGCGCTGCGGGTGTGCGTGTCCACGACGACGACCTCGGAACCGCCGGAGGAGAGCTCGCGGAGGCGAGTGGCCGCCGTCGTCAGCAGGATCCGCGCGGTGAAGCCGTGGGCCGTGAACTGCTGGCCGACTTCGGCGGCGCCTGAGAAGTCGTCTGCCTGGACGAGAACCTTCGCCATGTCCTTCCTCCTTTCCGCCGAGCCGTGAGAGCTGCGTCACCAGCAAGCATGACATAGCTGCGTGAAACGCGCTAGTCCTATTGCTCAATTCGCGCAGCAATGGGATAGTTGAAACCATCGAAGGCGGATCGCCGAGCGATGACGGCGGCATCACAGTGCGCATTTCGCGCAGAACGCGCAGTCGTCCGGTCGGCAGATCCCACCCTCTATCGACAGGACGACTATGAGCAACCACCCCGCCGCCGTTCCCCCGCAGGCGCTCCCGCTCTCGAAGCTGGTCCTCGGGACCATGACCTTCGGCGACACGGCCGACGAGGCCACGGCCCGCGTGATCTTCGAGGAGGCGCTCGGAGCCGGCGTCACGGCGGTCGACACCGCGAACGGCTACGCGGGCGGGCGGACCGAGGAGATCCTCTCCCGCCTGCTCAAGGGCCGGCGGGACGAGGTCCTCCTCGCCACGAAGGCCGGCATGCCTCATCCCGACCACGGAAGCCACTCGCCCCTGTCGGCCCAGGGCCTGCGCCTCTCCCTCGAGGGAAGCCTCAGGCGCCTGGACGTGGAGAGCGTGGACCTCTTCTACCTCCACCAGCCGGACCGCTCCGTGCCCCTCGAGGAGACCCTGGGTGCCATCGCCGAGCTGGCCTCCGAGGGCAAGGTCAAGGCTCTGGGCGTCTCGAACTTCGCGGCGTGGCAGATCGCCGACCTCATCCATGTCGCGGACAAGGTGGGGGCCCCTCGGCCCGTCGTGGCCCAGCAGCTCTACAACCTGCTCGCGCGCCGGGTCGAGGAGGAGTACCTGGAGTTCGCCGCGACCCACACGGTGCACACCATGGTCTACAACCCGCTGGGCGGGGGGCTGCTCACCGGCCGGCACCGGTTCGAGGCGAAGCCGACGGAGGGGCGCTTCGGCGACTCGCGGCTCGCCGCCATGTACACACAGCGGTACTGGGATCCTCGGCTCTTCGACGCCGTGCAGGCCCTGGGCGGCATCGCCGACGGCGCCGGCCTGTCCCTCATCGAGCTCTCACTGCGGTGGCTGGCCCACCGCGACGGCGTCGGATCGGTGCTCCTCGGCGGGTCCAAGCCGGAGCAGCTGCGCGCGAACCTGGCTGCGGTCGCCCACGGCCCGCTGGCTGCCGACGTCGTCGAGGCGTGCGATAACGTCGGCGCCATTCTGCGCGGTCCGATGCCCGCCTACAACCGCTGACCCGAGCCCACGAGAAACGGAAGCAGACCCATCATGACGTCCTCACCTCAGGTCCTCGAGTTCGCACGGAAGATCCGTGCGCGCGAACGCGCCGTCGGCTACTGGTCCGTGCTGGACGCGCCGGTGGCCACCGAGCGGATCGCCCGGCTGGGCTACGACTACGTGGCCCTCGACGCCCAGCATGGACTGCTCGGCTACTCCGGTATGCTCCACGGGCTCATGGCCATCGACGCCTCCCAGCGCGCGGTGGGCCTGGTCCGGGTCGACGGGAACAGCCCGACCTCGATCGGCAAGGCGCTCGACGCCGGCGCCGTCGGGGTCATCGTCCCGCTCATCGACACGTCCGACGACGCCGCGGCCGCGGTCGCTGCCGCGAAGTACCCACCGCTGGGGCGCCGCTCCTACGGCCCCATGCGCTCCGCCCTCCGGATCGGCCCCGTCCCGGCCGAGGCCGACGCCTCCACGCTGGTCTTCGCCATGATCGAGACCCCCGAGGGCCTGGCCAACGTCAAGGAGATTTGCGCGACCCCCGGGCTCGACGGCATCTACGTCGGTCCGTCCGACCTCACCCTCGCGGTCGGCGGCGCGTTCCCCGGCGACCCCGACGTCCAGGCCGAGTTCGACCGGGCGCTCGCCGTCGTCGCGGACGCCGCTGCGGCGGCGGGCATCGCGGCGGGGATCCACACGGCGGCCGGGGCGATCGCCGCACAGCGGTTCCAGCAGGGGTACACCTTCGCCACCGTGGCGTCCGACCTCACCCATCTCGAACTGGCCGCCAAGGCCCACCTCGACGCAGCGACTTCACAGGACTGAGAGCGCCATGACCAGCAACACCATCGACAGCGCCTACGGCGTGATCACCCGCGACGGGCTCCTCCGCCACGCCGACGGGGCGACTTTCGCCTACCTGCCCGCACCGACTGTGCAGTCCCACGCCGCCAACCTCCAGACCCTCCCGGACGGGCGCCTGGGCTGCGTCTGGTTCGGCGGCACCCAGGAGGGGATCGGCGACATCTCGGTGTGGTTCTCCGCCCTCGAACCCGGCAGCGACCACTGGTCGGAGCCCCAGCAGCTCTCCGACGACAGCACGCGCTCCGAGCAGAACCCCATCCTCTTCACCCCCGGCGGAGAGGTGGTCTGGCTCCTGTACACGGCACAGCGCGCCGGCAACCAGGACACCGCCGAGGTCCGTCGCCGCATCTCGACCGACAGCGGCAGGACGTGGGGTCCCGTCCAGACGCTGTTCCCGGCCACCGAGGCCGGCGGCGTCTTCGTGCGGCAGCCGCCCCTCATCCTCCCCTCCGGCCGGTGGCTCGTCCCGGTCTTCCGCTGCCTCACCACCCCGGGCGAGAAGTGGGTCGGCAACAACGACGACAGCGCCGTGATGGTCTCGGACGATGACGGGCGCACTTGGCGCGAGCAGCTCGTGCCCGGCAGCGTCGGCTGCGTCCACATGGACATCCAGCGCGTCGCCGACGGCTCCCTCCTGGCCCTCTACCGCAGCCGCTGGGCCGATTCCATCTACGCATCGCGCTCCACCGATGATGGCGCCACCTGGAGCGAGCCCGAACCCACCGAGCTGCCGAACAACAACTCGTCCATCCAGTTCACGGCCCTCGCCGACGGTCGGCTCGCCCTCGTCTACAACCACCGGCGCGCGGAGGAGACGACCGAGCGGCGCCTCTCGCTCTACGACGAGATCGACGACGACGGCCTGATCGACGAGGGCGCAGAAGGCGCCGGCGCGCCCCCCGCCGAGCCCGCCCCTCAGGCGGCGGGACGGAGTGCCTTCTGGGGCACGCCGCGCGCGCCCATGACCCTGGCGATCTCGGAGGACTCCGGCAGGACGTGGCCCATCCGCCGGAACCTCGAGGTCGGGGACGGCTACTGCCTGTCCAACAACTCCCGTGATGGGCTCAACCGCGAGTTCTCCTATCCCTCCGTCCACCAGGGGCCCGACGGGGAGCTCAACATCGCGTACACCTACTTCCGCCAGGCCATCAAGTACGTCAGGGTGAGCCCGGAGTGGGCCTACGGCGGCACCACGACCCCGGGCGGGGACACCGGTGCCTGAGCCGCAGCACGCCGTCGTCACCGGCGCCAGCTCCGGAATCGGGCGCGCGGTCGCGGAACGTCTCCTGTCGGAGGGGTGGTGTGTCACCGGGCTCAGCCGCAGGGAGACGGCGCTCGGCGCACGGTTCAGGTGGCGGCAGGCCGACCTCGCCGAACCGTCCTCCGTCGCCGACGCCGTCACGGGCCTCGCTCCGGCCAGTGCGCTGGTCCACGCCGCCGGGCTGCAGCGCACGGGCCGCCTGGGCGGCCTCGACACGGGGGCGCTGCAGGAGATGTTCGCCGTCCACGTCGCGGCGGCGAGCGTTCTCGCGGACACCCTCGTGCCGTCGATGCCGGACGGCGGCCGGATCGTGCTCCTCGGGAGCAGGACCGCGGCCGGCGCCGCGGGCAAGAGCCACTATTCCGCGACCAAGGCCGCGCTCCTCGGGCTCGGCAGGTCATGGGCCAAGGAGCTCGCGCCCCGCCGGATCACCGTCAACGTGGTCTCGCCCGGCCCCACGGACACCCCGATGCTCTCCGACCCGAGGCGGGCCGACGTGGCCCCCGTGTCCACCCCGCTCGGCCACCTCGTCGACCCGGACGATGTGGCGGCCCTCGTCGGCTTCCTCATCGGCCCGCACGGCAGGTCGATCACGGGACAGGACTACCTCATCTGCGCCGGGACCTCGCTATAGCGCGCGCACCGCGGCCCCGCCGCACCACTGGCTACCATGAGGGGAGGCGCCGGCTCACTGTCGAGCCCGCGCGCCCAGATGAGCCGAAGGGGATCCGGATGACGACGGCACAGGCCCGGCGGGAAGAGATCTACCGCCTTGCCACCACGGCGGGGCTGACGTCGGTCGAGGAGCTCTCGCAGCGCTTCAACGTGACAGCGTCCACGATCCGCCGGGACCTTGCGCTCCTGAACGATCAGGGGAAGCTGGCCAGGACCTACGGTGGCGCGCTGGCGATCGGCGCGCACCCCGAGGCGTCCCTCCGGCAGCGGATCGGCGAGGCCTTCGAGGAGAAGCAGGCCATCGCACAGTGGGCCGCCGGGCAGGTCCAGGCCGGGGAATCGATCCTGCTCGACGGCGGGTCCACCGTTGGCGCGCTCGCCCACGCCCTGCGCGACCGCAGCGGCCTCACCGTCACCACGCCGGCCCTCAACACCGTCCAGGAGCTCGCCGATTCTCCCGGGATCCACGTCGACTGCCTCGGGGGGCGGCTGCGCAGCGTGAGCCAGACCTTCGTCGGACCCTTGGCCGAGGCCGCCCTGGAGCGCATGACGTTCGACAGGGTGTTCCTGGGCGCCGACGCCGTGACGGCGGACGATGGGATCTGCGAGGCGGACCAGGCCCAGACCCGTCTGAAGGAACTGATGGCCCGACGGGGGGCCGACGTCTACGTGCTCGCAGACTCGAGCAAGCTCGGCCAGCGTCCCTTCCACGCCTGGGTGCGGCTGCCCCTGCCCTGGACACTGGTCACCGACGCCGATGCCGATCCGCACGAGGTCGAGCTCTTCCGCCGGGCCGGGGTCCGCGTCACGATCGCGCAGGGGGCGCACGCCGGGACCTCCGGCCGGCTGGATGCCGAGGAAGCCAGCTAGCCGCGCTCGTGCGCCGCGGCCGAGCCGCCGTCGCACCGTCAAAGCCGCCGCCCGAACCCCCGCACGGCGAGGGCGAGGAAGACGGCGGCGAAGACCACGGTGATCGCCAGCTCGGTCCAGATCGAGAGCGTCCAGCCGAAGAGCGTGACATCGCTCGGGAACCGGGCCAGCGCCGCGGCCGGGAGGTTCTGGGCCCCGAAGACCACCGAGCGCAGCGGCGCCACGGCGTAGGTCAGCGGATTGAGCCGGGTGAGGATGTCGAGCCACAGCGGCAGCCCGGCGAGCGGGAACAGGGCGCCCGAGAGGAAGATCATCGGCAGCAGCACGAGCTGCATGACCATCTGGAAGCCCTCCATCCGCGTGATGCGGCTCGCCACGAACACCCCGAACGCCGTGAGCGCCGCGGCCATGACGAACTCGATGGCGATCACCGCGGCGACGGTCAGGACCGTCAGGTCCACCCCGACCAGCGGGGCGAGCACCAGCATGATGGTGCCCTGTCCCGTGGCCACCGTCGCCCCGCCGGCCGTCTTGCCCGCCACGAGCGCCCAGCGCGGCACCGGCGCCACGAGCATCTCGCGCAGGAACCCGAACTCCCGGTCCCACACGATGGAGATCGCGCTGAAGATCGAGGTCGACACGACGCTCATCGCCACGATCCCCGGGAACACGAACTTGCGGAAGTCCAGCCCGCCCGTGGAGCCCACCAGGCTCCCCATGCCGTAGCCGAGCACGAACAGGAACAGGAGCGGCTGCGCGAGCCCGGTGAGGATGCGCGAGGGCGTCCGCACGTAGCGCAGCAGCTCGCGCTGCCAGACCATGCCGATCGTGCCGAGGGAGACCGCCCCGAGGGAGACCATGCCGACCGAGGCCATCCTGGTGGATGCCATCTCTACCTCCTGCTCCGCCATGCCGGCGGGAACGCCTGCTGCTCGCTCTGGTCGCGGATCTGCCGGCCCGTGTAGTGCAGGAACATGTCGTCCAGGGACGGCTCATGGATCTGGGCCGAGAGGACGCTGCCGTCGAGCAGCGCAATCACCGCGGGAAGCGCGGTCGCGGCGTGCGCGGCCTCCACGGCGAGCCGGCCCCCGTCCGTGGTGCAGCGGTAGCCGGAGGCCTCGAGCGTGAGCCGCGCCGCGGCGTCGTCCGCCGTGTGCAGGAGGATGCTCTCCGCCCCCGCGGCCGCCTTGAGCTCCTCCGGGGTGCCCAGCGCGATGAGCCGGCCGTGGTCGATGATCCCGATCCGGTCGGCGACCTCGGCCTCGTCCATGTAGTGGGTCGTCAGGAACACCGTCACCCCCTCCTCGCGGCGCAGCGTGAGGATGTCCTCCCACATGACCGACCGGGTCTGCGGGTCGAGCCCGATCGTGGGCTCGTCGAGGAAGAGCACCGCCGGCGTGTGCAGCATGGCGCGCGCGATCTCGAGGCGGCGGCCCATGCCGCCGGAGAACGTCGCGACGAGGTCCTTCCGGCGCGCCGAGAGGCCCACGAGTTCGAGGACATGGGCGATCCTGGCAGCCCGCTGCGCTCGCGGGACCCCGTACAGCACGGCGTGGAAGCGGAGGTTCTCCTCGGCCGTGAGCTGCTTGTCCAGCGTGGTCTCCTGGAACACGAGGCCGATGTGCGCGCGGACCTCGTGGGGGTCGGCCACGACGTCGAACCCGCCCACGCTCGCCGTCCCCGAGGTGGGGGAGGCGAGGGTGCACAGGACGTTGATCGCGGTCGACTTCCCGGCCCCGTTCGGCCCGAGGAAGGCGAACACCTCACCGGTCGCGACGTCGAAGCTCAGACGGTCGACGGCGGTGACCTCGCCGAACGTCTTGACCAGATCGTGGACGCGGATGGCTGGCGCTCCGTCCATACAGCGAGGCTACGCAGGCGCCTCCGCCGGGCGTCAGGGCCGATGGGCCCGGCGTAGGACGGCGCCGTCCACGCCGCGGGCGATCACGGGGCCTGGGTCCCGGCGCGCGCCACCGCGGCCTCCAGTGCGTCCAGGGCCTCCAGCACACCGGCGCCGCCGGGGAGCCGGGTGGCGGACGTCCGGGTCAGCATGAAGGCCTCGAACGTGCGGACGGTCGTCGTCAGGTCCTCGGGGAGGCTGCCGTGCGGGTCACGGTCCCCCGCGGTCCCGGTGCGTGCGTGAAGGCGCGTCCCAGCCGTCGCGGGGTCGATCGCCAGGGCCGTCTCGACGAAGGATGCGCCGCAGGCGTCGGCGACGGCCTCGAGACGCCCGATGAACTCGGGCCGGCGCAGGTACTGCGGCACGAGGACGTCGTGGTCGCTGCGCAGGTGCGCCCCGATCGCGGCGACGGCGATGTCGCGTGCCGCCAGGCCCGCGTCCGTGAGCCGGTGGCGCCAGCCGCCGAGCATCGACCTGATCGTGTCGATGTCGAGCCCGAGCGGCAGTTCCGGCGCATGCCGCTCGCACCACGCCCGCGCCAGCGTCGTCTTGCCGCTCCCGGGCACCCCATTGATGAGAATCAGCCTGCGGGTCACACTCTCATCATCCGGCACCGGGCGCCGTCGGCGCCCACGCCTGACGCTGGTGGGGTCAGATGGCCCGCAGGCGCTGGACGGAACGCCCACTGGGAAGGATGACCATGGAGCCGACGGCGGCGGAGATCCTGGACGGGTACGGAAGAGCCTGCGATCAGCTCGAGGAGTTCCTCGTCGAGGCCGGCCCAGACGGCTTGTCGCGCGGGAGCAGCGGGACCCGCTGGAGCAACGAGCAGCTGCTGTTCCACATGGTCTTCGGGTACATGGTCGTCAGGGCCCTACTCCCGCTGGTCCGCGTCGTGGCCCGCCTGCCCGTCCCGGCACGCAGGGCCTTCGCCGCCGCCCTGGATGCCTCGGCAGCGCCATTCGACTGGGTCAACTACTGGGGCTCCTGCGCCGCCGCCCTCGTCTATGGACGGAGAAGGATGGCCCGGAAGCTGCGCTCGACGACGGCGGCCCTCGCCCGCAGCCTGCGCGGGGAGGACGAGCTGTCCCTGCGCCGCTGGATGCCCTTCCCCCGTCGGTGGGACCCCTTCTTCACCGACCACATGACGCTGCGCGACGTCTACGCCTACCCCACGCGGCACTTCGACTTCCACGCCCGCCAGCTCACCCTCCGCGCCCCGGAATGAGGGGGCGGAGAAGCCCGAGCGTGGGCTCGAGCGCTTGGCAGCGCTCGTTCCTTTGCTCAGAATCCTTGCGAGTCCCCGAAGTGGGCTGCGAGCGTGCCGCTGCGTTTGAGGGCCTCGAGGACCAGGGCTGGCTCGAGCGACTGGGTCCGGGCGATCCAGTCGGAGTTCCTGAGGTAGTCGTAGAGGGCAGAGCGGCTTTCGAAGACGGTATCGACGACGAGCTGGAAGTCTCCGGCCAGGGCGGCTGCGTAACGGACGGCAGAGGATTCCAAGACGAGCGAGGCGACGCTTTCGAGGTGCGGGAACGGTACCCGTACCCAGAGGAGGGCCTCGACGGGCAGGCCGACGAGGGCCGGCTCGAACACAGCACGCAGATAGAGGGTGCCGTCCTGGCGCATGCGCTCGATACGGCGTTGCACGGTCTGGACGCTGAGGCCGCTGGCCCGCCCAAGGTTCTCGTAGCTGGCCCGTCCGTCCTGCATCAGGGCCTGCACGAGGATACGGTCCTCTTTGCCAAGGGCGTCTGATCCTCCGAGGTCTGTCGGTGCGGAGGAGTAGGCCGCGCCGCCCAGCTGGGTCTTCTCCTCTTCGTTGAGGATCTCAGGGTCCCACTGGTGCATGGTGCGGTAGTGCGTCAGGACCGGGTAGGTCGCTGCCGAGGTGATGCCGGGGATCGTCCCGATCTCCCGCACGGTCAGTTCGGCGACTTTCGACGCCGGTACCGAGATCTCCGCGGCGCAGTCGGCAGAGCCCGTCAGCAGGTAGGTGAATAGGCTGTCCGTCCGCCGGGCGAGGGCAGCGGCGGCGATGCCGGCGGTGCCGGGCGAACACGAGGCCTTCAGGACGAACTGCTCGGTCCGGCCGATCTTCCGCGGGTTTGGCAACGCTCGCACCCTCACCAGGCCGGAGCCGATGAGGTCGGCGCCACGTCGGGCTACAGTGCGCTCAGGTTCACCCAGAACGCCCGCGATCTTGGCCCACGAGGCGCGGCCGTCCACTTGAAGGGCCGCCAGAATACGCCGGTCCAAGCTCCTGACATCAGACATCCGCAACACTCTCCATAGCCGCTGGCCTCTGTCCAGAGCCCCAGAAGGATCGGAATATTCAGCCTCAAAGCTGGCCGATTCTTCCAGTTTCCCTAATTTCATTGTCTGCGATTGTGAGCTGAGACACGATCTTTTCACTACCGCGTTTGCCACAACCTCAGGAGCCCTGCATGAACCGCGAGCCTGTAGCCCATACCCAGCAAGGGTCGGTCCAAGGAGTAGCCCTGGGTGACACGCTCTGCTGGCGTGGCCTCCGCTATGCGGCGCCCCCCACGGGTGCACGCCGGTGGCTCCCACCGCAGGAGCCGGCCGGATGGTCGGGGGTCCGCCGGGCCGATCGCTTCGGCTTCCGGGCACCCCAGGTCATCACCCCGGAGCTGGTGCCCACCGGCGGAGCCGCGATCAGCGACAGCACCAGCCCAAGCGACGAGGACTGCCTCTTCCTCAACGTCTGCGCGCCGTCGGAAGCGCCGGGCGCGGCCTTGCCCGTCCTCGTCTGGTTCCATGGCGGGGGCTACAGCTGGGGCTCGGGCGCCCACTACATCGGCGACGGCCAGGCACTGGCGGAGGCGGGCGTCGTAGTCGTCACCGTCAACTACCGCCTTGGTGCCCTGGGCTTCCTCAGACTCGGCCACCTCCTCGGCCCTGAGTACGAGGCTTCGGCCAACTGCGGCCTCCTGGACCAGATCGCGGCGCTCCGGTGGGTCCACGAGAATATCGGCGCCTTCGGAGGAGACCCCGACCGCGTCACCATCGCCGGGGTCTCGGCCGGCGGCAAGAGCGTCGCGACCCTCATGGCCGCCCCGGCCGCCCGAGGGCTCTTCCAGCAGGCCATCATCCAGAGCGGGGGAGACCACGTCGTCTCCATGGACCGCGCCGAGGAACTCACCGACGCCCTCCTCCACGCCCTGAGCCTCGACCGAGCTGACGCCCGCTCCCTGCTGGGCCGCCCCACCGAGGCCATCGGGGCAGCTCAGCAGGAGCTGGCTGCCGGAGCCCGGGCAACCTGGCTGTGGCGCCCCGCGGTCGACGGCCTCTGCCTGCCCGAGGCCCCGACGGCTGCCCTCGCATCGGGGCACGCGCAGGGCATCAGACTGATGGCCGGGGTGACCCGCAACGAGGCCGGCAGCTACGCCCTCGCCGATCCGACCGCGGCAGACCAGGCCCCCCGAGTCCTCCGGGAGATCTTCGGAGGGGACGCCGAGACCGTCATGGAGGCCTACGCGGCCTCGCGTCCCGGGGCCTCCGAGCACGAACTGCAGCTCGCGATCCTCGGCGACGAGCGCTACGGCATCCCGACGATCCGCCTGCTGGATGCCCAGGCGTCCCACGCCCCCTGCTGGCGCTACAGGTTCGATGCCCCCACACCGGGGGCCCCGCCCGAGAAGTGGGGGTTCCACGGGGCCGACGTCTCCTTCGTGTGGGGCATTGGACTCGACGGCGCCGACGAGCAGAGCCTCGGCCTGTCCGAGGCGATGAGGGAGGTCTGGGTCTCCTTCATCAACGGCGGCATTCCCGACTCTGCGGACCTGCCTGCCTGGCCCGAGTACGAACCCGCCCAGCGGCGCACCATGGTCTTCGACCTGCCCTCCCGGGTCGAAGCTGACCCGGCCAAGGCCGAGCGGCAGGCCTGGGACCACGCCTCGTGGGAGCCGGGAACCTGGTGGCCCATCGTCCCGGCGATGTCAGCGTGAACACCCAACGGAGCATTCAAGTCACTGAAAGCGCAGCCATGAACGAATCCACGACGCCCGGACCGAAGACGGCCCCCGGCGACATCCCCTCGTCCCTCTACCGCCGCGTCGCCTGGCGCCTGCTGCCGATCATCTCGATCTGCTACGCCGTGGCGATCCTCGACAGGGTCAACATCAGCTTCGCAGCGCTGAAGATGAGCACCGACATCCACCTCTCCGCCGCCGCCTACGGACTCGGCGCGGGCATCTTCTTCATCGCGTACTGCCTGCTCGAGATGCCCAGCAACATCATCCTGGCCAGGATCGGGGCCAAGGCCTGGATCACCCGCATCATGGTCAGCTGGGGGATCGTGATGATCGCCACGGGGTTCATCCAGGACACCACCCAGTTCTACATCGCCCGGGTCCTCCTCGGCGTCGCCGAGGCCGGATTCTACCCAGGACTCGTCTTCTTCCTCGGCCAGTGGTTCCCCCAGAAGCGCCTCGCCCAGGCCCTCTCGCTCATGGTGATCGCAGGGCCCGCCGCGAGCATCTTCGTGGGCCCCCTCTCTGGCTGGATCCTCGCGGCCTTCGCGAACACCGGCGGTCTGGCCGGCTGGCGCTGGCTGTTCATCCTCCAGGGGATCCCCGCCATCGTGCTCGGGGTGGTCTTCTTCTTCGCGGTCGCCAACTCGCCCGCCAAGGCCCCCTGGCTCACCGATGGCGAGAAGGCCGTCCTCACTGCGGCGATCGACCCGAGCGGACCCCAGCACACCCCGCCCTTCGCCCAGCTCCGCGACGCCTTCTCCAATCCGAAGGCCTGGGCCGCCGGCTTCGTCCTCGGCACCACCTACCTCGGCATCTACGCCGTGACCTTCTGGGTCCCCACCATCCTCGCCTCCGCCGGCATCAAGGACGTGACGGCCATCGGCTACCTCGCGGCCATCCCCTGGGTCCTGGCCGTGGCAGCGACCATCCTCTTGGGCCGCTACGCCGACCGCCATCAGCGGCCTGGGCGTGCCCTCGTCGCCAGCCTTGTCGTCGCGGCAGCCGGCCTGATCCTCAGTGTCTCCTTCGGCAACAGCCTCGCCCCGGTCCTCGCCGGGCTCAGCATCGCAGCTGCCCTGTTCACCGCTGCCGGTCCCGTGCTGTGGGTGATCGCCCGCGGACACCTCAAGGGAGCGGCAGGAGCCGCCGCGGCGATAGCCCTCGTCAACTCCTTCGCCTCACTCGGCTCCTTCGCCGGCCCCTACCTCATGGGCCTGGTCAAAGACCTCACGGGCAGCACCGTCCCCGCGCTGATCGCCATCGCCGTGATCGCCCTGGCAGGAGCCGGCGTGGCCCTCCTCCTGACGGCCCGACGGGCCCACCCCGCCGGCCAAGAGCTGGCCGAAGCGGCAGGGGCCGAGCTGTGAGCGGCCTCGAAGCCCTCGCCCGCCGCGTGCTCGAGGCCTACAACGCCGGCGACCCCGAGCCCCTGATCGGCACGTTCGGCGAGGACGTCTCCTACGAGATCGTCCATCTCGGACAGACCTACCGCGGCCGGAAAGAGGTCGCCGCCCTTGCACGGGAGGGCGCGGGCCGGACCCGCTTCCACCTGAACGACTTCACACGTTCGGGCCGGCTCCTCGCCTACACCTACGACCACGAGAGCGCCCTCCCCGGGCGCGAGCACACCGGGCCGGGCCTGGCCGTGCAGGAGTACGACGATGACGGCCGCCTCATCCGGCAATGGGCCTTCCGGTCGGCGGCAGGAGGAGACGAATGAGCAGCACCGGGCCGCTCGCCGGCGTCACCGTCGTCGACCTGACCCGCGCCCTGGCCGGCCCCCACGCCACGATGATGATGGGCGACCTCGGCGCCAGGATCATCAAGGTCGAGAACCCCGCGGGCGGGGACGACACCCGAGGGTGGGGGCCGCCCTTCGCCGGCCCCGCCGACGAACCCCAGTCGACGTACTTCCTCTCGTGCAACAGGAACAAGGAATCCGTGGTCCTCGACCTGAAGGGCGACGAGGACCGTGCGCTCCTCCGAGGGCTCCTGCGGGGTGCCGATGTCCTTGTCGAGAACTTCCGCCCGGGCACCCTCGATCGTCTGGGCTTCGACCCCGGGACGCTGGCCCAGCTGAACCCTAGGCTGGTGGTGCTCTCGATCAGCGGCTTCGGCCACGACGGACCCGAGGGCGGGCGAGCCGGCTACGACCAGATCGCCCAGGGCGAGAGCGGACTGATGTCCCTGACCGGCACTGGGCCCGAAGACCCCCAGAAGGTCGGGGTCCCTATCGGGGACCTGCTGGCGGGGATCTACGGAGCGTACGGCGTGCTCGCAGCCCTCCTCGAACGGGAGCGCACCGGCCGAGGGCAGATCGTGCGCACCTCACTGCTTGCCTCGCTCGTGTCCGTCCACACCTTCCAGGGCACCAAATGGACGGTGGCGGGCGAAGTGGGCCGGGCGCAGGGGAACCACCACCCCTCCATCGCCCCCTACGGGCTCTTCCGCTGCGGCGACGGCTCTGTCCAGATCGCGGTGGGCTCGGAGAGCCTCTGGCGCCGGTTCGCCCCGCTCGTCGCCATCGACCCGGACGAGCCCCAGCTCAAGGACAACTCCTCCCGCGTGGCCCACCGCGAGGAGCTCCTGACCCGCATCGAGACCGCCTACGCCAGCCGGCGCCGCGACGACGTCCTTGCCGAGCTCGAGGCCGCGGGCATCCCAGCCGGGCGCGTGCGCTCCCTCGACGAGGTGTACGCGTGGGAGCAGACCCGCTCCCAGGGCCTCATCGTCGAGGTGGACCATCCGCTCCTGGGCAGTGTGCAGCTGCCCGGCCCCCCGCTGCGGTTCTTCGAACCCAGCGGGCGCGAGACCACCCGGCAGGAGCACCATGCCCCACCACTTCTCGGCGAACACACCGAGAAGGTACGCCAGTCGATGCGGAGGCTGACCGCATGAGCTGCACCGCCCTCCGAACGGGCTGCCGAACCCTCCTCGAGGACATCCTCGACCCCGACAGCTTCACCAGCTGGGACGGGCCCCTCGCCGAGCTCCCCATCGAAACGCCCTACCGCGACGAGCTCACCCGGGCCCGCGCCACGTCCGGCAGCGACGAAGCCGTCCACACCGGCTCCGGCAGTCTCGGCGGACACCGCGCCGCCGTCGTCGCCGGGGACTTCCGCTTCCTCGGGGGCTCCCTCGGCATCAACGCGGCCCAGAGGGTCAGGAAGGCCTTCACCCGCGCCACCCGGGAAGGCATCCCCCTGATCGCCTTCCCAGTCTCGGGGGGAACCCGGATGCAGGAAGGCACCCCGGCCTTCGTCCAGATGGCTGCCATCACAGCGGCAGTCAACGCGCACAAGGCGGCCGGCCTGCCCTACCTCGTCTACCTCCGCAGCCCGACCATGGGAGGAGTCTTCGCCTCCTGGGGCCTCCAGGGCCACGTCACGGTCGGCGAGCCCGGGGCACTCCTCGGCTTCCTCGGGCCCAAGGTGTACGCCGCGCTGAAGGGCGAGGAGTTCCCCCCAGGCATCCAGTCCGCGGAGAACCTCCTCGAGCACGGAATTATCGACAGAGTCCTCGAGCCCAGGGACTTCCGGGACTTCGCCGCCCGGTTCCTGGAGCTATGGGGATCACGCGGGCCGTTCCCGCGCTCCGGGGCCGCGGCGTCCGAGGCAGCGGCAATCGGTGGGGGAGGGGCGAGTCCGATCCTGTCGGGGAGTGCGTGGGATGCCGTGCAGAACTCACGTCAGGTCGGCCGTCCCGGTCTCGCCGAGCTGCTGCACCACGGGTCGTCCGACGTCCTCGAACTGACCCAAGCCGGCTCTCGGCCGGCGGGAAGCGTCCGACTCGCCCTCGCGAGCTTCGGGGGCCGGCCTGCCGTCGTCGTCGGCACCGACCGCGAGCTCGCCTCCGACGGCGCAGTCCTCTCGTGCGCAGCCCTCAAAGCAGCCAGGAGGGGGATGCTCCTCGCGGAAGGCCTCAGGCTCCCGCTGGTCACCGTCATCGACACCCCCGGAGCTGAACTGTCCCCTCGGGCCGAGGAAGAAGGGATCGCTCTCGAGATCTCCAAGACCCTCGCAACGATGCTCGCACTCCGCACTCCGACCGTGGCCGTCCTCCTCGGAGAAGGCACCGGGGGAGGAGCCCTTTCCCTGTTCCCAGCCGACCACGTCCTCGCCGCCTCCAACGCCTGGCTCGCCCCGCTGCCGCCCGAGGGTGCCAGCACGATCCGCTACAGCGAAACGACCCGCGCCGCCGAGATGGCCGAGTCCCAGCGGATCAGCGCGCCCATGATGCTCGAAGACGGCCTCCTCGACACTGTCCTCAAGGAGGACCCCGATGCGCCCACGGAGGCGTTCATCGAGCACACCGCACACCGCATAGCAGACACCCTCGGAGCGCTGGCCGAGCTGGACCCTGAGTCGCTCCGCCGGCGCCGCGAGCTGCGGTACGGACTCCGAGCTTCAGGCGGGCTCTAGGCCACCTAGGCGTTCCAGCGGCCCGGTCCTGTCACACATGGAAGAACGATCAGTCCCGGCGGTCTGCCGCGCCACCGGCTGCGGAGCCCCGGGCGAGGCGGCACGGCACGGCCGCCCATGAACAGGCACTTCCGCTGGACCAACGCGCGGACAGGGAACAGGGCCAGGATCCGTTGACTGAAAGAGGCGATTCCCCGGGCTCCATCTCCAGAGCCCGGGGAATCTGTTTGTGCAGGTCGATCAGCCCTTGATGATCCGAGGCTGGTGGGGACGATTGAGTCCTTGGAGGTCGAAGTCGACGGCGTAGCCCGACTGATTGGCGCCGCCGAAGGGCACGCGGTGGTTGGCGAGGACGTGTTCGTTGACCGACAGGGTGTCGGTCCTGAGGCGAGCGGCACCCTCGCGGCCCACTTCGGCTACACGGGAAGGGTGCTGGTTGGCGGGATTAGGACGACTTTGCCGCCCCGTCTGTGAAGACGGTTCGTCCCTCGAAGACTGTCCGGAGGACGCGAGTTCCACCGATTTCATCCGTCGGGATCTGGAACAGGTTGCGGTCCAGCACGATGAAGTCTGCCGATTTCCCCGGTTCTAGTGAGCCCTGCTCGCTCTCTCGTCCAATTGCCCGGGCGCCTTCGATCGTCATCGCCCGGAGCGCATAGTCGAGGTCTACGGCTTCTCCCTGGCGCTGGACCATCCCTTGGAGCGCGGGGAAGAGATTGGGGTCGGAGGTGATGATCCAGTCGGACCCCACGGTCATCGGCGCGCCCGATTTCTGGAGCGAGGCGAAGCGGTAGCCTTCGCTGAGCACGGCATCGAATTCTGGGATGTGCCAGATCGCCGGCGACATCTCCGCGGTCACCCGTAGCTGTCTGAACCGCTCGTAGTCCTCGTCTTGGATGTAGGTGCAGTGGGCGATCTCATGGGCTGGTCCGTCTGGTCCATTGATCCGGCGGACTTCGCTGAATGCGTCCAGCGCGACCCGCACCGACCCGGTTCCGGCGCAGTGGATCTTGATCTGGAGGCCTTCACGATCGAACCGCAGGAGTGCGGCAAGCAATTCGTCGTTCGGGACGAGGATCTTGTGCTGGTCGACTTCGCCATCGGTCATGCCTGCCTCCGTGAAATGGGGAGGCAAGGGAGCGCCATCGAGCCAGAGTTTGACGAAGTCGGTACGCACATGCCTGCTGGAATATGTGGCACGTTCATCAATGAGCCGCTCCAAGTCGGCGAGCGGTGCCATTCCGAAGCCTTCCTCGCGCCAGACGATATGCGCGGCGACATGAAGGCTGAGGTCGGCTGTCTCATCGAGCTCCTTGAGCGCGCGGAGCTCCTGCCATCCTGCAGACGCTTCCTGAACAGAGGTGATCCCTACGCCGTTGCAGACGTGCGTGGCCCATGCCACGGCATCCCGGTACACCTCTGGCGGGTAGTCGGGCACGACGCGCTGGACGGGCCAGGTGCCGTGCTCGACCAGTTCGCCCGTCAGTTCGGCCCCGTCTGATCGTCGGACGAAGCGGCCTCCTTCCGGGTCGGGGGTTCCCGCGTCGATGCCGGCCAGTTCCAGAGCCTTGCTGTTCACCACCGCGTGGTGGATGGAGTAGTCATAGAGGAAGACTGGCCGGTCGGGGAAAGCGTGATCGAGGAACTGACGGTCAGGTCGGCTATCAGGGAAGGCCAACGGATTGATCTCGCCTCCGATGATCCAACCGTCCGGCAGTTCGGGGAGCGTGTGTCCTTGGCAGCACTCGGTGAGGTCCTTCACCACCTGTTCGCCGTCTGCCATCGGGGTGAGCCTCGCCTCGTAGCGGAACTTCAGCCCGCTGAACAGCAGGTGGATGTGAGCGTCGTGGATGCCGGGCATGACCATTCGGCCCTCGAGGTCGACTGCTTCGCAGCCGTCGGGGGCAGCAGCCTGCACGTCCTCTTTCCTCCCGATTGCGGCGATGCGTCCGCCCTCGACGAGGATTGCCTCAGCCCAGGTTCCCCCTGCGTCGGCGGTATAGATGTGTCCGTTGTGGTAGATCGTTGCGTGGGACATTTCGTGCTGCTCCTTTTTCTCGGGGATCCGCTCCTGACTTGTTCCAGCTGCCTGCATCAGACAGCTCGGACTGGTGTGTCTGGGGAGTGGGGTCGACCGCTCAGGTGGTTCAGGCAGAGGTACCAGCAGGACGCGCTGGTGGACCGCTATCCGAAGAGGCGAAGGTATTCTTCGGCCAGTGCACAGGTCTGCTCGGGCAGCCCGGGGAGCATGCTGGTGGAGACCTCGATGGTGGGGTTGTTGCCCAGGAACGCCAGTGTCAGAAGGCGGCGGAAGAGCAGCAAGCTGGGAATCTCGAGGATGTCCTCTTCTGCCAGGGGACGCACTTGGCGGTAGGCCGTGAGCCAGGAGTCGATGAAGGCATCCCGCTGGGGGTGGTTCTCGTAGAAGGTCAGTGCGGTGGCGAGGTCGTACAGCCACCAGCCAAAGCCTGCATCGTCGAAGTCGATGATGCTGCAGTGTCCGTCGTCGACGAGCAGGTTGGCGGTCCGCAAGTCCGCGTGGATCAGCCCGAACCGGTCGGGGCCGCGGCCGTAGGAGCGCAGGCGGGCGACGAGAAGGTCCTCGGCCCTCTTCAGATGAGCTCGATCTGCAGGGTTCGGGACCGCAGCTCGCCAGTCGCCCCAGATGGGACGACTGCCGAAAGCGGTCTCGGTATCCCAGCTCCCCCGCATGAACCGGGCAGGTCTGGCCCATCTCGAGCTGTGCTCGTGGAGCAGGGCCGAGATCCGCCCCAGGTCGGGCATCAGCGCCGGGAGTTCGTCCTCTTCAGGCTCATGGCCTTCGAGGTTGCGGAAGACAGCGACTGAGGCCGTGACGGCGCTCACGGGGTCTGTGACCTTCAGCAGGGAGTCGCCCGTGGGAGCAGCAATGACCCCAGCAACGCTCACGTCGGACTCGCGGTCGAGGGCGTCGATCCAAGACAATTCGGAGCGGATTTCGTCATCGGTCCGCGCGTGGGGAGGAGTGATGCGAAGCACGAGTGGCGCCCGGCCGTCCGGGGCGACCCGGACGACGAGATTTTCTGAGACCGGCAGGACCTGCAGCGGCGAATCAGCGGGGATCCCGATCATTGGGAGCGCCTCGCGGGCGAGCCGACGCGCTGCGGCAGCTCGTTCCTCCGGATCCGGATGCTTGAGGTGCTCGTCGGCGATGATCCGGCCCTCATCGTCGGTGGTGCCGACAACGACAGGCGCAAGTGTTTTCATCGATCCTCCTGGTCAAGTTTCAAGATGAGCGTTGTTCGGGGCTCAGCCGCCCGAAAGGATGAGGCGGAGGCGGGCGGTCTTCTTCTTCGGCGCTCCCGGCCCTGCCGGGTCAGAGCGCCGTGGATCGCGGTCGCCAAGGTCCCGGTTGTCGCTGTCGGGGCCAGATCTCGAAGTTCTCGTCGCCGACCGCGACATAGCGACGCTGGCTCGGACCTTCGGGTGCGATCCAGAATGCGGAACCGTCGGGCATCACGGTCTCGACCTGTCCGGTCTGGACCGTGATGCCCTTTTTGGCGAAGCGCCACGTGGTCCGCGGCACCGGGCGTCCCCGCCTGCGGTTGAAGGGCCGAGCCGCGCGGTTCCCCCTGGCCTTGCATCTTGCTGTTTTCCGTTCGGAATCCCCGGCGTGGGGGAGGAGTGCTACCGGCTCATTGGTGCACGGTCAGCCCTTGATGATCTGGGGCTGGCCGAGGTGCTTGAGCCCTTCGGCGCCGAATTCGAGGCCGTAGCCGGACTGCTTGGCTCCGCCGAAGGGGACGCGGGGGTCGATGGCGCCGTGCTCGTTGATCCAGACGGTGCCGGCCTCGATGAGGGAGGCGATCTCGCGGGCCTTCTCCCGGTCGCTGGACCAGACGGACGCGCCGAGGCCGACCTCGAGGCCGTTGGCCATCTGGACGGCCTCCTCGACGGTGGAGTACTTGATGATGGGCAGGGCGGGGCCGAACTGCTCCTCGGCCACGAGCGGGTTGTCGTTGTCGATGTCGGCGACCAAGGTGGTGGGGTAGAAGTAGCCGGCCTGGTCCCCTGCGGGGTTGCCGCCGAGCAGGATGCGGGCGCCGGAGGCCTTGGCGGCCTCGACCAGGCGGGCGACGATCTCGTACTGGGCCCTGTTCTGCAGCGGGCCCAGGACGTTCTGCTCGTCCAGGCCCACGCCCATGGGGACGTTCTTCGCGTACTCGGTGAGCGCGTCGCAGACCTGGTCGTAGGTGTCCTCGTGGACGTAGAGGCGCTTGAGGGCGGCGCAGGTCTGGCCGGTGTTGATGAAGGCACCCCAGAACAGGCCCTCGGCGATCGCGGCGGGGTCGGCGTCGGGCAGGACGATGCCGGCGTCGTTGCCCCCGAGCTCGAGGGTGAGGCGCTTGAGGGTCTCGGCCGAGGAACGGACGATGGCCTTGCCGGTGGCGATGGAGCCGGTGAACATGACCTTGTCCACGCCGGGGTGCCCGGCGAGGGCCTCCCCGACCTCGCGGCCTCCGGAGACTGCGGCGAGGACGCCCTGGGGCAGGGCCAGGTTGAGCACGTGGACGAGGGCCAGCACGGACAGGGGCGTGTACTCGCTGGGCTTGACGACGACGGTGTTGCCCATGCGCAGGGCCGGGCCGAGCTGCCAGATGGTGATCATCATCGGCCAGTTCCAGGGCCCGATCGCGCCCACGACCCCGAGCGGGCGGTAGGTCAGGACTGCGTGGGTGGTGCCGTCGTCGACGATCGTCTCGGGCTCGAGCGGGGTGTCGGCCGCGGCGCGGAGCCAGGCGACGCAGGCGCCGACTTCGAAGCGGGCGTTGGGGCCGTTGAGGGGCTTGCCTTGCTCGCGGGAGAGGATCCGGGCCAGCTCCTCGGCGTGCGCCTCGATGGCGTCGGCAGCCTTGTTCAGCAGACCGATGCGCTCGGCGTGCCCGCGGGCTGCCCATGCCGGCTGCGCGGCGCGTGCGGCGTCGATCGCCTCCTGGAGGTCGACGACGCTGTGCTCCGGGGCGCGGCCGATCGGCTGGCCGGTGGCCGGATCGAACACCTCCCGGCCGCCATGGGCGGGCTGGATGGCATCCAGCAGGACGTCGTTGAGGTCAGTCTGTGCAGTCATGGTCTTTCCTTGCTTGTGAGGTGGTGCGCAGCGTCACCGACCGATGGCCGGCCGGGACGGTGTGGGGCGGTGGTCCACAGCATCCGCTGCCGGGATCACGCGGGAGGTTCGCCGGGGCGATCTGGGCAGCTGGTGATGCCGCTGGGATGGGTGGGGTGCGTCGTCAGATGGCAGGCTCCTCAATCTGGGACCGGAATTCGATGCGTTCGTCGAAGGCGATCTGGCCCGGCTCGACGGCGATGAGACCGCCGTCGACCGGGATCACGGCAGCGTTGAGGTAGGACGCGGCCGGGGAGAGCAGCCATCCGATGACCTGTCCGATCTCGCTGGGATCGGCGGCCCGTCGGCAGGGTGCGAACGCGGTGGCCATCTCGTAGGCCTCGTCCCTCGTGACTCCGATGGAGGCACCGAGCTCGGTCATCTCCGCGTCGGCCATCTCCGTGCGGGTCCACCCTGGGCACACGATGTTGGCGCGCACGCCGAGAGGGCCGTAGTCCACTGCCACCGACTGCATCAGCATGGTCAGGCCTGCCTTTGTGGCGTTGTAGCCGGCAATGCCGCTGGTTGCCCGCAGCGCGGCTGCCGAGGAGACCCCGACGAGGCAGCCGCCCGTCGAGGCCAGGTGCGGCAGGGCTGCCCTGGCGAGCTGGAAGGGTGCGGTCAGGTTCGTGGCGACCATGGCGTCCCAGTCCTCGTCGCTGAGGTCCTGCACGGCGCCGGCCCGCACGATGCCGGCATTGAGCACCACGCCGTCGAGCCGTCCGAACTGCTCGACAGTTCCGGCGACGAGCTTCCTGATGTCTGCGGGCGAGTCCATGTCGGCCACCCTTGCGACAGCGCCGGTGCGTTCGGCGACTGCCTGCAGGGCCTCCGGCCGTCGGCCGCAGATGACGACTTCCCAGCCCTGGTCACGCAGGACGGCTGCTGTGCTGGCACCGATCCCGCTTCCTCCGCCGGTCACGATGGCCACTCTTCGGCGTTCTTCGGTCATTGCTTCAGGTGCTCCTTGGCTTGCGGTTGTGGCCCGTGAAGGCCTGTCGGGGAGGGGGCGGCCCGGTGGGGAGAACCCAGAGGGCCGTGACTGATGTCGCGGGCCGGGGGCCTCGGGCCGCCTGTCTGGCCCCGCGTTCTTTCAGATGACTTCTGCCGCGTAGTCGATCTGCGGCTTGGCGCGGCCGAGCAGGATGCCTGCTGCGACGACGACGGGGATCAGGACAAGCAGCCATTCCGCGGCGCCGTTGCCGGCCCCCAGCAGTGAGTCGTAGTTGTCGAAGGTGAGGTATCCGATGTAGACGAAGACCACGACCGAGAGTGCGGGCGCGATCCTGGTCGCCCAGAGCCCGGTCTCCTCGGGGATGCGGACGAAGAAGGCGATCACGGCTACCGAGGTGAGGATGAGGATCGTGATGAAGGCGCCGGTTCCCAGTGCGCTGAACCAGGCGAACACGGCGAGCGGGTCGCTGCCGGCGAGCAGGAAGGCGGAGACGACTGCGGCGATCACGATGCCGTTGTAGAGCCCGGCCTTGGCGGGTGCGCCCTTGCGCGAGACGTCAGCCAGGGACGCGTGCAGCACTCCTGCCCGGCCGAGGGCGAAGAGGTAGCGGGAGAACATGTTGGTCAGGCCCAGGAGCATGGCCAGGTAGCTGGTGACGACGAGGATCTGCAGGGCCATGCTCAGGGCATCGCCGCCGCTTGAGGCGGCGAGGTCGAAGATGAAGCCGGCGGGGTCCTGGGTCGCCGCCTGCTGGACGGCATCGGTGCCGACGGCACCTCCGATGGCCCAGGTCGAGATGGTGAAGAAGAGCCCGACGAAGGCAATCACGAGGTAGAGCGCCCTGGGGATGGTCTTGCGGGGGTTGACGGCCTCCTCCGAGAAGACGACGGTCGCCTCGAAGCAGGTGAAGCAGAGGAACGCGAAGAGGAGCGCGATGCCCAGGCCGGGGCCGAAGAGGTTGGCGGAGGTGAAGCCGGCGAACGTGAAGACGCCCCAGCCGTGCTTGGCGATCAGTGATCCGACGAGGACCGCGACGACGGCCGTCTCACCCAGGATGAGGACTCCGAGCACGCGGACGCTTGCGTCGATTCCGCCCATTGTCAGTGCCGTGGCCGCGGCCAGCAGGACCAGGATGAGGGCGAGCGGCGGGATGTCGAGGCCGGTGAGGGTCTTGAGCAGCTGTCCTGCGAAGACTCCGAACTGCGACCACAGGCCGACCTGCAGGCTCAGGTACGTCAGGACGGCGATCCCGGCCCCGGCCGTCGCCCAGGACCGCCCGAGGCCCTTGGCGATGTATGCGACGAATCCGCCGGCATTGGTGATGTACCGGCTCATGCGCAGGTATCCGACTGCGAAGAGGGCGATCAGCAGGGCGGTGATCGCGTAGACCAGGGGAGTGGCGGGGCCGACTGCCGCGAAGATGACGGGGGCTGCTCCGACAATGGCTGCCACCGGGGCGGCGGCGGCGACCACGAAAAAGGCCACGGAGAAGACGCCGAGCTTGTTGCGCCGGAGGTGGCCGGCCTCTGCCGGGCGGGCGGCCTGGTGCGCGTCCATGCGCGGGGCGTCCGAGTTAGTGCTTTCGAGCATCGTCTGTCGCTCTCTCATTCATAGGGAAAGGGGTTGGTGCACTGGGCTGTCTCGCCGTCGAGCAGCCTTGTTCTGAGCGCGGCGAGGACCGGGGGTGTGATCCCCAGGCCGTGCTCGAGGTAGGAATTGCGTGATCCCCAGGTCCGCTCCACGCTCTTCCAGGCGGCCTGCAGATAGGCAGGCCGTGCTTCCAGCAGTGGATCGAGCCGATCCTTGGTGGTCCCTTCGATCGGGACAGCGTGACCGGCCGGGGTCCGGAGGACGTACTGGTTGGCCGGCAGTGAGCTCAGGGCGTAGTCCTCGAGGATGGCCACTTCGGGAGTGCCGAGAGCGGTCAGGAGGACGGCAACGGCCCAGCCGGTGCGGTCCTTTCCTGCGGAGCAGTGGACCACCGCGGGAAGGCTGCCGCGGACCAATGAGGCCAGGAATCCCGCATAGGGTGCCGGATCGCCTGCGATGTCGGCGGAATAGAGGCGGATCATGGCCTCTTCCGCTCCCGCGTCCGCCACGAGGGCGGCGGCCTGTTCGGCCTGTCCTCGCCGGATGGCCGTCCAGAGCGGTGCGTCCTGCTCCAGGCCACCCTCGGCGGGGCGTCCGTATGAGGCGGTACCCGGGCCCAGCGGGCCAACCCGGTCCTCGATCTCGGCTTCCCATGCCTGCCGGAGGTCGATGAATCGGACACCACGCTCGTCCAGCTTCTGCCGGTCGGCTGCGGAAACGCGGCCGAGGTGCCCGCTCCTGAAGAGGACTCCTCGGCGGACGGCTAGGCCTCCCGCCGCCGGCATGCCGCCGAGGTCGCGGAAGTTCCGGACTCCCTCGAGCCGCAGCCCGTCTCGGGTGGCTGCGAGTGTGACCTCGTTCATACTCATAGGCTAAACACGGAATCCTCCGTCTAACAAGAGGGCAAAAAATATAGAGTTCGAACCTCTTGTCCTAACGCTGGACGTGTTGTTCAATCTTTTCAGGGACCCAAGACGACTCCTCGGACTCAGCGGTCCAGACTCTGTACGACACGTTCAGAATCGGTACCCATCGTGCAAAGATGTGTTGCAGGACACAGGTGGCTGCCCGCGACAGCGGGGCCGGAAGGAGCTGGGGAGACCATGAGCGAGAACACTGACAAGCCGCTGCCGCTGCGGGAACGGAACCGCCTGCGGACGCGGGGGGACATCCTCGATGCGGCCGCTGTGCTCCTCGGCACGGAGGGTTACGGCGAAACCACGGTGGAGGCGCTCGGCCGCGGCAGCGGGGTCTCCCGGGGCACGATCTATGCCCACTTCCCGGGCGGCCGCGAGGAGATCGTGCAGGAGGTCTACCAGCGCGTCGCCGACGCGGTGTACGTCCAGGGCGTCACGCTCCGGGAGGGCGTCGAGGACCCAGCAGCGCGGATCGCTGCGCTGGCGACGGCGCTCGTCCAGGCCACCCGGGAACCAGAGGGCCGCTTCTACGGGGTCATGGGTCCCGATGTGGTGCCTGTGGTCTCGCAGGTGATGGGCTCGACCTCGAGGTCGTTCCAGTCCCTCATCTCGCGGGACCTCAGCGCCGCCAAGGCCGCCGGCCGGCTCCCCGAGGAGGCCCCCGTCGAAGCCCTGGCCGCCACCCTCGTGGGGGCCATACGCAACGCCGGCGCCACGGCGGCGCTCGAGCCCGAGAAGTCGGAGCAGCTCATCGAAGCGATCCGCTGGCTCGTCGACGGTCTTCTTCAACGGGCGGCGGTCTGACCCGCGGGCACGTCCGCCCACCAACCATGGAGGAACGAAATGTCTCAAGAGCACTATGACGTCATCGTCGTCGGCCTGGGCCCGTGGGGCTCGGCTGCCGCATGGCACCTGTCCAGCCGCGGGAAGTCGGTACTGGCGCTGGACAAGTTCACCCCGCCCCACAAGGAGGGCTCGCACGGGGGCGCGACCCGTCTGGCACGCCAGTCCAGCAGCGCCGGCGAGCAGTACACCGCCTTCACCAAGCGGACGTTCGAGCTCTGGGACCGTGTAGCCGCCGAGACCGGGACACAGATCCTGAACCGGACCGGGACACTGTTCGTGGGCGAGCCCGGCTCGCTGTGGTTCGACAGGACCATCGGATCCCTGCAGGCCTCCGACTTCGAATTCGACGCCATCGACGCAGCCGCCGCGCGCCGTCGATTCCCGTGGGCCCAGGTTTCCGGGGCCGAGGTCGCCGTGTGGGAGCCGAACGGGACGGTCGCGCTGGTCGAGCCGGGGATCCGCGGCCTCCAGACGGAGGCCCGCCGCCACGGTGCCGTCCTGCGCACCGGTGAAGAGGTCCTGGAGTGGGACGAGACCCCCTCGGGGGTCCTCGTCCGGACCGATCAGGGCCGGTACACCGCCGACAAGCTCGTGGTCGCGGTCGGATCCAGGGCCAACCACCTGCTGCAGCTGGACCTGCCGTACAAGGTCGCCCGCCAGGTCCTGGCCAACTTCCGCCAGCCGGGGCCGGCCCTGCCCGCCGTGTACTTCGCCAAGCCGCCGGGATCCACCGAGGCGCCGGCCTACGGCTGCTCGGAGCCCAACGGGGACTGGAAGTTCTCCGTTCCCGGGAAAGAAGACTGGATCGACCCCGAAGACCTCACCCAGGACCTGCGGCCCGGTGACCTCGAGAGGATCCTCCAGGTGCTCCGAGAGCGGATGCCCGGCATCGACCCCGAACCTCAGTCCACCACGGTGTGCATGTGGGCCGAAGTGGAGGACGGGCACTGGGTGATCGGCCAGCACCCCCAGTCCTCGAGGGTCGTCATCGGCACCGGCGACATGGGCCGCGGGTTCCGGTACGCACCCGCGGTGGGCGAGATGCTGGCTGACCACGTCGACGAGGTCCCCCGTCCCGACACCGACCTGTTCCTGCCCTCGCGCTTCGCCGCGGCCAGGGCCTAGCGGAGCAGACCATGACCACGGCCACCGTTTCCGAGCACGAGCTCGAGATCATCCGCACGATCCTCTCCGCCACCCCGGGATGGACGGACATCATCGCCTACCCGCTCTCCGGCGGGAACGCGCACAAGAACTACCGGGTCGAGGGCAACGACCGCAGCTGTGTCGTGAAGGTATGGAACAACTACTGGACCTCGGTCGGAGTATGTCCCGAGGCCGAGGTGGTCCTCCAGAACTCGAGGACCGCGGCAGAGGTGGGAGTGGGAGCTCCCGTGATCGCGGTGTCGACCGAGCCGCCCGGCATCGGCCTGCACTTCCTCTCCGGCGGCCACCCCCATCTGCAGGAGGACCCTGACGCCATCGAGAGGCTCGTCCCCGCACTCAAGCGCCTCCACAACTCCGGGCGCCGCTTCGCCAACGCAGTCAATCCCTTCGAAGTCGCCCGGGAAAGGTTCGCCGCAGCCCGTGCCCGCGGCATCCCCTTCCCCGCCGGCTTCGAGGTGATCGAGCGCATCATCGACCGCCTCGAGCACACCCTGGCCCTGGACCCCGCAGCGTTCGTCCCGTGCCATCTGGACATCTGGGACGCCAACGTCGTCAAGGCCACACCGTCGGGTCCCTACCGCATCATCGACTGGGACCTCAGCGGCAACTCCGACCCCGGGTACGAGCTCGGCTTCGTCGCCGCGTTCAACGGCTTCGACCCCGAGAGGTCCCAAGCCCTCTTCCAGGCCTACTTCGGCAGCGAGAATCCGGTAGCGCTGGCCCGGGCCAGGCTCTTCATGACGGTCGCACACTGGTCGAACTGCGCCCTGTGGATCACCGCCCTGGGCAACACCGATCCCAACGAGGGCTCGGACTTCGAAGGCGAACTCCGGACCAGCTGGGAAGGACTGCTCACCAGCGTCACCACAGCCGACTTCCACCACGCCATCGAGCAGGCAGCCAAGCCCGGCGCCCTGGTCTAGGCCCCTCTGCAACGCCTCGGCCCCCGGGCCGGCACGACATCTGATCACCACCACTCAAGGAGTACCCAAATGACGGACATCTCTCTCAACGAAGCCCGGCAGGTCCTCCAGGCCGCCCACGAGGCGGCCCTGGAAGCGCAGACCAAGATGAACATCGCGGTGGTCGATGCAGGAGGAAACCTGAAGGCCTTCACCCGGATGGACGGGGCCTGGCTCGGCAGCATCGACATCGCCGTCAAGAAGGCCCGGACGGCACGCTACTTCGACATGCCCACCGGGGACCTCGGCACCCTCTCCCAGCCCGGAGAGCCCCTCTTCAACATCGAGGTCTCCAACGGCGGCCTCATCACCTTCCCCGGAGGAATCCCGCTGCTCAAGGACGGCGTGGTCGTCGGAGCGATCGGAGTGAGCGGAAGCACGGTCGAGGACGACCACTCCGTCGCAAGCGCGGGCGCCGCGGCGCTCTGAGCGCCGGCGCGGTGACCGGCCCGCTCCACGCGCCGGTCACCGCCGCCCACCGCACTCCACCCCGTCACCTGAGGAAAGCCATGACACTCGAAACCACCGCAGTCCAGACAACCGGGGCGCCCCCGGAGCACTCCCTGCTGGAAAGGCGCGGAAGGACCCTCGGCAGCCACTCCCCGCTGTTCTACACAGAGCCGCTGGAGATCGTCGAGGGAGAGGGCGTCTGGGTCCACGACGCTGCAGGGAAGACCTACCTCGACGTCTACAACAACGTCCCCCACGTGGGACACTCCAACGCGGCGGTCCGCGAAGCCATCACAGCACAGCTGCTCAAGGTCAACCTGCACACCCGCTATCTGCACAGCCGGGTAGTGGAGTACGCAGAGAAGCTCCTGGCGACCTTCGACGAGCCCCTCGACCGCGTCTTCTTCACCAACAGCGGATCGGAGGCCAACGAACTCGCCCTGCGCATCGCCAGGCAGCACACCGGAAACACCGGAATCCTGATCTCCGACCACAGCTACCACGGCAACACCACCAGCCTGGCAGAACTGACCACGGCGCTCAGGGTGAAGGAACCCCTCGGTCCACATGTGCGTACGCTGACGATCCCCGACGCCTTCGGCCTCACCCCCGCCAAGGAGAAACGGCTCCTCGCACAGGCACTCGCCGAGGTCGACGCGGCCATCTCCTCCCTCGAACAGAGCGGACACGGGCTCTCAGCGATCCTGTTCGACCCAATCTTCTCCACCGAGGGCCTGCTGAAGACCCCACGCGGCTACATCGAGGCTGTCGCTGAGCGAGTCCACGCTGCGGGCGGCCTGGTCATCGCCGACGAAGTCCAGTCAGGACTCGGACGCATCGGAGCCCATATGTGGGGGCACCAGATGTACGGAACGACGCCGGACCTGGTCACCCTCGGCAAGCCCATGGGCAACGGCCACCCCGTCGGGGCAGCCGTGACGTCCGCAGCCCTCATGGAGGAGTTCGGCGAGAACAACACGTACTTCAACACCTTCGCCGGAAACCCTGTCTCTGCCTCTGCCGGGCTGGCCGTCCTGCAGGTCATGGAAGACCAGAACCTGCTGGACAACACCCGCCGCCTCGGACGGTTCATCAACCGCGAACTCCGCGCACTCGCCCTAGACAACCCCCGCATCAAGAGCGTCAGGGGAAGCGGGCTGTTCTTCGGGTTAGAGATCGTCCGGCCGACCGACTCAGAGCCAGACCCCGAGACCACCAATGCGATCGTCGAAGACCTCCGCGACAGGGGAGTCCTCATCGGCCGAATCGGCCGCCACGACAATGTGCTGAAGATGCGGCCGCCCCTCGTCTTCGAACGCCACCATGCCGAACTCATGCTCGACCGCGTACGGCTCGCTCTTGAAGCCCAGAACGCAGACTGACCGGACGTAAGCCCGAATCCAGAAGAAGAACAGACAGCGGCAGCCCAGGCCGGCGCCCCGCCGTGCGTGCAGGTCACACGCTGACCGCACCGCAACCACGGGCACGATCCGCCTCGGTCCGCGGAGACGACGCACAGCTACCGGAGCCATCATGATCGAACAGACCAGCCCACCGCAGCCAGCGCGGCGACGACACTGCCACTGGACGCCCAATGCCGGAGACCGGATCGAGCTGCGCACCGGCGGCACAACGATCCACGCGGGAAGAGTCGAAACCGTCATGCCCGACCAGTCCGGCTTCTGGATCGCTCCCGACGGGGTCAATCAGCGCCGGTACATCCTGATCGGAGACGACAGCTTCGAGATCTGGGCCTAGCCTCCACCGACGGGATCCGGCTCCCTTGATCGGCGCCGCAGAGGTGAGGAGCCCACCGTTGCCGCACGGCTCATTCCGAATGTCCGCGTTAGGACTGAGCAGTCCGACGCCGCTCAAAGCCATCCTGCCGGGGCTTGGGCTGGCTGGCCCACCCGAGCACCCCCTGTGCCAAACACGAAACGTTGTCGCGCACCCGTCAGCGCGCCTGTGCATCTGGCGACGCGTGAAGACGGACGCTGGCGGCCAATGGCACGATCCGGGGTCAGCTGCGTTCGAGACTCAGGTATCGGTACACAGTATCCCGGCCGACCCCGATGCCCCGTCCGATGTCAGCGGGCCTGAGCCCCTGGGCCTTCAGCTCACGGGCCCGCTTGACCCTCGGGTCCTCGGCTGTGACTTCGCCGCGGCCATGCCGGCCTTGGTGCGCTCGGAGAGCTGGTCGCGTTCGAGCTGCGCGAAGGCCGAGATGATGGTGATTATTCCTTGGCCATGGCGCCACCCAGCTCTGTGTCCGGGTCGGTGGTGATGCCGTCGCGCAGAGAGCGGAACTTGATGCCTTTGGCCTTGAAGGTGTTGAGCAGTTCGAGAAGGTTGCGGGTGTTGCGCCCGAGCCGGTGGGGCTTCCACACGATAACTTCGTCGCCTCGGCTCAGGCGGTCGAGCATCCTGTCCAGCTCAGGCCGGCTGGCCCGCGTCCCGCTGACGCCGTGGTCGCGGTAGATCCGCTCGCACCCCGCGGCCTCGAGGTCCCGGATCTGCAGAGCGGTGTCCTGCTCCGCCGAGCTCACCCGCGCATACCCAAGTCGCGCCATGCCCAGTCAAAGGCCAAAACTGGTGTTTCTTGGAACCCAGGTAGTCCCGCCAGTGCACGAGGATCCCCACGGACGGGGCCATGTAGTCCTGCGGAGCTGGTTATCGACGAGGGCCACGTAGAAGTTCAGCGTCCCGGTGAACTCGGGCTGGAACTTGCCAGTCTTGAGCTCGAAGACCCCAGCTCGCGGAGGGTCCCCACGATGTGGTCGGTGAGGGCCTGCTCCAGTTCCCGTTCCGCCGCCTCGATCGTCAGGCCGAGGAAGTCGAGGTTGTAGGGGTCCTTGGCCAGCTGCCGGGTCAGATCAGAGTCTGGCACCGCCCTCCCTGGAGCGGTGGGTCAGCCATCAGGTCATGGGCTGAGCGGACTGCCTCTGGTGGCGGTCGGATCCGTCTGGGACCCTGTGTTTGAATACTGCATCGCTCTCGCAGCGCCACAGTGTCCGCCGGATTTCCAGGAGTGCTCATATGTGCGGTTCAGAAGGCACGGAAGCACGGCGCCGGGCCGTTCGGGTGTTCCTCCTCAGTGGGCACGCCCTCGTCAGGAGGAGCCTGGCGGACCTCCTGGAGCAGGAGGGCTTCGAGGTGGTCGGGGAGGCGGAGAGCATCGCAGGAGCACTCACTGCTGTGCCGGAGGCTGCGCCGGCAGTGGTGCTCGTTGAGAACCGTCTGCCGGACGGGACCTCGATCGAAGCATGCCGGGCGCTGCGGTCGGCTGCGCCAGGGACCAGGTGCCTGACCCTGACCACCTATGACGAGGGCAAGGCGCTGCGCAGCGCGGTCCTGGCGGGTGCGCCCGGGTATGTCCTGCAGAAGGCCAGCGCCGACGGGCTCCCGGAGAAGCTCAGGCAGGTCGCCGCGGGGGAGCAGCTCTACTCGTCGGAGGCTGCCCACGCCGCTCGTGGCGCGCTGGCCGTGGACGCAGCCCTCAGGTGCACCAGGGCCGAAGGAGAGCTCCTGTCCCTGATGCTGCAGGGCCTGAGCAATGCGCAGATCGGCGAAGCACTCAATCTGCCGCAGGAGCGGCTCGCTGGCCGACTCTCGTCCCTCCTGGCCAAGCTCGGATACCGGCCAGCACCGGACATCGCACGCTACGCCGGGCCGGGACTGGCGCCGCGCCTTCCCGAGGGAGAGCGGCCTCCGGAGGGAGAGCCGCGACTCCCCGCGGGAGAGCCGCAGTAGCCCGACCCGCTCATTGATTGCGGGAACGCAATCATTGCTCTAGACTCACGGCCAAGGTAGGCCCGGCAGGACAAGGGTTGACGTGCTTCCAAGGTCGGCTGGGCTTTCCCACAGCGAGGAGGCCAGTCATGGAGAGCACTCGAGAACGGTCCCGGCGCCCCGAGGAGGGTCCCAGCCCAGCGCGCGCTGGCGTCACCAGGGAGCGGCCGTCGGGCGCAGGGCCATCGGAGCCCGTGGACCTCGTGGTCGAATACCTGGGACTCGCCGACGCGCTCGCCCATCGCTTCAGGTGCCCGGGCCACGATCCTGAGGACCTGTGCCAGGTGGCCCGGCTGGCACTGGTGAAGGCCGCAAAGAGGTACCGCGAGGAGCTGGGGCACGGCTTCGTCCCCTACGCGGTGGCGAGCATCGAAGGGGAGATCAAGCATTACCTGCGGGACCAGAGCTGGATGGTCAGGCCGCCCCGTCCCGTCCTGGACCTTCGGCTCCAGGTCCGCTCCGTGGTGCCCCAGCTCCAGCAGCGCCTGGGCCGCGAGCCCACGGCGGGGGAGCTCGCCGAGGAGCTGCGCGTGCCAGCGGAGCGGATCCTGGAGGCCGAGGTCGCGGACTCGACGATGGTCACCCCCACGATCGAACTCATGGACCGGGACGAGGGCACCGAAGGGCAGCCCGTCAGCATCCCGGCCTGCGAGGATCCCGGATTCGCCCAGGTCGACGCCGCTCAGGCGGTCGCGGCCGCCCTCGCCGATGCGTCCCCCGCGGACCTCGAGCTCGTCCGCCTGCGCTTCGGCATGGAGTTGACCCAGAGCGAGATCGCCCGCCGGCTCGGCACGAACCAGATGCATGTCTCCCGCTGCCTGAACCGCCTGTTCAAGAGGCTGCGTCCCCGCGTGGCCCTGGATCTGCCCGACTAGGCCGCCGGTGGACCCACCGGGCCATCTCGTCCGCGCCCCAGACCAGGAAGGGGAACGGGACGAGCAGGAGCAGCTGCCAGGGTGCGGGGGCTGCCGTCGCGAAGACGGCCTGCAGCGGCGGGACGAACACGATGGCCGCGGAGAAGGCGACCTCGAAGGCAATGCCCCACAGCAGGAGGCGGTTGGTGCCCACGCCGATCTGGGCGAGGGAGGCCACCTGGGTGCGCGCCGCGAACGCGGTGCCGATCTGGCAGGCAACGATCCCGAGGAAGGACATCGTGGTGGCCTGGACCCACACGGCGTGGAGGTGCCCGGTGGCCGTCGAGGCGCCGTAGTGCCAGCCGCCGGCGAGGAGGGATGTGAAGAAGGCGCCTGTGACGAGCACGGCCGAGATGCCGCCCAGCAGGCCCCAGGCCCGGGCCAGCATGGGCCCGTCGATCACGTTCTGGCCCCGCTCGCGCGGCGGCCGCTCCATGATGCCGGGCTCCTCGGGCTCACGGCCCAGGGCGAGCGCCGGCAGCGTCTCCGTGCCGAGGTCGACGGCGAGGATCTGCATGACGGTCAGGGGCAGCGGCACGGCTCCGCCGGCCACGGCGTAGAGGAGGAACGGCACGACCTCGGGAGTCGCGTGGGCGAAGATGTAGACGATGAACTTGCGCACGTTGTCATAGACCCGGCGGCCGGCGCGCACGGCGCTGACAATGGATGCGAAGTCGTCATCCGTGAGCACCATGGCGGACGCCTCCCGGGCCACGTCGGTGCCCGAGCGGCCCATGGCGACCCCGATGTCCGCCCGGCGCAGCGCGGGGGCGTCGTTGACGCCGTCGCCCGTCATCGCGACGACGTGGCCGAGGTCCCGGAGGGAATCGGCGATCCTCAGCTTCGCCTCGGGGGAGCTGCGGGCGAAGATGATCTCCTCCTCCGTGCCGAGCAGCGCATCGAGCTCGGCCTCCGGCATGGCGTCCAGCTCGCTGCCGTTGACCACCCGGATGTCCTTGCCGCCGATCCCCACGCGGGCAGCGATCCCGCGCGCGGTCAGGCCGTGGTCCCCGGTGACGATGATGAGCCGGATGCCCGCGGCGTGGCAGCTGGCCACGGCGTCGGCGACCTCGGGCCGGGGCGGATCCAGCAGCGCGGCGATTCCCAGGAGGGTGAGCCCGCTCTCGGCCTCCCGCCGGGTGAGGCCGGCGGCGTCCCCGGACACCCGCTCGGCCACGGCGAGGACGCGCAGCCCCTGCTCCGCCCATGCGTCCACCGCCTCGGTGACCCGGCCGCGCTCGGCCTCCGAGAGCGCCGTCCTGCCCCCGCCCGGGGCGGCCTCCCAGCCGCACAGGGGCAGCAGCTCCTCCGGAGCGCCCTTGCAGTGCACCCAGACCCCGTCGGCCTGGGAGTCCACCGTGGACATGCGCCGCAGCGCCGGGTCGAAGTGGAACTGGGCGAGCCGGTCCGCGCCGGAGCGGTCGCTGGGCAGCCCGAGCGTCCGGGCGGCATGCAGGAAGGCAAGCTCGGTCGGGTCGCCGGTCTCGGTGCCGTCGGAGGCCAGGCGCGCGTTGCTGCACGCCACGGCCGCTGCCGCGAGCCGCGCGAGCCCTGAGCCGGGAGCGGCCGGCGGGAGGGCGGCGTCGACCGTCACCGTCCCCGTCTCGGGAGTCCAGAGGGCCACGGCCCGCATCCGGTTCATGGTCAGGGTGCCGGTCTTGTCGGTGCAGACCACGCTCGTGGAGCCCAGCGTCTCGACGGCGGAGATCCGCTTCACGAGCGCGCCCTCGCGGGCGAGCAGGCGGACGCCGACGGCGAGGGCGAGCGTGATCGTGGGGAGCAGGCCCTCGGGCACGTTGGCCACGAGGAGACCGATCGCGAAGTTCAGGGCATCGTCCAGGCGCAGGCCTGCCAGCAGGGTCCCGACCGGGATGAACGCCGCCCCGGTCAGGACGGCCACGACGGCGATGACCCGGGCCACGCGCGTCACCTGCTTCTCCAGCGGGCTGCTCTCGTGGCCCACCCGCTCCGAGAGCGCCGCGATGCGGCCCAGCTCGGTGTGCATGCCGGTGGCGAAGACCAGGGCGACCGCCTCGCCGCCCGTGCAGCCCGTGCCGCTGAACACCATGTCCGAGGCGTCCAGGAGGCGCTGCGCGAGCGGGGCGCCGCCCTCGGCGCTGCGCAGCACGGGCAGCGACTCGCCCGTGAGCGTCGAGACGTCCATCTCCACCGAGCCGGTCAGCAGCCGCGCGTCGGCCGAGACCCTATCGCCCTCCCGGACCACGATCACGTCCCCGGGGACGAGGAGCCGCGCGTCAACGAGCCCTTCCCGGCCGTCGCGGATGGCGTGGGCCGAGAGCGGCAGGTAGGCCGCGAGGGCCTCGACGGCGTGCTCCGCATGGTGCTCTTGGAGCAGGGCGAACGCCGCGTTGAGGACGATCACGGCGACGACAGCGCCGGCGAGGGCCCCGGATCCCGTCACCCAGCTCAGGACGGCGGCCAGCCAGAGCAGGAGGGCGAGCGGCTGGGTGAGCTGGCCGAGGATCTGCCGCGGCCACCGGTGCCCGCCCCTGCGCGTGAGCGCGTTGGGTCCGTACACCACCTGGCGCCGTGCCGCCTCCCGCGCGGTCAGGCCGCGCCGGCTCGAGCGGAGGTCCCGCAGGAGCCGGTCCACTGAGGAGCGCGGATCCACCCGGACCTCGGTCTCGGCGGTCTCACGGTCCATGCCCGCAGTAGACCGCGCGGTGACCGACGGGGCCAGAGGCCTTTAGACCATGGTGCCCCGCCCGGCGCAGCGCGCAGGACGGGGCACCCAGAGTGGGCGGCCGGCTCAGTCCTCGGGGTCGAGGACGAAGTCGTAGACCATCTCCTCGCCGGCGCCGTCGGCGGCCGGCTTCGGGTCGAGGATGAGCTCGGGCTTCACGGCCGAGGCGATGTCGTCGTCGTTGTGGGCATCGCCCGGGAAGTACAGCTGGGCGGTGATCTGCTGGTGGCCCGGCGCGGAGACCTTGACGTGGATGTGGGCGGGACGCCACGCGTGCCAGCCCGCGGCCGCGATGAGCTTGCCGCACGCGCCGTCCGTCGGGATCTGGTACGGCGCGGGGCGCATGGTCTGGATCTCGAAGTTCCCGTCCTCGTCCGCCAGGACGGTGCCGCGGAGGTTCCACTCGGGCAGGCCGGGGGCGTACTGGGAGTAGAAGCCGGCGCCGTCCGCGTGCCAGATCTCGACCGTGCCGCCCGCGAGCCCGCTGCCGTCGAGGCCGCGGATCTGGCCCCTCCAGGTCAGCTCCGTGCCCGGCTCGTCCTCGCGGCGCGGCAGGCGGCCCGGAGTCGGCTGCTCGGGGGAGTCAGGGACGTAGTACGGGCCCTCGATCGTGCCCTTCGAGCCCTTGCGGTCCTCGGTCGCGACCTCTTCGACCACGTGCTCGACCCACACGTCGAGGAAGAGGGGCCACTCGCCGTCCTCGCCGACCCCGATCAGCCACTCCTTGAGGGCGTTGTACTCGTCGTAGGTGACCTTGTGCGTGCGGATGGTGGCGTACACGGCCTCGAGGACCTCGCGCGCCAGGAGCGAGACGCGCTCCTTGGGCACCTCGAGGGCGGCGCGCTTGCCGCTGGACTTGAAGCGCTCGGTGGCCTTGCTCCCGGATTCGGCAGCCTTCGCGTCGAATTCGCTCAGGGTCTGGCTCATGGTCATCCTCCTCGATGAACAGCTGGGGTGTGGCGGGCGGCACAGGCAGCCCGCAATGCCCTTCACGCTAGGAGGAGCAATTGCCGCTGCACAAATACCTAGTTCCAGTGAATTGATATCCGCGGCGTTTCAAAAGCACCCTTGGCCGACCCTAGGAAATGCCCCAGTGTGATCCAGGCCACCAGTTGACAGGATCGTTCAAGCCCGCGGCGTCGACGTCGTGGAAAGCCACAGGCAAAGGGAGAACACCCATGACGGAAACCCTGGACCATGTCCGCGCCCAGCTCTCCGACGCGCTCATCGAGGACGCGTCCACCGGAACCTACCGGGCCAAGCGCAGCATCTTCACCGACGAGGAGCTGTTCGAGCTCGAGATGAAGTACATCTTCGAGGGGAACTGGGTCTACCTCGCCCACGAGAGCCAGATCCCCGAGGTCGGGGACTACTTCACCACCTACATCGGCCGCCAGCCGGTCGTGATCTCCCGCGCCAAGGACGGCGAGTTCCACGCGCACATCAACGCGTGCAGCCACCGCGGCGCGATGCTGTGCCGCCGGAAGACGGACAACCGCACCACCTTCACCTGCCCGTTCCACGGCTGGACGTTCTCCAACAACGGCAAGCTGCTCAAGGTCAAGGACCCCAAGGGCGCCGGCTACCCGGAGCAGTTCAACAAGGAGGGCTCGCACGACCTCACCAAGGTGGCCCGGTTCGAGAGCTACCGGGGCTTCCTCTTCGGCAGCATCAACCCGGACGTCAAGCCGCTCGCGGACCACCTCGGCGAGGCCGCCAAGGTGATCGACCTGATCGTGGACCAGTCGCCCGAGGGCCTCGAGGTGCTCCGCGGAGCCTCCACCTACACCTACGACGGCAACTGGAAGGTCCAGGCCGAGAACGGCGCGGACGGCTACCACGTCTCCGCCACCCACTGGAACTACGCGGCCACCACGGCCCGGCGCGGCACGGGGGAGTCGGCCAACGAGACCAAGGCCATGGACGCCGGCACGTGGGGCAAGCAGGGCGGGGGCTACTACTCGTTCGAGCACGGCCACCTGCTCCTGTGGATGTGGTGGGGGAACCCCGAGGACCGCCCCAACTTCGACAAGCGCGAGGAATGGAGCCAGCAGTTCGGCGCCGAGCGCGCGGAGTTCATGATCGGCGCCTCCCGCAACCTCTGCCTCTACCCGAACGTCTACCTCATGGACCAGTTCAGCTCGCAGATCCGCCACTTCCGGCCGATCTCCGTGGACAAGACCGAGGTGACGATCTACTGCATCGCCCCGAAGGGCGAATCCGCCGAGGCGCGCGCCAACCGCATCCGCCAGTACGAGGACTTCTTCAACGCCACGGGCATGGCCACTCCCGACGACCTCGAGGAGTTCCGCTCCTGCCAGAAGACCTACCTCGCCACCGCCGCGCCGTGGAATGACATGAGCCGCGGCCAGGCCCACCAGATCACCGGCCCCGACGAGACGGCGAAGGGCCTCGGCCTCAACCCTGTCTCGAGCGGGGTGAAGACCGAGGACGAAGGCCTGTACCCGATCCAGCACGGCTACTGGCGCGAGTGCATGCGGGCGGCCGTCGAGGCCGAGTCCCGCTGACCTGCAGGCACCAGAAGGAGAACCCCATGACGCTCATGACCACGATCGTTCCCGGGACCATCGGGCTCGAGGACATCCGCCAGTTCCTCTACCGCGAGGCCGGCTTCCTCGACGACCGCGAGTTCGACCGCTGGGTCGACTGCTACCACCCCGAGGCCGAGTTCTGGATGCCCGCGTGGGCCGACGACGACACGCTCACCGAGGACCCGCAGCGCGAGATCTCGCTCATCTACTACCCCAACCGCGGCGGCCTCGAGGACCGGGTCTTCCGCATCAAGACCGAGCGCTCGGGTGCCACGAGCCTCCCCGACCCGCGCACCGGCCACAACATCACCAACGTCGAGATCCTGCGCCAGGAGGGCGACCTCGTCGACGTCCGCTTCAACTGGTTCACGCTCTACTACCGCTACAACACGGTGGACACGTACTTCGGGGTCTCGTTCTACACGATCGACTTCTCCGGCACGCAGCCGGTGATCACCAAGAAGAAGGTGGTCCTCAAGAACGACTACATCCACCACGTCGTGGACATCTACCACATCTAGGAAGGACCAGTCATGACTGCGAACACTGGGCACAGCGTCGCGCTCTCCTTCGAGGACGGCGTCACCCGCTTCATCAGCGTCACCCCCGGCCAGACGGTCGCCGACGCCTCCTACCGGGCGCGGATCAACATCCCGCTCGACTGCCGCGACGGCGCCTGCGGCACCTGCAAGGCCTTCTGCGAGTCCGGCTCCTACGACGGCGGCGACTACATCGAGGAGGCCCTCACCGAGGACGAGGCCGACGCCGGCTACTGCCTCCCGTGCCAGATGACGCCCGAGAGCGACCTCGTCCTGCGGATCTCCGGCACCGCCGAGATGGCCAAGAGCGGCGTGGGCCGCTTCACCGCCACCATCGAGCAGCTCCACTGGTACGCGGACAACACCGCGGGCCTCACCCTCTCCGTGGAGGACCGGGAGCAGCTGGCCTACCTTCCCGGCCAGTACATGAACGTCCTCGTGCCGGGCACGGACCAGCAGCGCAGCTACTCGTTCAGCAGCGGCCCCGACGCCGAGCA
This sequence comes from Sinomonas atrocyanea, assembly GCF_001577305.1. NCBI lineage: Bacteria > Bacillati > Actinomycetota > Actinomycetes > Micrococcales > Micrococcaceae > Sinomonas > Sinomonas atrocyanea. The sequence continues at coordinate 98,294 of NZ_CP014518.1, forward strand.
GCTCACCTTCCTGATCCGCACCGCCCCGGACGGGGCCATGACCACCTACCTCAAGGAACGCGCCGCGGTGGGCGACACCCTCGTCCTCGAGGGACCCAAGGGCAGCTTCTTCCTCCGCGAGGTCAAGCGGCCGGTGCTCATGCTCGCCGGCGGCACGGGCATTGCGCCCCAGCTGGCCATGCTCGAGAAGATCGCCCAGGCAGCCGCCGGCGGGGCAGTCCCCGCGCACCCGATCCACCTCGCCTACGGCGCCACGTGGGACAAGGACCTCATCGAGGTCGAGGCCCTCGAGCGGTACGCGGCCGCCATCCCCGGGTTCACGTTCAGCACCATCGTGGCCGACGCGGAGTCGCAGCACCCGCGCAAGGGCTACGTCACGCAGCACCTGCTGCCCGAGCACCTCAACGACGGCGACGTGGACGTCTACCTCTGCGGGCCGCCGGCCATGGTCGACGCCGTGCGCCGCTACTTTGCGGGCGAGGGGATCGAGCCGGCGAACTTCTACTACGAGCGGTTCGCCGTGGGCGCCGTCCCGGCCCCCGCGCTCGCCGGGGCGGGCGCCGCATGAGCAGCGCCGCGGGCGCGGCCCCAGAGACCGTGGTCGGGGCCGCCGCGTCCGTCCACCCCGGCCGGTTCGCCGGCAAGGCCGTGGTGATCACCGGCGCGGCCCAGGGCATCGGGCGGGCCGTGGCTGAGCGGATCGCGGCGGAGGGCGGCGAGGTCACCCTCGTGGACCGCGCGGACCTCGTCCACGAGGTGGCGGACGGGATCCGCGCCGGCGGGGCGGCCGACGGCGCCGCTGCCGCCGCCGCGCACGCCGTCACCGCCGACCTGGAGACGTTCGACGGCGCGCTGGCCGCCGTCGAGGCGGCCGTCGCCGCGGCGGGGCGCATCGACGTGGTGGTGAACAACGTGGGCGGGACCATCTGGGCCAAGCCGTACGAGCACTACAGCCCCGAGGAGATCGAGAAGGAGGTGCGGCGCTCGCTGTTCCCCACCCTGTGGATGTGCCGGGCCGCCCTGCCGCACCTCATCGGCCAGGGATCCGGCACGATCGTCAACGTCTCCTCCGTGGCCACCCGCGGCGTCAACCGCGTCCCGTACGCGGCGGCCAAGGGCGGGGTGCGGGCCATCACCACCGCGCTTGCCCTCGAGGCCGCCCCCACGGGGTGCGCGTCGTCGCCACCGCCCCGGGCGGCACCGACGCCCCGCCCCGCGCGGTCCAGCGCGGCCCGCTGCCCGCCACCGAGCAGGAACGGCAGTGGTACCAGCAGATCGTGGACCAGACGGTCGGCTCCTCCCTCCTGAAGCGGCACGGGACCCTGGCCGAGCAGGCGGCCGCCCTCTGCTTCCTCGCCTCGGACGAGGCCTCCTACATCACCGGCACGGTGCTGCCCGTCGCCGGGGGCGACCTCGGCTAGCTGCCGACGCCGGGCCGAGGACGCTAGCCTCGGAGGATGGTGAACCCCCACGAGGACGTGGTTGCGCGCGCCCGGGAGCTGTCCGCCCTGGACGCCCTCCTGGGCGCTGCCCCCTGCGCCGTGGTCGAGGGGCCGGCGGGCATCGGGACGACGTCCCTGGCCAGGGCGTTCGCCGCGTCCCGCCCCGAGGCGGAGGTCCTCTGGGCCTCCGCCACGCCCTGGGAGCGGGCGCTGGACGGCGGCCTGCTCGCCCAGCTCGGCATCGTCCCCGACGGCGGGGGCACCGCGGCCGGGCCGAATCTGGCCCGACCCCCCGGCGGAGGCACCGACTCGTGGGGCCCCGGGGAACCGCCGGCGTGGCTGGCCGCGGGACGTGCCTGCCTGGACCGCCTCGCCGCGCTCGCGGGCCGCGGCCCGGTGCTCGTGGTGCTCGATGCGCTCGAGCACGCCGACGCCCTGTCCCTCGAGGCCCTGGCCTTCGCGCTCCGCCGCCACCCGCCAGGGCTCCTCGTCCTGGCCACGTGCGGGCCCGCGGGAACCCGTCCCGGCAGCGCGGCGGCCGTCTTCGCCGACGCCGTGAGCGCCCGGCGGCTGCGCCTCGGGCCCCTCACCGTTGAGGGGCTGAAGGAGCTGGCCGCCGCCCGGTACGGGCTGGACCTCGCGGCCGGTGCGCTGAACGCGCTCTGGCGGGCCAGCCGGGGCATCCCGGAGCTGGCCCTCGAGGCGATCGCCGACGGGGTGGAGGAGGCCGGGGAGGCGCGGTTCGCCGCGGAGGGGCCGCGCGGCGTCGTGCGCTCCGTCGCCGCGCGCACCGCGGCTGCCCTCGCCGCCCTCCCGCCACAGGCCCGGGCCCTCGTCGAGGCGGCGAGCGTGCTCGGCGAGGCCCCGGACGCCGCCGATGCGGCGGCGCTGGCCGGCCTGCCCGACGACTCCGCGCTGCTCGAGGCGGCGGACGCGGCCTGGGCCGCGGGACTCCTCGAGTGCCACACGGTGGCCGGGGGGCTCCGCCTCGCCTTCCCGGACGCGCTCGCCCGGGAGGCCGTGCACAGCGGGCTCGGACCACTGCGCGCGGCAGCCCTCCACGCCCGGGCCGCCGAGGCTGCCCGCACCACCGCGGAGCGGGTCCGCCACCTGGTCGCCGCGGCACCGACGCCCGACGCCGCCCTGGCCGCCACCGTGGACCGCCTCGCCGAGGAGGAGGCCGACTCGGGCGACTGGGGCGCGGCCGCCGATGCTCTGGTCGCGGCGGCGCGGCTGCACACCGACCCGGCGCTGCGCGAGGACCGGCTCGTGCGGGCGGCCGAGGCCATGGTGGCCGCCGGCGACCTCGAGCGGGCCGCCCCGCTGGCCCGGCAGATCGAGTCGCTGCCGGCGACCCCGGGCCGCGACGCCGCGCTTGCCTACTACGCGATCCACCGGGGGCAGGCGCGCCGGGCGGGGGCGCTGCTGGGCCGCGCCTGGGAGCACCGGTCCCCGGACTCCCCGGCGGACCTGTCCGCGCGCATCGCCCAGTACAGGGTCCTCGACGCCCTGGGCACCTGGGACGGCCGCGGCATGCTCGCCTGGACCGAGACGGCCGTGCGCCTCGCCGGGCCGGACAGCGCCGCCGGCATCGAGTCCCGTGCCATGCTGGGCCTCGCCCTCGGCTCGATGGGCCGGAGCGAGGAGGCCCGGCGCGCCTACGACGAGCTCGCCGCGTCCCCGCACCTCGCAGCCCGCGACCAGCGCCTGCACCTCGGCCGGGGCTGGCTCGCGCTCGCCCTGGACGATCTCGACTCCGCGCGGCTCGAGCTGCGGGCGGCGATCCCTCCCGCGCCGCGGCCCGGCTCGCTGCGCATCGCGCTGTGGGCGCACGGCTGGCTCGCCCGGGCCGAGTTCGCGGCGGGACGCTGGGACGACGCCCTCGCGACGGCGTACGCCGGCATCGCGCTGAACGGGCCGGTGGGCATGGACCTCGTGGCCCCGCTGCTGCACCTGACCGTGGCGCAGATCAGCGCCCTGCGGGGCCGGGCCGGCGAGGCGGCCGAGCACAGTGGCCGGGCCCAGGTGGGCCCGGAGGCCTACCCGGTCATGCAGGTGGCTGCGGCCATGGCGGCCGCGGCCGTCCACGAGAGCGTGGGGGACTACGCGGGGGTGCTGCGCGACTACGAGCCGGTGGTCCGGATGGATCGGTCCTCCGGGCTCGATCAGCCGGGCTTCTGGCCCTGGCAGGACGTCTACGCGAACGCGCTGGTGATGGTCGGCGACCTGGACCGTGCCGATGCCTTCCTGGCCCCGCTCGAGGACGCGGCCGCCTCCGCGGGCCACCGCAGCACCACGGCGCGCCTGGGCTCCGTGCGCGGCCGCCTCCTGGGAGCCCGGGGGCAGACCGACGAGGCCGTGCACACGTTCGAGCAGGCCCTCGCGGCGATCGAGGGCCTGGCGCTCCCCTGGGGCGCCGCCCGCGTCCGCTTCGCCTACGGCCAGACCCTCCGCCGCGCCGGCAGGCGCCGGGACGCCACGGCCGTGCTCGCCCGGGCGCGGGACGGCTTCGCGGCCATCGGTGCGAGCGTCTACGTGGCCCGGTGCGAGCGGGAGCTCCAGGCCGCCGGCACCGGGGCGTTCCGGGTCCGCGCGGCCGGCCCGGCGGGGGAGGCCGATGAGTCCGCCGCGAGCGGCCCGGCTGCCGTGCCGTTCACGTCCCAGGAGGAGGCCGTCGCGCGGCTCGTGGCCGCCGGGCGGAGCAACCGCGAGGCCGCGCGGGAGCTCTTCGTCTCCGTCAAGACCGTGCAGTACCACCTCACCCGCATCTACGCGAAGCTGGGGATCGCGTCGAGGTCGGAGCTCGCAGCGGTCTACCGGTCCGGGGTCACGAGCGGGATTGATATCCCCTAGCTCTTGATAGGGCTCGTTTGGGTATTTCCCTCGACACAACCGCGAGCCTAAGGTGAAACGGACAGCGGCCGGAGCGGGCTGCGGCCGACCACCAGGAGGACCGATGGAGACCAGGCACCTGCGCTACTTCATCGCCGTCGCCGAGGAGCGCCACTTCGGCCGCGCCGCCCAGCGCCTCCACATGGCCCAGCCCCCGCTGTCGCAGCAGATCAGGCAGCTCGAGGAGCAGCTGGGCACCCAGCTGTTCGAGCGCACCACCCGCAGAGTAGAGCTCACCCCCGCCGGCGAGCTCCTCCTCGACCGCGGCCGCCGCATCCTGCGGGACCTCGAGGAACTGGAATCGGACGTCGCCGAGGTGGGCGCGGGTGCCGCCGGGGTGATCAGGATCGGGCTCTCCGGTTCCGCGACCTACCGCCTGCTGCCCGCCCTCGTGAAGAGGGCCCGCACCGAGCTGCCGGGCCTCAAGCTCAGCGTGCACGGCGAGATGCTCACCCCGCACATGGTCGCCGGGCTCGAGGAGGGGAGCCTCGACGTCGCGGTGCTCCGGCCGCCGGTGGACTCGCCCGAGGTGGCCCTCGCCCCGCTCGAGCAGGACCGCCTCGTCGCGGCGCTGCCCGCCGGCTCGCCGTGGGCCGACCGCACCGAGCTCGACCTCCGCGACCTCGCGGACGAGCCGTTCGTCGGCTACCCGGCGGACTCCGTGGTCACCCGGATCTTCCGCGAGGCCTGCCGCGCCGAGGGCTTCACGCCCCGGGTGGTGCAGGAGGCCGCCGAGACCTCCACCCTCCTCTCCCTCGTCGCCGCCGGCATGGGGACGGCGCTCGTGCCCATGGCCTCGCGCATCCTCTCGATCGAGGGCATCGTCTTCCGCCCGCTCGCGCACCCGCCCGCCGTCGACCTCGCCGTCGCCTGGCGCGCAGGCGAGGAGACGCCGCTCGTGCGGCGGTTCCTCGAACTGTTCGACACCGTCCCGGCACCCGGGCGGGCTCCCCGCGGGACCCGGCCCCTCGCCGTCGTCCGCCCACCCCTTGCCCAGGAGGCCGCGCGTGAAGATTGAGCGCATCGAAGCGATCCCCTACGCGATCCCGTACACCCACCCGCTGAGGTTCGCGAGCGGGGAGGTGCACGCCGCGGAGCACGTGCTGGTCCGGATCCACACGGACGAGGGGGCCGTGGGCATCGCCGACGCCCCGCCGCGGCCGTACACGTACGGGGAGACGCAGGAGTCCATCATCGCCGTGGTGCGCGACCTGTTCGCCCCGCAGCTGGTGGGCCTCGACCCGCTCGACCGCGAGAAGGCCCAGCGGATCATGGGCCGCACGGTCCACAACGCGACCGCCAAGGGCGCGATCGACATCGCCCTGTGGGACCTCGTGGGGAAGGCCCTCGCGGTGCCCGTGCACCGGCTCCTCGGCGGGTACGCCGAGGGCATGCGCGTGGCGCACATGCTCGGCTTCCGGCCCGCGCCGGAGCTGCTCGAGGAGGCCCTCCGCTTCCGTGAGCAGTACGGGGTCACCACCTTCAAGCTCAAGACCGGCCGGCGGCCGCTGGCCCTCGACGTCGAGGCGGCGCGGGTCCTGCGCGAGGGCCTCGGCGACGAGGCCGAGATCTACCTCGACGCCAACCGGGGCTGGAGCGCCAACGAGGCCCTGGAGGTGCTGCGCCGTACCGAGGGCCTGGGCCTGTGCGCCCTCGAGGAGCCCTGCGACGCGGCGGAGGCGATGGGCCGCCGGCGGCTCGTGCAGCACTCGCCGATCCCGATCGTGGGCGACGAGTCGGTGCCCACCCCGGGCGACGTCTCCCGCGAGCTCCTCTCCGGCGGCTGCACCGCGGTCTGCATCAAGACCGCCCGCAGCGGCTTCACCCAGGCCGCCGAGATCCTCGGCCTGTGCACCGGGCTCGGGGTGGACGTGACCATGGGCAACCAGATCGACACCCAGATCGGGTCGCTCGCGACCGTCACCTTCGGAGCCGCCCACGAGGCGAGCCAGCGCCGCGCCGGAGAGCTCTCCAACTTCCTCGACATGGCCGACGACCTCCTCGCCGAGCCGCTCGAGATCCGCGACGGCGCCCTGCGCGCCCGCGAGGCGCCCGGCGTGGGCGCCGAGATCGATGAGGCCAAGCTGGGCCGCTACCGCCAAGATTCCTAGGGGGATCCCGATGCTGTACCTGGTCCGCATGGACGTCCGCCTGCCCGCGGACATGCCGCCCGCGCAGGCGGCGGAGATCAAGTCCCGCGAGAAGGCCTATTCCCAGTCGCTCCAGCGGGACGGGCGCTGGCCGCACCTGTGGCGCGTCGCCGGGGAGTACGCGAACTATTCTGTCTTCGACGTCGAGGGCCACGACGAGCTGCACGAGCTCCTCTCGAGCCTGCCGCTCTTCCCCTACATGGACATCGACGTGACGCCGCTGGCGCGCCACCCCTCCGCGATCGCCTGAAACTTGTAGTGCCGCAAGCTTTGCGGACCCGCAAGGGGAGGGCGGATACTGGAGCGATGGAGAAGACCGGGTTCCGCACGCGCCGCGACCAGGTGGACGCCGTGATGCGCGCCGCCGACGTCCTGCTGCGCGTCGCCGCGACCTCGGTGGTGGAGGTCGAGGACCTGGTCACCACCCCCCAGCTGCGCGTCCTCGTGTTCCTCAGCTTCCGCGGCCCGCAGAACCTCGGGGCGGTGGCGCGCGAGCTCGGGGTGCACGCCTCGAACGCGACCCGCACGTGCGATCGGCTCGTCGCCGCCGGCTTCGTGAGCCGCCGGGACGATCCCGCGGACCGGCGGTTCCTCCAGCTGGACCTCACCCCCAGGGGGCGGGAGCTCGTGGAGACCGTGATCGAGCACCGCCGGCGCGCCATCGCGGACGTGATCAGCAACGTGCCCGCGGACTCGCGGGAGGCGGTCGCCACGGCGATGGCCGCGTTCGCCGACGCCGGCGGCGGGCTGGGCACGGAGGACGGCCGGTTCACGCTCGGCCTCGGCGGCTGAGCGGCCGCCCTTCCCGCGCCGCACCTGCGCCTCAGCGGCCCCTCAGCGCAGCTCACCGGCCGCGAACACGAGTGCGATCGCGGCGTTGACGGCCGCGGCCCGGCGCCGCCGCGGATCGGCCCCCGCCAGCGCCGCCATCGTGACGGCGTGGATGACGTCGACTCCGCCCCCGAGCCGGTGGAGCGTGCGGCCGCCGCGGGCGGTCACGAGGGCCTGGACCAGGTGCCGGCCCCCGAGGACGCGGATGACCCTCCTCGCGCGCTCGTCCGGGGCGTGGCCGAGGAGCAGCCGCTCCACCGCCCCCGGAGCGAGCAGCTCGGTGACGCCGTACGCGGCCCGGACCGTCTCGAGCGGCCTCACCGGGTCCCCCGCACGAGGGCGCTGATCGCCGCGGCAGTCCCGACCAGGACCGCCCCCGCCACGGCCGCCACCGCGCCGTGGTGCTGGGACGCGACGAGCTGGAGGCTGCGCGGGGAGGACTTCGCATCGAACACCCCGTGCGCGCCGAAGTCCCGCTCGGTGTCCGCAGGCTCCCAGAGGTTCTCCGGCTGGTCTGGGTCGCGCGGGTCCGAGGTCTGCTGGGCCTTGAAGCCGGTCTTGGCCAGGTACCGGTCGAGGATCCCGGGCGCGACGGCGTTGGCGATGAGGGTGGCCGCGGTGCTCCCGCCCACCCAGTACTCGCGCCGCTCGGGGTGCGCGGCGGCGTGGAAGACCCCCCGGGCGGCGACCTCGGGCTGGTAGATGGGCGGCACCGGCTGGGCGTGGTTCGGCAGGCGGGAGAGCACCCACGAGAACTGCGGCGTGTTCACCGCCGGCATCTGCACCATGGTGGTCCGGATGCCGCTGCGCTCGTGGAGCAGCTCCGTCCGCAGGGCCTCGTTGAAGCCCTGGATGGCGTGCTTGGCCCCGCAGTAGGCCGTCTGGAGGGGGATGCCCCGGTAGGCCAGGGCCGAGCCGACCTGCACGATCGTCCCCCGGTTCCTCGGGCGCATCCGGCGCAGGGCGGACATGGTGCCGTACACGAAGCCGAGATAGCTGACCTCGGTGACCCTCTTGTACTCCTCCGGGGCGATCTCGTGGAAGCGGGAGAACACCGAGGTGAAGGCCACGTTGACCCACACGTCGATCGGCCCGAGCTCCCGCTCGACCCGCTCGGCGGCCGCGTCCAGGGCCTCGTGGTCGGCGACGTCCACCGGGATCGGCAGGGCCGTCCCGCCGGCGGCCTCGACGTCTGCGGCTGCCGCGGCGAGACCCTCCTCGCCGCGCGCGAGGAGGGCGACGGCGTCGCCCGCCTTCCCGAAGGCGATCGCCGAGGCGCGGCCGATCCCTCCGCTCGCCCCGGTGACGACGACGATGCGGCGTGCTGTTCCCATCTGGACTCCTCCTTCGGTTCTGGCGGTGCTGGTCCTTCGGTTCCGGCGCTGCTGGCGCGGCCTCCCGTCAGCCCGCGTGCGGTTCAATCCCCCAGGTGGCGGTGTGGGCGTCTCCCGGGGCCAGGGTGATGAGCCCGTCGCCGGAATTGAAGGCGTCCGGGGCGCACGTCATCGGCTCGACGCCGAGCCCCGTGCGGCGCCTGTCCTTCTGGGGCAGGGTGTCCCCGGTGAAGATCTCGAAGTACGGGTAGGCCTCGTCGGCCCAGAGGGCGATCTCGGGCGAGCCGTCGGGATGGGCGAGCCGGACGCGCGCGCGGCCGTCGTCGTCGCGCGCGAGGTCGGTGTAGGTCACGTCGATCTTGCGCGTGCCGAGGGGCTGCAGGTGGCGCAGGTCGTACTGCGTGCCCTCCACCGGCTCGCGCCCGGTCGGGATGCCCTCGTCGTCGACCGGGAGGTACACGCTGCCGGGGACGTGCGCCAGGGCGCCGTCGATCACCCGCGTGCCGACCGTGAGGTAGGGGTGGGCGCCCGTTCCGAAGGGGCAGGCCGTGCTGCTGCGGTTCACCACCGTGGTGCGCACCGAGAGGCCGGTGGCGTCCAGCCTGTACTCGAGGCGGCACGAGAGGACCCAGGGCCAGCCCTGGCACGCGTGCTGGGTGTGGACGAGGCTCAGGTAGTCCTCCGCCTGCTGCTCCACCTCCCAGTTCGCCCACCGGGTCAGGCCGTGGATCGCCCCGCCCTTCGAGGGCTCGCTGAGGTCCAGCTGCTCGGTGCGGCCATGCCAGCTGTAGCGCCCATGCCGGATGCGGTTGGGCCACGGGATGAGGGACTGGCCGCGGGCGCCGGTGCACATCTCGTCCTCGCCGTAGCCGTCCAGGAGGTCGCGCCCGTCCACGGTGTAGCGGCGCAGGGCACCGCCGACTTCGGTGATGAGGGCGCGCTGGCCCGCGAAGGTGAGGGCGAACTGCTGCCCGGAGGGCGGCACAGCGCCCTGGCCCGCGGGGGTGCCTTCTCCTGCCTCCATGCTCCTGCTCCCTTCCGCTCGGGTGCTCCGGCGGGCGAACCCTTGCCCGGTGCAGTGGCAATCGTTGCGTACCCGCAACGGACCATGGCGAAACACCGGGGGCCGAGCGCCTCCCGCCGCGGGCGCCGATCATTGCGTCAGCGCAATGATTGCCCTAGCCTGCTGCCATGGTCGCCGGTGCCGAGGAATTCCCGCCCCACGTGCTGCGCGAGTACGCCATGCTGGCCGACGGGGAGCGCGCTGCACTGCTCGGGCCCCGCGGGGACATCGTGTGGATGTGCGCGCCGCAGTGGCACGACGACGCGGTCTTCTCCTCGATGCTCGGGGGAACCGGCTGCTTCGCCGTGACGCCCACCGATCCCAGATTCGTCTGGGGAGGCCGCTACGAGGACGGGACACTGATCTGGGTCAGCCGCTGGATCACGCCCGCCGGGATCGTGGAATGCCGCGAGGCCCTCGCCTACCCCGGCGACCCCCACCGGGCCATCATCCTGCGGCGCATCCGCGCGGTGAAGGGCCCCGCGGAAGTGCGCGTGGTGGTCGACGTGCGCGCCGGGTTCGGCCGGCACCGGATGTCCCGCCTGAAGGAGGATGCCGAGGGCGTCTGGAGTGCGGGCACGGGGCCGCTGCGCATCAGGCTCACGGGTGGCGCCGGTGCGAAGGCGGTGGACGGTGCCCTCGAGTTCACCGTCCGGCTCGAGGAGGGCGCCCGGCACGACCTCGTCCTCGAGGTCTCCGACGCGGAGCTCCCGTCCGACCCGGTCCGGCCGGACGAGACCTGGAGCGCCACCGAGTACGGCTGGCACCAGGAGGTGCCCCAGTTCGAGAACACGATCGCATCCGACGACGCCCGGCAGTCCTACGCGGTGCTCCGCGGCCTCACCGGGGCCGGGGGCGCGATGGTCGCCGCGGCCACCATGGGCCTGCCCGAGCGGGCGGAGCAGCGGCGGAACTACGACTACCGCTACGCCTGGATCCGGGACCAGTGCTTCACCGGGATCGCCGTCGCCTCGTGCAAGGAGTTCCCTCTCCTGGACGACGCCGTCGCGTTCGTCGCCGCGAGGCTCCAGGAGGACGGCCCGCAGATGCGCCCGGCCTACACGGTCGACGGCGGCCGCGTGCCCGACGAGCACGACATCGGCCTCCCGGGCTACCCGGGCGGGTCAGGGAGGGCCGGGAACTGGGTCAACGGGCAGTTCCAGCTCGATGCCTTCGGGGAGGCCCTCCTGCTGTTCGCCAGCGCGGCCGACCACGACCGGCTCGATCTGGACCAGTGGAAGGCCGCGGAGATCGCGGTGGAGGCGATCGCCCAGCGGCACGCGGAGCCGGATGCCGGGATGTGGGAGCTCGAGCCCGCGCGCTGGGCGCACTCGCGGCTGATGTGCGCCGCGGGGCTGCGGGCCATTGGCCGGCACGCCCCCGTCCGGCAGGGCTCCCGCTGGACCTCCCAGGCCGACGAGCTCATCGCCGACGTCACGAAGGACTGCCTCCACCCCAGCGGCCGCTGGCAGCGCGCCCCCCACGACGAGCGGGTCGACGCCGCACTCCTGCGGCCGGTGCTCCGCGGAGCCCTCGCGCCCCAGGACCCGCGCTCCGTCGCGACGCTGGCCGCCATCCGCGAGGAGCTGGCCCAGCACGGGTACGTCTACCGGTTCCGGCAGGACGAGCGGCCCCTGGCGCAGTCCGAGGGGGCCTTCCTGCTGTGCGGATTCGACCTCGCGATGGCCCTCCACCAGAGCGACCACCCCATTGACGCCGCACGGTTCTTCGAGCGGAACCGCGCCGCGTGCGGCACGTCGGGGCTGTTCACGGAGGAGTACGACGTCGAGCAGCGGCAGCTGCGCGGGAACTTCCCCCAGGCCTTCGTCCACGCCGCGATGCTCGAGGCGTCCCGCCGGCTCGCGGACGAGCCGCCGCCCTGGGGAGGCCTCAACGCCTGAGGGCCGTCACGGCGTCGCTGTGGCCTGCCGCCGCTGGAGGCCGCCGACGAAGAACATGATGAGGATCAGGAGCGCGGCCGCCACCGGCCCGTCCCCCCAGCCGAGGCCCCCCACCTCCGGCCCCTTGCCGGTCCAGTCCGCGAACGAGGCGCCGAGCGGGCGCGTGAGGATGTAGGCCAGCCAGAACGCGGCGGTCTCGGGCAGCCCCACCGAGCGGCGGCTGAGCAGGGGGACCGCGAACAGGGCCGCGAAGACGATGCCCGCCGTGAGGAACCCGAGCCCCGCGGTGTAGGCGAGGAGGTCCCCGGCCGCCGTCCCGAGGGCGAAGGTGGCACAGACCGCCGCCCAGTAGAACAGCTCGGACCGGCCGGCGGCCACACTGTGGATGGACAGCGTCCCCTCGTTGCGGTGCCAGAGCCAGAAGACCGCGGCGAGCACCACGGCGAACCCGGCGGCCGAGGCCGCATACGCGGCCCCGAGGACCACATGGAGGACGTCCGCGGCCATGGTCCCGAACACGGCGACCATGGCCACCGCCGCCCAGTAGACCCACGGGATGTACCGGCGCACGCGCAGCTGGAGGGCGAGCGCCGCCGCGAAGAGGACGAAGGCGCCGGCCACGGCGAGGTACGGGTCCACCGTGGTCACCAGGGCGTCCGAGGCCGATTCGCCCAGGGCCGTCGTAAGGAGCTTCGCCGCCCAGAACGCCACGGTGACCTCGGGGACCTTCCGGAGGGCGGGGGCCTGCTGGAGGCGGGCACTGGCGTCGGTGGGGCCGGGTCCGGGACGAGTCATGGCACGAGGCTAGGGGGCCCGGTCTAAGCGGTCTCTAAGAACTCCGGGCGGTGGTCGTGTCCGGCCTCGACCTTCCGTAGGCTAGGCGCGGAAAGCCCACCGAGAACCGCGGAACGTCCACCGACCGCAGCCGAGCGAAGGGGACCCTATGTCCTACACAGCAGCCGATGACCGCTATGACCGCATGGAGTACCGCTTCACCGGCAGGAGCGGACTCAAGCTCCCCGCCCTCTCGCTCGGGCTGTGGCAGAACTTCGGCAACGACCGGCCCGAGGGGACCCAGCGCGCCATCCTGCGCCGGGCCTTCGACCGCGGCGTGACCCACTTCGACCTCGCCAACAACTACGGGCCGCCGTACGGCCGCGCCGAGGAGAACATGGGCCGGTACCTGCGCGACGACTTCGCGCCGTACCGCGACGAGCTCGTCATCTCCACGAAGGCCGGCTACGACATGTGGCCCGGGCCGTACGGTCAGGGCGGCGGATCGCGGAAGTACGTCCTCGCGAGCCTGGACCAGTCGCTCAAGCGGCTCGGCCTCGACTACGTGGACATCTTCTACAGCCACCGCTTCGACTCCGAGACCCCGGTCGAGGAGACCATGATGGCCCTCGACACCGCGGTCCGCTCCGGGCGCGCGCTGTACGTCGGCATCTCCTCCTACTCCGCCGCGAAGACCCGGGAGGCCGCGGAGATCGCCCGCGAGCTCGGCACGCCCCTGCTCATCCACCAGCCCTCCTACTCGATGCTCAACCGCTGGATCGAGGAGGACCTCCTCGACGAGCTCGCCACCCAGGGCATGGGCTGCATCGTCTTCACCGCCCTCGCCCAGGGGGTGCTCACCGACCGGTACCTGGACGGCATCCCCTCGGACTCGCGCGCCGCCCGGAAGGGCTCGACCATCCAGGAGGGCCACCTCGACGAGCGCACCCTCGCCCACGTGCGCCGGCTCAACGACATCGCCGCCGCGCGGGGCCAGAAGCTCGCCCAGCTCGCCCTGCAGTGGGCGCTGCGCGACTCCCGGGTGACCTCGGCCGTGATCGGCGCCTCCTCCGTCGAGCAGCTCGACACCAACCTCGATGCGCTCTCCGGTCCGCCCCTGACGGAGGAGGAGCTCAACGCGATCGACCGCGACGCCGTCGACGCCGGCGTGAACCTCTGGGCCAAGCAGACCCAGGAGTAGACGCGGGGTCACCTCTGGCCGGACGCGGGGTCACCTTTCGCCGGACGCGGGGTCACTTTTGGCCGGACGTGGGGTCACCTTTCGCCGGACGCGGGGTCACCTCCCCGGCCTTGAAGGGGCAGATGACCTCGGGATGGCTCAGATGTGACCCCGCGTCCTTGGGAGGTGACCCCGGGTCGCCTCAGACCTGACCCCAGGACGCTGGGACGTGACCCCGCGTCCCGGACGTCCCGGACGTCTCGGACGGCGGGGCCGGCGACGCCGGGCCGTCGGGGGAGGCGGGCGTCCTGGCCGGGCGCGAGGGCCACCAGATCGCCCGCCCCACGTCGTAGGCCACGGCCGGCACGAGCAGCGACCGCACCACCACGGTGTCCAGGAGCACGCCGAACGCGACGATGAACGCGATCTGCACGAGGAAGAGGATCGGGATGACCCCGAGCGCGGCGAACGTGGCCGCGAGCACGACGCCCGCGGACGTGATCACCCCGCCCGTCAGGGAGAGCCCGCGCAGGATCCCCGGGCGCGTCCCGTGCGCGAGGGACTCCTCCCGCACCCGGGTCATGAGGAAGATGTTGTAGTCCACGCCGAGGGCCACGAGGAACACGAACCCGAACAGCGGCACCGCGGCGTCCGCCCCGGGGAACCCGAACACGTGGTTGAAGACGAGCGCCGAGACCCCGAGCGCGGCGGCGTAGGAGAGCACCACCGAGCCGATGAGGATCAGCGGCGCCACGATCGAGCGCAGCAGCAGGATCAGCACGAGCAGGATCACCCCGAGCACGAGCGGGATGATCCTGCGCAGGTCCGCCTGGGCCGTGAGGTTGGTGTCGAGCGCGATCGCGGTCACGCCGCCCACGAGGGCCTGGGGGTCGACGGCGTCGAGCGAGGACCGCAGGTCGGTCACCGTCCGCTCGGCGTCGGCGGAGTCGGGCTGGCTCGCGAGCACGGCGTTGACCAGCACCCGCCCGTCGCGCACGACGGCGGCACTCGCCGCCGTGCCCGGCGCACCGGGCGCCGTGGCACCGGCATAGACCGAGGCCGAGCTGATGCCGGGGGTGTCCTGGACCTTCTTGAGGACGTCGGCCGCGCGGTCCTCGGAGGCCACGACCACCACGGGGCTGCCGGTGCCGGCGTCGAAGTGGCGGGCGAGCGCCTGCTGGCCGGCCACGGAATCGGTGGCCGTGAGCACGAGCTGGGTCTGCTCGACCCCGTTGGCCTTGAGCTGGGGGAGCCCGGCGGCGCCGAGACCGAGGAGCACGAGGGCCACGATCCACGTGGTGCGCGGCCGCCGGGCGATCAGGCCGCCGACCCGCCGCCACAGGCCCCGCACGTCCTCGAGGCCCACGGGAACGGCAGCCGCCCCGGCCCGCGCGGACGGTGCGGCGTGCCGCCGAGCCGCGGGCCCGGCGTCGTACGCGGGACGCAGCGGCCAGAAGGCGGAGCGGCCGCACAGGACCAGCAGCGCGGGCAGGAACGTGAGCGAGGACAGGAGCGAGAAGGCGATGCCCATCGCGGCGATCGGTCCGAGGCTGCGGTTGGAGTTCAGGTCGGAGAAGAGCAGGCACAGCAGGGCCAGGATCACCGTGGCACCGGAGGCCAGGATCGGCTCGAACGCGGCGCGCCAGGCCCGGCGCATGGCGTCCCAGCGGGATTCGACCGCGTGGAGCGCCTCGCGGTAGCGGGCCACGAGGAGCAGCGCGTAGTCCGTCGCCGCGCCGATCACGAGGATCGAGAGGATGCCCTGGCTCTGGCCGTTGAGCGTGATCCACCCGGCCTTCGCGAACCAGTAGATGGCGAGGATCGCCCCGCACAGCGCGGCGATCGCGGAGAACAGCACCACGAAGGGCAGCACCACGGAGCGGTAGACGAGCGCGAGGATCACGAACACCGCGCCGACCGCGACGAGCAGGAGGATCCCGTCGATCCCGCCGAAGGCCGAGACGAGGTCCGCGGTGAGCCCGGCCGGGCCCGTCACGTAGGCGCGCAGGCCCGCCGGCACGGTGCCGGCCGCCTCCCGCAGGCCGGAGACGACGGCTCGGACCTGGTCCGCGTCCGCGACCGGGACGATGAACTCGGCCGCGCGGCTGTCCTTGGACGGGATGGGGCCCACGACGCTCGACGGCGCCCCGGCGGCGGGCGGGGCCACGCCCGCCACGGACGCGAGCTTGGCGCCCAGGGGGGCGAGCGCGGCCAGGTCGTCCCGGGAGAGCGTGCCGTCCTTCTCCACGACGACGAGCGCGGGGATCGCGGTGGAGGCCGTGAACTTCTCCTGCCAGGCGCGCACCTCCGTGGACTCCGCGCTCGCGGGCAGGAAGGTCGCCTGGTCGCTGCTCGAGACGGAGGAGAGCTTGCCGAAGGTCGGGCCGCCGAGCCCGCTGAGCGCGAACCAGGCGAGGACAAGGAGGGCAGGGAAGAGCCAGCGCAGGCGCCGCCGGAACGTCGTCATGGATGGTCCTCTCGGGGAGCGGCGGGTGCGGCGGGTGCGGCGGATGCCGCGGGAGCGGCGGGTGCGGCGGGGGCGGGCGCGGACCGCTCGGCCTCCGCCGCCGCGGCGATCCGCGAGGCCATGCCCCGGAAGATCACGCCGTGGAAGGGGAGCACGGAGAACCAGTACAGCCGCCCGGCCAGCCCATGGGGGACGAACACGGCCCGCTGCGAGTAGGTGCTGCCGGTGCCGCGGGGCTCGACGGTCATCTCGAGCCAGGCGCGCCCCGGCACGCGCATCTCGGCGCGCAGGCGCAGGAGGCGGCCGGGCTCGAGGGCCTCGACGCGCCACCAGTCCAGGGCCTCGCCGAGCTGGAGCCGGTGGGGGTTGCGGCGCCCGCGGCGCAGGCCCACCCCGCCCACGGCCTTGTCGATCCAGCCGCGCACGGCCCACGCGAGGGGGAAGGAGTACCAGCCGTTCTCGCCGCCGATCCCCTCGACCACCTCCCAGAGGCGCTCGGGCGGTGCGGTGGAGGCCTCCGTCCGCACATCGGTGAAGACGGTCCCGCCGGACCAGCCCGGGTCGCTGGGCAGCGGGTCGCTGGGGGCGTCCAGCGGCGAGGAGCTGGCCCACGTGGTCTCCACCTCGCCCTTGGCGATCTTCCCGAGCGCGAGCTCCACGGCCCGCTGGTAGGAGGTCAGGCCGCCCTCGGGCCGGGGCACGTAGGCGTCGATGCTGTGCTCGCGGACCACGCAGTCGTTCTGCAGCGATTCGACGAGCGGGATCGCGAGGGCGCGCGGGATGGGGGTCACGAGGTTGACCCACTGGGCCGCGAGCCATGGCGTGAGCACGGGCAGGGCGAGGATCACGGGCGGGCGCAGCCCGGCGGCCTTCGCGTACCCGCGCATCATGTCGGCATAGGTGAGCACGTCCGGTCCGCCGATGTCGAAGGCCCGGTTCACGTCGGAGGGGAGGTCCGCGGCGGCCTCGAGGTAGTGCAGGGCGTCCCGGACGGCGATGGGCTGGACCCGGTTGAGCACCCAGCGCGGCGCCGGCATGACGGGGAGCACGTCCGTGAGGTGGCGGACCATCTCGAAGCTCGCCGAGCCGGAGCCGATCACGAGCCCGGCCTGCAGCACGGCGGCGGGCACCCCGGACTCCAGGAGGATCCTTCCCACCTCGGTGCGGGAGGCGAGATGGCGGCTGAGCCTGGTGCCCGGGTTGAGGCCGCTGAGGTAGACGATCCGCTGCACTCCGGCGTCCCGCGCGGCGGTGGCGAGCGTCTGGGCGCATGCGCGCTCGCGGGCCGGGAAGTCGTCGTCGGCGTGGCTGCCCATGGAGTGCACGAGGTAGTAGGCCACCTCGGCCCCGGCGCACAGCGCGGCGGCCGCCTGGGGATCGTCGAGGCTGCCGGTGACCACCTCGACGTCCTGCCCCCAGGGCACGTCGCGCAGCTTGGAGGTGTCCCGCGTCAGCACGCGGACGCGGTTGCCGGCGGCGAGGAGGCGGGGGACGAGGCGGCCGCCGATGTACCCGGTGGCGCCGGTGACGGCGATGACGCGGCTCATGCTGGGGCCTCCTTGGACCGGTGGGCGAGGGGACGGCCGGGGCGCCCGGCCTTCAGGCGCGCGGCGATCGCCACGGCGAGGATGACGGCGGCCGCGACCGCCGCGGTGACGCCCACCACGGGCATCGGGGCCGGTCCCGCGAGACGTCCCACGGCGATCCAGGCGAGGCCCCACGCGAAGGAGAGCAGGGGGGAGATCCGGCCGCGCAGGGCGAGGGCCACCCCGACGGCGGCGGCCACCGCGAGGACGACGACGGCCACCGCCGCCGCGCTGATTCCGCCGGGCAGTGCGGGCTGGGCAGCGCCGGGGGCGATGCCCAGCAGTGCGGCCACGAGGGCGGCGGCGTTGGCGACCGTGGCCACGCAGATCCAGCCGAGGTAGAGGCCGAAGGTGCCGTCGGAGACCACGGACTCTAGGAAAGAGGCCGACGGGGTGCTGAGGTGGAGCACGAGCATGCGGCACAGCACGGCAAGGAGGGCGAGCATGACCGCGAGCGAGACCGGCAGCGCCACGGAGGGGGAGCCCAGCTGGGCCGCCCACAGCCATGCGGCGTTGAGGAGCATCGATGCCGCGGCCCAGGGCCTGAGCGCGCGCTGCCGCCCGCTGGCCAGGGCACCGGGCAGGAACTGCCACACGGCGTAGGCCAGCAGGCCCAGGTAGATCAGGCTCCAGATGGAGAACGCGGCGGCCGCCGGCGCCACGGGCGTGGCCGTCGCGGAGAGGTACCCGCCGGCGGCGTCCTGGACGGTGGTGCCCCCGAACGCGCCGGAGCCCCAGGCGGCGAGGAGGAGCGCCGCGACGGCGGACGCGGCCGTCGCGACTGCGGCGGCCAGCGGCCTGGGTCGGGCTCCGCCGGCGGTGTGATGGTGCTGGTGCATCGGTCCCCCTTTACAACCGTACGATCCTAGACAATCATATTTGTAGTTAATCGAGACATCAAGAAGTCGAGAGGACGGGCTGGGAACGGCCCCCAGAGGAGGACCCATGCGATCCGCGACCACGACCCCCGGTCTCACGCTTCCTGCCACCCGGTCCCGCGCTGCGGCCGAAGAGCCCCAGGGGGCCGGCCGCCGGCTCACCTGGGACGAGGTGGGGCCGGCCACCGAGCGGGTCCTCGAGACCTGGGTGGCCACCTCCCGCGGCACCGCCGGCACGCCGGGGCTCGCGCTCCTGTGGGAGCGGATCGAGGAGTGCCTCCAGGGCGGCAAGCGGCTGCGCCCGCAGCTCGTCTTCCACGCCTACTCGGCCTTCGGCGGCACCGACGCCGAGGCCTGCGCGACCCTCGGGGCCGCCGTCGAGCTCCTGCACGGGGCGCTCGTGGTGCACGATGACGTGATCGACCGCGACTTCATGCGCCGGGGCCGGACCAACCTGGCCGGCCAGTACCGCGAGGACGCGGCGGCGCGCGGCCTGCCCGACGCCGAGGCCCGCCACCTGGGCGCCTCCATCGCCGTCATCGCGGGCGACCTGCTCCTCGCCGGGGCCTTCCGCCTCGCGGACCGGGCATGCCGCGACGAGGAGCTGGCCCCGCGGATCGCGGACGTGCTGCACTCCGCGGTGACCGACGCGGCGGCCGGTGAGCTCGACGACGTGCTCATGGCCCACGACGCCGAGCGCACGGTCGAGGACGTCCTCGCCATGGAGCAGCTCAAGACCGCCGCCTACTCCTTCGCCGCCCCCCTGCGCCTCGGCGCCATCCTCGCCGGCGCCCCCGCGGAGCGCGCCGAGGACGTGGCCCGCGTCGGCATGCTCGTGGGCACCGCGTACCAGGTCATCGACGACGTCCTGGGCACCTTCGGCGACGCCGGCCAGACCGGCAAGTCCGTCACCTCGGACCTGCGCGAGGGCAAGCTGACCATCCTCACCGCCTACGCGCGCACCCACCCCGACGTGGCCCGCCACCTCGCCCCCGGCACGGCCGCGCCCGGCGAGGAGGCCGACGTCGACCGCGTCCGGGCGGCCCTCGAGGCCAGCGGCGCCGAGTCCTACGCGCTGACCCTCGCCCACTCGATGGTCACGGACGCGCTCGAGGAGGCGCGCCGCGGCGACCTCCCCCCGGCGCTGCGGTCCGAGCTGACCCGGATCTGCAACCACGTCCTCCACCGGGAGCGCTGAGATGGGAGCCCTCGAGGAGTACACCGCCGCCGCCGTGGCCGGCGCCGCCGTCGTGATCCGGCGCTACTCGACCTCGTTCGGCCTCGCCTGCCGGCTCCTGGGGGCCGGGCAGCGCGAGGACATCGAGAACGTCTACGCCCTCGTGCGGATCGCCGACGAGGCTGTGGACGGGGCCGCCGCCGAGGCCGGCCTCACCGGCCCCCAGGTCCTCGCCCAGCTCGACCGGCTCGAGGAGGAGACCGGGCTCGCCCTCGAGCTCGGCTACAGCACCAACCCCGTGGTCCACGCCTTCGCCCAGACCGCGCGGAAGGCAGGGATCGGCCGGGACCTCGTGGCCCCGTTCTTCGCCTCGATGCGCCGCGACTGCGACCCGCATGCCCATTCCGAGGACTCCCTCGGCGCCTACATCTACGGCTCGGCCGAGGTGGTGGGCCTCATGTGCCTGCGCGTGTTCCTGTCCGGGCTGGCCGTGCTCCCCGCGGACCGCGCCGCGATGGAGCACTCGGCCCGCTGTCTCGGCGCGGCGTTCCAGAAGGTCAACTTCCTGCGCGACCTCGGGCAGGACGGCGAGGAGCTCGGCCGCGCCTACTTCCCCGGCGTTGACCCCCGGCGCCTGACCGAGCAGCAGAAGCACGCCCTCGTGGCGGACCTGCGCAGCGACCTCGACGCCGCCCTGCCGGGCCTGCGCATGCTCCCGCAGGGCTCCCGGCGCGCCGTGGCCCTCGCGCACTCGCTCTTCTCCGAGCTCGCGGACCGCATCGACGCCTGCCCGGCCTCGGTGCTGGTCACCACCCGGGTCCGCGTCCCCGGGCACGTGAAGCTGCGCCTCGCCGCCGCCGCGGTGGCGGGGACGGGTCCGGCGTTCGCGCCCGCGGTCGCGGGCTCGCCGGCGGCGGCCGAGGGGAGGGCGGCGTGAACCGCCCCCAGCGCCAGCGCGCCGCCCGGGTCCCGGGGCGCCCCCGGCACGCCAGCACCGTGGTGGTGGTCGGCGGCGGAATCTCCGGCCTCGCGACCGCCGGACTGCTGGCCCGCGACGGCCACGCCGTCCAGCTCCTCGAGCAGCAGCCCGTGCTCGGCGGCCGCGCCGGGCGCTGGGAGGCAGACGGCTTCGTCTTCGACACGGGCCCCTCGTGGTACCTCATGCCCGAGGTGATCGACCACTGGTTCCGGCTCATGGGCTCGAGCGCCTCCGCCGAGCTGCGCCTGCGGCGCCTCGACCCCGGCTACCGCGTGTTCTTCGAGGGCGAGCAGCGCCCGGTGGACGTGCCGGCCGGGCGCGAGGCCGCCGCTGCGCTGTTCGAGTCCCTCGACCCCGGCTCCGGGGGGGCGCTCACCCGGTACCTCGAGGAGGCCGAGGACGCCTACACCGTGGCCCTGGCGCACTTCCTCTACGACGACTTCGCCTCCCTCCGCGGGCTCGGCCACCGCGAGGTCCTCTCGCGCCTGCCGCGCCTGGCGGCGCTCCTGGGCCAGACCCTGCACGGGCGCGTGGCCCGGCGGTTCCGGGACCCGCGGCAGCGCCAGATCCTCGGCTACCCGGCCGTGTTCCTGGGCACCACCCCCTACCGGGCGCCGGCCCTCTACGAGCTCATGAGCCACCTCGACCTCACCCAGGGGGTCCTGTACCCCGAGGGAGGCTTCGCGGCCCTCGTGGACGCGATGGTGCGCTTGGCCCGCGACGCTGGCGTGCAGATTCGCACGGGCGCGCGGGCCGAGAGCATCGTGACCGGCCCGGCCCCCGGCGGAGCCCGGGTGGAGGGCGTGGTCTGGAGGGACGCGGACGGGCGCCAGCACCGTTCGGGCGCCTCGGTGGTGGTCGGCGCCGCGGACCTGCACCACCTCGAGACCGAGCTCCTGCCGCCGGCGCTGCGCAGCCAGCCGGAGTCCGCGTGGAGCCGCCGCGACCCGGGCCCTGGCGCGGTCCTGGCCTGCCTGGGCGTGCGCGGGCCGCTGCCCGAGCTGGCCCACCACAGCCTGTTCTTCTCGCGCGACTGGCAGGACGGCTTCGCTCGGATCGGGGACGGGCGCGAGCCCGCGGCCACGACCTCCCTGTACGTCTCGCGGACCAGCGCAACGGATCCCGGCGTGGCCCCGGCCGGCGACGAGAGCCTGTTCGTCCTGGTGCCCACGGCCGCCGCCCCGGCGTGGGGCCGCGGCGGCGTGGGCGGCGCGGGCTCGCCGCAGGTCGAGGCCATCGCGGACGCCGCCGTCCGTCAGATCGCCGCCTGGGCACAGGTCCCCGACCTGGCCGAGAGGATCACGGTCCGCCGCACCATCGGCCCCGCGGACTTCGCCGCCGACGTCAACGCCTGGCGCGGCGGAGCCCTCGGGCTCGCCCACACCCTCGGGCAGAGCGCGTTCTTCCGGCCGCCCAACGCGAGCCGGCGCGTGGCCGGGCTGCTCTACGCGGGCGCCTCCGTCCGGCCGGGCATCGGGGTGCCGATGTGCCTCATCAGCGCCGAGCTCGTGCTCAAGCGCGTCCGCGGCGAGCGGCGCCCCGGCCCCGTCGGCCCGCCGCTCGTGCCGGTGCGCGGCCTGGTGGACGCCACGCCGCGCCCCGCCGAGCGCGCCCCGCGCGACCGGGAGGAGGCCCCATGGCCTACCTGATCGCCCTCCTCGTCTCCGCCGCCGGCGTGGCGACGCTGGACGCCCGCTTCCGCCTCGCGTTCTGGCGCGCGCCCCGCGCCGCGGCCCTCACCGTCGCGGCCGGCACCGTGTTCTTCCTCGCGTGGGACGCGGCCGGGATCGCGGCCGGGATCTTCCTCCACCTGGGCTCGCCGCTCGCGACCGGGATCATGCTCGCTCCCCAGCTGCCCCTCGAAGAGCCCGTGTTCCTCGCCTTCTTCTGCTACACGGCCCTTGCCCTGTACGCCGGGGCGGAGCGGGCGCTCGCCGCCCGCTCGGGGCGCCGGCGGGGGGTGCGGCCGTGAGCTACCTCGTGGTCGACCTCGTCTTCCTCGCCCTGGCCGCGGCGCTCGCCGCGCTGCTGTCCCGCCGCGCACGACGCCGGCCGGGAACCTGGGCGGCCGTCCTCGCCGGCGGCGCCGTGCTGCTCGTGCTCACCGCCGTGTTCGACAACGGGATCATCATCCTCGGGCTGTACGGGTACACGCCCTCGGCGCTGTCGGGCCTGTTCCTCGGCGCCATGCCGATCGAGGACTTCGGCTACCCGCTCGCCGCCGCCGTCCTCGTGCCCCTCCTGTGGCGCGCGCTCACCGCCCGGCAGGCTCCGGGCAGCGCCAGCCCGGAAGACCGCCGTCGTGCGCCGCGGGCGCGCGCCCTGAGAACCGAGGAGCGCCCATGACCGCCGCCTCCGCCGCCCCGGCGAGCCCGGCCCGCCACTCCCTGGCGGGGGCCCTGCTCGTCTCCTCCCGACCGCTCTCGTGGGTGAACACCGCCTACCCGTTCGCGGCCGCGTACCTGCTTGCGGGCGGCGGAGTGGACTGGCGGTTCGTGGTGGGCACGCTGTTCTTCCTCGTGCCGTACAACCTCGCGATGTACGGCACGAATGACGTCTTCGACTACGCCTCGGACGTCCTCAACCCGCGCAAGGGCGGGGCCGAGGGGGCCGTGCTCCCGCCGCCGATGCACCGGGCCGCGCTCGTGGCCGCGTGGGGGGCCTGCGTCCCGTTCGTCGCCGCGCTCGTGGCCGGAGGGCCGCCGGCGAGCTGGGCCGTCCTCGCGGTCTCGCTCTTCGCCGTCGCCGCGTACAGCGTCCCGCGCCTGCGGTTCAAGGAGCGCCCGGTCCTGGACTCCGTCACCTCCAGCACCCACTTCGTCTCCCCGGCCGTGTACGGGCTCGCCCTCGCGCACGGTGCCGCCGGCCCCACGGCGGTGGCCGTCCTCGCGGCGTTCTTCCTCTGGGGGATGGCGAGCCACGCGTTCGGCGCGGTGCAGGACATCGGCCCGGACCGCGAGGCCGGGATCGGCTCGATCGCCACCCTGTTCGGGGCCCGCGCCACCGTGCGGCTCGCCGTCCTCGGCTACCTCGCCGCGGGCGTGCTCCTGCTCGCCCTCACCGTCTGGGCGGAGGGCCTCGTGCGGCTCGCCCCCGTGCTCGCCCTCCCGTACGCCGCCAGTTCCGGTGCGTTCTGGTCCGTCACCGACGCGACGGCCGGCGCCACCCGGGCCGGCTGGCGCCGCTTCCTCTGGCTCAACTACCTCACCGGCTTCGCCGTCACCCTCCTCATCATCTCCGTCTGGATGCACGCATGACCTCCTCCGACACCACCGCCACCCCTGCCCTGGTCTGGTTCCGCGACGACCTGCGGGTCCGCGACAACCCGGCCCTGCGCGCCGCCCTCGCCCACGGACCCACCGTGGCGCTCTACGTCCTCGACGAGGAGTCCCCCGGGATCCGCCCGCTCGGCGGCGCCGCCCGCTGGTGGCTCCACCACGCGCTTGAGGACCTGGCCGCCTCCCTCGGGCAGCTGGGCGTGCCCCTCGTGCTGCGCCGCGGCACGGCGGCGGCGGTCGTGCCCGACGTCGCCGCGAAGGCGCATGCCGGCTACGTGGCGTGGAACCGCCGCTACGGCGGACCCGAGCGGCGCGCCGACACGGCGGTCAAGTCGGTCGTGCGCCGCGCCGGGCGGGAGGCCGAGAGCTTCCAGGCCTCCCTCCTGCACGAGCCCTGGGACGTCCTGACCCAGCAGGGCACCGGCTACAAGGTCTTCACCCCGTTCTGGAAGGAGGTCTCCGGCCGGGACCACCGCCACCCGCTCCCTGTGCCGCGGCCCCAGCGCGAGGCGCCCGAGCATGTGCCCTCCGGCGACGACCTCGGGGCGTGGGCGCTCCTGCCCCGCGACCCCGACTGGTCCGGGCCGCTCGCCGAGGCCTGGACCCCGGGGGAGGAGGCCGGGCTCGCCCTCCTGAAGGACTTCGTGGGGCCGGACACCGCGGACACCGCCGTGGCACTGTACCCCGACGAGCGGGACCTGCCCGACCGCGCCGGCACGAGCCGCCTCTCGCCCTACCTGCGCTGGGGCCACGTGAGCCCGTTCCAGGTCTGGCACGCGGTGGCGGACCGCCGCCGCGCAGCCCCCGAGGGCAGCGCCGTATTCGCCTCCGAGCTCGGCTGGCGCGAGTTCGCGTGGCACACCCTCTACCACCACGCCGACCTCGCCTCGGAGAACCTCCGCCGCGAGTTCGACGCCTACCCCTGGTGGCTCCCGCACGCGGGGAGGGGCGGCGCGCACGACGCCGCGCACGGCCGCGCGCACGGGGCCCCGCCCGCCGTCGTGCTCGGCGACCGGGAGGCGAACCGCCTGCTCGACGCGTGGCGGCGCGGCCGCACGGGCTTCCCGATGGTCGACGCGGGCCAGCGCGAGCTGTGGGCCACGGGCTGGATGCACAACCGGGTCCGGATGGTCTCGGCGAGCCTGCTCGTGAAGAACCTCGGCATCCACTGGCGGCTCGGCGAGCGGTGGTTCTGGGACACCCTCGTGGACGCGGACCCGGCATCGAACCCCTTCAACTGGCAGTGGGTCGCGGGATCTGGCGCGGACGCCGCCCCGTTCTTCCGCATCTTCAATCCGCGCACCCAGGCCGCCAAGTTCGATCCCCAGGGGGCGTACGCGAGGGCGTGGATCCCCGAGCTGGGCACCGACGAGTACCCCGACGAATGCGTGGACCTCGGCGAGAGCCGGGCCGAGGCGCTCGAGGCCTACCGCTCGCTCGGCGCGGCCCCGGGGCGCGGCCAGGGACGGCGGCGAGCCTAGAATGTCCGCCGTGCACCCTTCCGATCCCAGCGAGAGCCGCGACATGATGCGCGGCGCCCCGGGCTTCGAGCTCATGTTCCTGCTGCAGAAGTTCACCAACGAGGCGGACCGCTACGCCGAGACCGTGCGCCGCAGGCACGGGCTCGCGCGCAACGACGTCCACGCCCTCAGCGCCGTCATGGAGGCCGAGCGCCAGGGGGAGCGCGCCACCCCCGGCGCGCTCCGCGAGCGGCTCGTGCTCAGCTCCGCCGCCATGACCTCGGTGATCGACCGGCTCGAGGCCTCCGGCCACCTCGAACGCCGCCACTCGAGCACGGACCGCCGGCAGATCGAGGTGACCCCCACCCCGAGCGCCCGCGAGACCGGCCGCGAGATGTTCGACCCCATGGTCCGGCACATGCTCCCGGTCCTCGCCGAGTACACCCCCGCGCAGCTCGAGCTCGTGGAGGGCATGGTCGCCCGCCTCATCCAGGCCATCACGGACGCCCGCAACGAGGTGAACGCGTCGGGCTGACGCACAGGCCGGAGGGCAACCCCCTTGCGCGCCGCGCGTCACGGCCCCACAATCATGTGCTAACAAACAATCGTTGGCAGGCGCTACCGCGCGGCCGAATCCATCGATGCCTTCTGGCGGGGGCAGAGGCAGGAAGACCCCCATGAACACCATGAAGATCACCGTGTCCGTCCCGCACGCCGCCGTGCGCGACTCCCTCCTCAACGACGCCGAGGACTCCCTCCGGCCGCATGCCCTCGCCGTCGGACACGGCATCCTCGTCACGCGCCACAGCCCGACCCAGTACAGCGTGGCCACGTCCGCAGCCGTCCCGGTGGGCGAGACGCACGAGACCTGCCTCCTCGAGCCCGCCTGAAGGTCACGTCCTGAAAGTCACCTTCTGAAAGTCACCTTCTGAAGGTCACCTCCTGAGGGGCACCTCCTGAAGGTCACCTCCTGTGGGTACCCACGGGAGGTGACTCCCAGGAGGTGACTTTCAGAAGGTCCTTCGCCTGGGGCCCGCACGCGTCTGGGAGTTCCCGGGGAGTTTCCCGTCCCCTCCGCCACAACGGCCGCCGGCAGCCCTAGGGTGAAGGGGTCCGCCCCGGTCAGAGAGCGCAAGGAGCTGCCCATGCACCTGACACCCCGCGAGCAGGAGAAGCTGCAGATCGTGGTGGCCGCAGACCTCGCCCGCCGGCGGCAGGCCCGCGGGCTCAAGCTCAACTTCCCCGAGGCGGTCGCGATCATCACCTACGAGCTCATCGAGGGTGCGCGGGACGGCAGGACCGTCGCCGACCTCATGAGCTACGGCACCACCATCCTCACGCGCGAGGACGTCATGGAGGGCGTGCCCGAGATGGTGCATGACGTGCAGGTCGAGGCCACCTTCCCCGACGGCACCAAGCTCGTCACCGTCCACCACCCGATCCGCTAGGAGCACCGCATGATCCCCGGCGAATACGTCCTGGCCGATGGCCCCGTGCTGTGCAACGAGGGGCGCGAGACGGTCGAGCTCGAGGTGACCAACACCGGCGACCGCCCCATCCAGGTCGGCTCCCACTTCCACTTCTCCGAGACCAACAGGGCCCTCGACTTCGACCGGGCCGCCGCCCGCGGCTTCCACCTCGACATCCCGGCCGGCACGGCCGTCCGGTTCGAGCCGGGCGACCGGAAGACGGTCCGCCTCGTGGCCATGGCGGGCGCGAGGGCCGTCTACGGCTTCTCCAACGCCGTCAACGGACCCCTCGGCTGAACCGGACCCCACGGGAGGAGAACCCATGAGCTTCGAGATGAGCCGGCGCCAGTACGCCGACCTCTACGGACCCACCCGGGGCGACGCCGTGCGCCTGGCGGACACCGGCCTGTTCCTCGAGATCGAGGAGGACCTCACCGGCCACGGCGACGAGGCGGTCTTCGGCGGCGGCAAGGTCATCCGCGACGGCATGGGCCAGGACGGCAACACCGTGCGCGACGGTGCGCCCGGAGACCTCGCGGTGGCGGACACGGTGATCACGAGCGTGGTCGTCCTCGACTACACCGGGATCTACAAGGCGGACCTCGGGCTGCGCGACGGGCGCATCCTCGCGATCGGCAAGGCCGGCAACCCGAACATCATGGACGGCGTCACGATCGTGATCGGGCCCAGCACCGAGGTCATCTCGGGCGAGGGCCGGATCGTCACGGCCGGCGGCATCGACACCCACATCCACTTCATCAGCCCCGACCAGTTCGCCACCGCCCTCAACTCCGGGATCACGACCTTCATCGGCGGCGGCACCGGCCCGGCCGAGGGCACCAAGGCCACCACGGTCACCCCCGGGCCGTGGAACCTCGCGAACATGCTCAAGGCGGTCGAGGACGTGCCGCTCAACGTGGGCTTCCTCGGCAAGGGGCACGCGAGCTCGGTCGAGCCGCTCGCCGAGCAGATCAAGGCCGGCGCGATCGGGCTCAAGGTCCACGAGGACTGGGGTGCCACCGCCGCGGCCATCGACGCATCGCTGAAGGTGGCGGACCACTACGACGTCCAGGTCGCCATCCACACGGACACGCTCAACGAGGGCGGCTTCGTCGAGGACACCATCGCGGCGATCGCCGGGCGGGTCATCCACACGTACCACACCGAGGGCGCCGGCGGCGGCCACGCCCCGGACATCATCCGGATCGCGGGGCTTCCCAACGTGCTCCCCGCCTCGACCAACCCCACGCTGCCCTACACGCGCAACACCGAGGAAGAGCACCTCGACATGCTCATGGTGTGCCACCACCTCAATCCCGACATTCCCGAGGACGTGGCGTTCGCGGACTCGAGGATCCGGCCCGAGACGATCGCCGCGGAGGACGTCCTCCAGGACCTCGGAGTCTTCTCGATCACGAGCTCCGACTCCCAGGCGATGGGCCGCGTGGGCGAGGTCATCATCCGCACCTGGCAGGTCGCGGACAAGATGAAGGCCCAGCGCGGCAAGCTCGAGGGGGACACCGAGCGCGGGGACAACTTCCGCATCAAGCGGTACGTCTCCAAGTACACGATCAACCCCGCCATCGCCCACGGGGTGGCCGAGTACATCGGCAGCATCGAGGTGGGCAAGCTCGCGGACCTCGTCCTGTGGGACCCGGCGTTCTTCGGCGTCAAGCCGTACGCCGTCATCAAGGGCGGCCAGATCGTCAGCTCGCTCATGGGCGATTCCAACGGGTCCATCCCCACGCCGCAGCCCCAGACCATGCGCGCCTCGTTCGGCGCGATGGGCACGGCCGTGCACGCCTCCTCCATCACCTTCATGTCCCAGGCGGCCGTGGACGCCGGCGTTCCCGAGGCGCTCGGCCTGCGCAAGAGCGTCCGCCCGGTCCGCGGCATCCGCGGGCTGCGCAAGGCGGACCTCAAGTTCAACGGCGAGACGCCGCAGATCGAGGTGGACCCCGAGACCTACGAGGTCCGGGTGGACGGCGAGAGGGCCACCTGCGACCCGGTGGACGTCCTGCCGATGGCCCAGCGCTACTTCCTGTTCTGAACCATCGGACCCGTCACGAGCCGGCCACGCGAAGGGAAGGTGGAAAGCCAGTGATCGTCGAGAGCATCGCCGGGAACGTCGAGGAGCTCGCCCCGGAGGAGCTCGGGCGCCTCCACGTGGAGAAGGTCGTGCTGCCGAGCGCCGCCCTCGTCCGGCGCATCCAGCGCGTGACCACGGACCACGGGCGCGAGATCGGGCTGCGGCTCGCCGCGGCCCCGGGGCCCGACGGCGACCTCCGGGACGGCGACATCCTCGTGCGGGACGAGCACGGCCTCGTGGTGGTCTCCGTCGAGGCCACCGACGTGCTCGTGATCGCCCCGCGGTCGATCCACGAGATGGGGGTGACGGCGCACGCCCTCGGCAACCGGCACCTGCAGGCGCAGTTCTTCGACGCCGCCTCCGAGTACGGGGCGGAGGTCATGGTGGTCCAGTACGACCACACCGTGCAGGACTACCTCGACCACCACAACGTCCCCTATGCCCGGGCCGACCGGGTGATGCCCGTGCCGTTCCGCCATGCCGGGCACACGCACTGACGGTCCGGAGCACGCGATGGACTGGCTCCTGCCGCTCCTGCAGCTGAGCGACTCCGCGCTGCCCACGGGGGCCTTCGCCCACAGCTTCGGGCTCGAGACCTACCTCGCCCGCGGCGCCGTCCACGACGAGGAGAGCTTCCGGGCCTGGCTCGAGCGGTTCCTCGACCTCCAGCTCGTGCCGGCCGACGGACTCGCGGTGCGCCTCGCCGCCGAGGCGAGTGCCGGCGTCGGACGCGATGCCGCGGACACCCTCGAGGACCTCGACGCCCTCCTGCACGCCCAGGCCCTCCCCCTCCAGCTGCGCACCGCCGGGGTGACCATGGGGCGGCGGCTCATCGAGATCGGCCGGAACGCGCTGCCGGGCCCGCGGCTCGAACAGTACGGGCGGCTCGTGGACGCCAGGCGCTGCCGCGGGCACCAGGCCATCGCGTTCTCGCTCATCGGCGTGGACCACGGCGCGCCCGCGGACGTCCTCGTGCGCACGTACCTCTTCTCCACCGTGACGACCCTGACACAGAACGCGGTCCGCGGCGTGCCGCTGGGCCAGAACGCGGGGCAGCGGGTCCTCGGCGCCCTGCGGCCCCGCGTCGAGGCGGCGGGGCGCCGCATCGGGAGCCTCGACCGCCGGGACCTCGGCGCCGTGCCGCCGGGGCTCGAGATCGCCCAGATGCAGCACGAGACCCAGAGGGCCCGGCTCTTCATGAGCTGACGACGGAAGGACAGCAGCATGCACCCGGTGAAGATCGGAATCGGCGGCCCGGTGGGAGCCGGCAAGACCCAGCTCGTGGAGCGCCTGACCCGCGCCCTGAGCCACGAGATCTCCATGGCCGCCATCACCAATGACATCTACACGGTCGAGGACGCCAAGATCCTCGCGCGCACGAGCGTGCTCCCGCTCGACCGGATCGTGGGGCTCGAGACCGGCGGCTGCCCCCACACCGCGATCCGCGAGGACACCTCCATGAACCAGGCGGCCGTGGACCGGCTCATCGAGGCCCACCCTGACCTGCAGGTGATCTTCATCGAGTCCGGCGGGGACAACCTCTCGGCCACGTTCAGCCCCGAGCTCGTCGACTTCTCCATCTACATCATCGACGTGGCGCAGGGCGAGAAGATCCCGCGCAAGGCAGGCCAGGGCATGATCAAGTCGGACCTGTTCATCATCAACAAGACCGACCTCGCCCCCCACGTCGGCGCCGACCTGACGGTCATGGAGGCGGACTCGCGCGAATTCCGCGGCGAGAAGGCCTTCTGTTTCACGAACCTCAAGACGGACGAGGGCCTCGAGCATGTGATCCGCTGGCTCAAGCACGACGTCCTCATGATGGACCTCGTGTGAGCCTGACCGCGCGCGGCGAGCTCGACCTCGTGATCAGGCGCCGAGGGGAGCGGTCCGTCGCCGCGGCGCAGTACCACCGCGGGGCGCTGCGCGTGCTGCGCCCCATGTACCTGGACGGGACCGGGCAGGTGACCTACGTCGTCGTCAATCCGGGCGGGGCGTACCTGGACGGCGACCGGTACCGCCTGGACGTGACGGTGGAGGACGGCGCCCAGCTGCTGCTCACCACCCAGGCGGCCACCAAGGTGTACCGCACGCCCCGGGACAAGGCGGTCCAGGACCTGACGGTGCGGCTCGGGCCGGGGAGCCGGCTCGACTACCTCCCCGACCAGCTCATCGCCTACCGGGCCTCCCGCTACGAGCAGGAGACGCGGATCGAGATGGACCCGTCCGCGAGCCTGGTCCTGGCGGAGGTGGTGACGCCGGGCTGGTCGCCGTCCCGGGCGCCGTTCGGCTACGACCGGGTCCGCCTGCGCACCGAGGTCAGCATGGGCGGGCGGCCCGTGGTCCTGGACAACCTCGTCCTCGAGCCCTCGGCGAGCCACGACGGCCTGGCGGGACTCGGGCTGCTCGAGGGCCGCTCGCACCTCGGCTCGCTGCTCGTGGTGGACCCCCGCGCCGGCGAGGAGACGGTGGGCCTGGCCAGGGCACTCCTCGCCGAGCGCGCCGACGGCCTGCTCGGGGGCGTCTCGGCCCTGCCCGTGCCCGGGTTCGCGCTCCGCGTCCTCGGCCACTCCACGCAGGCCGTGGACGCGCTCATCCTCGCCGTGGTCAACGCGCTCCGCGCCGCGTGGCACAGCCAGGGCGCCCTCGACCTGCGCAAGTACTGACGCGGCGGCCCGGCCGGGCAGGCGATACTGGGCAGATGCGCGAACTCGTGGTCCTCGGCACCGCCTCGCAGGTGCCCACGCGCGCCCGCAACCACAACGGCTACCTCCTGCTCTGGGACGGCGAGGGGATCCTCTTCGACCCGGGCGAGGGGACGCAGCGGCAGATGATCCACGCCGGCGTGGCCGCGACGAAGGTGACGCGCATCTGCCTCACCCACGTCCACGGGGACCACTGCTACGGGCTGCCCGGCGTGCTCTCGCGCCTGGCGCTCGACCGCGTGGAGCACCCCGTGCACCTGCACTACCCCGCCTCCGGCGAGGAGGTGGTCCGGGCCCTCGTCGCCGTCTCGACCCCCGGGATCGACCTGCGCCTCGTGCCCCACGGCGCGGCCGGGGAGATCGCCCCCGGGCTCGCGGTCGAGCCGCTCAGGCACCGCATCGGCACCTTCGGCTACCGGCTCGCGGAGCCGGACGGGCGCACCATCGTGCGCGAGCGGCTCGCGGCCGCCGGCATCCGCGGCCCGGACGTGGCGCGGCTGCAGCGCGAGGGGCGCCTCGGCGGCGTGCGGATCGAGGACGTGAGCGTCCCGCGCCGCGGGCAGCGGTTCGCGTTCGTCATGGACACCGCCCCGTGCGAGGGCGCCGTTGCGCTGGCCGAGGGCGCCGACCTGCTCGTCACCGAGTGCACGTTCAGCGACGACGACGCCGCGCTCGCCGACCAGTACCTCCACCTCACCGCGGGGCAGGCCGGGTCCATCGCCGGTGCCGCCGGCGCCCGGAACCTCGTGCTGACCCACTTCTCCTCCCGGTATCCCGAGACGGCCCAGCTTGAAGGCCAGGCGCGGCGGCGGGCGGGGAACGCCGTCGTGCGCGCCGCGGCGGACCTGGACCGGATCGGCTTCCCGCGGCGGCGGGGCGCGTGGATGGGGGAGGGGGACCGCGATGGCGATGGGTAGCGGCGAGGCCGAGGAGCTCACCGTCGGCCAGCTCGCGGCCCGCAGCGGGCTCTCCATCTCCGCCCTGCACTTCTACGAGCGGCAGGGCCTGATCCACAGCCGCCGCACCTCCGGCAACCAGCGGCGCTACCCCCGCTCGATCCTGCGCCGCGTGGCCGTCATCAAGGCCGCGCACCGCGCCGGCATCCCCCTCGCCACCGTCGCGGACGCGTTCGAGCTGCTCCCGCACGACGGCGTGCCCACCCAGCAGGACTGGGGGCGGCTCTCCAGGGCATGGCGCACCGAGATCGACGAGCGGATCGCCCGCCTCGAGCACCTGCGGGACCGGCTCGACGGGTGCATCGCGTGCGGCTGCCTCTCGCTCTCGACCTGCAGCCTCGTCAACCCGCAGGACCGGCTCGGCGCCTCCGGGGCCTCGGCACTCGAGCCGTAGAGGGGTGACAATGGTCACGTTCGATTGACCTCAACGATTGTTGAGGTCCTAGCGTCGTAGGAGGTCCCGAGTGCTCGGGCACCCCGACGAAAGACCAGGCATGACTGTGACCCCGACCTTCCTGAGCGTCTCCGGCGCCGACTCCGCCCTCTTCCGGGACGCGTTCCGCTCCCATCCCGCGGGAGTTGCCGTCGTGACGGCCGCGAGCCCTGAGGGGCCGGTCGGGCTCACGGCGTCCTCCGTCGCCTCCGTGGCGGTCGATCCCCCCTCCCTGGCCTTCTCCGTCTCTGGCGGACGCTCGGCCGTGCACATCGCGGAGGCGGAGACGGTCCTGGTGCACCTCGTCGACGCGGAGCAGGTCGGCCTGGTCCGCACGTTCGCCACTCCCGGCTCGCCCCGCTTCACCGAGGCGATGGACTGGGAGGCGCTGCCCACCGGCGAGCCCTGGCTCCGCGCCGCGCCGTGGGCGCTGCGCTGCGCCATCACGCACCGGGTGCCCGTGGGCGGGTCCGTCCTGCTGGCCGCGACGGTGCTCGAGGTGCTCGCCCAGGAGCGCCACGGCGCGCCGCTCGTGTACCACGACCGCGCCTTCCATGCCCTCGGGGCGCATTCGCAGCTCGACTAGCCTGATGTGGGCCCCGGCCGGCCCGCAGCCGCGCCCACGGCGCCCGTAACACCGAGACCTGTCCGCTGCGTTTACAGGACACCCACAGGTCCGTGCGGTATCCGTGTGGACCGGAGGGACAGATCATGCAGCTCGAAGATTTCCCGGTCGGCGCCCAGGCTCAGCAGCAGGCACGGCGGCCGCACGGTATGGGCCGGTACGGCACTCACGG
This sequence comes from Sinomonas atrocyanea, assembly GCF_001577305.1. Classification (NCBI taxonomy): domain Bacteria; kingdom Bacillati; phylum Actinomycetota; class Actinomycetes; order Micrococcales; family Micrococcaceae; genus Sinomonas; species Sinomonas atrocyanea. Next base: position 132,135 of record NZ_CP014518.1, read on the forward strand.
CGAACAGCTGCCCGACGGGACCAGCCTGCTCAGGCGCGTGGTGTTCGATCCCGTCCAGGCTGCGGCCCTGGACGCCGACAGGGTCGTGGCCGCGTGGGCACACAGCCACCGGCGGCTGGCGCGTGCGGTGGACTGGGTCGGGCGCGGGCTCGTCCTCGTGCTCGGGCTGGCGCTCGGCTGGTCCGTGCTCTCGGGGCGCGCCGAGCTCGTTCTCGCGGCGGCCGCGGCCGCCGCGCTCTTCGTCGCGCCGGACCTGCTGGCCAGGCTGGGCCGCGCCCTGAGGGCACGGCGTGAAGCGGCACTGTCCCGCCTCGCGATGGCCGCTCACTTCAACCACCACGCGGCGCCGTGGCTCGCTGCCCTGTCGCCGGCGGAACGGGCCCGCTGCTACCGGAGCCTGCTCCTGCGCGGGGAGGCCCTTCTGCTGGGCGTTCGGGCCCAGCTGGTCCGCGCCGAGGGCGGCGCGGCCCACCTGGTCGTGACCACCCTCCCCGCTCTGGGCGCCGCACTCCGGCCTGCCCGCCCCTGAACGAGTAGGGCACGACGCCGAAGCTCGCCTCGACCTCAAGGGTCCCGTAGGGCAGCCGGTCGCCACGGAGGAGGGCCGGCTCCGGGACCCGCCGCCGCCCCCTGTCTGAACCTATTGACAATGCTGTGATCCTCGTCGCACCATCGATGCATACACATTTGGATGCCGAATAAAAATGTCGGTAAGCCCGATACGCGTCATCGAAGGCAGAGGAGACGAACAATGACGTCACGTCCAGCGGTGCGACTCGCAGGGGCGGCCATGGCCGCAGCGATCGCCGTGCTCCCCCTGGCGGCATGCGGCCAGGACAGCAGTGCGGGATCCGGCGGCAAGAAGGTGATCGGCGTCTCCGTGGCCGACCAGAAGTCGCTCTTCTACGTCGCCGAAGTCGCCGGGATCAAGGATGAGGCCAAGAAGCAGGGCTACGACGTCAACGTCACCTCGGCCAACAACGACTCTTCGGCGCAGATCAAGCAGGTCAACGACCTGCTGACGAAGCAGATCGGCGCCCTGATCTTCACGTCCCAGGACTCGACCGCGGCGGCGGCCGGCGTGCGGGCGGCAAACCAGGCGCAGGTGCCCGTCGTCGCCGTCGACCAGCGGCCGGAGTCGGGGCAGGGCAAGCTGGCCACCTACATCGCCACGGACAGCGTCAAGGCCGCCCACGATATCTGCACCTGGATGTTCAAGCAGATCGGCGGCAGCGGCGAACTCGCCATCCTGCACGGCGTGCTGGGCTCCACCGCGGAGATCCAGCGCACGCAGGGCTGCCAGAACGCGCTCAAGGAGAACCCCGGGATCAAGCTGGTCGCCGAGGAGACCGCCAACTGGGACGAGACGGAGGCCTACAAGGCCACGCAGAACATCCTCACCGCCCACCCCAACGTCAAGGCCGTCTTCGGTGAGAGCGATGCGATGGCCCTCGGCGCGGCGAAGGCCTCCAAGGCGGCCGGGAAGCAGATCTTCTCGGTGGGGATCGACGGCTTCCCCACGATGTTCGACGCCGTGGCCAGCGGGCTCACCCAGGGCACCGAGGCCCAGCAGCCCTACAAGATGGGCAAGCTCGCCGTGGACAACGCGATTGCCCTCATGAACGGCAAGGGCGGCGACATCCCTCAGGAGCAGTACCAGGACACCGTGCTGATCGACAAGGCAACGGTGGGCCAGAACAAGGTCGAGGACTTCTACGGTCCTGACGCCAAGTCCTTCAAGTGACCCGACGGGTCCGCACGGGTGGGAGGGATCATGGGCGCAGAAGGCGCTGACGGCCTGGTGGCCGAAGGCCTGGTCAAGGCATACAGCGGTGTGACTGTCCTGAAGTCGGTCGACTTCCGGGTCGCGCCGGGGACGGTGGTGGGGCTGGTCGGTGAGAACGGTGCGGGCAAGTCCACGCTGAGCTCGGTGATCACCGGCGTCGTCAAGCCGGACGGAGGGCGCATGACGCTCGACGGGGCGGACTACGCGCCCTCGAGCCCCGCGGAGGCGCTGCGGCAGGGCGTGGCGCTCATCCATCAGGAGACGAGGCTGATCCAGGACCTGTCCGTGGCCGAGAACATCTTCCTCGGCAGGGTCCCGCAGCATGCCGGACGCGTCGACTGGGGCCGGATGCGGCAGGAGGCCAAGTCGGTCATGGACTCCCTGGGAGTCGACCTGGACGTCCGCCGCCCCGTGCGCGGCCTCTCGATGGCACTCCAGCAGGAGATCGAGATCGCCAAGGCCCTCAGCCGCAGCCCGCGGTACGTGGTGTTCGACGAGCCCTCGGCGTCCCTCGGCGAGTCGGAGACCGAGCATGTGCTCGAGAGGATCCGCACCCTGCGCGCCGGGGGAGCCGGGGTCGTGTACATCTCGCACCGGCTCGACGAAGTCCGGGACGTCGCGGACGAGATCGTCTGCCTCCGCGACGGCTCGCGCGTCATGTCCTGGTCCTCCGGCGACGTCGCCAAGGAAGCCATCATCAACGCGATGGTGGGGCGCGAATTCACCTACGAGCACATCCCGCCGCAGCCGAGCCGCGACCACACCGTCCTCGAGGTCCGCGGGCTGGGTCGCCGCGGGGCCTTCGAGGGGATCGACTTCGAGCTCAGGCAGGGGGAGGTCCTGGGCATCGCGGGCCTGGTCGGCGCCGGCCGCACCGAGGTGGTCCGCGCCATCGCCGGAGTGGACCGTCCCGATGAGGGCGAGGTCATCCTCGAGGGGCGCAGGCTGCCCTGCACGAGCCCCGAGTCCGCGATCCGGGCCGGCATCGTCATGGTGCCCGAGGACCGCAAGGGCCAGGGGCTCAACCTCGACCGGACCGCTGAGGAGAACCTGACGCTCCCGTGGGAGCGCCGCCTCACCCGGTGGGGGCTGGTCACGAAGAAGGCCATCCGAGAGGTGGCCACCTCCCAGGGCCGCCGGCTGGATGTGCGCGGCAACATGACCCTTCCCGTGAAGTCCATGTCGGGCGGGAACCAGCAGAAGATCCTCATCGGCAAATGGCTGGTGAAGGATCCCAAGGTCCTCATCGTCGACGAGCCCACGCGGGGGGTCGACGTGGGGGCGAAGATGGCGATCTACGAGATCATCAGGTCCCTCGCAGCCGAGGGCATAGCGGTCATCGTGGTCTCCTCCGAGCTCGAAGAGGTCCTGGGACTCTCCCACCGGGTCCTCGTCATGGCCGGCGGCCGCCAGCGGGGCATCCTCCCGCGCGCCGAGGCCACCCCCCAACGAGTCATCGACCTGGCCTTTCATTCGGCCGCGACACCTCAGCGATAGAGAGAGCAGTCATGGGAACCACCACTCACCAGGCATCCTTCGGGGAGCCCTCGGCATCCCGCGGGGACACGCAGGTCCAGAACACGGCGTCGCCCGCGACGCGCACCGCCAGGACCTCTCCCGCCGGCGTCCGATCAGGGGCCGCCCGCGCCCTCCGGGCCCTCCCGGGCCCGCTGCTCGGGCTCGTCGCCGTCATGATCGTGTTCTCGATCCTCTCGCCCTACTTCCTCACGTGGCGCAACCTGTCCAACATCATCAGCCAGAACGCCGACCTCGGCATCATGGCGGTCGGGGCCGCGCTGGTCATCCTCATCGGCGGGATCGACCTCTCCGTGGGCTCCAACCTCGCGCTGTCCCTGATGGTCAGCGCGTGGCTGTTCCGCTCGGGGGGCCTGCCGTTCGGCCTGTGCGTCGTGATCGGGCTCGTGACCGGCGCGGCCGTGGGGCTGGTCAATGGGATCCTCTCCACCTACGGGCGCATCCAGCCCTTCGTCGCGACGCTCGCCACCATGTCCGCCTGCGCGGGCCTGGCGCTCTACGTCACCAACGGCAACCCCATCAACGACTTCCCGGACTGGTACCTCGCCCTCACCAGCACCCCCGTCCTCGGCATCCCGCTCGAGGGGCTCATCATGGTCGCGATCTTCGTGCTCGCCGCCTTCTGGCTCCGCTTCCGCCCCACCGGGCGGGCGCTGTACGCCATCGGAGGCAACGCCGAGGTGGCGCGCCTGTCGGGCCTGAACGTGACCAGGATCAAGATCGGCGTGTACATGATCGCCGGCCTCCTGGCCGCGGTGGCGGGCGTGATCGTCGGATCCCGGCTCGACTCCGCGCAGCCGACGGCGGGCACGGCCGACCTCCTCAACGTCATCGCCGTGGTCGTGATCGGCGGAGCGAGCCTCTCCGGCGGCTCGGGCGGAATGCTCAACACCTTCATCGGCCTGCTCATCATCGGGGTCCTCAACAACGGGATGTCGCTGCTCAATGTCTCCCCGAACCTCCAGCCCGTGGTCATCGGGGTCGCCATCATCGTCGCCGTCCTGACCGACCGCGCCAGCCGAAGCCGCCAGGGCTCATGACGCCGGGCCGCGCGCAGAAGAGGAATCTCCATGTCCACTGAGACGTACATCGTCGAACCGATCGCCGAGATGCTCGACGAGGCCGATCCGGGGCGGACGCTCGCCCCCTGCGGCATCGACCAGCTCATCATCGGCCCTGACGCGCTGAGCGCCGTGCCGGCCACCCTGGGCGAGCTCCTGGCCTCCGCGGCGGCGCCGCGGGACGGGGCTGCCCGGGCGCGCGTGGCGCTCCTCGTCGACAGGACCCCGATCCTGCGCGGCGAGCAGAACGTCAAGGACGCCGTCGAGGCGCAGCTCGCCGACCAGTTCGACGTCACCCGCACGGTGCTCGACGACGGGCACCCTGAACTCCACGTGGTGGACCCGATCCTCGACGAGGCGGCCGAGGCGGCCGCGGGCAAGGCCGCGGTGGTGGCCATCGGCGGGGGCACCATCAGCGACATCGCCAAGGTCGCCGTCCAGCGGGCAGGGGAGGCCGGAGAGCGGCCGGTCCTGCTCACGGTGCAGACTGCCGCCTCCGTGGACGGCTTCACGGACGACGTCTCCGTGGTCCTCCGCAACGGCGTCAAGCGCACGGTGCCCTCGGCATGGCCGGACGCGGTGGTCTCGGACACGCTCACCATCGCCGGCGCACCGGAGGCCATGAACCGCGCTGGCTTCGGCGAGATGACCTCGATGCTCGTGGCGCCCGCGGACTGGCGCCTCGCCTCCCTCGTGGGGACCGACCCGACGTTCAAGCCCAGCGCGGTGACGCTGCTCGCCTCCGTCGGCAAGGACCTCGAGAGCTGGAGCGCGGGAGTGCGCGAAGCCCGCTCCGATGCGGTGGCCTCCCTGGCGCGCGCACTCGCCCTGCGCGGCATCGTCACCGGGGTGGCAGGGACCACGGCCGTGCTCTCCGGCGTCGAACACCTCATCAGCCACATGCTCGACCAGTACCGCGGCGGCCACGGGCTGCCGATCGGCCTCCACGGCGCCCAGGTCGGGGCCGGCGCGGTCATCGCCGCGACCGCCTGGGAGATGCTCTTCGAGCGCCTGGAGCGTGCCTCGGACCGGCCGAGGATCGCCACGAAGGCGCTGGACCGGGGCCGCAGCCGGGAGCGTGTGCTGTCCGCCTTCGAACGGGTCGATCCTAGCCTGCAGGTCGCCGAGGAATGCTGGAAGGACTTCTCGGCCAAGCTCGACGCCGTGGAGCGGAACCTCCCTCGCATCACTGCTCTGCTGGGCGACTGGGCCGAGGCCCGGGACGAGCTCCGCGGCCTCGTCCGCCCCGCGGACGCCATCGCCTCGGCCCTCACCGAAGCGGGCGCACCTGCCGCCCTCTCCGATCTCGAACCGGCGGTGGAGCCCGAACTGGGCCGCTGGGCCGTCGAGAACTGCGCGCTGATGCGCAACCGGTTCACGGTCGTGGACCTGCTCACGCTCCTCGGATGGTGGGAGCCGCAGGATGTGGACGAGGTGCTGGAGCGGGCCGCGCGCGCCGGCGCGAAGGCGGAAGCAGGAGGGAAGTGACACCATGCAGCGGGACTACGTGATCGGCGTCGACTGTTCGACCACCGCCGCCAAGGCGGTCGTGTGGAACTCCCGCGGCGACGCCCTCGCCCAGGCGCGCTGCGCCTTCGGCCTGAGCCAGCCCCATCCGGGGTGGGGCGAGCAGAATGCAGAGGACTGGTGGGCGGCCTCGGTCGAGGCGATCCGGCGGGCCTCCCAGGCCGTCGACGTCTCGCGCATCGGCGCCGTGTGCATCACCCACCAGCGCGAGAGCTTCGTCTGCCTGGACGCCGAGGGCCTCCCCCTCAGGCCCGCGATGCTGTGGCTGGATACCCGGGCCACCAAGGAGGTCTCCGCGTTCGGGACGGAGGAGGTCCACCGGCTCACCGGCAAGCCCGCCAATCCGACGCCGGCCTGGTACAAGCTGCACTGGCTGGCCGCCAACGAGCCCGACACCGTCGCCCGGATCGGGAAGGTGGTCGACGTCCACGGCTTCCTCGTCCACCGCTTCACCGGGCAGTGGCTCACCTCCTGGGCCTCCGCCGACCCGCTCGGCCTCGTCGACATGACGACCTTCGACTACGACCAGTCCCTCCTGGACGCCGTGGGCCTCGAGCGCGGCCAGCTCAGCGAGCTGCGCGCCCCGGGGAGCGTGCTGGGTCGTCTGACGGACGACGCCGCGCGGCAGCTCGGTCTTCCCCGCGACGTTGTCGTCGTGGCCGGCGCGGGGGACGGCCAGTGCGCCCAGCTCGGGTCCGGGGCCACGGTGGGCGGGCGGGCATACCTCAACCTCGGCAGCGGCATCGTCTCCGGCACGTTCTCCGAGCACTACTCCTACGCCCAGGAATACCGGACGCTCTCGGCGGCCCAGCCGGGCGCGTACACGCTCGAGACCTTCATCGGCGGCGGCACCATCAACCTGACCTGGTTCGTCGAGAAGTTCTCCGGGATCACGCAGGGCGCGCTCGGCCTCGACCTCACTCCCGAGCAGATCCTCGAGACCGCTGCGGCGAAGCTGCCCCCGGGCGCCGAGGGCCTGCTGGCGCTCCCGTACTGGACCGGGGCGCTCACGCCCTACTGGGACCACCACGCCCGGGGAGTCCTGGTCGGGCTGACCGGCATCCACGGCAAGGCCCACGTCTACCGCGCCCTCCTCGAGGGGCTCGCCTTCGAGCAGCGCCTCCTGACCACGGGGGCCGAGCAGGCCCTCGCGGAGCCGGTCGCCGAGATCATCGCCCTGGGCGGCGGGTCGCGGAGCCCGGTGTGGTGCCAGATCATCGCCGACGTCATGCAGCGCAGCGTCTCGGTGGTCCGGGAGCCGGAGAGCACCTGCCTGGGTGCGGGGATGCTGGCGGCCTCGGCCGTGGGCCTCCACGAGTCCGTCGCGGCCGCGGCCAAGGCCATGAGCGGGCTCGGTGTCTCCTATGAGCCGCGGCCGCAGCAGGCCGCGGTCTACGACCGCCTCTACGACGTCTACCGGGACATCTACCCGTCCAACCGGGCACTGTTCGCCCGCCTGGCAGAGGCGGTGCGGCCATGAGGGCGCCGGCTCCCGGGGCGCCGGGGGTGCCCGAGGCCACGGACGTGAAGGCCTACGAGGGCTACCTCTTCGACCTCGACGGCACGATCTACCTCGGAGACGAGCTCCTGCCCGGAGCCGAGGACCTCATCCGGGGGCTGCGCAGCTCCGGCCGGGAGACCCTCTTCCTGTCGAACAATCCCACCAAGGACCCCCAGATGTACGCCGACAAGCTGACCAGGCTCGGCCTGGCCACGTCGCCGGAGCGGATCGTGAACCCCTTGGTCACGATCGTCGCGTGGCTGCGTCGGGAGGCGCCGGGCGCGGCGGTCTTCGTCATCGGCGAGGACCCCCTCGTGCGGGCCATCAGCGCGGCGGGCTTCCGCCTGACCGAGGACCCCCGGGAGATCGATGTGGTCGTGGCCAGCTACGACCGCGGCTTCGACTACCGCAAGCTGCAGATCGCGTTCGATGCGCTGTGGCAGTACCGGCGGGCGCGGCTGGTCGCGACGAATCCCGACGCCTACTGCCCCATGCCGCAGGGCCGGGGCGAACCGGACGCCGCGGCGGTGATCGCCGCCATCGAGGCGAGCACGGGAGCCAAGTGCGAGGCGAACGTGGGCAAGCCCGCGGCCGTCATGCTCACGACGGCGCTCGAGGTGCTGGGTCTGCCCGGGGCGCAGTGCCTCATGGTGGGCGACCGGCTGCACACCGACATCGCCATGGCTGCCTCGGCCGGCATCGACTCCGCACTCGTCCTGACGGGCGAGAGCACCGAGGAGATGGCGCGCCAGCTTCCGCGGGACCGCCAGCCCACCTACATTCTGCCGCGGATCGACGCGCTTCTGGCCCCGTTCGCCGGGGCCTAGGAAACCGGGTTGAAGAAGCCCTTGCTCCATGGCCGCACCCATCGGTAGAATTTCAATTCAGATCAGGAATATTTACTCAAAGCGAGGAATGATGGATCTCTCCCCAACCACCCAGCTGGAGATGCAGCGGCGCATGCTGCGGATCCGCCGCTTCGATGAGCGGGCCTCGCGCATGGTCAAGCGCGGGCAGATCCCGGGAACCGTGCACACGAGCATCGGCCAGGAGGCCCAGGTCGTGGGCGCCTGCATGGCGCTCGGCGACGGCGACTACATGTCCGGGAACCACCGCAGCCACGGGCACCCCATCGGCAAGGGCTCGCCGCTGGGCCCGCTGATGGCCGAGCTCGTGGGCAAGGCCACCGGAGTGTGCCAGGGCAAGGGCGGGTCCCTGCACCTTGCGGACTTCGCCGTCGGCAGCCTGGGGGAGTCGGGCATCGTCGGCTCCTCGATCCCGATCGCCACCGGTGCGGCCCTGTCGAGCAAGGTGCTCGGCAACGGCAAGGTCTCCCTGGCGTTCTTCGGGGACGGCGCCGCCAACCAGGGCTGCCTGTACGAGGCGATGAACCTCGCCGGCGTCTGGAAGCTGCCCGTCGTCTTCCTCTGCGAGAACAACCAGTACGCGCTCTCGACCCCCGCCCACACGGTCACCTCCGGCGTGATCGCCGAGCGTGCCGCCGGATTCGGCATGCCCGGCGTGCGCGTCGAGGACGGCCAGGACGTCCTCGCGGTCCACGAGGCCGTGGTCGAGGCGGTCGAGCGCGCCCGCCGCGGAGAGGGCCCGTCCCTCGTGGAGGTGGTGACCTACCGCTTCAACGAGCATTCCGAGGGCCTGCGCCTCGGCACCGACTACCGCGACGCGAGCGAGAAGGCGGCCTGGGTCGAGCGCGACCCGATCGTCCTGTTCCGCCAGCGGCTCGAACGTGAAGGGGTGGCCTCCGCCGAGGAGCTGGACGCCCTCGAGGCCGAGGTCATGGCCGAGGTCGACGAGGCGGTGCGCTTCACCGACGAGAGCCCCTACCCGGACCCCAGCGTCGCCTTCAAAGACCTCTACACCGAACCGATCGGAGCGATCGCATGACTGTCATGAGCTACCTCGGCGCCATCGGTGCCGCCCAGCGCGAGGCCATGGAGGCCGACGAGCGGGTGGTCATCATCGGCGAGGACGTCGAGGCCAACGTCTACGGCACCACGGGCGCCGGCAAGTCCCGCAAGGACAAGGGCGACTTCCTGGAGATGTTCGGGTCCAACCGGATCCGCAACACCCCGATCTCCGAGGAGGTCATCGTCGGTTCGGCCATCGGCGCCGCGATGACGGGCCTGCGCCCTATCGTCGACCTCTCGTACTCGAGCTTCCTGTACATGGCCATGGACCAGTTCGTGAACCAGGCGGCCAAGAACCGGTACATGTTCGGCGGCCAGGCCTCCATCCCCGTGGTCTTCCGCTCGGCGATGTTCTACGGGCTCAACACCGGAGCGCACCACTCGGACCGCCCGTACCCGATGTTCATGAACGTCCCCGGCCTGAAGATCATCGTCCCCGCCACCCCGTACGACGCCAAGGGGCTCCTGCGCACTGCGGTCGACACCGACGACCCGGTGCTGACCTTCGAGGCCTGCATGCTCTGGGGCAGCAAGGGCGAGGTGCCCGAGGAGGAGTTCTGGATCCCCTTCGGCCAGGCCCGGGTGGCGCGCCAGGGCAGCGATGTCACGGTGGTCGCGATCTCCAGCGCCGTGCCCGAGGCCCTCGCGGCCGCAGAGGTCCTGGGAGAGGACGGCCTCTCCGTCGAGGTGATCGACCCGCGCACCCTCGTGCCGTTCGACACCGAGGCGGTGATCCGGTCCGTGCAGCGCACCGGCCGGCTCGTGATCGCCGATCCCGCGCACCGCACGTGCTCCGCGGCGGCGGAGATCTCGGCGATCGTCGCGGAGGAGGCCTTCGAGTCGCTCAAGGCGCCGATCATGCGCGTCACGACGCCGGACACCCAGATCCCGTTCAGCCCGGCGCTCGAGAAGCAGCTGTACCCGAACCGGGCCAAGATCGAGGACGCCATCCGACGGGTCACCGGCCTGATGGCGAACACCTCCAACCCAGAACTGACGTCGCCCGCGCCGCGGATGTGACGGTCCTACAGAACACCGATTGAAGGAGAGAAGACATGGCTAGAGTCGAGGTCCTGCTGCCGCAGTGGGGTATGGGCATGAGCGAGGGCACCGTTGCCACGTGGCTCAAGAACGTCGGGGACAGCGTCGCCGAAGACGAGCCGCTCGCCGAGGTCGAGGCGGAGAAGGTCGAGGAGACCCTCGAGTCGCCGGCCTCCGGCGTCCTGGCCGAGATCGTCGTCCCCGAGGGCGAGACGGTCGAGGTCCGCGCCGTGCTGGCCTACATCGAGACGGCCTGACCGGGGCCGGGAGCAGGAAGGGACAGGACCATGCCACAGGTTGACCCCCGCCAGATTGTCGACGAGGCCACCAGCGGCGGCTACGCCGTCGGAGCGTTCAACATGCACAACGAGGAGACCACCGAGGCCCTCGTCAGGGCCGCCGAGCGCGCCCAGTCTCCGGTCTTCCTCCAGGTCGGACGGGCGATCGTCCCGCACATGGGCCTCAAGAAGGCCTACGAGATGACGCGGCGGATCGCCGAGGAGTCGGACGCGGAGTACGTCATCCACCTGGACCACGGCCCGTGGGACGAGGTCTTCGAGGCGATCAAGCTCGGCTTCACGTCCATCATGTACGACGGCGCGCACCTTCCGTTCGAGGAGAACATCCGCACCACCCGCCGGGTGGTCGAGGTGGCCCACGCATTCGGCATCCCGGTGGAGGCCGAGCTGGGCAAGATCCCCAACGCCGACGAGCAGGTCGACTGGTCCTCGTACTACACCGACGTGGCCGAGGCCGAGCGGTTCGTTTCCGAGACGGGAGTGGACTTCCTCGCGATCTCCGTGGGCATCGTCCACGGCGTGCCCCTCGCCAAGCCGCAGCCGCTCGACATCCAGCGCGTCAAGCAGATCGAGGCCGCGGTCGGCATCCCCCTGGTCCTGCACGGCGCCTCCGGGGTGCCCGACAACGAGATCCTCGCGGCGATGGCCGCCGGCGTGCACAAGTTCAACGCCGACACGGACCTCCGCCTCGCCTTCCGCTCGGGCATCGAGGATGTCTGGGCCCAGGGCGACCGCCAGCTCGAGGAGGCCATGGCCGAAGGCCGCGAGCGCATGATCGAGGCAACCGTCCAGAAGATGAAGCTCTACGGCTGTGCCGGCAAGGCCCAGCATCGCCGGCAGCTGGTCCAGCAGTGACCACCGAGCAGCGCGAGGACAGCGTCACCACCCCCCTCAAGGGCATCCGGCGCACCGCCGCGCGGCGGATGACGGCCGCCTGGGGCGCGCCGGCGTTCCACCTCTCGACGAGCGTTGACATGGGTTCGGCGCTCTCCGTGAAGGAGCGCGTCCCGGGGGCCACGGTCACGGACGCCATCCTCGCGGCCTGCGCGGCGGCGCTCCTGGAGCATCCGGCGATCAACGCCCACTACGCCGACGAGGCCGTGACCGCGTTCGGGCAGGTCAACCTGGGCCTCGCCGTCGACACCCCGGCCGGACTCATGGTGCCGGTCATCAAGGATGCGGCCCGGCTCGACCTGACTGGCATCGCGGAGGCGAGGCGCGACCTCGCCCAGCGTGCCCGCCAGGGCAGCCTGACGATGGCGGACGTCTCGGACGGGACCTTCACGGTCTCCAACCTGGGCATGCTGGGCATCGACTACTTCGACGCCATCCTCAACGTGCCCCAGGTGGCGATCCTCGCCATCGGCACCACGCGCGAGGAGCAGGTCAGGGACGGCGACGGCGCCATCAGCTGGCGCCCTCGGGCCCGGATCACCCTGACGTGCGACCACCGGGCCGTCGACGGCGCGACCGGGGCCCGGTTCCTCACCACGGTGAAGGACCGGCTGGAGACCGCGTAGCGCAGCGCGGACTGAGGCCACTGCGGCAGAGAGGGCGCCCCCGGCCGGGAAGGCCGGGGGCGCCCTGTGGCTTGGCGCGAGAGGGCACGTCAGCTGTTCGCGGGCACCTTCCGCGGCTCTGGGGCATCCTGCGAGGCCAGCCATTGGGCACGGTCCTCAGCTGGCAGCCAGCCCTTGTCGACACACCGGACTTTGAAGATCCAGGCGGACGCGACCAGAGCCAGGGCGAGTGCAATCATGCTCACCGGGGCGAGCGGCATGCCCGTCCGCGCGATCAGCCCGTCCACGGTGCCGAACCACCCGAAGTCGGCGTCGCCGAACGTGCTGTTGGCCATGCCGAGCGAGCCGAGCACGGTGAGCAGGAACGCGGGCAGGAGCGTGATCAGGACGCCGTTGAGGAAGCCGCCCACGATCGCGCCCCGCCGGCCTCCCGTGGCGTTGCCGAACACCCCGGCCCCTCCGCCGTCGAAGAAGTGCGGGACCATCCCGGGAAGGATGAGCGCCAGCCCGAACTGCGGGCCGAGCCAGACGGCGATCAGGGTCAGGGCCACGAGGCCGCCGGTGAAGGACGCGAGGAACCCGATGAGCGACGCGTTGGGTCCGAAGGGGAAGACGATCGGCACGTCCAGCGCGGGCTTGGCGCCCGGCACCACGCGCTGGGCGATCCCCTGGAACGCCGGAACGAGCTCACCGAGGATGATCCGGACGCCGTAGAGGATGATGCTGACGCCGATCCCGAACTGCAGCGCCTGGGCGAACGCCGCCATGACGTAGGCGCCGATGTCTGCGGAAGCGCCCGACGTGGAGTCCGCGAAGACCTTCAGGAGCGCGTCGTGCGGAATCGCGATGATGCCCCAGACGGCGAAGACCATGTAGAGCACCATCATCAGCACGGTGGTCGAGACCATGGAGTCCCTGAGGAAGCTGAGCCCATGGGAGAACTTCACTTCCTCGGCGGACCTCGAGCGCTTCCCGACCGCGGCCCCCGCGGCTCCGGCGATGATGTAGCCCAGGGTATTGAAGTGGCCGATGGCCAGGTTGCCGTCCCGCGACCCGACAATGCGGTTCATGAACGGCTGGGCGAAGGTCGGCATGACGACCATGATGGCGCCCATGAGCACGGACCCGACTGCGATGACCCAGAAGTCCTGGTGGGCGCCGAATCCGACGGACAGGACGACGGCGAGGAGCGTCGACATGAAGACCATGTGGTGTCCCGTGAGGAAGACATACCTCAGGGGGGTGAACCTCGCCAGCAGCAGCATGATGATGAATCCGAAGACGATGATGTACGCCGACTGGGCTCCGAACTGGCTCGCTGCCTGGGCGGTGATCACCTCATTGGTCGGGACCACACCGTGGGCCCCGGTGTCCTTGAGGATGAGATGCCCGAAGGGCGACAGGGAGTTGATCACGACGGTGGCGCCGGCGCCGAGGATCAGGTAGCCCATCGCGGCCTTGAGGGCCCCGGCGACCACTTCCCCCGGTTTCTTCTTCATGGCGATCAGCCCTACGGCCGCCACGATCCCCATCAGGTAGGCGGGGACGTTGAGAATCTGGACGCTGATGAAGTGCAGAATCGAAATGAACCACGACATTGTAGTACCTCTCTCCACGAAAGCCGTGAACTCAGGCCCGGGGGAGATGGCCGGAGAGCGCGGACTCGATCTCCTGGGCGTCCATGAAGTTGTTGACCACGGCGACGGGCGCAGGGATGTCGGCCAGCTTGTCCGCCAGCTCGGCCGAGGTCAGCACCAGGTCGACCCCCTGCGCAGCGCCGCGGGCGGCACTGATGTCGGCCGTCGTCACCGTGCCGGGGACATTCAGCTTGCCGAGGGCGGACTCGGTATTCATCTTCAGCAGGATTGACGTGCCGATTCCCAGTCTGCGGACATCATCATGACCAACGCCGAGATGGCCCGGCTGCTCGGCGACCTTGCGAGCCCGGTCGCAGTGATCGCCAACTTCATGGACACGGACGAGATCATGCGGGCGGTTCGGGCCGTCATGGAGAAGCCGTAGATCCGCTGCGCCGAGTGCCGTGGCGTGGGACCTCGCCTGCCCGCGGGACGTGCAGAAGGGCTCCCCGGGCATGAGGCCGAAAGTACTTCAGCCCCGTGCCCGGGGAGCCCTGCAGTGCGGCGCGGATGCTGGTGTGCCGCGGCCGAGCTGGACGAGCGGGTCGCCGTCAGTGGAGGCGGCTCACCACCTCGCGGATGAGGGGCCACACGCGCGCCACCGAGGTGAAGTTCACCGACTCCTTGGGGGAGTGGAGGTCGTGGAGCTCCGTGCCGATCGAGATGATGTCGAGGCCTGGCAGCTTCTGGCTGAACATGCCCAGCTCGAGGCTGCACTGGGAGACGTGGACCTCGGGATCGGTGCCCATGACCTCCGAGTAGGCCTTCCGGGCGACGTCGAGCAGCTTCGAGTCCGGCCGGTAGGGGAACTCCGGCGCGTCGAGCCCGTACTGCTCGACCGACGCGCCGCCGCCCGCGAGGGCGACCAACGAGCGCACCCTGTCCAGGATCTCGTGCTTGCGCGAGGTGACGGCCGCCGTGATGGTCGACATGAGCCGTGCGCCGTCCGCGGTGGTGCGGACCGTCCCGAGGTTGTTCGAACTCTCCACGATGCCCGGCACCGTGAGGCTCCAGCTCAGGACGCCGTTCGGGATCAGCGCGGTGAGCCGCGCGAAGCGCGCCCCCGCGGCCGCCGAGAAGACGTCCTCCGGGCGCTCCGCCGAGTCGAGCTCGAGCCGGATGCCCGGATCGGCCTTGCGGTACTCGTTGAGCAGCGTGCGCTCGAGCTCGGAGACGGCGTCGGCCACGGCGCGGACGTCCTCCGGCCGCAGCGACAGCACCACCTGGGCGTCCGCCGGGATGGCGTTGTTCTGCGCTCCGCCGTGGGGATCGCTGATCCTGACGTCGAACCGGTCCATCAGGGTCGTGAGCGCCCGCGCCAGGACGAGGACGGCGTTCGCACGCTCCAGGTGGATGTCGAATTCGCAGTGCCCGCCGGCCAGGCCGCGGACCTTGAGCAGACGCGTCTCGGTATGCGTGCCGGGCACCGGCTCCCACTCTGCGGGCACGTCGACGGTGAAGGTCACGTCGCCGCTGCAGCCGGCGAGGATCTCCTTGTCGGTGATCCAGTTGAAGTCGATCATCCGCTTCCCGGACAGCTTCGACGTGTCGAACTGGGCGGCTCCCACCTTCCCCTTCTCCTCCATGGCGGTCAGGACCGCCTCGAGGGGCGGGTGCGGGATGTCCTTCGAGTCGAGGAGCGCCAGGATGTAGGAGACGCCGATGCCGTTGTCGGCCCCGAGGGAGGTCCCGTTCGCGGTGACGAAGTCACCGTCGATGAGGAGCTCGATCGGATCCTGTTCGAAGTCGTGGGTGACGCCGTCCTCCTTCTCGCACACCATGTCCAGGTGCCCGTGGAGGATCAGCGGCGGTGCGCCCTCCAGGCCATGCTGGCCGGGCTTCTTCACGAGGACACAGTGCAGATCGTCCTGCGTCGCCTCGAGGCCGCGCTCGCGGGCGAAGTCGACGACCCAGTCGGCGACCTCCTTCTCGTTGCCGGAGCCGCGGGGGATGTTGGACAGGCTCTCGAAGAACGAGAACACCTCTTGGGGCTGGATCGATGTGAGGGTGGGCATCGGGCTGTTCCTTCTCTGGCTGCCCGGGCCGCCTGCGAGGGGCGGCCCCGGATGGTGGTCGTGGAGGCTGGGGGAGCGACCTGGGGCTACTTCACCACGCCTTGGCGCTTCCTGCCCATGGTCAGGGCAACGGCGACGATGATGACGAGCCCGTAGACGAGGCTCTGGGCCTGGGGGCTGATGCCCACCGAGGTCGCGCCGATGGGCACGAGGCCCACGGTGAGGGCGCCGAACACGATGTTGATCGGATTCGTGACACCGCCGGTGATGGCCGTGCCGCCCACGATCGCGGCGGTGATGCCCGGGAGCAGCAGGTCGCTGCCGAGCCCGAAGGAGGAGGCTGCGCCCGCCTGGGCGATGACGAGCACGCCGGCCAGCCCGGACAGCAGGCCCGAGAGGGCGAAGGCTGCCACCTTCAGCCAGCGTGTCCGCAGGCCGGAGAAGAGGGCGCCGCTCTCGTTCAGGCCCACGGCGGTCATCCCCTGCCCGGACCGGGTGAACCGGAGCACGGCCCACAGGACGACGGCGCACACGACGCCGACCCAGAACGCCAGGGGCAGGCCCACGAGCGCGGTGCCGAACAGCGGGGCGAGCAGATCCGTGTTGGCGGTGGCGTAGACGGTCGTCGCGTGGCTGACCTCGAGCGATGCGGCCTGCACGATGCCGAGCGTGCCGAGCGTGAGGGCGAACGAGGGGATCTGGCCGAAGGCGATCAGGAACCCGTTCACGGCGCCGATCAGGGTCACCACGACGAGCGTGAGCAGGGGGGCCGCCGGGCCGAGGGGCTCCAGCGCCTGCGCGAGGATCATCGCCGAGAGCACCACGGTGGCGGCGTTGGAGAGGTCGATGGAGCCGACGTTGAGCACCATCGCCTGGCCCAGGGCCACGAGCAGGATGGGCGCTGCCTGCACCGTCAGGATGCCGAGGCCGCCGCCTGTGACGAAGGTCGGAGTCAGGACGGCCACCAGGGCGAACAGGGCGATGAAGACGGCGACCGGGCCCACGGTCTGCCACAGGCCGGCGGGGCGCAGGGTCACCCGCTTCTGCTTGCCCGAGGAGGGGGCGGAGAGCGGCTCCGGTCGGAGAACGGCGTTGTGTGTCATGGGATCACACCATCTTTTCCAGGAGGTCTAGGGCTGTGGGGGACTCGACGGAGAGGTCGAAGCTGCCGGTGATCTCGCCGTCGCGCATCACGAGGACGTCGTCGCCCATCTCGAGCGCCTCCTCGAGCGTGTCGGGGAGGAGGACGACGGCGGCTCCGGCACTCTGGGCGGCACGGATCTGTTCGTTCACCGTCTGGGCAGCTCCGGGGTCGAGGCCCCTGAGCGGGTGGTCGAGGAGGAGGATCTTCAGCTCGTCCGAGGCGAGCCACTTGGCGAGGACCACCTTCTGCTGGTTGCCGCCGGAGAAGCTCGCGAGGCGGAGGCGCGGGTTGCGCGGGCGGATGTCGAGCCGCTCGAACCAGTCGGCTGCCGCCTTCGCCTGGGTGCGCCGCTTCAGGAACGGGCCCCACGCGGCCTTCCCGGGGTGGGCGAGGGTGAGGTTCTCGGCGGCGCTGAAGCCTCCGACCATCCCTTCGACCTTCCGTTCGGCGGGGATGTAGGCGATTCCGGAGCGCACGGCCGCCCGGATGGACCATGAGCGGACGGGACCGCCGGCGACGGCGATCGTGCCCGAATCGAAGGTCTCGGCGCCGAAGATCGCCCGGCTGAGGGATTCGCGTCCTGAGCCGAGGGCGCCGACGATGGCGGTGCAGCGGCCCGGGGCGAGGGAGAAGGAGATGTCCTTGAACTGGCCCTTCTTCTTCAGGTCCTTCACCTCCAGCACGGCAGGCTCGGGCGCGGTCCGCTCGGCCCGCTGCTTCGGGGCGGCCTTGGCCTCGTGGCCGATCATGAGTCGGAAGAGGTCATCCTCGGTCACGGATTCCCGCCGCCGGTCGGCAACGACCTGGCCGTGCCGCATGACGATCACGCGGTCGCAGATCCTGAGGATCTCGTCGAGGCGGTGGGAGACGAAGAGCACCGAGCCGATGCGCTTGAGGGCGCGGATCTCGCGCTCGAGGATCTCCGTCTCGTTGCGTTCCAGGACGGCCGTGGGCTCGTCCAGGATGACCAGGGGCGCGGCGTGGACTGCCTCGTCGACGCGCAGCGCGCGGGCGATCTCCACCATCTGGCGGTCCACGAAGGAGAGATCGCCGACGGTCGCGCGGGGATCGATCGTGGAGCCGACGCGCTCGAGGACCTTCCCGGCCTCCTGGTTGAGGCGGTTCCAGCGGTAGAAGCCGTACCGGGTGGCCGCATCCTTCGAGGAGAGGGCGTTCATCGCGATGTTCTCGGCCACGGAGAGGTTCGTCAGGAGTGACTGCTCCTGGTGGACGACGCCGATCCCTGCTGCCACTGCGTCCTGCGGCCGGCGGAACTTCACCTCGCGGCCGTCTGCCTCGATCACCCCGGAGTCGGGCTGGTGGAGGCCCGTGAGGATCTTCAGGAGCGTGGACTTGCCGGCGCCGTTCTCGCCGATCAGGCCGACGACCTCGTGCCTCGGGATCTCCAGGGAGATGTCCTTCACGGCCTGGACGGGGCCGAAGGACTTCGAGACGCGGGTGAGCTTCAGGGCGGGGCTGTGGAGCGCTGCTGTGGCGGGTGCCACGGATGCGTGGGTCATTTGACGATCCTCAATCTGCTGCGATGGGGCCAGGCTGCGGCGAGGACAGCCGCGATGAGGACTGCTCCGGACACCGCGGACTGGAGGTTCGGGCTGACGCCGCTGAGGATGAGCCCGTTGTTCAGGACGGTGAGCATCAGCACCCCGACTGCGGTGCGGAGGATTCCGCCCTTCCCTCCTGCGAGGGAGGTCCCGCCGATCACGACGGCGGCGATGGTGAGGAAGAGGTTGCCGGTTCCGACCGTAGCCGAGCCTGCGCCGAGCTGCAGGCTGGCGAGGATCCCCGCGCCGGCACTGCAGGCGCCTGCCGCCACGAAGACGTAGACCTTGTACCTGCCGACGGGCACGCCGTTGGCCCGGGCGATCTCCTCGTTGTTGCCGATCGCGTAGGCGAAGCGGCCGAGGCGGGTGAACCTGGTGACGCCGATGCCCACCAGGGCCACCACGGCGGCTAGGAGGAACGAGTTCGGCAGGCCGAGGGTGAGGCTCGTGGGCCAGGACTTGAGGCCCTGGTCGGAGAGGAACGGGATGGACGCCTGGCCGAACAGCAGCGTGGCGATGCCGAGCCCGACGAACCACACGCCGAGGGTGACGATGAAGGACGGCACCTTCAGCTGGGTGTGCACGAGGCCGTTGACCAGGCCGAGCCCTGCGCCGACCGCCAGCGCGACCGGGATGGCCCAGAACCCGAGGTCGGCGGTGCCGCGGCTGTTGGCCGAGAGGAGGACGAAGGTCATCCCGGCGGCCCCCATGAGGCCCTCGACCGAGAGGTCGATGGAGCCGGTCAGGATGACGAGCGTCGACCCGACCCCGATGATCAGGGGAAGCGCGGCGTGGTCCAGGATCGTCCGGGCGTTGTCCGGGCTGAGGAAGGAGGAGGGGTTGAGTGCCGCGAACACCGCGATCAGGGCGATCAGGGCGGCAACCTCGCCGAGATTCCTGAGCTCGAAGCGGTGCCGGCTCGGGGTGGGTTTGTGCTGAGCGGGTGCCGGGATCAGAAGCCCCGTGCCGCTGTCCTTTGCTGTCATTGCTCTCTCACCTGCTGTTGTTCGGGTGTGCGGCGGCTCCGTCAGGAGTCCGGACGGAGCCGCCGCACGGGGCCGTCAGGGCAGCTTCTCCGGACCGCCGCCGACGAGGGGGGTGGGCTGGGTGTCCCACGGCCCGTTCTTCACCAAGTCGTCGATCCAGCCGTCGATGTTGCTGTCGTACTTGGTGAACTCGGAGAGGTTCTGCGGGGTCACGCAGCTGAGCTTGAAGAGGCTGTCCCGCTTCTCGTGGGGCAGCTCCGAGGGCTTGATCGCGCCGGTCGCCGCCTGGTAAGCGGTGTACAGGCCGATCGCTGCGGCCATGAAGCCGCGGTGGAAGGTCTCGCCGACGATCGCGTCATTGCCCATGTGGTTCTGCATGTCGGCGACCTCCTGCGGGTAGAGGCCATCCGTGGCGAACTTGACGTCGTTGATCCGCCCGGCGTTCTGCACAGCCTGGATCGCGCCGATCGTCATGCCGTCGTCGGCCGACCAGATACCGTTGATCTGGTTGCCGTACTTCGCCATGAGGTTCTGGGTGACCTGGAGGGCCTGCTGGGGATCCCAGTTGGCCGGCTGCGTGTCGAGCAGGTGCACGTTCGGGTAGGCCTTCAGGGCCTGCTGCATGCCCGCCACGCGGGTCTGGCTCGTGGTGCTGTCCTGCACGCCGCCGAGGGCGACGATGTTCCCCTTGCCGCCGATGCTCTTCGCGAGCGCGTCGGCCGTGCACTGCCCGCTCTGGACGCCGGAGTACTTCTGGAAGGCGACGAAGTTGTCGCCGACATTCCAGGGCTCGTAGTTGTCCGGCTTGTTCCACCAGACGCTCACGTAGCCGCCGGCGGCCTTGACCGCGTTGACGATCGGCGCCGCATCCGAGCTCGCGACCGTGTTGACCATCAGCGCGACCTTCTTGCCCTGGGCGAGGATGGCCTGGATCTTCGAGATCTCCGTCTGCGAGCTGCCCTGGGAGTCGACGATCTGCAGGGGGACGCCGAGCTTCTTCGACAGGGCCTGCGCGCCCTGGATCATCGACGCCATGTACGGGTTGGTGGTGTTGATGACGGACGCGACGAGGACGATGTCCTTCTTGTCGATCGGCTGCGACGACGCGGCGGTCGTCGAGGTGCACGCTGTCATCGCCGCCAGCAGGCCGACTGCGGCCACGCCGGCCGCCAGCCGCTGTCGAATGCTGTTCCGGAGGGGCATCAGTGACTCCTTCGTAAGAGATGGCCCGGGGTTCCTGCAGATCGATGAATAACAATTCAGTGCCTGCATTTGGATTCTTCGAGTGTGCGGCACGTCACTTCTGCGTGTCAAGGGATCAAATTCCCGCGGGGCCAGAAGACGCCCGCGGCGCGGAAAGAGGGAGGACCCTGCGGGGCAGGGTCCTCCCTCTTCGGGCGGCGGCGAGCCGTCAGCGGAAGGCGCGGAAGAAGGTCCTCACGTCGTCGACGTACGTGTCCGGCACCTCGAGGGGGGCGAAGTGGCCGCCCTCGTCATGGACGCGGTACTGCTGGAGATTGAAGTACTTCTCGGTCCACGTGCGCGGGGGCTTGTAGATCTCCCCCGGGTAGATGGACACCGCGGTGGGGGCACCCACCACGGGCAGCCCGTCGTGGCTCGGGCGCCACGGGTTCCCGCGGCATTCCCAGTAGTAGCGTGAGGAGGTCCCGCCGGTGTTGGTGAGGAAGTAGACGGCCGCGGTCGTGACGAGATCCTCCTTGGGCCACACCCGCTCGAAGGGCTCGGTGCCGACGCCGCGCTCCTCGAGTCCCCAGAAGTAGCGCTTCTCGGTGATCCAGGCCAGCTGGCCGGCGGGCGAGTCGGCGACCAGGGCCGCGAGCGTCTGCGGCTTGGTCAGCTGGATCTCCCCGTAGCCGCTCTCGTTCTGCACGAAGAGCTTGCCGCGTTCGAACCACCCCTTCTCGGTCGAGTCGTCGTACTCCTCCGCGGCCGGAAGGCCCAGGACGGGGTCGAACTTGACCCCCGGAGGGGCGTCGGGGTGCTCGGCCAGGTAGTGGCTCATCTGGGCCGGGAAGTGCGTGTAGACGCCGAAGACATCCTTCTCGTACTTGTGGCCGTGCTGCTGGGCCACGAGGGCGCCCCAGTCCCCTCCCGCGGTGGCGTACTTCTCGTACCCGAGCACCTTCTTCATGAGGGTGTTCTCGAGGTCGGCAGTCCGCCACCAGTTCCATCCCGGCTCCGTGAGCGGAGAGGAGAACCCGTAGCCGGGGAGGGAGATGAGGACGACGTCGAAGGAGTCCGCAGGGTCGCCGCCGTAGCTCGCGGGATCGGTCAGGGGGCCGATCACCTTGCGCAGGTCCCAGAACGTCCAGGGCCACCCATGGTGGATGAGGAGGGGCATCGGGTTGGGCCCCTTCCCCTTGGCATGGATGAAGTGGAGCGGCACGCCCATCAGGTCCGTCTTGAAGTGGGGCAGCTCATTCATCCGCCGCTCCACGTCCCGCCAGTCGTATTCGTTGATCCAGTAGTCGACGAGCTGCTTGTGGTACGCCGTGTTGTAGCCGTACCGCCAGTCGTCGTTGGCGAAGTCCTGCGGATAGCGGGTCTTGCGGAGCCGCTCGTACATGTCCTTGAGGTCTTCTTCGGGGATGGAGATCGTGAAGGGACGGATCTCGCCTTCGTGGTGCGCAGCCATTGCGCCTCCTCGTGAGATGGGTGGGGTCGGAGGATGAAGTTCGTGGGGCGCCCAGGGGGCGCCGGGCGCCGTTCAGGCGATGTTGTAGAGGGCCCGTGCTTCCTGCTGGGTGGCGATGGGGCGGCCCACTTCGCGGGCGATCTCCTGCACCTGCTGGAGGAGCTCGAGGTTGGTCGGGTTGCGCGCCGGGTCGTAGAAGAGCTCCAGGCCGGTCTTGACGTGGCCGCCCAGCTCGATGGCCCTGCGCAGGATCCCGGTGTCGTCCAGTGCACCCTGGCCCCAGACCGAGACGTACCACGGATGCTTGACCTTGGCCTCCTCGATCATCCAGAGGTAGTAGTAGAGGCTTTCGAGGCTCGGCTTCATGCCGTTGGTGCCGATGGGCTCGGTGGCCGTGAGGCCGTAGTCGCCGATGAGGTAGAAGTCCCACATCGAACCGGGTGTCGAGAGCCCGCGGTTCACGTAGTGCATCGCGTGGCGCAGATGTCCGGGCTCGTAGATGCCGAAGACCATGGCAAGATCGCGTTCTCGGAACATCTTGACCTGGCTGGCGACCCGCTTGAAGTTGAACCCGAACTCCGGCCCCGAGAGGTACCCCTCCTCGTCGGTGTCCACTGCGAAGAGCGTCAGGCCGGTGTCGACGCAGCCGATCCGCACGTTCGCGCCCTCGTAGAGGAACGGCACATGCTCCAGGCCGTTCTCCTCGGGCTGCAGCCGGAGGTTGTTGCAGGTCGTGGGGTACCAGGTGATGTCCGGGTACTTGGCAAGAACGCTCTCCCACGTGCGCATGTAGTCTTTGTAGGCGTTCTCGCCGAGCAGGTCGAAGCTCGTATTGTGGGCGTGGATGGCGCCCGCGCCGGCCTCCCAGCACCGGATGGCATCCTCGGCGATCTCCTCGTAGGTGATCGGGGTGTTCGGGTTCATCTCCTTGGTGCGGACCCCGTTGATGTGGGACTCGATGACCACCGGATAGTCCCACTGCGGTTCCATGTCCGCGTACTTGTCCAGTGCAGTAGGCACGGCTACCTCCAAGAGCGACGGACCGAGCGGCCCGATGACAGCTGTGAATTGATATTCGTAGATCCAATCAATATGCACTCATGGTGCGATGCGGATCACACTGCTGTCAACGGTCCGTGCGGAATCGATGCTCTCCGCGCCGTCAGGGGGCGGTGCGGGCCCCTGCCCGTGCGGCCTCGGCGGCTGAGCCGGCCGGCTCGCTCAGGAGGAAGGCCGCGGTTCCCGCATCAGTGACGAGGGTGTCCACCCAGCCTCCGGCCACCGCGGCGCGGATGGCCTGGTGCTTGCGTTCCCCACCGGCCACGGCCCACCGGTGGCGGGCGTTCCGGAGCTGGTCGAGCGTCACTCCGACCACGAGGTCTTCGAGCTCGGAGTCGATCGGCTTCCCCTCCGCATCGATGAAGTGCAGGCATACCTCGCCGACCGCGCCCCGCTCCCGGACGTGCTCGAACTGCTCATCCGTGAAGAAGTTGTCTCCGGAGCGCAGCTCGGGGTCCCGCTCGCACGTGCCGATGCCGACGAGCGCGACGTCGATGGAGTCCAGCATCTCCATGGCCATGCGCACGTACGGGTCCCGCGCGATGAGGAGCTCCTTGATCTCGCGGCTGGGCACGACTCCCGGGGTCCGGAGGAAGACCGGCTGGGCGCCGGTCAGCGTGGCGAACTGCTGGGTGGAGCGGGCCGCATCGTGCTGCAGCTCGGGCGGCCCGAGGTCACCGAGGGTCTCCACCACGTACTCGCCGCGCGTCCGCAGGGGCAGGAGGGCATCGACCATGAGCCGCAGCGTCTTGCTCCACGAGGTGAAGGCGATCGTCTTCACCTCGAACGCCAGCTCGTAGAGGAGGGAGGCCATGGTGTGGGCGAGGTCCTTGTTGACCTCGGACTCGTCGTGGCTGACCGTGTCGACCACGTGCACCTCGCTGAGTCCGTAGCGCGCCTCGATCTGCTCCTCGAGCTCGGCATGGATGTGCTGGGGCACGGCGACGACGGTCCGGACGATCGAGGCCTCTTCGGCCTGGGCGAGCAGCCGGGAGACGCGCGACTGGGAGATCTGGAGACGCTTGGCGATCTCCGTCTGGCGCACGCCGTGCGTGTGGTAGAGCCGCGCCACTTTGATCATGAGGCGCTGGGTGTCATTGTCAGCCATGGTGCTCCGTTTCTTGCCTGTCAGGGAGGAGTATCGCGCGGCGGGCGCCGTCACCGGAACCCCCGACCCTTGACACCGGGATCGCCGCAGCAGACACTCGTAAATGTCCATGCGACTGCTAAATATTTATTCTAGCGATGTTCCGGCAGGAAGGAAACTGCAATGGAGGAGCTGGCTGCCCCGTTCGACCTCATCGTCGTAGGCGGGGGCATCAACGGGCTCGGAATCGCCCGCGACGCCGCGGTGCGCGGCCTGCGGGTGATCCTGCTGGAGCAGGACGACCTGTGCAGCGGGGTGTCGGCCTGGTCGGGCCGCCTCGTCCACGGTGGCCTCCGCTACCTCGAGCATCGCGACTTCCCCCTCGTGCGGGAGTCGCTGCGCGAACGCGAACGGCTCTTCCGCCTTGCCCCGCACCTCGTGAAGCCGCTGCGCCTCCTCATGCCAATGTACTCCCACAGCAGGCGTCCGGCGTGGCTGATCCGGGTGGGGATGTACCTCTACGACGCGCTCTCGTTCGACAAGAAGACCGAGGGCCATGAGGTCCTCAGTGCCGAGGCGACACGCAGGCGGTTCCCCGGCATCGCCGACGACGGCCTCCGGGGCGCGGTCGTGTTCACCGACGGGCAGGTCGAGTACGCCGAGCGGCTGTGCGCCGAGGTGGCCGTCGCCGCGGCCGGCGCCGGGGCCGTGATCCGGACCAAGGCCCGGGTGGAGGAGCCCGTCATGAAGGCCGGGCGGGTGGCGGGCGTCCGGTTCCGCGACATGCTCACGGGAGAGATGCACGAGGCCCTCGCGCCGGTCGTCTTCAACGTCGCCGGTCCGTGGATCGACCGCATCTTCCGGCGCGGGGCGCCCGAGCAGCCACGGCTCAACGGCGGGACGAAGGGGAGCCACCTCGTGGTGGACCCGTTCCCCGGGGCGCCCTCCGACGTGGTCTACTACGAGTCCAAGACCGACGGCCGCCTGGTCCTCGTGATCCCCTGGATGGGCCGCTACCTGATCGGCACCACCGACCTCCGCTTCGACGCCGATCCGGGCGAGGCCAGGTGCGACGCCGACGAGATGGCGTACCTGCTCGGCGAGGTGAACGAGCTGATCCCCGAGGCGCACCTGACGCCGGACGACGTGCTGTTCACCTACTCCGGGGTCCGGCCGCTGCCGTACGCCCCGGGGGTGCCCGAGTGGCGGGTGCCGCGCAGCCATATCCTCCACGACCACGCCCCCGACCTCCCCGGCCTGGTGACCGTGGTCGGCGGGAAGCTGACGACGTATCGCCAGCTCGCCCAGGACGCGGTCGACGACGTGTTCAAGCGGCTGGGCCGCAAGAGCCCCGCCTGCGTCACGGCCAACCTCCCGCTGCCCGGGGCCGCGGGGAACCTCGAGGAGGCCCGAGGGCACCTCCTGGCCGGTGGCCTGCCGGCGGCGACCGCAGACCGGCTCGTGGCCCTCTACGGAAGCCGGGCACTCGACGTCGTCCGCGAGGCCGAGGGCGACAGCAGCCTCCTCGCCGTGCTGGACCCGGGAACGGGAGCCATCGCCGCCGAGCTGGTGTTCGCCGTGCGGCACGAGTTCGCCAAGACGCTCACCGACGTCCTGGCCCGGCGCATGCTCCTCGCCTTCGAACCCGACCACGGGGTCCCGGCCGTCCAGGAGGCCGCCGCCATCCTGGCCTCGCAGCTCGGCTGGGACGCGGAAAGGAAGGCCAGCGAGATCGCCGCGTACTTCGACTGGCTGTCCCGCCTCGCCGTTCCCGGCCGCGCCGGAGCGCAGGCGGACAGCGCCCTGGGGGGACCGGTCCGGTGACTGCGCGGTACGTCCTCGCGCTGGACGAGGGCTCCACGAGCGCCAGGGCAGTCCTGGTCAGCCTCGAGGGCGAGATCGTCGCCGAGGCACGCAATCCGGTGGTCCCGACGTTCCCGCGGCCCCGCTGGGTGGAGCTCGATCCGATGGCCCTCTGGGAGACCCAGCGCCGGAGCATGCAGGCGGCCATGGCCAAGGTCGGCGCGACCACGGACGATCTCGCGGCGGTGGGGATCACCACCCACCGCGAGACGTGCC
This sequence comes from Sinomonas atrocyanea, assembly GCF_001577305.1. NCBI lineage: Bacteria > Bacillati > Actinomycetota > Actinomycetes > Micrococcales > Micrococcaceae > Sinomonas > Sinomonas atrocyanea. Next base: position 158,559 of record NZ_CP014518.1, read on the forward strand.
TGGTCTGGGACAGGCGCACCGGCGAACCTGTCCACCCGGCCCTGATGTGGATGTCGAAGCAGACCGACGCGATCATCGACGGCTGGCGCCTGGACGGCCTGGACGCCGAGTTCAGGAGCAGGACGGGCCTCTTCAACGACTCCTTCTTCAGCGCGGCGAAGCTCGCCTGGATCCTGGAGAACGTCCCGGGTGCGCGCGCCCGCGCGGAGCGGGGCGAGCTCGCGGCCGGCACCGTGGACACGTGGCTCCTCTGGCAGCTCACCGGCGGCAGATCGCACTTCACGGACCACAGCGAGGCGTCCCGGACGGCCCTCTTCTCGCTCGACGCGCTCGACTGGGACGAGAAGCTCGCCGAAGCGTGCGGCATCCCGCTGCGCCTGCTGCCCCCGGCCCTCGCCTCAGACTCGCACTTCGGCGAGATGCGGCCGCAGGACGTGGGGCTGCCGGGGACCGCCTCGGTCCCCATCATGGCCATCATGGCCGACCAGCAGGCGGGGATGTTCGGGCAGGCCTGCTTCGAGTCCGGCTCGGTCAAGAACACCTACGGCACGGCGGGCGTGCTCACCGCCAACACCGGCTCCACGCCGGTCGTCGTGGACGGGCTGACGGCCAGCGTCGGCTGGACGGTGGCCGGCACCACGGCGTACGAGCTCGAGGGCGTCGTGTTCCACTGCGGCCAGACGCTCCAGTGGATGCGCGAGCGCCTCGGGGTGCTCAAGCCCGAGGAGCAGATCGAGGAGGTCGCCTCGCGCGTGCCGGACACGGGCGGCGTCTACGTGGTGCCCGCCTTCGCCGGGCTGTGCGCGCCCCACTGGTCGCGGGACAGCCGGGCCAGCATCGTCGGGCTGACCCTCGAGAGCGGTGCCGAGCACGTGGTCCGCGCCGGGGTGGAGGCCATGGCCTACCAGACCCGCGACAACGTCGACGTCCTGTGCGCCTCGGGCCTGGCCGTTCCCGAGCTCAAGGTCGACGGCGGCGCAGCCCGCAGCGACCTGCTCTGCCAGTTCCAGTCCGACATCCTCGGCATCCCGGTGCGCCGGCCCGCGGAGCTCGAGAGGACGGCCCTCGGCATCGCCCACCTGGCCGGCATGGGGGTCGGCCTCTGGGAGCAGGACGACCTCGCGACCGGATGGCGGCTGGACCGGGTGTTCGAACCCCAGATGTCCGAGGACCGCCGCGAGGCCCTGTATGCGGGGTGGCAGGACGCCGTCCAGAGTGTCCTCGGCCGCCACCCCGCAGCCAAGGCCGCTCCGTGAGCGTGCCGGGCCCGTTCGGCACCGGCCCGATGATCCTCGACTACGGGATGGGCCGCCGGTCGGGAGACGAGGACATGGAGCTGGCCGCCAGCCGTCTCGCCGCCCTCGCCCGCGGGGGCCACGCCGGGATCGACATCTCGATCCCGCAGCAGACCGCGGCCTTCGGACGCCTCGACTCCCGCCTCGCGGGCTACGGGCAGGCCCGGGCGGCGCTCGCCGAACGGGGCTACGCGTCCGTCATCCGCCCGGTCGGCGGCCACCTCGCCGTCTACGGCCCGGGGGACCTCGTGGTCCACCTGTGGGCGCCCCACCCGGTCTCCCGCCTGCACATCCGCGAGCGTTTCGAGCTCTTCGGCCACGGGACGGCGCGGGCGCTGCGGGCGCTGGGCATCGACGCGCGCATCGGGTCGGTCCCCGGCGAGTACTGCAGCGGCGAGTACAGCATCAATGAGGCCGGCACCTCGAAGCTGGCCGGAACCGGCCAGCGGATCACCAAGCACGGCTACCTCTTCAGCGCGGTGGTCATGGTGGAGGAGGCCGGGCCGGCGCGCGCCGCCCTGCAGGAGGCCTACGGGCTGCTGGGCCTCGAGTTCTCGCCGGCCAGCGTGGGCTGCGTCGCGGACTCCGCGCCGGGGGTCACCGCCGAAGAGCTCGGGCACCTGCTTGCCGCCGAGCTGCAGCACGTCCTGGCCCCGGCCACCGGGATGCTCGTCTCGGTCCCGTTCCACGCGACGGGGGCGCGCCGGTGACGGAACTCCCGGCAGCACACCTCCACCACCACACCACGGAAGGAGTCCTGGCATGACGATCGCCCCCGAGGGCCGGCGGATGCTGCGGATCGAGCAGCGCAACGCGGCCGTGCCGGTCGAGCGCAAGCCGGACTGGATCAAGGCCAAGGTCCAGATGGGCCCGGAGTTCGTCCAGCTGAAGAAGCAGGTGAAGAAGGAGGGCCTCCACACCGTGTGCGAGGAGGCCGGCTGCCCGAACATCTTCGAGTGCTGGGAGGACAAGGAGGCCACCTTCCTCATCGGCGGCTCCGAGTGCACCCGCCGCTGCGACTTCTGCCAGATCGACACCGGCAGGCCCTCCCCGCTGGACCGCTTCGAGCCGACCAAGGTCGCCCGCTCGGTCCAGTCCATGGGCCTGCGCTACGCGACCGTGACCGGCGTGGCCCGCGACGACCTCGAGGACGAGGGCACCTGGCTCTACGCCGAGACCATCCGCAAGATCCACGAGCTCAACCCCGGCACCGGGGTGGAGATCCTCATCCCGGACTTCTCCGGCAAGCCCGAGCACATCGGCGCGATCTGCGAGGCCGCCCCGGAGGTCTTCGCGCACAACGTCGAGACCGTCCCGCGCCTGTTCAAGGCCATCCGGCCCGCCTTCCGCTACGAGCGCTCCCTGGACGTGCTCACCCAGGGCCGCGACCACGGCATGGTCACCAAGTCCAACCTGATCCTGGGCATGGGCGAGACCCGCGAGGAGATCTCCCAGGCCCTGGCCGACCTGCACCAGGCCGGCTGCGACCTGATCACCATCACCCAGTACCTGCGCCCCTCCGAGCGCCACCACCCCGTGGAGCGCTGGGTCAAGCCCGAGGAGTTCGTCGAGCTGTCCCAGGAGGCCGAGGAGATCGGCTTCCTCGGCGTCATGAGCGGGCCCCTCGTGCGCTCCTCCTACCGCGCCGGCCGCCTCTGGGCCACCGCCATGCGCAAGAAGGGGCGCACTCCTTCCTCCCCGGATTCCTACCCGAACGTGAACGAGTAGAGCTCGACGCCGGGGCTCGCCTCGACCTCGAGGGTCCCGGAGCGCTGCTGGTCCCCGTCGAGGAGGACGTACGAGCGCGGGGTGCCGCCCACCTCGACGGTGCGCTCGCCGTCCGGTCCCCTGACCGTGAGCTTCCCGGTGCCGCCCACCACGGCCTGGACCTGCTTGGCGGTGAAGTCCAGCCGCACGGACGGCTCTCCAGTAGGCGAGCCGGCGGCGGCGGGCGAGGGGCCGGCGTCGTGCGCGGAGCCCGCGGTGATCCGCTGGGAGTCGAGCGTCCACGGCCCGGAGAGCGCGAACGAGCCCGGGCGCTGCTGGGCGGGGAAGGAGAAGGTGCCGGGGCCCGCGCGGTACGCCCCGGGGCCGGCGTAGGCGTTCTGCTTGGCCACCCCGAGGAAGGTCTCCGGGGTGGTCCCGGCTGCGACGGCGGTGCCGGCCGACTCGACGGGCTGGGGGAGCGCGATGCCGGGGTGGGCGTCGGTGAGCAGCTGCCGCACGAGGGCCTCGGTGGTCTGGTAGCCGCCCTCGCCCTGCTGGATGTGCCGCACCGTGCCGTTGGCGTCGATGAGGTACTGGGCCGGCCAGAAGCGGTTCCGGTACGCGGTCCAGGTCGCGTAGGAGTTGTCCATCGCCACGGGGTAGTCGATGCCGTGCTCCTTCACCCCGGCCTCGACGTTGCGCTGCTCGCGCTCGAAGGCGTACTCGGGGGTGTGGATGCCGATCACCTCGAGTCCGGCGGACTTGTAGGCGTCATTGAGCTGGACGATGTGCGGCAGGGAGCGCTGGCAGTTGATACACGAGTAGGCCCAGAAGTCGATGAGGACCACCTTGCCGCGCAGGCTCTTCAGGTCCAGGGGCTGCGAGCCGATCCAGGCCGTCGCGTCGCGCAGGGCGGGCGCGGGGCCGCAGTCCTGCAGCGACGTGGCGCCCTGGGTGCAGTTGGACAGCGCGCGGTTCTCGTCGGTGACGAGGCCGCCGAGGTCCAGGGGTGTGCCCGCGGAGGGGCGCAGCTGGTCCTGGAGGGACGCCGTGTAGTCGGGGATGAGGCGCTGGAGGGTGGCCGGGAGGTCGAGCGCGAGGCCCGCCGCGAGGGCGATCATGAGCGCGCCGGCTGTGAGGCGGACGCCCCGCTGGCGCCTGCGGAAGGCCTTGAGCCGCTCCGCGAGGCCGCGGCCGGCCAGGGCGAAGAACAGCAGCGGCACCGAGACCCCGACCGCGAACGCGAGGGTGAGCGCCACGGTCTCGGGCCCGATCCGTCCCGTGGCGCCCGAGACCGTGATGGCCGCGAGCACCGGCCCCGCGCACGGGACGAACACGGCCCCGAGCGCGAGCCCCAGCCCGAACCCGCCCCGGCGGGCGTCGACGCGGCGCTGCGGGATCCACGAGAACGGCTTCTCGAGCCACTCCTCGACCCGCGGGACCATGAGCCCCAGCCCCACCGCCGCGAGCACGGCGATGCCGGCCCAGCGCAGCACGTCCTGCGGCAGCCCGAGCGCCGAGAGCGCGAGCGAGCCCAGCAGGGTCACGAGGCTGAAGCTCAGCACGAGCCCGCCGATGACCTGGAAGGGGCGCCAGCGGGACGCCTGCCGCACCCCTCCGCCGAGGTCACCCCGTGCGCCTGCTGCGGCGGGGGCGGACGACGGCGCCCCCCTCCGCGCGCTGTCCAGCCCGCCGGAGAAGAAGATCACCGGCAGCACCGGGAGGATGCAGGGCGAGATGCCCGTGATGAGACCGCCGAGGAAGCCGATGAGTATGTTCTCGCCCATGCTCCCAGTTCGGGGCGGGGGCCGAGTGTGGATTGGGGGCATGCCGCGCCGGTGGGCCGGACGACGGCCGAGGATCCCCGCACCGACCGTCAGCGGAGTGCGATGAGCAGCATTTGCGACGTACCGGGGATGCAGGTCTGGAGGAAGATGGGCGGGTAGCCGCCGGCGAAGCCTCCGAGTACTCCCTCCCCTGCGCCCTTGGGCACCACCATCCGGGCGGAGGCCGTGAACGTGCCGTAGCCCTGCACCGTGACCTTGGTGCCCGGCTGGATCCAGCTCATCCTGTTCCATCCACCGCACAGGTCGTGCTCGGCGATGCTGATCGACACCGTAACGGGGGTGAAGCGGACCGGTCCCTGACAGGCGTCCACGGAGGCTTGGCCTCCGGCGCCGACCACCGGGATGAAGGCGCTCGGCGGCTGGGCGGGTGCGGGTGCCGGCGGGACGGCGGCGGGCGGAGCGGCCGCGACCTGCGCCGGCTGTGTGTGGGCGGCCTGCGCCTGGGCCGCGGCCTGCCGCTGGGCCTGCTGCGCCGCCGCCTGCTGGGCGGCAGCTTCCTGCGCAGCGCGCTGGCGGGACTCTTCCGCTCGGGCGCTCTCAACGATCTGTGCCACCCGCTGGTCAGCCGCTTCATGGGCGAGCTGGGCCAGCGTGTGTTGCTCCGCGGCGGGATCGGGAGCTGGAGCGGCCTCACGGACCACGCTGGCCGGAACAGACGGAGCAGCAACGACGGCGGACAGCCCCCCGATACCCAGGAGGCAGATGACGACCGCTGACGGCGCGACGCGGGATCTCTTGAAGGCTGGGAGTGGGGCCATGGCGACGACCTCTGATCGGGCCGGAACTGGCTCCGGCGTCTGATCTCCAAGGTCCTCAGAGGCGGTAATGGCGGTAAAGGCGGTCAAACCGAATGGCGTCCTGATCAGGCGCAAGTCAAGTGGAAGGGTCCTCGCTCCGCGTGGCTACCAAGTACTGAGGGCAAGCAGAGCAGGTAGGAGTGCCGGAACCCGGGCGTGAAAGCTCGGGGCCGGCCCCCTCGATCAGAACGTGGGTGCGCCTTCCGTCGGCGGGGCCACGGCATCTGCCGCTGCTGCCGCTGCAGGCTTGATGTTCTGGTTGACGTGGAAGAAGTTGTCCGGGTCGTACGTTGCCTTCACCGCGGACAGCCGGGCGTAGTTCCCGGCGTAGTTGGCCTCGATCCTGGACTGGTCGTCCGTGTCCTGGAAGTTGATGTAGCCGCCGGGCTCTGAGTACTCGTGGAGGGCGGACCAGTAGTCGCGGACCCAAGAGATGTTCTGGCTGTTCTCCGAGGGGTCGGGCCACTGCCCGGCGATGACGGGAGCGAACCGGACGTCGCGGTAGGGGAAGGCCGTGGCATCGGGGGCGACGCGTTGCACCGCGCCGTCGATGGGGTAGAAGTGGTTGGCCGAGTGCACGGTGGGGATGCCGGCGGAGTGCTCGACCGCCACGCGGAGCGCGTCGTCGCTGAGCGTACGGAGGAAGTCCGCCTTCCAGTAGCCCTGGAGCCCGGGGACCCCGCTGAGGCCGTCGAACATGATGTTGAGGGCCGGATACGGCAGCGGCGCAAACATGGAACCGAGTACCGGTCCAGCGTCGAGCAGGGGCTGCCAGTGGGCCGGTCCGGCGTCGACGTCGCCCGTCCACATGCCGGCAACCACTGCGACCGGCCTGCCGTGCCACTCCTCCGGGAGGAACGGGACCGGCGGGCCCTGGTGGAAACCGAGGAAGGCGCCCATCTCCTCCGGCTCGTCGGCGAGCCACTCGCGGTACGAGGCGCCGATATCGGCCCCGAGTGCCGCGTCGTAGAAGATGAGCCCCACGTGGACCATATCGACCGGATGCAGCCGGAACTCGAACGAGGTCACGGCCCCGAAGTTCCCGCTGCCGCCGCGCAGGGCCCAGAACAGGTCTGTGTTCGCCGTCTCGCTGGCAGTCACGAAGGTGCCATCGGCGAGGACGACGTCTGCTGAGATCAGGTTGTCGCACGAGAGTCCGTGCTTCCGGGCCAGGTAGCCGATCCCGCCCCCCAGAGTCAGGCCGGCGACGCCGGTCGTGCCGATGATGCCACCCGTGCTCGCGAGGCCGAACGCGTGGGTCGCGTGATTGAAGTCGGCCCAAGTCGCGCCCGCCTCGACGCGGGCCGTCCTCGCCGCGGGGTCGACCCGGACTCCGCGGCGGGCCGAGAAGTCGAGGACGAGCCCGCCGTCGACCGTCCCGAAACCCGGCGCGCTGTGGCCGCCGCCCCGGAGGGCAACGTCGATGCCGAGCCCGTGGGCGAACCGGACGGCCGCCATGACGTCGGCGACCTGAGACACCCGCAGGATCGCGGCGGGCCGCCGGTCCACCATGCCGTTGAAGACGTGGCGCGCCACCTCGTACTCGGGATCATCGTCCTCTACGACCTGGCCGCGGACCTGGCCGCGGAGAACATCGAAGCGCTCGGTACCCATGGCTGGCTCCAGCACGTTGACGAGACCGAGGGCGGACCGCGCCGTGCGAAACCCAGCCAGAGCGATCCGATGACCTCTCCGGTCTACGCTCCCTCCCCGGGCAGGTCAAGAGGCCATGCGAGCGGGCCGCGCGACGCGCCGGGCCAAGGCGTCCGCGTGTCCGACGATTGTCTCAATCGGCTCGTCGAAGCCCACCGTGATCCCGTCCTCATCGTCCCCGAGGGGCTCGAGCGCGGCATACTGGCTCTCCACGAGCGAGGCCGGCATGTAGTGGCCCTCCCGGGCCTCGACTCGGGCGCGGACCACCTCGGCGGACCCGGCCAGGTGCAGGAACCTGACCGGCCACGCGTACTCGCGCAGGGTGTCCCGGTAGGCCCGGCGCAGGGCGGAGCAGCTCATCACCGCTCCGTCCCTGCGCTCGGCCAGCCACGTCCCGACGGCGGCGAGCCATGGTGCGCGGTCGGCGTCGTCCAGCGCCACCCCGGACTGCATCTTCGCGACGTTCGCCGCGGGATGCAGATCGTCTGCGTCGCCGAACGGGACGCCGAGGTGGGCGGCCAGGGCCTGGCCCGCCGTGGTCTTGCCGGCGCCCGAGACGCCCATCACGACCCAGAGGCCGGGGCCGGGGAGGTGCTCCATGTCAGGCCTTGAGCTCGGAGGCCTCGAGCGCACCTTCGCGGTCCACGTAGCCGTAGAGCTCGGGAAGGATGAACTTCGCGGACAGGAGGCCGATGAGCGAGAGGACGGACACCGCGACCGTGGCACCGACCTTGCCCCAGGACGCCGTCATGAGCGGGAAGACGAACGCGCCGAAGAACGAGGCGGCCTTCACGAACACGTAGCCGAACCCCGAGGCGGTGGCACGGAAGCGGGCCGGCGCGACCATGGACACGACCGTCATGCCGTTCGACGCGGCCCAGTAGTGGCCCCACATGAGCACGCACGCGCCCAGGACGATCAGCCACTGGATGTTCGCCCCCAGTGCGGCGGCACCGATCAGGAGGCCGACGAAGGCGAGGCCGAAGCCCCACATGGACACGCCGCGGTGGCCGATCTTGGTGATCATGATCGGCGCCACGAGGCCCGAGATGGTAGCAAGCACGTAGATGCCGGCCGTGACGAAGTTGGTGCCCGTGATGTTCGCCGCGGCGCCGCCGCCCACCACGCCCACGCCGGCGCTGACGAGGATGACGGGGAGGTAGAAGCCGAAGGCCGTGAACTCGGCGCCCTGGCAGGCGTTCGAGATCCATCCGAAGATGGTCGCGCGGCGCCGGGTCCGGTCGGCCCAGGTGACCCGCAGGAAGTCGCCGACCTTGGGCCGCTCGATCACGACGTCCTCGTTCGGGAGCATGTCGAGCGGCTCGTCGAAGAGGCGCAGCGAGACTTCCTTGGCCTTGGTGAACTTGCCCCGCTGGATGAGCGAGAGCGGGGTCTCGGGCAGGTCGAGCCGGGCCAGCAGCAGGATGAAGGCGGGGATCGCACCGATCGCGAGGGCCACGCGCCAGAGCACCGCGTGGTCCATGCCGGTCATGTACATGACGGTGATGACCACGATCGAGAAGACCTCGCCGAGGCCGAACATGAACTGCCACCGGCTGCCCATGACCTCGCGGGACCCCTTCGACATCGACTCCATGATGTAGGCGTAGCCGTTGGAGATGTCGGACCCGAGCGGGATGCCGATGAGGATGCGCAGGATGATCAGGTCCCAGACGTTCTGGGAGAACCCCTGCGCGATCGCGAGCACGATGAACAGGACCATCGTGAGGACGAAGACCCGCTTGCGCCCCAGTCTGTCCGCGACGTAGCCGCCCAGCAGGGCGCCCACGAGCGCGCCGCCCTGCACGCCGGCGGTGACGAGGCCGAGCTGCGCGACGGTGGGGTGGTACTCGGCGCTGATGAAGACGAGGACGAAGGAGATCGCGTAGAGGTCCCACGCCTCGATGAGGATCGTGGCGATCATCATCCAGCCGCCGCGGCGACTGGATGCCGTGCCGTTCTTGTTGAGCAGGACGTCGGTTGCCTGGTCGGACAACCGCCTGATTGTCGTTTGGTCCATCATGGTCTCCCTCGCTGGGAGTCCCGGTGCGCGGCACTGGCCGGCGCGGCCGCATGAGCTGACGCCATAGTCACTCCCGATGGTGTTTACATCTGTTCTTTGCCGTTCCGGCAAGGTTTAGATCATATCTAAAGACGTGACTTCTGCAACAGCTATGATGTGGGAGTCCCCGATGACGGGATCGCGACCCGGAAGGAGGCCCATGGCAGGCACCGGTTCGCCGCGTCCGGCGGGGCCCTCTGCACCGGGTGGCCTCCATACGAAGCTCGTGGAGAGCCTCGGCTCGGCGGTCGCCGAGGGGACCCTCGCCGAGGGCAGCGTGATCCAGATCGAGGAGCTCGAGGAGCGCTACGCCGTCTCCCGCTCCGTGGTCCGCGAGGCGCTCAGGGTCCTGGCTGCCATGGGCCTCGTGGCCATGCGCCGCCGGCTGGGCATCCAGATCCTCCCCGCCAGCGAGTGGAACGTCTTCGCACCCCAGGTGATCCAGTGGCGGCTCGCCTCGGCGGGCCGCTTCGCCCAGCTGCGCTCGCTCACCGAGCTGCGCGGCGCCGTCGAGCCGGAGGCGGCCCGCCTGGCTGCGACCCGCGCCGGCGAGCACGAGACCGCGGAGCTCCTCGAACTCGCGGGCGAGCTCTGGGCCGCGGGCCAGAGCGCGGACGCGGAACGATTCCTGCGCGTGGACACCGAGTTCCACCGCTTCATCCTCGCGGCCTCGGGCAACGAGATGTTCGCCGCGCTGCACCCCAGCGTCGCCGAGGTCCTCGCCGGGCGCACCCACTTCGGCCTCATGCCCTCGCGCCCTCACCCGGACGCGCTCCAGCTCCACATGGACGTGGCCGCCGCGATCCAGCGCTCGGACCCCGACGCCGCCCACGCCGCCATGCGGGCCATCATGACGCGCACCATGGCGGAGCTCAGCGAGCTCCACGCCCCGGGCGGCACGCCGTCCCCCGGTGCCCTGCCGGCATGAGGACCGTCGACGTCGCGATCACGGGCTACGGCCGGATAGGCCGTGAGATCGCCGGAATGCTGCAGGCCCGCACCGCGGCCTACCGGGAGCGCCATGGCGTCCTCGTGCGGATCACCGGCGTCTGCGGCTCGGCTGCCGGGCTCGTCGATCCCGCGGGCCTCGCGCCCGAACGGCTCGCCGCCCGCGGCAGCTTCGTGCCGGGCCTCACCGGCGACGCCTTCCTCGAGGCCGTCCGCGCCGACGTGTTGATCGAGGCCGGCCCCAGCGACTACCGCACCGGTGGGCCGGCCCTGGGCTACCTCCGCTGGGCCCTCGGCCGCGGCCTCGATGTCATCGCGGTGTCCAAGGGCGCCCTCGTCCTGGACCTGCGCGGGCTCCTCCGCCTCGCCGCCGGCCACGGAGGGAGCCTGCGCTTCAGCGGAGCGGCCGCCTCCGCGCTGCCCACGGTGGACCTCCTGGCGCACAGTCTGGCCGGTGCCACGCTCGAGGGTTTCGAGGCGGTGCTGACCGGCACCACGACCTTCGTCCTCGACCAGATGGCCACCGCCGGCCTCGGCCTCGCGGACGCCGTGGCGCTCGCCCAGGCGCGCGGCATCGCCGAGCCGGACCCGAACTTCGACCTCGACGGCTGGGACACCGCCGCCAAGCTGGTCATCATCGCCAACGCCGTGCTCGATGCCGGCCTGGGACTCGACAGTCTGCCGCGGGAGGGGATCGGCGCGGTGACCCCCTGCGACATGGCGCGGTGGGCGGCGCAGGGCCTCGCGCCGCGCCTCGTCGGCTTCGTCGAGCACGACGGCGGGGGGTTCCGGGCCGGCGTCGAGCTTCGCCTCTACGGGCAGGACCACCCGTTCGCCCAGCTCCGCGGGAGCATGAAGGGCCTTCGCGCGGTCACCGAGGAGATGGGCGCCCTGACGGTGACCGGGGGAGCGTCGGACCCGCGCGCCACCGCCGCCGCCGCGCTGAAGGACATCGAGCACGCGGTGGCCGCGCGCCAGTGACCAGCGGCGTGACGACCGCGAGGGGACTGCTCGCGACCTCGGTGGTCGTCCCCGCCTAGCACTCAGAAGAGAGTGGGCGCGTCCTGCTCGTCGGTGTCCTCCTCGGCCGTCCAGGGCTCGCCGAGGTCCGCCAGCGCCTCCTCGATGGACGTCTGGCCCTCGAGTTCCTCATCCGTGGCCACTCCAAGACCGTAGAGGCCCGCGGGCCAGATTCGGCCGAGGCACGCGGTCGACGCGGCTAGGGTTGGCCCCATGGACCTGCTCGAGTCCGAATCTGCTGCCGCGGCGGGGGACCGCCCGTGACCCTCGACGCGCTCGCCCGCCGCGCCGCCTCCCTCGTCCCCGAGGAAGGCGGCCGGGCCATCCTGGGCATCTGCGGCGAGCCCGGGGCGGGCAAGACCACGCTCGCCGAGCAGATCCTCGAGCGCCTGCGCTCTGCACACGGCGCAGACTGGGCGGCGCACGTGCCCATGGACGGGTTCCACCTCGCCGACGTCCAGCTCGCGCGCCTCGGGCTCCTGGACCGCAAGGGCGCGCCCGAGACCTTCGACGCCGACGGGTATGCCGCTCTGCTCGGCAGGATCGCCTCGGGCGCCGGGTCCGTGGTCTACGCACCGGGGTTCGAGCGCCGGCTCGAGCAGCCCCTCGCCGCCGCCATCGCGGTCCCCCCGGAAGCACGCCTGATCATCACGGAGGGCAACTACCTCCTCCTGGGGGAGGCGCCGTGGGCGGCTGCCCGGGCGCGGCTGCGGGAGGTCTGGTACCTCGACGCCGAACCCGTCACCCGGGTGGACCGCCTCATCCGCCGGCACATCGAGTTCGGCAAGGACCCGGAACGGGCCCGCGAATGGGTGCTCCGATCCGACGAGGCCAATGCGCGCCTGATCAGGGCGGGCCGGGACAGCGCGGACTACGTCATCGCCGCGCAGGACTGTACCGACTGATTATTCCGCAGTGCGGAAATAAAAAACCCCCTTGTGGAATCTTGGGGAGACCTCTATCTTTGGTATACCAAAGAGATCGGGATCACATCCCGCCAAGGACAAGCGATCGCACCCTTCGAGCGCAGACCCCCATCCCAGACCAGAGAGTTCCCCACATGACCAGCACTTCGGACACCGCTGTCCAGCAGCTGAACATCGACGGCGAAGCGGAGGCGCCCATGGGCCACGGCACCGCCACCCTTCCGGCGGGCCTCAGCCCCCGGCTCTACAACACCGACCTCGCTCCGACCCAGCGCGCCGGGCGCAGCTGGACCGCCTACAGCATCTTCACCCTGTGGGCCAACGATGTGCACAGCCTCGGCAACTACGCCTTCGCGATCGGGCTCTTCGCCCTCGGCCTCGGCGGCTGGCAGGTCCTCGCGGCCCTCGGCGTCGGCGCAGTCCTCCTCTTCGCCCTCCTGAACCTCTCCGGCTTCATGGGCCAGAAAACCGGCGTCCCGTTCCCCGTGATGAGCCGCATCGCCTTCGGCATCCACGGCGCCCAGATCGCGGCCCTCACCCGCGGCGGGGTGGCCGTCGCCTGGTTCGGCATCCAGACGTACCTGGCCTCGGTGGTGCTGCGCGTCCTCGTGATCGCCATCTTCCCCGGCCTCAGGCCGCTCGACGACGGCTCGATCCTCGGCCTGTCCCCGCTCGGCTGGATGGCCTTCGTCTTCCTGTGGATCGTCCAGGTCGTGATCGTGTCCTACGGCATGGAGATGATCCGCAAGTACGAGGCCTTCGCCGGCCCCATCATCCTCGCCACCATGCTCGCCCTCGCCGTCTGGATGTTCGCCAAGGCCGGCTTCTCCATCGCGTGGAGCACCGGCAAGGACCTCTCCGGCGGCGACATGTGGCTGCACATCCTCGGCGGCGGCGCCCTGTGGGTCTCGATCTACGGCACGTTCGTGCTCAACTTCTGCGACTTCACGCGCTCGGCCCGGACCAAGAAGTCGATCGTCAAGGGCAACTTCTGGGGCATCCCGATCAACATGCTCCTCTTCGGAGCCATCAGCGTGGTCCTCGCCGGGGCCCAGTTCAAGATCGACGGGCACCTCATCGAGAGCCCCTCGGACGTGGTCGCCTCGATCCCCAATACCTTCCTCCTCGCCGCGGCGAGCACGGCCCTCCTCGTCCTGACCGTCGCGGTGAACCTCATGGCCAACTTCGTCGCCCCCACCTACGCGCTCACCAACCTCTTCCCCCGCAGGCTCAACTTCCGCAGGGCGGCCTTTGTCTCCGCCGTCATCGGCCTGCTCATCCTGCCGTGGAACCTCTACAACAACCCGGTGGTGATCGTGTACTTCCTCGGGGGCCTCGGCGCCCTGCTGGGCCCGCTGTTCGGCGTGATCATGGCCGACTACTGGCTGGTCCGCCGCGGCAAGGTCTCCGTCCCCGCCCTCTACTCCGAGGACGCCGACGGCACGTACCACTACCGCAAGGGCGTCAACCCCAAGGCCATCGCCGCCCTCGTGCCCGCCGCGGCAGTGGCCCTCGCGATCGCCTTCATCCCGGCCCTGGGCGCCCTGAGCTCGTTCTCGTGGTTCTTCGGCGCGGGGATCGCGGCCGTGAACTTCTACGCGCTGGCCGACCGGAAGCAGACCTTCGAGGACGTCGACGGCGAGGCGATCGCCGTCCCCAGCGTCCACTGACCCTTCCGGTCGTCCGCCTCCACGAGCACGACGGCGCCGGGCCGGCCCCCAGAGCTGGCCCGCCGCCGTCGTGCCTCGCCTTCCCCCAGCCAGCACCACCCAAGGACCCCCGATGCGCATCCTCGTCGCCAACGTCAACACGACCCAGACCATGACCGACTCCATCGCGGCGGCGGCCCGGGCCGCAGCCTCGCCGGGCACGGAGATCGTGGGCATCACCCCCCGCTTCGGCGCCGACTCCTGCGAGGGCAACTTCGAGTCCTACCTCGCCGCGGTCGCGGTGATGGACGCCGTGATGCGCTACGAGGGCGAGTTCGACGCGGTGGTCCAGGCGGGGTACGGCGAGCACGGCCGCGAGGGCCTGCAGGAACTCCTCGACGTGCCAATCGTGGACATCACCGAGGCGGCCGCCGCGACCGCGATGTACCTGGGCCACAAGTATTCGGTAGTCACCACCCTTGACCGGGCCGTGCCGCTGATCGAGGACCGGCTCAAGCTGGCCGGCCTCGGTGCGCGCTGCGCCTCGGTACGGGCCTCCGGCCTCGGCGTCCTCGAGCTCGAGGAGGACCCGGAGCGTGCGGTCAAGGAGATCGTCGCCCAGGCCGAGAGCGCCGTCTATGACGACAAGGCCGAGGTGATCGTGCTCGGCTGCGGCGGCATGAGCGGACTCGACGCGCAGATCCGCGAACGCTGCGGGGTGCCGGTGGTCGACGGCGTCGCGGCGGCGGTGGCGGTCGCGGAGGGCCTGGTCCGGCTCGGGCTGACCACCTCCAAGGTGCGCACCTACGCGGCGCCCCGCCCCAAGGCCGTGACGGGCTGGCCGCTCCCGGTCCGCTGACCGGCTCAGATCGTCCCCGTCACCGACTGCAGGCCGAGGCTCGTCAGGGCCACCGCGGCCCAGAGCATCCCCCCGAGCAGGAGCGGGCGCGGGCCGGCCCTGCGCATCTCGGCGAAGCGCAGGTTGAGGCCGATCCCGGCGAGGGCCACCGTGATGAGGAAGGCGGCCAGCGCGGAGAGGCCGGGATGCCACGCCGTGGGAATGGCGCCCACCGTCTCCAGCGCCGCGGCGAGGACGAAGCCCACGAGGAAGGCCGGGACCATGCGCCGCCAGGGCACGCCGGCCCGGCCGCCGCGGCCGTCCGTGCGCTCCCGCCGGGCCCGCAGGGCTGCGAGGGCCATGACGATGGGGATGATCATGAGCGAGCGGGTGAGCTTGACGACCACCGCGTAGGACTCCGCGCCGCCCCCGTAGCTCGCGGCCGCGGCCACGACTGAGGACGTGTCGTTCACCGCCGTACCGCTCCACAGGCCGAAGGAGTGCGGGCTGAGGCCGAGGAGGTGGCCCACCGCGGGGAAGAGGAGGACGGCCGCGATGTTGAAGGTGAAGATCGTGCCGATCGCGTAGGCGACGTCCGCCTCCTTGGGCCTGATCACGGCGGTCGTCGCCGCGATCGCGGACGCGCCGCAGATCCCCGTCCCGACCCCGATGAGGGTCCGCGTGTCCGCGTCGAGGCGGAGCGCGCGGCCGAGCAGTGCCGCGCCGCCGAGGGCGACGGCGAGCGTCCCCAGCATCACCGGCAGCGAGCCGGCGCCCACCTGGGCCACCTGCTGGAGGGACAGGCCCGTGCCGAGGACCACGATGGAGCCCTGCAGGACGTGGGAGCCGGCCGCGCGGTACCCCGGCGTCCACAGGCCGCCCCGCAGGGGCCGGATGGCCGCCGCCGCGAGCAGCCCCAGGAGGATCCCGAACACGGGGCCGCCGATGACGGGCACGAGCTGGCCGAGCACGGTCGCGACCGCGGCCACCGCCGCCGCGACGCCGAGTCCCGGCAGCGTGCGCAGGAGTGTGACGCGCATTGACGTGGCACTGCCGCCCGACTCTGATGTCGCCGTATCGTGGTGCGGGAGTACGTGTGGGGGCTTCATTCCATTGACTCTCCCGCCCGCGGCCGAAGACCGGTAGCCCGCTTTCGGATATGGGCCCCATGCGCTCGGGATATGGGTGTGGTCCCTTCCGGTCGAGACGCTCCTCATGGGACCAGCAGGAGCCCGTCGGCGCGGGGTGACAGGAGCTCGTTGAGCACGAGGCAGCCGGCCCCAACCGCCGCGACGTCCTCGGCCAGCGCCGAGTCGACGAGTTCCAGGGGGTGGATTGCCCCCACGGCCTTCCGGTCGGCGAGGGCCTCGCGCATCACGGCGAGGTACAGGCCGCTGACGGCAGGCCAGGACGGCCCGCCGAAGACGATGCGCTCGAGGTCGAGCAGGCTGGCGATGTCCTCGACGGCCCGGGCCAGCCGCGTCGCCGAGTCCCGCAGGATCGCCCGTGCCGCCGCGCTGCCCTCGCGCGCCTCCGCGGCGAGGAGGCGCAAGCGCGCCATGGTCTCCTGCAGGTCGGGCTCTCCTGCACTCGGTTCGAGGATGCCCGCCTCGACGGCCCGCCCCACGAGGTAGGACGGCATCGTGGTGAGCCCGACGCACCCGGGACGGCCGCAGCTGCACACCGGCCCGTCGATCCCGGCGGAGAAGTGGCCGATCTCCCCGACGTTGTTGGAGCTTCCCCGGACCACCTCGCCGTTGATGACCAGGCCTGAGCCGAGTCCTGTGCCGAGGTAGACGAACGCGAAGTCGTGCGGGGCGCTCTCGCCGCTGATCCAGAGCTCGCCGTGGGCCGCGGCGGTGGAGTCCTTGTCCAGGAAGACCGGCAGGCCGGTGGCACCGCGCAGCCCTTCGCACAGGTCGACGCGCTCCCAGCCCGTCAGCAGGGGCGGACCGACGACCCCGCCGCCGGAGGCGTCCATCGGTCCCGGGGCGGCCATCCCGACGCCGATGACCCGCCCGCGCTCGACGCCGCTCTTGTCGATCAGGGCATCGACGGCCTCCGCGATGACGCGCACGGTCTGGTCGGGCCCGGCGACCGAGCGGATGGGGATGTGCGAGCGGGCGGCCACTGCGCCCGAGAGGTCCAGGAGGACGCACGAGATGACGGAGGGGTCCAGGTGCACTCCCACCGCAAAGCGGCTCAGCGCATCGATCCGGAGGAGGGTGCGGGGCTTGCCCATCTTCCCCGCGACCTTCCCGGTCTCGGCCACGAGGCCCTCCTCGAGGAGCCGGCGCACGATGTTCGAGACGGTCTGGGTCGACAGGCCGGTCGACTCGACCAGCTGCACGCGGCTGAGGCCCTCTCCGGACCGCCGGATCAGATCGAGCACCACGGTGAGGTTGTACCTGCCGACGCGCTCGAGATTGGACCCCTTGTGCATGCGCACCTCCATCGGTGTGAGTGCTCAGACTATATCAAATAGGTTGACTAAGTTGCGCCAGTGTGACTAGCGTGGTCCCGCCAGTGCATGTGACGGCGCTCACTGCCGCATCGAAGGCCGATCGCAGCCGTCCGCCCCGCGCCACCCAGCGCGTCAAGTAAGGAAGAACGAGGGAGTTCCCATGAAGAAGATCTGGCCCAGGTACCTTGCGGGCGGAAGCGCCGCCATCGTGGGCGTGCTGGCTCTGGCAGCGTGCGGCGGCACGAGCAGCGGCGCCGGCAGTTCGCCGAGCCTCAACGCCGATGCAAAGGACGTCACCCTCACCATCACGAGCAACTCGATCTCCGGCGGCAAGAACGCCACGGGCGCGGACTGGATCACCAACTACGTCATCCCGAAGTTCGAGGCGGCCGAGAAGGCGAAGGGCGTCAACGCCAAGGTCACGTTCCAGCCGAACGGGGTGGACGACCAGGCCTACAAGACCAAGATCTCGCTCGACCTGTCCACCGGGCGCGGGGCCGACATCGTCGCCGTCGACGGCATCTGGGTGGGCGAGCTCGCCGACGCCGGCTACATCAAGCCGCTGGAGGACCTCGTGGGCGGATCCACGGTCCAGGGGTGGGACGGCTGGAAGCAGATCAAGCCGGCCGTCCAGCAGATCACCACGTACAACGGCAAGCTCTACGGGATCCCGGACGGCACCGACGGCCGGGTGATCTACTTCAACAAGAAGCTCTTCGCCCAGGCGGGCCTCCCGGCCGACTGGCAGCCCAAGAGCTGGGACGACGTCCTCAGCGCCGCCGCGAAGCTCAAGTCGCTGCCCGGCGTGACCCCGCTGCAGATCAACGCCGGGACCGCCATGACCGAGGCCACCACCACCCAGGGCTTCCTGCCGCTGCTCGAGGGCACCGGGCAGCCGATCTACAAGGACGGGAAGTGGCAGGGCAACAGCCAGGGCGTCCGGGACGTGCTGGGCCTCTACTCGAAGGTCTACGGCGCGGACAAGCTCGGCGACCCGGCCCTCCAACAGGACGCCAAGGGCCGCGACAAGTCCTTCCAGGAGTTCTCGCAGGACAAGCTCGGCATCATGATCGAGAGCGACTACCTGTGGCGCTCGGTCATCAACCCCAAGTCCGGCATCGACCCGATGAAGGACCGTGATTCGGCCGTCGGCTGGGCCAAGATCCCGGCCGAGGCCCCCGGCAAGGGCGTCAGCGGACAGGACTTCGTGAGCATGTCCGGCGGCTCCGGCGAGGTCATCAACCCCAACACCAAGTACCCGCAGCAGGCCTGGGACCTGCTCCAGTTCATGAACTCCCCGGAGGCCATCAAGGCGCGCATCGGCGCGAACCCGCAGATCTCCCCGCGGGACGACGTCAACTCCCAGGTCCTCGGGTCCGACCCCCTGCTGAAGTTCATCTCCACCGAGGTGCTGCCCATCACGGCCTACCGCCCCTCCTCCTCCGACTACACCCAGGTCTCCACGGCCATCCAGACCGCGACCGGCAAGGTGGCCTCGGGCGGCTCGCCCGACCAGGCGGCCAGCGACTACCAGAAGGCCCTGGAAGGGATCGTCGGTGGCAGCGACAAGATCTTCAACTGACGTGCTCGCCGCGCCCTCGGCGGCCCCCGCGGGGGCCGTCAGGGCTCGGGCCCGGCGCGCTGCCGACGACGGGGACGTCGCCGGGCTCGGCAGGGCACGGGCCGCGGCGTTCGTGGCCCCCAGCCTCGTGCTCATCGGCGTGTTCCTCGTCTTCCCGGCGCTGTGGACCCTCTATCTGGGCCTGACCAACTACCGGCTCAGTGGCTCGGCGGCCCTGCATCCCAAGTTCGTCGGCATCCAGAACTACCTCTCGGCGCTCTCGGACGACCGCTTCGCGAACTCGCTCGTGCTCACGCTGGCCTTCGTCTTCGGGTCCGCCGTCATCGGCCAGTCGGTGCTCGGCTTCAGCATCGCCTGGCTCGCGACCCGGCTGAACAGCACCGTGCGGTCCGTGGTGGAGTTCTTCGTCCTGCTGGCGTGGATCATCCCCAGCTCCGTCACGACCTTCCTCTGGTACGCGCTGCTGGACGGAACCGACGGCACGCTCAACTCGATCCTGGGCACCGCCCACCTGGCCTGGCTCCTGCAGTACCCCCTGCAATGCATCATCGTCTTCAACACGTGGGTGGGCACGGCGTTCTCGATGATGCTGTTCAGCTCTGCGCTCGCCTCGGTCCCGCCGTCCCAGCTCGAGACGGCGCGGATGGCCGGGGCCGGGACCTTCGCCCAGTTCCGCGACGTGATCTTCCCGCACATCCGCGGCCATGCCCTGACGAACACCCTGCTCATCACGCTGTGGACCTTCAACACGTTCACCCCCTACCTGCTCACGGCGGGCGGCCCGGATGACCGGTCTAACATCCTGCCCATCTTCATCTACCGGCTCGCCCTCAACGACGGGGCCCTCGGGCAGGGTGCGGCGATCTCCCTGATCATGATCGTCATCAACCTCGTCATCGCCACCGTCTACCTGCGGCTGCTGAAGGAGAGGAAGAAATGACCTCCGCCACCGCTCCCGTGCGCACCCCCGAAGAGGAGGCCGCCCGGAACCGGGTGCGCCACTTCATCGGCATCGTCGGCAAGACGGTCTTCATCGCCCTGATCCTGGCCTTCTTCGTCCTGCCGGTGCTGTGGCTCGTGTTCGCGCCCTTCGATGCCCACCCGGGCCTCAACGTCAAGGTGCCCGACTTCACCCTGCACAACTTCGCGGTGCTCTTCGCCAACGCGGACGCGATGGCCTCGCTGGGGAATTCGCTGATCCTGGCGATCGGCTCGATGGTCATCGTCCTGGTGCTCGGGTCGCTGTCCTCCTACGCGCTCTCCCGGGTGCGGATCCCGGGGCGGGACGTGCTGCTCTACTCCCTGCTGCTGCTCTCCTCGATCATCACGGGGACCGCGGCGATGGTCCCGACGTTCCTGCTCATGGTCAAGCTCGGCCTCATCGACTCGCAGTTCGGAGTCATCCTGGTGCTCAGCGGCGGGATCCTGCCCACGGTGATCTTCATCCTCAAGGACTTCATGGACTCGACCCCCAAGTCCTACGAGGAGTCGGCCCGGCTCTACGGCGCCAAGCCCCTGCGCATCCTGTGGGACGTCGTGGTCCCGCTGGCCCGTCCGGGCCTCGCGGCGATCGCCGTCTGGGCGGTCGTGCAGGTCTGGGGCAACTTCCTGGTGCCTTACATCCTGCTGAGGTCGCCCTCGAAGTCCCCGGCCGCCGTCGTGATGTACACGTTCTACACCGAAGGCGGCCAGCCGGACCTCGCCCTGATCTCCGCCTTCTCCCTGCTCTTCTCCCTGCCCGTCGTCGCCATGTACTTCTTCGTCAGCAGGCGCTACGGGTTCCGCTTCCATGGAGGTATCAAAGGCTGATGGCCGCTATCACCACACGCTCGCTCATCAAGGAGTACCCCGGCGGTGTCCGCGGCGTCGACGAGATGGACGTCACCATCGAGGACGGCGAGTTCTTCGCCCTGCTCGGGCCCTCCGGCTGCGGGAAGACCACCCTGCTGCGCACCATCGCGGGGCTCGAGAAGTCCACCTCGGGCACGATCACGATCGGGGACCGGGACGTGACCGATCTCGAGCCGGGCCAGCGCCACGTCGCGATGGTCTTCCAGGACTACGCGCTCTTCCCCCACATGTCGATCGCGGACAACATCTCGTATCCGCTCAAGATCCAGAAGGTCGGCCGCAAGGAGAGGCACGCCCAGGCCTCCTCCGTGAGCGAGAAGCTCTCCCTCGGCGGTCTCCTCGAACGCCGCCCCGGCCAGCTCTCGGGCGGCCAGCAGCAGCGCGTCGCCCTGGCCCGCGCCGTCTCGAGCCGCCCCGAGGTCTTCCTCTTCGACGAGCCGCTCTCCAATCTGGACGCCCGCCTCCGGCTGGAGGCCCGCACGTTCCTGAAGAAGCTGCAGCTCGACCTGGGCGTGACGACCGTCTTCGTCACCCACGACCAGGCCGAGGCCCTCGCGCTCGCCGACCGCATCGCGATCATGAAGGCCGGCAGGCTCCAGCAGCTCGGGACGCCGCGCGAGGTCTTCCAGCGCCCCGCCAACACGTTCGTGGCCTCGTTCGTCGGCTCCACGTCAATGAACCTCATCGAGGGCGTCGTCGTCTCGGGCGCGGTGGACATCGGCCGGCACCGGCTGCCGCTCCCTCCCGCTGCGGCCGGGCGGGTCGCCGAGGGCCAGAAGGTCACCTGGGGAGGACGGCCCGAGTACCTCTCACTCGTTCCGGCCGGCCAGGGCGAGTTCTCGGGCACGGTGACCGTCGCCGAGAACCTGGGGCCGCGGTGCTCGTCACCGTGGAGCTCCCCGAGGGAGCCATGGTGCAGGCCGTCGTGGGGGAGGACCTCGAGCCCGAGATCGGCTCCGCAGCCGGCGTCACGGTCGAGCCGCGCCGGACCCTGCTGTTCGACGCCGACGGCGTGCGGATCGGCGACTAGGTGCGGATCCGTCGGCTGCTGACGGTCGAGGACCAGGCCGAGGGCCCCTACGTCGAGGTGCCTTTCGAGGTCCACGGCGCTCGCAGTCTCGAGGTAGTCCTCGACTACGACACCTCGTCGGCGGTCATCGACCTCGGCTGCGAGGGGCCCGGGGGCTGGCGCGGCTGGTCGGGAGGGGCGAAGGAACGCTTCGTCATCACTGCCGAGCGCGCCTCGGGCGGCTACCTCGCAGGCGAGCTCGAGGACGGCGTGTGGAAGGTCGTGCTCGGCCTCCATCGCCTTCCCGCGGAAGGGGTCGAGGCGATCCTCGACATCCACCTCCCCGCCACCGGCGGTGTGGAGCCCGAGCCGGCGCCCCCTCGCCCCGCATCGGAGGCGAGAGGACGACGGCGGGACCTCCCGTCGTCGTCCGGGCTCACCTGGTTCGCGGGGGACTGCCACGCCCACACGCTCCACTCCGACGGGCGGCTCAGCCTGAAGCAGCTGGCCGCCCACGGCGCGGCAAGGAACCTCGACTTCCTCGCGGTGACGGAGCACAACACCGTCAGCCACTTCGCCGAGCTCGCCGGCACGGGGGCGGCGTACGGCATCACGCTCCTGCCCGGCCAGGAGGTCACCACCGCCCGCGGCCACGCGAACGCCTTCGGACGCATCGGATGGGTCGACTTCCGCCAACACCCGGACCGCTGGGTCGAGCAGGCCGAGGAGCAGGGCGGGTTCCTCTCCATCAACCATCCGATCGCGGACGACTGCGCGTGGCAGTGGCCGCTGACGCGCAGGCCGGCCCACGCCGAGATCATGCACTCGACGTGGCTCGCCCGGCCCGCCGACAGCGGGATCTGGGCGTGGTGGACCGCGTGGGGGACCGACGTCGTCCCGCTCGGCGGCGGAGACTTCCACCGCCCCGAGGACGGCCACCCGGTCGGTGCGCCGACAACGTGGGCGGCGGCCCACGACGCCGGCGAGGAGGCGGTGCTCGACGCCCTGAAGCAGGGGCGCACCGCGGTGAGCCTCGGGACCGACGGGCCGCTCCTGCTCCGCGTCGACGGGCAGCTGGTCGCGGTCGGCGCCGAGGGCACGGTCTTCGTCACGCTCGACGGACGACGGCGCGTGGTCCGCAGCGCGCACGAGGAGCTCCCCGACGGTGTGGGCCCGTACCGCCTCGAGACGCCCGACCGCCGCATCCTCGCCATCAGCCAGTGAACGGGTCCGCACCGCGGGCCGCTGGCACCACCTCTGGGAAGGAACGAGACGTGATCGACATTGCTGGCGCCCCGGTCAGCTTCGGCCTCTTCGCCCTCGGCGACGCCGAGGGCGGCACGCTCCCGGGTCCGGACGGGCTCTGCGCCGTCCTGGCCCGCCAGGGCTACACCGGGATCGACCTCGGACCACTCGGCTTCCTCGGCCGCGGCCGAGAGCTCACCGACCGGCTCGCACGCCACGGGCTCGCGCTCGCCGGCGGGTGGATCGACCTCCCGTTCACCGAGGACGAGCGTCTTCCCGCGGCCCTCGAGGTCCTCGAGACAGTGCTCGACGCGTTCGCCGAGGCCGCGGCGGGGGCCGGCGGGACGGCCCGCGCCGCCCTGCCGACGCTCGCGGACAGCGGGTCCGGAGTCCTCCGCCATCCCGGCACCGGGTGGCAGCCGGCACTCGACGAGGACCAGTGGCGCCGCCTGACGCGCAACATCCGGCTCGCCGTCGAACGCGTCCGGGCCCGGGGGTTCGAGCCGACCTTCCACCACCACGCCGGAACCTGGATCGAATCGCCGCAGGACATCGACCGGCTGCTCGAGGAGACCGACGTCGGCCTGACCCTGGACACCGGCCACCTCCTCCTCGCCGGCGGCGACCCCGTCGGCGCGCTCGCCCGCTGGGGGGACCGGATCAACCACGTGCACCTCAAGGACGCCCGCGTCGACGTCCTCCGTTCCGTGGCAGAGACCGGCGGCACGCTCCGTGACGTCTGGACGCGCGGAGCCTTCGTGCCGCTCGGGCACGGCGACCTCGACGTCGACGGCTTCATGGGCGGACTCCTCGGGCAGGGGTACGACGGGTGGCTCGTCATCGAGCAGGACCGTGTTCCCCGACCCGGCGAGGACCCCAGCGCCGTCGAGCGCGACCATGCCATCAACCGACACGCCCTCAGGAAGTGGATACCCTCATGACCGTCCTCCGCATCGGAGTCGTCGGACTCGGCGCCATCGCCCAGTCCGTCCACCTGCCCCTCCTCTCACGCCGCTGGGACCTCTTCGAGATCGCCGCGGTCGCCGACGCCTCCCCCTCGCTCCGGGCGAGCATCGGCGAGCAGTACGGAATCGGGCCCGGGCACCGGCACGAGAGCCTCGCCGCGCTCCTCGACTCGGAGAGCCTGGACGCCGTGGTGCTCCTGACCTCCGGCTCGCACGGCACCGACGCCCTCGCCGCGATCCGCCAAGGGGTCCCGGTCCTGTGCGAGAAGCCCCTCGCCTACTCGGTCCGGGAAGCGGAGGAGCTCCGCGCCGCCGAGGAGGCCCAGGGGCGCCCCATGCTCCTGCTCGGCTACATGAAGGAGTACGACCCCGCGGTGCTCGCCCTGGGCTCCACCCTGCCGCCGGCCGAGGGGGTCCGGTACGTCGGGGTCGAGGTCCTGCACCCGAGCGGGGCCTCGCAGCTCGCCTACGCGAACCTCCGCCCGGCTGCGGGGGACGTTCCCGCCGAGGCCCTGGCGCGGTTCCGGGACGCCGACCGGACCCACCTCGACGCAGCCCTCGGCGGGGAAGCGCCCGACCTTGCCCGCCGGCTCTACGCCAACGTGGTGCTCGGCAGCCTCATCCACGACATCGCCCTGGTCCGCTCGCTGTTCGGACCCCTCCGGACGGTGGAGGCCGTGCGCCACTGGGCCCCCCAGGACGACCCGGGATCGATCGAGGTCGCCGGAACCCTGGGCTCGGGCGCCCGGTTCCACCTCAACTGGCACTACATGGCGGACTACCCCGAGTACCGGGAGACCGTCACGGTCCATCACACGGAAGGGAGCGCCGAGCTCACGTTCGGCGTGCCCTACCTCCTCAACAGCCCCACGCGCCTGCGGACCGTCGAGCGCGAGGGCGCCGGCGTCGTCGTCCGCGAAAGGAACGACGTGACCGAAGCCTTCGAGACCGAATGGGAGGCGTTCCACGCCATGGTGACCCAGAAGCAGCCCCCGCCCACCGGGATCCCCGAGGGGACCACCGACCTGCGCACGGCCCAGAAGATCATGCGCGTGCTGCTGGACGGGATGGGCATGGAGGCCGCGGGAGAGGTGGCGGGGGCGTGACGATGACCAGCAGCGTCACGGCAGGGGGCCAGGACCAGGCCGCGGAGACGGGGATCGTCCTCGTGCCGCACACCCACTGGGACCGCGAGTGGTACGAGCCGTTCCACGTGTTCCGCTACCGGCTCGTCACCGTGCTCGACGCGGTGCTCGGGATGGCCGAGGCGGATCCCCGGTTCCGGTTCACCCTCGACGGCCAGACGGCTGCGATCGAGGACTACCTCGAGATCAGGCCCGAGAGCCGGGAACGGGTCGCGGCCGCCGTTGCCCGCGGCCAGCTCGCCCTCGGCCCCTGGCACATCCTCCTCGACGAGTTCCTCTGCTCGGGCGAGACGATCGTCCGGAACCTCCAGCTGGGCATGGCCGGCGCGCAGGCGCTCGGCGGCAGCATGGCGATCGGCTACCTGCCCGACATGTTCGGGCACGTCGCCCAGATGCCGCAGATCCTCCGGCGTGCTGGCATCGAGCATGCGAGCCTCTGGAGGGGGGTGCCGTCCGAGGTGGCAGAGCACTCCTTCCTCTGGGAGTCCCCGGACGGTTCCGCGGTGCGCGTCGAGTACCTCTTCGACGGCTACGGCAACGCCCTGGACCTCCTGGCCATCCCCGAGAAGATCCCCGCTGCGCTGGCCGGCTACCGCGACCGGACCCGCTCCCGCTGGGCCGGGGCCCCGATCCTGGGCATGCTCGGAACCGACCACATGGCCCCGGACCCACGCCTCATGGAGTGGGTGGACCGCTATGGGGACGAGCCCTTCCCCATCACGGTCGGAACGCTCGAGGACTACGTCCGCGGGCTGGGCCCCGACCGACCCGCCCGCACTATCCGGGGCGAGCTGCGCTCGCACGCCCGCGGCAACATCCTCCCCGGCGTCTTCTCGATCCGGCGCGGGCTGAAGACGGCGATGAGCCGCGCCGAATCGCTGGTCCTCGAGGCAGAGCGGCTCGCGGCAGCCCACACGGCGGCCGATTTCGAACCCTATCTGGGGATGGCCTGGCGCCGGATCATCGAGTCGAGCGCTCACGACTCCGTGGTCGGCTCAGGGACGGACGAGACCGTGCTGCAGGTCGACGCGCGGCTCCAGGAGGCCGCCCAGCTGGCCCGCTCGGTCCGCGATGACGTGCTCTCGCGGGTGACCCGGGACGTCCCGGAGGATGCCTTCTCGGTGGTCAACTCGCTGCCGTTCCCCCGCCCCGGCCTCGTCGAGCTGACCATCGCCCGCGGGAACGCGGACGCGCCCCTCGTCGCCGAGACAGCGGACGGGGCGATCCTTCCCGCGCAGCCCGTCGGCGAGCTGCCCACCGTGCTCGGAGACGAGACGATGGACGCCTCCGTCCTGGTGGCACGCGTGATGAACCGTATCCACGGGCGCGAGCTCTTCGGCCAGCTGATCGACGCCTACCGCATCGAGCCGGGGCTCCTCGAGTTCTCCGTGGCCGAGGTCCCTGCCGCGCCGGTGTTCGACATCGCCGAGTTCGCCTCCGCGCTGGAGGCCGCGGTGGGCAGCAGCCCCGGCCCGTGGCAGCTGAGGATCCTCGCCCAGCGCCGGACCCGCGTCCTCGTCGACGTGCCCGTGCCCGCCTCCGGGACCACCGCGCTGCGCGTGCGCCCGGGGACCGAGGTCGCGTGCCCCGGCGGCGTCCGCTGCGTCGACGGCGGCCTCGCCAACGGCGCCGTCACCGCGACCATCGAGGCGGACGGCACCCTGACGGTGAGCGCGGCCGACGGGACGATGCTGCGCGGGGTAGGCGCCTTGGTCGACGGCGGCGACAGCGGCGACACGTACAACTACGGGCCCCCAGCCAGGGACCTCCTGGTCAGCAGCCCGTCCGAGGTGGGGGTGGAGGTGCTCGAGGAGGGGCCGCTCCGCGCGGTCATCCGGGTAGTCCGCCACTACGCCTGGCCCCGGGCGCTCGACCCCGCAACCGGGGGCCGGTCCGAGGACACGGTGGACGTCCCCGTGGTGATGGATGTGGAGCTCCGGCGCGGGGAGCCGTTCGTCCGCCTCTCCGTGCGCTTCCGCAACCCGGCGGCCGACCACCGTCTGCGCCTGCATATTCCGTTGCCGGA
The DNA here is from genome assembly GCF_001577305.1 of Sinomonas atrocyanea. Lineage (NCBI taxonomy): Bacteria > Bacillati > Actinomycetota > Actinomycetes > Micrococcales > Micrococcaceae > Sinomonas > Sinomonas atrocyanea. The sequence goes on from NZ_CP014518.1 coordinate 185,588, forward strand.
ATCTGTCTCGGGCTCGGCTTCGGAGGGCCAGTTCGCCGTGACGCGGCGTGGTCTCACGGCCGAGGGCGGAGGCGGCGAGCATCCCCTTCCGACCTTCCCCGCCTACCGGTTCATCTCGGCCGGCCCGGCCACGGTGCTCGTCCGGGAGGCGACCGAATACGAGATCGTCGACGCCTGCGAGATCGCCCTGACCGTGCTGCGGGCCGTCGGATCGATGAGCGTCAACGTCCACCCCCTCCGGGACGAGCCGGCTGCGGCAGAGATCCCCGTTCCCGGCGCCCAGGAGCTGGGCGCCGAGGTGGGCATCGAGCTCGCCGTCGTCCCCTCGGCGGAGGGCTGGTCCGAGGCGGGGGCCGTCCGGCTCTCTGAACTCTTCACCTCCCCGGTGGCCGCGGTGCGCGGTCTCGGGGGCCGCGGGGGGACGCTGCCCCGGCCGTCGGAGGGGCTGCGGCTCGAGGGCCACGGCACCCGCCTGACGAGCCTCCGGCGGGTCGGCGGAGCGCTGGAGGCCAGGCTCGTGCTCTTCGCGGACGAGCCGGAGGACGCGGTCCTCTCGGGGACCTTCTGCCGCGCCGCCACCGTCGACCTGACGGGAGCGGTGCTCGAGGACACGGCCGCCGAGGGGCGCCTCGCGCTCCGTCTGCAGCCCTGGGAGATCCGGACCGTGCGGCTCTCCTGAAGGACGTCTCTCCCGCCGGTCACCCGTGCCGGTCGAGCGCCGCGAGCAGGCGCTTGACCGAGCCGCCGAGGTTCCACGCGGCGGCGAGCCCCTCGAGCTCGCGGCGGGGGCCGCCGTCGACCGCGCGGAGCCGCGCCGCGGCGGCGTCGAGCGTGGGGAGGTCGAGGTCGCGGACCACGTTCACCACCGCGGGCGCCACGTCCAGGTAGTCCGCGGCGGCGGCGAGCTTGGCCCGCATCGGGGCGGGCAGCCCGCTGGCCGGGTCCTCCGCCGCCTCGAGGAGGCCCTCGAGCGTGCCGAAGCGGGCGAGCAGGGTCGCGGCGGACTTCTCGCCGATGCCCGCCACGCCGGGCAGCCCGTCCGAGGCGTCGCCGCGCAGCACCGCGTAGTCGGCGTACTGCTCGGGCAGCACGCGGTACTTGTCCACCACCACGGCGTCGGTGACGGTCTCGAGGTTCTTCATGCCGCGGGCGGTATAGACGACGCGCACGCCGCGGGCGTCGCTGACCACCTGGAAGAGGTCGCGGTCGCCGGTCACCACGTCCACGGGCAGTTCGGCGCGCGCGGCGTAGGTGCCGATGACGTCGTCCGCCTCGTGCTCGGGGGCACCGACGACGGCGATCCCGGCGAGGCCCAGCACGTGGCGGATCAGCGGGACCTGGGCGACGAGCCCCGCGGGGACCGTCTCGACGTCGGGGCCGTCCGCGACCTGCCGCTCCACGCGGTGGGCCTTGTAGGAGGGGATGAGGTCGACGCGCCACTGGGGGCGCCAGTCGTCGTCCCAACACGCCACGAGGTGCGTGGCGCCGAAGTCCGCGGTGAGCCGGGCGATCATGTCCAGCAGGCCCCGGACGGCATTGACCGGCGTCCCGTCCTCCCGCCTGATCGTCTCGGGCACGCCGTGGAAGGCACGGAAGTACAGCGAGGCGGTGTCGAGGAGCATCAGGCGCTCGGTCATAGCCCATCCTGACACGGACGTGGCGCGGGGCGGAGTCCTGGCTAGGGTCGAAACGCCTCTGGCGGCGGACGGATATGACTGATATTGTCATGCGACCGTCACCGCGCACCATGCGCAAGGCATGACCGGGCCAGGGCTCCAAACAGCGGAGCTGGCCCGTTTCCTTGCTCGGTGTCGGCACGCTGGATGTTCACAGAATTGAGGAGATCAATGGCGATCACCGTGGAATCACCGTCAGCCTCGGGGGGTCGGCCCGCAACGGCGCGACATCAGAAGGCCCCGGACCTCGGACGTCGAGAAGAGCAGGCGCTCCACGCCCTGGTCAAGGCGGGGATGAGCACGCAGACGGCTATGGAGCAGATCGTGCGCCTCGCCGCCGGAGACATCTGGTCGGGCTGAGTCGACGAGCCACGCGCCCTGCTGCCTGAGCGGGAGCGCCGCGGCGCTACGAGAGCCGCGCCTACTCTGCCGCGGAGAGCCCGCGCCCGATCAGGCTGCCCCCGAACCCGACCAGGAGCTCGCGGGGCGAGGCGAAGACCTCGGCCGCGCCCGCCTCCTCGAGTTCGGCGGCGCTGTACCCGCCGCACGCGAGCCCGATGGTCGGGATGCCCAGCGCTGAAGAGGCCTGCACGTCCCAGACGGCGTCGCCCACGAACACGACCTCGGATGCCTCCAGCCCTCCGGCCCTGAGCGCCGCCTCGAGGATGTCCGGCGCGGGCTTGGGCTCGTCCGCATCGGCCGAGCTGGTCGCCGCGTCCACCGACCCCTCGGCGTCCACCACCGAGCGCAGCACGGAGAGGTCCTGCTCGCGGGCCGAGGACGCCAGGACCACGGACAGGCCCGCCTCCTTGCAGCGCCCCAGCAGGTCGCGGGCCCCGTCGAAGGGCCGCAGGTGGGGCCAGAACGTGGAGAACACCGCCGCATGGGTGTCCAGGATCTCGCTGTCCTGCGACGCGTCCCGCTCCGGCCCGAGCAGGCGCTCCACGATCTTCTGCCCGCCCATCCCCACGAGGCGGTGGATCTCGTTCATCCGCACGTCGTGCCCGAAGCGGCGGAACCCGTGCCACCAGGCGAGCGTATGGAAATAGGTCGAGTCCACGAGGGTGCCGTCCACGTCGAAGAGGACGCCGCGAAGCGAGGTAGCCATGGCCCTTCCCTACCCCCGGCGGCCCCCGGCCAATCTGGCTAGGCTCGGAACCATGGGCTGGCACATCGGCACGTCGGGCTGGAGCTACGACCACTGGGAGCACGCCCTCTACCCGCCGCGCACCCGCCCCTGGGACCGCCTCGGCATCTACTCCGCGGCGTTCTCCACCGTGGAGCTCAACGCCAGCTTCTACCGCTGGCCGCGCACGACGGCGTTCGCCAGCTGGCGCCGTCGGCTCCCCGAAGGCTTCCTCCTCTCGGTCAAGGCCCCGCGCGGGCTGACCCATGCCAAGCGCCTCTACGCGCCCGAGGCCTGGGCCGGGCGCATCGCGGACTCATGGCACGAGCTGGGGCCGCGCCGGGCCGTGCTGCTAGTCCAGCTCTCGCCCCACCACGCCCGGGACGACGCCCGGCTGGACTGGTTCCTCGGCACCCTGCCGCCCTGGATCCGCACCGCGGTCGAGTTCCGCCACCCGAGCTGGCACGACCCGGGCGTCTTCGACATCCTCCGCCGGCACGGCGCGGCGTACTGCGTCATGAGCGGCGCCGGCCTGCCGTGCATCCTCGAGGCGACGGCCCCGCACGTCTACGTGCGCCTGCACGGCCCCGACCACGGGCACCTCTACGCCGGCTCGTACTCCGACGCTGACCTGGGCTGGTGGGCCGGCCGCATCCGGGAGTGGGACGCCGCAGGACACGAGGTGTTCGCCTACTTCAACAACGACGGCGGCGGGAACGCCGTGCGCAACGCCTTCACCCTGCGCTCGCTGCTGGGCTGAACGGACCTCCTCGACGCCGGTCCAATCCGCCCTCGCAGCCGCTCCGAACTACAGGTGCACGCCACCTTCGACGGCATGCCAACCTCGAACAGGAGTGAAGCCATGAAGACCACCCATCGCACCCCCGCCGTTGTGGGCCTCGCCGCGCTCGCCGCGGTCTCCGCGCTCAGCCTCTCCGCCTGCGGCGGGTCGACGGCGGCGGCCGGCGGCTCGTCGTCGTCCGCACCCGCCAGCGCCGCGGCTGGCATGACGACGCCGAGCGCGAGCGGCATGAGCAGCCCGATGGCCTCGGGCAGCATGAGCGCCGACCCGGCCGCGAACCTCGTGGGCGCCGGCTGCGCCGACTACGCGAAGGCCAATCCCTCCGGGCCAGGGTCGGTCCAGGGGATGAGCGCCGACCCGGTCGCCGTCGCCGCGTCCAACAACCCGCTCCTGACCACCCTCACCTCGGCGGTCTCGGGCAAGCTCAACCCCAAGGTCAACCTGGTCGACACCCTCGACTCGAGCCAGTTCACGGTGTTCGCCCCGGTGGACAGCGCGTTCGCGAAGATCGACCCGGCCACCATCAACTCGCTCAAGACCGACGACGCGACGCTGAAGAAGATCCTCACCTACCACGTGGTCCCGGGCCAGATCGAGCCTGACTCGATCGCCGGCACCCACAAGACGGTCGAGGGCCAGGACGTCACCGTCACCGGTTCGGGGAACAGCCTCAAGGTCAACGGCGCCAACGTGGTCTGCGGCGGCGTGCACACGGCCAACGCCACCGTGTACCTCGTCGACTCCGTGCTGATGCCCCCGGCGAAGTAGCACACCAGAACAGCCACCGACGGCGGGCCGGGCGTGCTGGTTGCCCGGCCCGCCGTCGGCGCGCGGCCCCACAGCTGCAGGAGGTGAGGAAGGGCATGGCTCTTCGTGAGACAGTGGTCTACATGCCGGACCACTACGCCGGGGCGCCCGCCCCGGACCTCGACGACCTCATGGACTGCGTGGCGCGCGGGACCAGGCGGCCTTCGGCCAGCTCTACGACGCCCTCGCCCCGCTCGTCCATGGCCTCGTGCTGCGCGTGGTCCGCGACCCCGCCCAGGCCGAGGAGGTCACCCAGGAGGTGTTCCTCGAGGTCTGGCAGCAGGCCAAGAGGTTCGACGCCGACCGCGGCCGCGCCCGCGCCTGGATCACCGTCATGGCGCACCGCCGGGCCGTGGACCGCGTCCGCGCCGCCCAGGCCGCGGCGGACCGGGACCTGCGGCAGGGCATCAAGGAATTCCAGGAGAGCTACGACGACGTCGAGCACCGCGTCGAGGTGGCCCTCGAGAGCGACCGGGTCAACCGGGCCCTCGAATCCCTGACCGAGGTGCAGAAGCAGGCGATCCGGCTCGCCTACTACGGCGGCTACACCTACGGGGAAGTCGCCACCGCCCTGGGGCTTCCCCTGGGCACCGTGAAGACCAGAATCCGCGACGGAATGATCCGCCTGAGAGACGTGTTGGGAGTGAGCCATGGATGATCAGCTGCACCTGCTGACCGGTGCCTACGCCCTCAACGCGCTCGACGACGAGGAGCGCCGCCGCTTCGAGCACACCCTCGGCTTCGGCGACGAGACGGCCGAGGAGGCGCGCGAGCTCGCCGAGACCGCGGCCCTGCTCGCCGCGGGCACGACCCCCGTCGCGCCGCCGCCGGACCTCAAGGCCCGCCTCATGGCGCAGATCGCTGTCACGCCGCAGCTCGACGCCGTCGAGGAGCCCCGCCCCGCCGCCCGCGACGCGGGGTCAGCTCCCGCAGACGCGGGGTCACGTCCCAGCGTCGCGGGGTCACGTCCCAGCGTCGCGGGGTCACGTCCCTACACCCCGGCGCCCCCCGCCGAGGCGACGGTGGCCGACCTCGGCGAGCACCGCCGTCGTGCGCTGCGCCTTCCCGTCTCCACCCGGTGGCTCGCTGCCGCGGCGGCTGCACTCCTCGTGGTGGCCGGCGTGAGCGGCGCGTGGGCCATCCGTGCCCAGCAGCAGCGCGACGATGCCCTCCGGCAGCTCGCCCTCGCCGCGGACGCGCCCGGAACGGTGATGGGGCGGATCCTCGCCGCCCCGGATGCCAAGGTCCAACAGGTCAGCGTGCCCGGCGGCGGGACCCTGGTCCTCGCCCACTCACGGCAGGACGCGGTGGCCGGCGTGGTGACGCTGGGCCTGCCGCAGCCCGCCCAGGGGCATGTCTACGAGCTGTGGCTCGGCGACGCGTCCGGCACGATGAAGCCCGCGGGCCTCGTGAAGGGCACCGGGTCCACGTGGAACGAGCTGCCCGGCGGTATCGGATCCTCGACGGTCCTCGGCGTGACGGTCGAGCCGGCGGGCGGATCGAAGCAGCCCACCACCGCGCCGATCGTCGTCCAGCAGTTCTCGTAGCCTCCTCGGCGACCCCCTTCCGGAGGGCTCGCGCAGATTGGTCCAATCCGTCTGCGCGGGCCCTCCGAACTATTGGTGCGGGAACACCGCACCGGCGCGTCAGACGGCACGCCGGGGACCTTCACAAGGAGACACCATGTCCACCTCAGTCCTCTCGAACCGCCGCACCGCAGTCCAGGTCGCCGCGACCGTCGTCGGTGCCGTCTTCCTCCTCGTCGGGGTGCTCGGCTTCATCCCCGGCATCACCTCCGGCTCGGGCCTCGGCTTCGCGGGCCACCATTCGGACGCGTACCTGCTCGGCCTGTTCCAGGTCTCGGTGCTCCACAACGTGGTCCACCTGCTCTTCGGCATCGCCGGCCTCGCGCTCGCCCGCTCGGCGGCGGGCTCCAAGGGCTTCCTCGTCTGGGGCGGCGCGATCTACCTCGTCCTGTTCGTCTACGGCCTCGTGTTCGGCGGCGAGTCGGCCGGCAACTTCGTCCCGCTCAACGCCGCGGACAACGGGCTGCACCTCCTGCTCGGCGTCGGCATGCTGGTGATCGGCCTGGTCCTCGGGCGCACGGCCTCCCGCCAGGCGTCGGCTGCCCGCCGCTGAGACGGGCCGCCACAACCGTGGCGAGCCGAGAGCGCCCCGGCCGCCCGCCCCTCCGTCTGAAGGTCACCTCCTGAAGGTCATTGTCCTGCCTTTGACCCCCGGGAGGTGACCTTCAGGACGTGACGCGCCCTGGGGCGGCCCCTGCTCACCGGCCAAGTGGTCGGGCGTGGCCACACAACGGCCTTCGAAATCACGCCTCCGATGAGCTGGACGTGGACCGCTCGGTCATGTTCGGGTGCCCCCTGCGAAAGGCGAGACACGACCGAGTTCGGGCAGCATCCGGCTCACGCGTGCTGGACGCATAGAAGAGGCCTCCGCCGCTGTAGCGGCGAAGGCCTCCTGTATGTACGGCTCGGTTAGCTCTGACCCGTAGTGACCGTGCAGTCCCGGTGTCAGTGGGAGAAGTTTGCGGAGATCTCTGCGAGGGTGCGTCCCTTTGTTTCAGGTGCGAGCCATTGCGAGAGGACTGCGCCGAGCAATGCGACGGCGGCGGCGGCGACCATGCTTGGGCCCATGCCGATGTTGCTGATCGCCCATGGCAGGGCGAAGGTGCCGAGTGCGGCTCCGATGCGGCTGAAGGCCGCGGCGAAGCCCATGCCGATCCCGCGCAGGTGCCCGGGGAATACCTCGGCCGGATAGACCTGGGTCAGCGTGGTGTAGCCGGCATTGAAGTAGGAGAAGGCGAGGAACAGGACGAGCACGAGGATCGCCGGTGCGTTCCCCCAGAGTCCGATGATCAGCAGGATGCCTGCGCAGAGCCACTGCCCGGGCACGGTGAGGATTCGGCGGCCGAGCTTGTCGATCAGAAGCACGGTGGTGACAACGCCCGCGGTCGCAAGGGCGGACAGGCCGACTCCGCCGGCCCAGCCGCCGCCGAAGCCGAAATGGTTGAGCACGTCGTCGGCGAAGGTCGCGATCGCGAAGTACGGAGTGACCGCGCAGAACCAGAAACCTGAGGTGAAGAGGGTGGCGCGCCAGTGCTGCCTCGAGAACAGCATTCCGACGGAGGCGCTCTTGATCTTTGTCCTGCCCTGCGCGGCCTGGGCCTCCTGGATCCTTCTCAGATCGATCTCTTCGGTGATGCTGTGGTGCATCTGGGGCGATTCGACGTATCTGCGTGCGATCGCGAGCGCTTCCTCGCGCCGTCCCTTCGTGATGAGCCAGCTCGGCGATTCGGGGAGGCCGAAGCGGGCGAGGAACAGGACCAGGGCGAGGATCGTGCTCGTGCCGATGACGAGGCGCCATGGGGTTCCGGCGTCGTGCAGGAGGGTGCCGATGATGAATGCCATCATGAAGCCGACGTACCAGGCGATCAGAGTCAGCCCGAGCAAGCGCCCGCGGAGCTTTGGCGGGGAGAACTCTGACAGCAGGGGTCCACCGATTGAGTACTCGCCGCCGATCGCGACGCCCATGAGGAACCGGATGATGGCCAGCTGGACCACGGCCCCGTCTCCGGAGGCTACGAAGAACTGGGCCGCTGAGGCGAGCAGGAACAGGCCCATGTCCACGAGGAACATGGGCTTGCGCCCGAACTTGTCAGTGGCCCAGCCAGCCAGCGGCGCGCCGACGAAGATGCCTGCCAGCGGGCCTGCAGCGATCATCCCCAGGGACAGTGAGTCGAGCTGGAGATCTGACCGCATGGGTCCGGTGACGGGGCCGATGATTCCGAGGATGTAACCGTCGAGGAACATCCCGCCGATGAACACAGCGACAAGCCGCACCATGAAGCGGCGTTTGAACGTGGAGCTGGTCTCTTTTGAAATGGAGGCGTCGGCGGAGGCCGCCGTCCTGGTCGAATGGATCACTGAGATTCGTTCCCTTCTGGCTTCAGCGCATAGCGCTGCCGGCACCGGGGCGCCGTTTCCTGGACGCATGGACAGCCGCAGCAGCCCTGAGCGACCGGCGGACGAGGCCGACTGGCTCGATGCCAGCCGATATGGCCGGGCAGGACCCGGGAGATGACTTCGGCGTCGTCCCCAGGTTCCGGTGCTCCGCACTGCTTTGATCGACGGTGCTGCCACCTTTGATAGTCATAAACAGTTTCCCTTAGTGATGAGAGCTGCCGCATGGACGCTGACAACGCTGTGCGGTCTATGCGCGAGAGGGGGCTCCCCTTGATCGGTCTTCTTGAATTCGTTTGTCACGCGCATCCACGGGCGGAGTCCCGGGCGGGGGCATATCCGGGCCAGCTTCGTTCCGCCATGATCAACAACGTTCGCTCTGTGCAACAGATCGTGCGCTCGCTCACACTCAATGTCAAGGGCATGGCCTGTGAAAGACAGAGTATGTAAGCGTTCTTGCTTCTTGCTCCGGGGTATGCCGAAGGCCCACGTCAGGTGAGGCTCGGCATCGAGGAGATCGAACGCCTGCCCGCCGTCCGGGTACCGAAGCAGAAGCGCAGGCACATCAACTCCGACGCATGACGCACCACCTCGTACGAGACAAGGAATCGCCCAACCAGTCACGCCGATTGGAGGGCCCCGTCTTCCGAAAGCGGTGCTTCGATGAGGAATGCCTCCCCAGGTCTCAGGCCCATCGAAGCACCCTTCACGGAAGACGGGACGCCCGCTGCGAACGCTGAGCACTATGACATCGGCTCCTGCAGCGCAGGCCTGCAGCGGCAGGCGGCTATGGCAGCTTGCCGATGGTCCCGGTGCCGACCGGCCTGGCGCCGGACGGCGCCGCCCCGTTCGGGCGCTGTTCCGTCATGCTCAGCCTCGCAGCCGGGACATGGTGGGGTCGTACAGCGGATCCTGGGCCACGGTGGCCATGATGCGGCGGCCGAAGTACTCGATCTCCACCGAATCGCCGACTGAAACTTCGGCGGGCAGGTAGGAGTAGGCAATGGGCTTGCGGATGGAGTAGCCGTAGGCGGCGCTGGTGACATAACCCACCGCCCGGCCCTTATAGAACACCGGTTCCTTGCCCAGCACGAGGCTGCGGCCGTCGTCGACAGTGAGGCAGCGCAGGCGCCGGGAGGAGTTCTCCTCGGTGCGGCCCTCCAAGGCTGCTTTGCCCACGAAGTTGGCCTTGGCCATCTTCACTGCGAAGCCGAGGCCGGCCTCGAAGGGGTCGTGCTCAGTGGTCATGTCGGAGCCCCAGGAACGGTAGCCCTTCTCCAGGCGGAGCGAGCTGAAAGCTGCGCGGCCTGCAGCGATGATGCCGAAGGGCTGGCCGGCCTTCCACAGCGCATCCCAGAGACGCTGGCCGTTGTCGGCGCTGGTGTACAGCTCCCAGCCCAGTTCACCGACGTAGGACAGGCGCATGGCTGTGACCGGGATGCCGCCGATGACAGCCCTCTTGGACCGGAAGTACTTCAAGCCGTCGTTGGAGAAGTCGTCGCTGCTGACCGCGCCGACCACCTCCCGGGCGAGCGGACCCCAGAGGCCGATGCAGCAGGTGCCGCCGGTGGTATCGCGCACCTGGACCCAGTCCCCGGCGCTGCCGCTTTCGGTCTGGTGGCGGGCTGCCCGCTCGAAGTAGGCGGTGTCGATGTTGCCGTTGGCGCCGAGCTGGAAGGTCTGCTCATCCAGGCGGGCCACGGTGATGTCGCTTCGGACGCCGCCCTGGTCATCCAGCAGGAGCGTGTAAGTGACGGCTCCGGGCTTTTTGTTCAGGTCCCCGGTAGTCAGTTCCTGGAGCAGCTTCAGTGCGCCGGGCCCGGAAATCTCCAGGCGCTTGAGCGGAGTCATGTCGTACATGGCCACGCCAGTACGCGTCTTCCATGCCTCGGCCGCGGCAATGGGGGAGCTGAACATGCCGGACCAGGAATCGCGAGCCGGCGGCTGCCAGTCTGCGGGCAGTTCCTTGAGCAGTTCGGCATTGGCCTCGAACCAGTAGGGCCGCTCCCAGCCGCCGCCTTCGAGGAAGAAGCCGCCCAGCTGCCGGTGGCGACCGTGGAAGGGGCTGACGCGCAGGTTGCGTGGGGAAAGCTTGGGCTGCAGCGGGTGCAGGACGTCGTAGATTTCCACGAAGTTCTGCTGCGAGGTTTCGCTGACGTACTCGGGGGTCAGCTGCACTTCCTCGAAGCGGTGGATGTCGCAGTCGCCTAGGTCGATGGAGGACTTGCCGTCCACCAGTAGTTCGGCCATGGCCCGGGCGATACCGGCGGAGTGGGTGACCCAGACCGCCTCGGCCACGAAGAAGCCGTCAAGTTCCTTGGACTCGCCCACCAGCGAGCCGCCGTCGGGGGTGAAGGAGAAGATGCCGTTGAAGCCGTCCTCGATCTCGCTCTCGCACAGGGCGGGCAGGATCTGCTTGGTGGCTTCCCAGGCCGGGAGGAAGTCCTCGAGGGTGAAGTCCAGACGGGAGGGCATGTTGTGTTCGCTGATTTCGGTCGGCTTGAAGCTGCCGAGCTCGTCCAGGTCCACGGGCATGGGTTTGTGGGCGTAGGAGCCGATGCCGTAGCGGTCGCCGTGTTCGCGGTAGTAGAGGTCCTGGTCTTGGTGACGGAGGATGGGCAGCCGCGCGCCGTTGGGCAGCTCGTTCTTGCCCTGCTGTGCCGGAACCGGGGTGGTCTTGACGTACTGGTGGGCCAGGGGCAGCAGCGGCACCGACATACCGATCAGCTCGCCGACCTTTGCGCCCCAGAAGCCGGCGCAGGAGACGACGATGTCAGCCGGGATCACGCGGTCGGGCGTCTGGACACCGGTGACGCGGCGGCCGGACTGCTCGATGCCGGTCACTTCGGTGTTGCCGATGTACTTTACGCCGGCCGCCTCGGTGCGCTTGATCAGCAGTTGGACCGCGCGGGCGGCGCTGGCCAGGCCGTCGCCGGGAACGTGGAGTCCGCCGAGGATCTCGTCCTCATTGATAAGGGGGTAGAGCTCCTTGCATTCAGCGGGGGAGAGGATGGAGCCCTCAATGCCCCATGAGGAGGCGTAGCCAAGCTTGCGCTTCAGGTCCGCGAGGCGGGTTTCGGTGGTGGCGACTTCCAGCCCTCCCACCTGGTTGAAGCAGCTGACGCCGTCCTCGGTGAGGGACAGGAGCTTCTCCACGGTGTACTTGGCGAACAGTGCCATGGACTTGGAGGGGTTGGTCTGGAAGACCAGGCCGGGGGCGTGGGACGTGGAACCGCCCGGCATGTTGAGGGGGCCTTGGTCGAGGACCGTGATGTTGTTCCACCCCTTCGCGACGAGTTCGTCCGCGAGGTTGGTGCCCACGATGCCGGCTCCGATGATGACAATGCGGGGCGTCGATTCCATAAGGTTCTCCTGCTGCTCTACGAATTAATGTCTGTGCCGGGTGCCGGCTACCGGAACACCACGGTGCTGGTCTCGTCCAGCAGGACGCGGTGCTGACAGTGCCAGCGGACGGCGCGGGACAGGGCGAGTGCCTCGGCGTCCTGCCCGACGGTGGACAGGGCGGAGGGGCTGTAGCTGTGGTCTACCCGGATGACTTCCTGCTCGATGATCGGGCCCTCGTCCAGGTCGGCGGTGACGTAGTGCGCGGTGGCACCGATGAGCTTCACGCCGCGTGCGTGGGCCTGGTGGTAGGGCTTGGCACCCTTGAAGCCGGGGAGGAAGGAGTGGTGAATGTTGATCGCACGGCCTTCCAGCGAACGGCAGAGCTCGTTTGAGAGCACCTGCATGTATCGGGCAAGGACAACCAGATCGACGTCGTATTCATCCACGAGCTCCAAAAGGCGGCGTTCGGCGTCAGCCTTGGTGTCCGAGGTGACCGGGATGTGGATGAAGGGCAGGCCCGCAGCCTCGGCCATGGCACGGTGGGTCTCGTGGTTGGAAACGACCAGGACCAGCTCACCGCCCAGGCTGCCGCCGCGCCAGCGGAAGATGAGGTCGTTGAGGCAGTGGCCGAACTTGGAGACCATGACCAGGACACGCTGCTGGGTCTGGTCGTGGAAGCTGAACTTCATGTCGAACCGCTGCGCGATGCCGCCGAACTCTTCTTCGAGCTTCGCGGGGGTGTAGCTGGGGGGTCCGGAGAAGGCGGTGCGCAGGTGGAGCGTCTCGCGCAGGCTGTCGTCGAACTGCTGGTGCTCGTCGATATTGAAGCCGCGCTCGAAAAGGAACGTGGTCATTGCCTGCACGATTCCAGCCTGCTCCCGGCAGGACAGGGTCAGCACGAACTTCTGGGCGTGCTCGTCCTTGAGCTCCGGCCGGACAGCCGTGGCAGGTGCCGTTTCGATGAGGGCCATGTCCCTCCTCCTTCAGATATATTCAAGATCAAAAACTGATATATTACGCACGGGCGAGCTGTGCACGTCGGCAGGCAAGGCATGCATCGGGGCCTTCTGTGTGGGGCGGCGGCGCGTCGCTCCCGGGGAGCGTCTAGGCGTCGATGACCATGTCGGTGCGCGCCGTGGAACAGCAGGGGAGGAATTTGCCTGCGTCGATCTCCCGTTTGCGGATTCCGCCTTGGTGGTTCATCTCGACCTCCCCGGAAAGCTTGACGACCTTGCAGGAGCCGCACATGCCCTCCTTGCAGTTGGCGCCGATCCTGACGCCCGCCCGCTGCGCCACCTCGAGGATGTGCTGGTCGGGATCGATCCGCACATTGATGCCGGTGCGCATGAAGGACAGGGTGAGACTTCCCGTTCCAACCGTGTCGAAGCTCGAGGCATCGGGGCTTCCAGCCTCCCGTTCCGCGTCCGAACTGCCTTCGGGGGTTCGCGCGTCCGGGTTGGCTGTTTCGAGCGGCAGCCCCGTGGCCGGCAGGGTTCCATCCTCGTCGTAACCGGGCTCATAGAGCCCGAACGGGCTGGGCTGGCTTTCGTAGTAGTCCTCAGCGGAAGTGGCGATTTCCTCCGCGATCTCCTCTGCGATGTCCGCCGCGAGGGCGAGCTCGGCCTGGTACTCGAGGATGGTCTGGCGATCACCCGAGAAGAACTCCATGTAGATGGAGGTGTCGTCGACGCCCACCTGCTTGAGGAGTTCGGTGGCGCTGTTCAGGTAACCCTCGGGGCCACAGGCATACACTTGGCGGCCGTTTGCATCCGGAGCAACCTGGTCGATCATGGCGGCCGTGAGCCTTCCGCTGAGCCCTTCCCACCCGTCGGGTTTGCTACGGTCGCCCAGGGAGTAGAAGACCTTGACGCGCGAGTCCACGGATGCGATGTAGGCCAGTTCCTGGTGGAAGGCGAAGCCGCCGGCTTCCGCGCCGTGGTAGAGCACCACAACATTGGCATGTCCTGGCAGGGAGTGGATGGTCCGCACCATGGACATGATGGGGGTGATGCCCGCGCCGGCGGCCAGGAATAGGTACCGTGCACGCCGATCGGCATCCGGCAGATGGAACGCCCCGACCGGTCCGAGCATGTCCAGGACGGTGCCGGGCCTGACGTTCTCATGCACCCACGGTGAAACAAGTCCCGTATTGTCGCGTTTCACGCTGATGCTGAAGGTCCACGGCTGGGTGGGCGAACTGGACAGAGAGTAGCTGCGGTCTACCGGCTCCTGGTCCTGGCCGTTGACGGGGAACGCGACGTTTACGTACTGGCCCGCACGGAATGCCAGGGGCGCACCGTCGCGGCGGCGGAACACGAATGTCATCATGCCGCCTGCCTCGGGAACGGTCTCCACACATTCGGCCATGAACTCCTGGGGATGCCACGGGCCCAGCGCACGTGCAGCGCTGGCAGGTCCTTCGATGCTGCCCATCACCCTGTTCCACGGCATTTCCAGGCCGCGGATGCGCTGTGGCTCCTGGATGGGTGTCTCAGTGAGGAGGTCCGTCATGCCAGGTGCTCCTGCACGCGCTGGACGTACCAGTTGATGAATGCCTCTACCTGGTATTCGCTCTTCATGTAGGGGCCGGGCTCGTACGCTGGGCTGGCAGCACCCTGCTGGCACAGCTCCACGAACGCCTTGTCCTGCAGGTTGGTCTGCTTCCAGGTGTAGGTGAGCTTGTCGAGGTCGTAGTCCACGCCCTCCTCGGCGTCGTCGGCCACCAGCCAGGTGGTGCGGACCAGCGACTGGTGTTCGTTGATGGGGAAGACGCCGAACGTGATCACGTGGTCGCCGAGGAAGTGGAACCAGCTGTTGGGCTGAAGGTGCATGGAGCAGCGGCCCAGGCGGAAGTCCGGGAGGTCACCGAGCAGCTTCTTGGAGAGCCGGCGCCCATCGGCCGAGAACGACTCGCCTTCGCCGTCCAGGGATTCGCGTGAGATGCGGATGCCGGCTATACGGGTGTCAAGCTCCTCGATCACTCCGTAGGGCAGGCCGTAGCGGCGGCACCGCTCCTCGAGGGACGACTGGGCCTCCTTGTTGCGTTCCCACACTTCCTCGAGGTGGGCCGGGATAAGGCCCTCGGTCAGGCCCCAGGTGGGGAAGAGCGAGCAGGCGAGTTCCGGGTGCCCGTCGCAGTGGTAGCACTCACGGTTGTTCTCCATGACGAGCTTCCAGTTGCCCTCTTCGATGATGTTCTGCTGGTAGGCGATCTTCGTCTTGGACAGGTCGTGGGGTGCGAGGTAGGGCTCGAAGATCTTCGAAGTCTCGTCGAAGTCTGCGGGCGGCTCGTCAGCAATGCAGACGAAGATGAGTCCGGCAACCTCGCGGCTGTGGGCACGCTTGAGGGCGAAGCAGTTCTTGTCGAACTTCGCTTCACCGGGAGCGGAGGCGTGGATGAGGTTGCCCTCTGGGGAGTACGTCCATGAGTGATAGCCGCAGACGAGGTTTCCGGTGGAACCGGCAGCCTCGGTCAGGACGCGGGCACCGCGGTGGCGGCATACGTTGTGCAGGACGTTGACGTCACCCTCGTCTGTACGCAGCACGATCAGGGAGTAGGGGCCGTAGTCCACCGTGATGTAGTCGCCCGGCTCCGGCAGCTCGGCAACGCTGCCGGCAAAGATCCAGTGCCGGCCGAAGATGGCCTCCATGTCGAGCTTGAAGAGCGTCGGGTCGGTGTAGAAGGGGGCATCAAGTGAATATCCCTTACGCCGGAACTCAAACAGCGCAGCGATTTCCGCGAGCTTCTCTGCCGGCAAGGTCGAAGCGAGCTTTCCGCGTGAATTGAGGGGCGCGTTCACTGGAGCAGTCATTGATTCCTCCCGGGAGGGCTGGGCAAATGTGGCTTCTGGGCGACTACGGCGTAGGTGGAGGCAGCCGACATCGTCTGGGAATGAAGTTGCGCGTTCAGGAGGAACGGCGAGGCGCGAGAAGGGGTCCCGCGGGCGATGCTTGGAACGGATCCATACCTGGCCCTTCGACGAGTGCGCGTCCTACGCAACAACAATCAGCATGTGCAACAGCGTGACGCAGGCCACCCTCGCTGTCAAGCTATGACGGATGCGTTCTGAGTCTCCGCAGGCAGGAGACGACGGCCGGGCTCGGCCGGGGTATGCCGTGCTGCCGGATGAACGGCAGGCGAGGACCCGACGGTGCAGACCACCAAAGCCACGATGATGCGCGCCGCTCCCAGCGGGGCATGGCCTCCAAGACCTAGGACAAGAACACGAGCGGTGTCCTAGTTCCCATCGAGCACCAGGCGGGCGCGTGCCGGGGCTGAGGAAAAGGTTGGCGAGGGCCCGCCCGCGGCAAAGGCCGGCTGGGCGACAGCGCCGGCATCCCCAAGTGGCACTCCCAAGCTGGGCAGCCGCACTGACCATCGGACGCAAGGAACCGATCCCGGCCCCCGGAACATATAAGGGCAACTGCAGACAGCTCATGGCCTTCGAAGACAGGCAATGGGCCCGAGTCGTTTTGGCTCCGGGACGGTTGATGGTCCTAGCGACGCGTGTAGCCCATGTTGGCGCTGACCTTGAGTCCGGCTTCCGTGAGCGTTTCCAGCAGGCCGGGGATCTTCTCGGGGTCGAACCGGAACGCGGGCCCCGAAATGCTGATGGCGCCCGTTACTTCGCCCTGGTGGTTGTAGACGGGCACCGCCACTGCATTCAGGCCGATCTCGAACTCCTCCCGCACTACCGCGTACCCTTTGGCGCCCACCTCGAGCAGCTGCTCATCCA
Source organism: Sinomonas atrocyanea (assembly GCF_001577305.1). Classification (NCBI taxonomy): domain Bacteria; kingdom Bacillati; phylum Actinomycetota; class Actinomycetes; order Micrococcales; family Micrococcaceae; genus Sinomonas; species Sinomonas atrocyanea. The sequence goes on from NZ_CP014518.1 coordinate 202,060, forward strand.
GTTCTTTCCGGCTGGTGATGGTCTTGGCCGTGCGGGCTTTCAGTCCGGTCTCTTTCAGGATACGGTCCCGTTCATCAGCACCCAAGGCGGCCAGGAGCACCTTCCCGCTGGAGGTGGCGTGCAGCGGCGTCAGGCTTCCCACCCAGTCATACGTTGCCAGTGTTGAGGGGCCCATGGCTTGGTCCACATTGACGGCATAGTTGGACCGCAGGACGGCGAGGTTGACCGTTTCCTTGAACTCTTCGGCGAGGCTCTCCAGCACAGGCCGGGCCTCGTGGACCAGACTCAGCCGCCCCGGAATGGAGCTGGCCAGGCGGAGGATCCCAAACCCGAGCTCGAACTTGCCGCGGTCGCTGTTCTGGTGGACCATCCCACGGCTTACCAGCGACCCCATCAGCCGAGAGACGGTGGACTTGTGGATGCCCATCTCCTCGGCGATCTCACTGACGCCTGCGTGCCCTTCTCGCGCCAGGATCTCCAGGACAGTCAGCGCACGCTCCACGGACTGCACGCCGCCGGACTGGCCGCCCTCGACGTCGGCATCTGATCCCGGTTCATTTTTAGGAGCCATACCTGATGATCCTATGCGGGGAACCGTGATGGCGGTGACAGCGGATAGGACCAGGCCGTAGAGGCGACCGGACCACTCGGTACCGCATTACTGCGGCCACCCAACAGTAAAACCTGGTTCAATGCGAACCTCTGAATCCCGGTCCTCGTTGTGGCTCATCGTCGTTGGCGCCAAGCCAGGATCGGCGCCTGGGGCGCCGCAGAAGGGCGGGTCAGAGGACCGTGCGCGCGGCCTGGAGGAAGGCCCGGATGAGGCCCAGGTCCTTCACCCCGCGCGAGGACTCCACGCCGCTCGAGACGTCCACCCCGCCGGGCCGCAGCGCGGCGACGGCCTCGCCCACATTCTGAGGGGACAGGCCGCCGGCCAGGGCCCAGAACCCGGCGGGCGGGGCGCCCAGCTCGTCGTCGGAGAACCGCTCACCGGAGCCGGGAACGGCGGCGTCGAGCAGGAGCCGGTCCGGGGAGGACCAGCCCGTCGCCGTGCGCCGCGTGTACTCACCGGCGGAGAGGGCGCGGATCACGCGGAAGCCGGCCCCGCGGAGGGCATCGGCGGTCGCATCGGGCTCGTCTCCGTGCAGCTGGACGGTGTCGACGCCCGCCTCCCGGGCCAGCGCCGCGACTTCCTCGAGCGTCTGGTCCCGGACCACCGCGACTGTCTCGATCTCGCGTCCGGCCCTCGCCGCGGCGTCCCGGGCGGCGGCCACGAGCCGGGCCGCCAGCGCGGCCCCCACGGTCCGAGGGCTCCCCGGGGCGAGGACGAAGCCCACAGCGTCGGCGCCGGACTCGACCGCCGCCTCGACGGCCTCGGGGGTGGACAGGCCGCAGATCTTCACCCAGAGCATCAGGCCTTCTCACCGCCGGCCGGGGCAGCGTGCTCCGCCTCGTAGCGGACCTTGATGGCCCCCCGCTTGACCTTCACTTCGAGGATCCGCACGCCGGCCAGGTCGGAGAGCGAGCGCACGTGGGTGCCGCCGCAGGGCTCGGCATTGACCCCCTCGATCGTCACCGTGCGGTGCCCGCTCGCGTCCACCGAGGAGGAGACGGCACCGCCGCGGGCGAGCACGGCGTCCATCTGCGCCTGGATCTCGGCGCACACGGCCTCGCGCAGCTCCGGGGTGGCCAGCTCGTCCTCGTGGCCGGCGGGGTCGAAGTCCAGCCGCGCCTGCCCGGGGAAGTGCGAATGCCCCGAGTGCTGCCACCCGCGCGCCTCCCCGAGGTGTCCGAGGACGTGGCCGGCCGTGTGGAGCGCCGCGTGCCGGCGGCGCAGCGCCGCGTCGATGCGGCAGACGACGGCGGCCCCCACCTCGGGCGCGGACGTCGCCCCGGTGAGCACCACGAGCCCGGACGCGTCGCGGGCCGGGGTGACCGGGTCGCCGTCGAGCGTCCCCTCGTCCGAGGGCTGGCCGCCGCCCTTGGGGTGGAAGATGTTCGGCGACACGGCCGCCCAGGCGCCGTCCTCGCCCGTCCCCGAGGCGACCACGGTCGCCGTCGCCTCGGTGAGGTAGGTGTCGTCGAAGTACGCGTTAGTCTGCTGGGCTACGGCCGTGGTCATCCTTCAAGTCTAGGCGGGGCAGCCCCGGCCCCGGCCGGGCTCTGTCTCATCGGGGGCGCCGCTGGGTAGTGTCGGTGCATGGGAGATCCGATCAGGACCGGTCCGGGCACCGCCGCGCCCACCACCCCCGGCATGGCGACGGCCTACTGGACCACCGGCCCCCGCCGGGGCGAGCTGCGTCCGGTGCCTGTTCCGGAACCGGGCGAGGGGGAGGCCCTCGTCCGCGCCCTGTACTCGGGCCATTCGCGCGGCACCGAGAACCTCGTCCACGCCTGCAAGGTGCCGGACCGGGTTGCGGACCTCATGGAGGCCCCCCATCAGGAGGGCAGCTTCCCCGCCCCCGTGAAGTACGGCTACCTCTCGGTGGGGGTGGTGGAGCGCGGGCCGGCCGAGCTCGAGGGCCGCACCGTGTTCTGCCTGTACCCGCACCAGGACCGCTACGTCGTCCCGGTCGCGGACCTCACCCCGGTGCCCGAGGGCGTGCCGCCCCGCCGCGCCCTCCTCGCCGGCGCCGTCGAGACCGCTGTCAACGCCCTCTGGGAGGCCGGCCCGCGCATCGGCGACCGGATCGCCGTGGTGGGCTGCGGCCTCATCGGCGCCTCGGCCGTCGCGCTGCTGCGCCGCTTCCCGCTGGACCGGCTCGAGGCCGTGGACCCTGACCCCGGCAGGCAGGGTCTCATGGACGCGCTCGGCGTCCGGCTCGTTGCGCCCGCGGACGCCGCCGAGGACTGCGACATCGTCCTCCACGCCTCCGCCACCCCGGAGGGGCTGGCCCGCTGCTTCGAGATCGTGGGCGACGACGGCGAGGTCATCGAACTGTCCTGGTACGGCGACCGCAGCGTCCAGGTCCCGCTCGGGGCGGACTTCCACGCCCGCCGCCTCTCGCTGCGGGCCAGCCAGGTGGGCCAGGTCGCCCAGCCGCGGCGCGTCCGGCGCACGACGGCGCAGCGGCTCGCCCTCGCGCTGCGCCTGCTCGAGGACCCCGCGTTCGATGCGTTCCTCGGCGAGCCCTCCGACTTCGCCGACCTGCCCGCCACGATGGACCGCCTCGCGGAGGGCGGAGACGTGGCCGGCGCGTGGCCCGGGCTGTGCCACGTGATCCGCTACCCCGGCGCCCCCTGATTCCCCGCAGCCCCCGAGAAGGAGAGCCATGTTCAGCCTGACCGTCCGCGACCACGTGATGATCGCCCACAGCCTCCCGCGGCCCGCCTTCGGCCCCGCCCAGGGACTCCACGGCGCCACCTTCGTGGTCGAGCTGACCGTGCGCGCCGAGGCACTCGACGCGAACTCGACCGTGATGGACATCGGCGAGGCCTCCGAGCTCCTCTCCTCGATCCTCGACGGTCTGCGCTACCGCAATCTGGACGAGCACCCCGACTTCACCGGACGCCTCACCACCACCGAAATGCTCGCCCAGCACATCGCGGTGGGCGCCGCCGAGGACCTGCGCCGCCTCGGGCACCTCACCGCGGTCGAGGTCACGCTCCGGGAGAACCCGGACGCGTGGGCCTCCTGCACCGTGGACCTGGCCTCGGATCGCGCCCGCTGACATGGAGCGCACCGGGGTTCCCGCCGCGGCCTCAGTCCCGGCCCAGGTCCGGCTCGTGGTGCCGGACGGGCTCGGATACACCTCGGGCGGGACGGTCTACAACACCCGGCTCGCCGAGGCGCTCCGGATGCTCGGCGCGGCGGTCGAGGTGGTCGGGGTGCCGGGGGCGTGGCCGGTCGGCTCGGCCGAGGACCGGCGGCGCCTCGCCGCGGCCCTCCTCCCCGGCGGCGAACCGGCCCACGTCCTGGTCGACGGGCTCCTCGCGCTCGGCGCCCCGGACGAGGTCGCCTCGGCGGTCGCCGCCATGCGCGGCGGCGGAGGGCGCTTCGGCATCCTCGTGCACCTGCTGCTCGCCGACGCCGCCGGGCTCTCCGCGGACGAGGCCGAGCGGCTCGCCGCGCTAGAACGGCGCGCGCTCGCCGCGGCGGACGTGGCCATGGTCCCGAGCGGCTTCTCCGCCCGGCGGCTCACCGCGCGCTACGGGATGGTGCCCGAGGTGGTGCGGCCCGGCGTCGCGGGCGGGCCGCCGGCCCGGGGGAGCCTCCCAGACGGCAGGGCCCCGCACGTGCTGTGCCTCGCGGCCCTCCTGCCGGGGAAGGGGCAGCTGCGGCTCCTGCGCGCCCTCGCGGCCCTCCGCGACCGGCCCTGGACGCTGACGCTCGCAGGGTACGACGCCGCCGACCCGGCCTACGCGCGCGCCGTGCGGGAAGCCGCCGCGGACCTCGGCATCGCCGACCGCGTGCGGGTGCCCGGCGAGCTGCGGGAAGGGGCGCTCGAGGCCGAGTGGTCCGCGACGGACCTCACGGTGCTCGTCTCGGACCCGGAGACCTACGGGCTCGCGGTGGTGGAGTCGCTCGCGCGCGGCGTCCCGGCCATCGTCACCTCTCGCACCGGTGCGGTCGAGGCGCTGGGGCTCTCCCTCGAGGGAGGTCTGGGGACGGCCGGGGCCGCGGTGGAGTCGCCCCGGGAGACGGGGCGAGGAGCCGAGGACCCCCTCGTGCGGGAGCTCGCGGGGTGGCTGGACGACGCGTCGGTGCGCGCGCGGTGGCGGGCCGCGGCGCTCGCGGCGAGGCCGCTGCTGCCCGGGTGGGAGTCGACGGGTCGCGCGGTGCTCCGCGCGCTCAGCCTCGCCAGCGCAGGGTCATGAGGAACCCGACGATCGCGATCCCGAACCCGGCGAGGATGTTCCAGTTGCCCAGCTCGGGGAAGGGGAACAGGCCTTGGGTCACGTAGAACGTGATGATCCAGAGCAGGCCCACCACCATGAGCCCGAACATGACGTACTTGTACCACTGAGGCGTGGGCCCGCTGGCGCGCTGGGCGCGCCGCTGCCGCTTCGCCTTCTTCGCGGCCCTGCGCTCGGCCGCCTTGCGGTCGGCCGACCGGCGATCGGCGGCCTTGGGGTCTGCTGCCTTCTTCGGCGCGGCCGCAGCCGGCTCGTGCTGTGGCTTGTCCGTCGACTCGGGCACTCGTCCTCCTCGGGGCCCGCCCGTCACGCCGCGGGGCCCGCTTGATATTCTGCTAAGCACCAACACGCTGCACCGCGGGTGCGGGCCGTGCGCTTCTGAGGCTCCAGTCTAGCCGCAGGAGCCCGCCGCCCCGCGCCGGCCCGGACGAAACGGCTACTGACGCATGACCACCCGCATCCTCGTCATCGACAACTACGACTCGTTCGTCTACACGCTCGTCGGCTACCTCCAGCAGCTGGGCGCCGAGACGACCGTGGTGAGGAACGACGACGTCTCGCTCGCCGAGGCGATCGAGCTCGCCGCCGCCCGCGACGGCGTCCTCGTCTCGCCCGGACCGGGCAACCCGGCCGAGGCCGGGGTGTGCATCGAGCTCATCAGGTGGTGCGGGGAGAACAGCAAGCCGATGCTCGGGGTGTGCCTGGGCCACCAGGCCCTCGCCGAGGCCTACGGCGGCACGGTCACCCACGCCCCGGAGCTCATGCACGGGAAGACCTCCCTCGTCGAGCACGAGGGCAGGAGCGTGTTCGCCGGCCTTCCCTCGCCCTTCACGGCGACCCGCTACCACTCCCTCGCCGCGGTCGCGGACACGATCCCGGAGGTCCTCGAGGTCACCGCCCACACGCACTCCGGCGTGGTCATGGGCCTCGCGCACCGGACCGCGCCCCTGTGCGGTGTGCAGTTCCACCCCGAGAGCGTGCTGACCGAGGGCGGCTACCAGATGCTCGGCACGTGGCTCGAGTCCCTCGGCCTGGCCGGCGCCGCCGAGAAGGCCTCGCACCTGAGCCCGCTCATCACCGCCGGCTGAGGCCGCTCAGCCGTTCCCCCCGCCCTTCTTGCCCGGGGGATTGCCGCTGTTGCCTGGGCCGGACGGCGCAGGGGCCGTGCTCGTCGTGTCGGTGGGCGACGGCGAGGGACTCGGTGCCGGGGGCGGCGGCGGTGCCTTCGCCACGATCAGGGACACCGTCCCGCCCTGGTCCACGCTGCCGTCCGCGGCCGGGTCCTGGTAGGTGACCGTGCCCGGCGCCGCGTTGGCGTCCTCCTGCTCCTGCACCGCGGCCTTGAGGCCGCGGTCCGCCAGGGCCTTCTGCGCGTCGGCGACCGCCATGCCGCGCAGGTTGGGGACGCTGACCTTGCCCGTGGAGACCGTCAGCTCCACCTCGGTCCCGAGTCCCACGGTCTGGCCCGCGCCGGGGTTGGTCGCGATGACGGTGCCGTAGGGCGCCTTGGGATCGTTGGCGAGGATCGAGCGCGGCTTGACCTGGAGCCCCAGCGCCTGCAGCGTCGAGCGGGCGCCCGACTCGGTGGCGCCGATGATCGAGGTGGGGATGGTCGCGTTGGCCGGTCCGTCCGAGATCTCGAGCGAGATCGAGGAGCCCTTCGCGAGCTGGGTGCCCGCGTCGGGCACCGTCTTGATCGCCGTGCCCTTGGGCACCGTGGGGTCCTTGGGGTGGGAGATGTTCGGCTGCAGGCCCAGCGACTGGAGCTTGAGCGCGGCCTCGGTCTCCGACATGTTGGTGACCGCCGGGACGGTGATCATCTGCACCGCGGAGGGCTGGTTCATGTACTGGTAGAGCAGCAGGCCGCCGCCGGTCGCCACGAGCAGCGCCATCACGAGCAGCACCACGATCCAGGTGCGCCGGCGGCCGCGTCCACGGCGGGCGCGCTCCTCGTCGCGGGCGTCGTCGAACTGGATGAGGTCGCCAGGCGGAGGCGCGTAGGCCGGGAACTCGCCCGTGTCGCCGAGGTGGGACGAGGACCCGGCCCCGTCCGCGGATTTTGCCCCGGCCCCGTCCGGTCCGGCGCCGTCCTGGCCCGGGCCCGCACCGTTCTGTCCGCCGCCCGACTCGCCGACGAGCCCGACCGCGGCGGTGGGGACCCCGCCGTCGTCCGCGGCGGCTCCGGCGGCGGCTCCCGCCGTGGCCGCGCCCCGACCGGGGCGGGCGGGGACGACGACGCCGGCCCGCGCCCCCCGCAGCGCGCGCTGGAAGGCGGCGGCGCTCTGGAAGCGGTCGTCGGGGTCCTTCTCGAGGGCGCGGTCCAGTACGCTCTGGAGCGCCGGCGTCACGTCGGGGTTGAAGTCGGCAGCGGGCCGGGGCACCGACTGGACGTGCTGGTAGGCCACCGACACCGCGGACTCGCCCACGAAGGGCGGCCGCCCCGTGAGGAGCTCGTAGAGCAGGCACCCGGCCGAGTAGAGGTCGCTGCGGGCATCCACCACCTTGCCCTGCGCCTGCTCGGGGGAGAGGTACTGGGCGGTGCCGACCACGGCCTGGGTCTGGGTGACCGTCGCGGAGGTGTCCGCGGTGGCCCGGGCGATCCCGAAGTCCATGACCTTCACGGATCCGGGCTCGTTGCACGCCATGACGTTGGCGGGCTTGATGTCCCGGTGGATGATGCCGTGCTGGTGGCTGTACTCGAGCGCGGAGAGCACGCCGAGCAGGGCGTCGATGGAGTCGTCGATGCTCGGGGTCCCCTCGCGGATCACGTCCCGCAGGGTCCGGCCCTCGACGTACTCCATGACGATGTACGGCACCGCGACGCTGTGCGGCGAGAGCGGGTCCGAGTTGTGCTCGCCGGTGTCGTAGACGCCCACGATCGAGGGATGGTTGAGCCCGGCGACGGCGCGGGCCTCGCGTTCGAAGCGGGCCCGGAACTGCCCGTCGCGGGCCATGTCCGGGCGCAGCATCTTCACCGCGACCCGGCGCCCCAGCCGCAGGTCGAGGCCCTCGTAGACGTCCGCCATCCCGCCCCGGCCGATCAGCTCGCCGAGCTCGTATCTGCCCGAGAGGACGATGGGAGCGGGCATAGGCTCGTCCTCTCGTTCCAGGGGCGGGTGGGCGGAATAGGTCACAGGGTCAGCTGCTCGGGGCGATCGGCAGCGTGGACGGGAGGGCACCTGCTGTCTGCGACGGCGTCTGCGACTTGGCCGGGCTGCTCTTGGGCGGCGCGGTGGAGGACGGCGCGGGCGGCACGGTGACCGGCGGCTGGACCGAGAGGTAGGTGACGGTGATCGTCGACCCGACCGTGACCTGCCCCGCGGGCGTGACGTCGGTGACCTGGCCCATCGTTCCGGTCTGCGACTGGACGGCGTTGAGTGCCACGTTCATGCCGAGCTCCTCGAGCTGTGACTTCACCTGAGTGTAGTTCTGCCCGATGTAGTTCGACGGGACGATCGTGACCGTGGCGGGCGCCGGCGGCGCCGTCGAGCTCGGCGGTTCGCTCGTGGGCGGCGCCGAGCTCGTGCTCGGGGCGGCGCTCGAGCTGCTCGGTGCGGTCGAGGGCAGCGGCGACGGGCTGAACAGCCCGGCGTTGGAGAGCCACACGCCGATCAGCACGAACAGGAGCAGGAGCAGCAGGGCCACGAGCGGCCACGTGAGCGGGCTGCGCTTGCGCTGCTTGCGGGCCACGGGCGGCTCGGGCTGCTCGTCGTCCTCCGGCGCGTACAGCGGCTGGTGCACGTCCTCGCCCGCGGCATCGGCCCCGCGGCCGCCGTCGCCCACGAGGGGCAGGGCCGACGTCGCGGGCGCGCCGCGCGAGGCCGAGGCACCCGCCGCTGCGGCGGCCGCAGCGGCTCCGGCGGCCAGGCCCGCGCCCCCGACGACGGCGGTGGGGGCCGTCTGGCGCTGCAGCTTCCCGGTCGAGACCGCGTCCATCGCCTCGGTCGAGTCCTCCTGCAGGAGCATGCCCGGCACGGCGGCCTGGGCGGCCCGGATGTCGCCGCGGCGGATGGCCTCGGCCGCCTCCGCGAGCTTGATCGCGTTCGCCGGCCGGTTCCGGGGGTCCTTCGAGAGCATCGACATGAGCAGGGCGCGCACGGGGGCGGGAAGGTGCTCGGGCAGCGGCGGCGGGGCGTCGTTCACCTGGGCGAGCGCGATCGCGATCTGGCTCTCGCCCGAGAACGGGCGGTGGCCGGTGAGGCACTCGTAGCCGATCACGCCGAGCGAGTAGATGTCGCTCGAGCCCGTGGCCTGCTGGCCCGTGGCCTGCTCGGGGGCCAGGTACTGCGCCGTGCCCATGACCTGGCCGGTCTGGGTCAGCGGGACCTGGTCGGCGAGGCGGGCGATGCCGAAGTCCGTGACCTTGACCCGGTGGTCCGGGGTGATGAGCAGGTTCCCGGGCTTGACGTCGCGGTGCACGAGGCCCTGCCCGTGGGCGACCGCGAGGGCGCGGGCGGTCTGGGCGATGATGTTGAGGGTCCGGTCCGGGGAGAGGACACGCTCCCGCTCGAGGATCGCGCTGAGCGGCTCGCCCGGGACGAGCTCCATGACGAGGTAGGCGGAGCCCTCCGCCTCGCCGTAGTCGAAGACGTTGGCGATCCCGCTGTGGTTCAGCAGCGCGGTGTGGCGGGCCTCCGCGCGGAACCGCTCGAGGAAGCTCGGGTCGCCCGCGTACTCCTCCTTGAGGATCTTGATCGCGACGATGCGTCCGAGCACCTCGTCGCGGGCACGCCACACCTCGCCCATGCCCCCGATGGCGATCCGGCTCTGCAGCTGGTACCTGCCGCCCAAGGTGATGCCTGACGTCGGTCTCACTTATTCAACACCGCCTCAAAGATCTTTCTCGCTGTCGGACTGGTCAGCGCGGCGCCCTGGTAGATGTCAACACCTTCCATCACCACGGTCACCTGAACCTGGGGGTTGTCCGCGGGAGCGAACCCGGTGAACCAGGAATTGTTCAGCATCTGGCCCTTGCTGTTGGTCACACCGAGCTCCGCGGTGCCGGTCTTGCCCGCCACCTTGACGCCCGGGACCGCGGCCGCGCCGGCGATGCCCTGCGAGACCACGTCGGTCATCCACTCGGTGATCTGGCGGGCGATGTCCGGCGTCGTGGACGTGCGCAGCACCTCAGGCTTGGGCTCCGAGACGACATGGAGGTCCGGGGCCGTGATGCTCTTGACGAGCGAGGGCTTCATCTGGACGCCGCCGTTCGCGATCGCGCTCGTCACGAGGGCGATCTGCAGCGGGGAGGCCTTCACATCGAACTGGCCGATCGCGGACTGGGCGAGCTGCGCCTGGTTGAGCTTCTGCGGCCAGACCCCGGGGGAGTAGTCGAGGTGCAGCTGGTCCCCGGCGTCCTGGCCGTAGCCGAACGCCGCCGCCTGCTTGGCGATGGCGTCCTGGCCCAGGTCGAGGGCGATCGAGGCGAACGGCGTGTTGCAGGACTGCTCGAGGGCGAAGGCGAAGTCCGCCTTGTCGCGCGTGTAGCAGTTGCCGCCGGCGTAGTTCGGCAGCTGCGTGTTGGTCCCCGGCAGCGTCATCTGGGCCGGGTTGGGCAGGACGGAGTCCTTGTTGTACTTCCCCGAGGCCAGCGCCGCCGCCGTGTCCACGAGCTTGAACACCGACCCGGGCGCCAGCAGCGCGCCGGTGGGGCCGCTGACACCCTGGTTGAGGTTGATGCCCTGCTCGGACTGGATCTTCTGCATCGCTGCCGACGCCGCCGCCTGGTCCTGCGTGGCGATGAGGTTCGGGTCGTAGCTGGGCTTGGAGACCATGGCGATGATCGCCCCGGTCTTCGGGTTCGTCACGACGATCGAGCCGCGCTGGCCGTCGGGGATGAGGTCGTAGGCGAGCTTCTGGATGGCCGGGTCGATCGTGAGCTCGACCGAGGCCCCCTGCGGCTGCTCGCCGAGGAAGAGCTGGCGGATCCGGTCCATGAGCAGCTCGTCGGAGCGGCCCGTGAGGGTCGAGTTCATCGTGTTCTCGAGGCCCGAGGAGCCGTACACGTTCGAGTAGAAGCCGGTGATGCCCGCGTACAGGTCCTGCCCCGGGAAGGTGCGCTGGAACTTGCACGTGTCGGAGCCGCTCTCCACGGACTGCGCGATCGGCTTGCCGGCCACCAGGATCGGCCCGCGCTCCTGGCAGAACGTCTGCAGGATCGCCCGGTTGTTCCAGGAGTTCTTGTTGAGGTCGTCCGCCCCGATGACCTGCACGTAGCTGATGGCGCCGAGGATGAGGGCGAACATGACCGCGATCGCGATCCACGCATTCCTGATCGCCTGGTTCATCGGGTCCTCACCGCCTGCGTGGTCATGGTGTCTCCGGGTTGGGCCAGGTCGGCGTGCCGCGCGCTGCCGTGGCCGTCGTCGGCCACGAGGGGCCCTTGGGCCGTGGGCCTGCGTGCCGCGTTCGAGATCACGAGCAGCAGGGCCACGATGATCCAGTTCGCGAGCAGCGAGGAGCCGCCGGCGGCGAGGAACGGCGTCGTGAGGCCGGTCAGCGGGATGAGGCGCGTGACTCCGCCGATGATCACGAAGACCTGGAGTCCGATCGCGGCCGAGAGCGCCGAGGCGAGCAGCTTGCCGAACGAGTCGCGGGCGCCGAGCGCGGCGCGGAAGCCCCTCGTGACGAGCAGGGCGTAGAGCAGCACGATCGCGAACAGGCCCACGAGGCCCAGCTCCTCGCCGAACGAGGCCACGATCATGTCCGAGTGCGAGAACGGGACGAGGTCCGGGCGCCCCTGGCCGAGGCCCGTGCCGAGCAGGCCGCCGTTGGCCATGCCGAACAGGCCCTGGACGATCTGGTAGCTGCTGCCCGAGGTGCGCCCGTAGACCTCCGGGGAGAAGGCGTTGAGCCAGCCGTCGATGCGCAGGCGGATGTGCGGCAGCGCCAGGCTCGCGGCCATCGCGCCCGCGAACATGAGCAGGACGCCGAGGATCGCCCAGCTCACGCGGCTCGTGGCGATGTAGATCGTGGAGATGAAGATGCCGAAGAACAGGATGGACATGCCGAGGTCGTGCTGGAAGATGAGGATGCCGATGGCCGCGAGCCACGCCACGACCATCGGGCCGAGGTCCTTGAACCGCGGCAGCTGCAGCTTCCCGATCCGGCGTCCCGCGAGCAGGATGAGGTCCCGGTTCGTGGACAGGTAGCCGGCAAAGAACACCGCGATGGTGATCTTCGCGACCTCGCCGGGCTGGAAGGTCGAGCCGCCGATCCGGATCCACACCTGGGCGCCGTTGATCTCGCCCGCGGTGATGCCGGGGACGAGGGGCAGGAGCAGCAGGACCGCGCTCACGATCAGTGAGATGTAGGTGAACCGGCGCAGGATGCGGTGGTCGCGCAGGAACCAGACCACGGCGATCGCCAGCACCATCCCTACCACGGTCCAGCGCGCCTGCGTGTTGCCGTAGTCGGTCTGCGGCGTATCGAGCCGGTGGATCATCGCCAGGCCCAGGCCGTTGAGCGTGACCACGATGGGAAGGATGAGCGGATCGGCATACTTCGCGCGGAAGCGCAGCACCGCGTGGATCGCCAGGGCCGGGACGGCCAGGAGGGCCTCTTGGAGCCAGAAGTCGCTGCCGAAGGCGGTGCCGTCCTGCAGGCCCTTCATCGTGTTCGCGCCGATGGACACGGCGAAGGCCAGGAGCAGGAGCAGCAGCTCCACGTTCCGCCGTGGCTTCTCCACGGTCTCCACGCCGCTCATCGGGTGCCTCCCAGGCAAGGGTCGGGGGTGGTGGTCGGGCTGGGGCTCGCGCTGGCACTCGCGCTCGGCGCGGCAGAGCCTGAGGCCGAAGGCTTCGCGCTGGCGGATGGCTTCGCGCTGGCCGACGGGGCCGTGCCGGCCCCCGCCGTGCCCGACGGGGCCGGGCTCGCGGTGGCGCCCGAGCCGGGCAGGCAGCCTCTCGGGTCGGCCTGGATGCCCTTCACGATGTCCTCGGCGGCCTCGAGGCCGTCCGCGGGCACGCCGGCGCGGAGCCGCTGCTGCGTGTACGGGCTCAGCGAGTCGAGGGGGATGTTGGTGGCCGAGTGGACGTGCGAGAGGGAGATGGGGCCCAGCTGCTGCGAGACGCCGTTGTAGATGGCTACCCGGTTGTCGTAGGCGCCCACGTAGTAGCGGGTCTGGGTCCAGGCGTAGCCGAACCAGACGCCGAGGATGAGGGCCAGGGCGGCGATCGCGCCGAGCCCGATCCGGAACCAGCGCCGCACGGGACGGACCGGTGCGGGGGGCTCCTCCGCGTCCTCCTCGGGCTCGGGGCTGCGGTGGGTGAGGATCGCGGCAGCGCGGCGCGCGGCCGTGCGGCTGGCGACCGAGGGGAGCGAGCCCGTCTCGGCGGCGGAGGCGGCGGCGCCCACGAGTTCGTGCGGACGGGAGTCGAGCTCCCGGCGGAGCACCTCGGCGGAGAGATGGGCGCCGAGGTTCGGGTCCGTCTCCGGCTCCTCGCGGCCGGTCTCGCCGCCTTCGCCCTCGGGGACCGTCGTCTCGCCGGTCTCCGCGGCGGGCGGCTCCGGCGACGCCGCGGCGGCGGGCGCCGAGGCCGGTGCGCCCTCGGCGGCCGCGGCCTGCTCGGCCGCGTTGGCGCGGGGCGGGTTCGCGGCGGCAGCCGAGGTCACGGGCGTGCGGGCGGCCGCCGCTGCGGTGAGGGTCGCTGCAGCCGGGGCCTGCGCGGGCGGTGCCGCCTCGCCGTCGTCCTCCCCGGCGGCGACGACGTCGGCGACGATCACGGTCACGTTGTCCGGTGCCCCCGCGGCCAGGGTGAGCTCGACGAGGCGGTCGGCGCACTCGGCCAGGTCCTCGATCTCCCCCAGCGTGCGGTGCACGAGTGGCAGGGGAACGTAGTTGAGGCCGTCGGAGCACAGGAGCCAGCGCTCGCCCTCGACCGCCGGGAACGTGGCCAGGTCCAGCTCGGGGCTCGCGTCCACGTCACCGAGGACCCGCATGAGCACGTTCTTGTGCGGGTGGGTCTCGGCCTCTTCCGGACGGAGGCGGCCCTCGTTGATGAGCCGCTGGACGAAGGTGTGGTCGGTGGAGACCTGCTCGAGGTCGTTGCCGCGCAGCCGGTAGGCGCGCGAATCGCCGATGTGGGCGAACGCGAAGGTCCCGTCGGAGAGCAGGAGGGCCGTGACGGTGGTGCCCATCCCGGCCAGGAGCGGATTCGCGCTGACGAGCTCGGACAGGAGGGAGTTCGCGGTCTGGATCTCGTCGGCGAGCTGGGTCGCCGCCTCGCCCTGCTCGTACCCGCCGTGGTCGAGGTGGATGAGGTCCAGGACGGTGGAGGCGCTCGCCACGTCGCCGCCCGCGTGCCCGCCCATGCCGTCGGCAACCACCATGAGATGACGGCCCGCGTAGGCGGAGTCGTCATTCTTCGAGCGGAGCCGGCCCACGTCGGAGCGGGCCGCGTAGCGCAGGATCAGCGGGGCCTCTGCCAAGGTCAGGGCCTCAGCTCGATCACAGTCTTGCCGATCCGGATCGGCACGTTCAGCTCCACGGGCTGGGCGCGGGTGAGCTGCTGGTCCGCGAGGTAGGTGCCGTTCGTGGAGCCGAGGTCCTCGATGAACCAGCGGCTGCCCTGCGGGAACAGGCGGGCGTGGCGGCCGGAGGCGTAGTCGTCCTCGAGCACGAGCGTGGCCTCCTGGGCCCGCCCGAGCAGCACGGGGCTGCCCTCGAGCGGCAGGCTGGTCCCGGCAAGGGGCCCCTCGACGACGACGAGGCGGTGCGCCTGCTGGCGCACGGGCGGCTCGGCGAGCTCGGGGTTGCGCCGCACCTGGCGGGCGGTGGGGGCGCCGGTCTTGTTCCGCCGCCCGACGGCGAGGTCCCGGCGCATCGCGCCCACGACGCTGAAGACGAGCAGCCACAGGAGCAGGAGGAACCCCAGCCGCAGGGCGGTGAGCGTCAGCTCGTTCACGCGTTCCCTCCCCGGGGTGCCGGAAGCATGCGGAAGACGATCTTGGTGCGTCCCATGGTGATGGTGGTCCCGTCGTGGAGAACGGCGCTGCCCTCGATGCGGTGGCCGTTGATGTAGCTGCCGTTGGTCGAGCCGAGGTCCACCGCGTAGGTCGTGCTCCCGTCGGTGCGGATCTCGAGGTGCCGGCGGGACACGCCCGTGTCGTCGACCACGATGTCCGCCTCGTTCGAGCGCCCCAGCACCACGGAGTCCGCGTTGACCGAGTACCGCTGCCCGTCGATCTCCAGCACGGGCGAGAGCCGCACGGGCTGGCGGGTCGGGGCGGCCGGGAGGTTCGGGCGCGACTCGTTGCGCTCCGTGCGCGAGTCGACCTCGAACTGGCCGGGCTTGAGCGCGGCGTCGTGCCGGAACGTGAAGCGGACCGGGCCCTGCAGGGTGTAGCCCTGCGAGCGGGCGTGCTTCACGGCCACGTCGCACAGCTCCTCCGCCAGGGGCTGGCCCCAGCCGCGGGCGCGCTCGAAGTCATCGTCCGAGAGGTGCGCCTCGAAGACGTTGGGCGCGAGCGTGCGGCCCTGGTCGATCGAGAATGCCTGGCGGTCCATCTCGCGGCGCAGCCTGCTGGCGATCTCCACGGGCTGCACCTGGCCCTTCGAGCCCGTCGAGAAGACGCCGTGGACGGCCTTCTCGATGCCGCGCTCGAGCCTGTCGAGCAGTCCCATGGCCCCTCCTTCCAGGTCCAGGGCCCGCGGGTGCGGGCACAGTGCCACAGCTTGACGGAGCCGCGCACGCTGCGTGCACAGTCCTCACCCGATACTACTGGGCGCCTCTGGGTGCCGTCTGAACCGGGGTGTACCGACCGCGTAACGACCGTTCCCCGGCGCGCCGTCCCTTATCCTCGCCCATGCCCGCAGCCGCCGCGGGCAATTTCGCAATCCGCGGACCGCTCGGCTATGCTGGACCTCGCTGCTTTCGCAGGGCCGGGTATCTGCCGGACTGTGAGAGTGCTGCGCGCGAGTGGCGGAACGGCAGACGCGCTGGCTTCAGGTGCCAGTGTCCGAAAGGGCGTGCGGGTTCAAATCCCGCCTCGCGCACCACAGGAAGGGCCCCGGTCAATGACCGGGGCCCTTTTCGGTGCCGGATCAGCCCCCGGCCTCCTCGTTCTCGCGCAGGGTGAGCGGCCGGACGAGCACCCGCAGCGGCGTGATGACCCAGCGCTGGTGGGTCTGCCGGAACTCGGCGTGGGTCGAGAACTCATACAGCGCGGACCGCGCCCGCACCCAGCGCGGCCGCTCGCCGTGGAACGGGTCCTCGCGCAGGAGCCTGAGCGTGGCCGGGTCCGCTGCCAGGAGCTTGACGAGGAACGCATAGAACCAGTCCTCGTGCACGGTGCGCAGCGGCAGGAACCACATGAGCCAGTCGAGCCGCAGGTGGTAGGGCGCCCACTGCCGCGGGATGCGCTCCGGTTCGCCGGGCTTCCCGCGGAACCTGTACTCGCGCCAGTCGGCGTCCTCGGCCGGCACGGTGTCCAGCGTGCCCTCCACCACGATCTCCACCCGGTTCTTCGTCACGGACCCGAACGCGCCGTACGTGTTCACGAGCTGCCACCGGTTGAAGGCGGCGTTCATGAGCTGCCGGCTCGAGACGAGGTTCTTCGCGGGCCACCACGAGAGCACGAGCAGCAGCAGCGAGGCCGCGAGGACGACGCCGACCCACACCCAGGTGACCCAGTCGCCCGGGGCGGGCCACGCCGTCGTGCGCCCGGCGCCCGGGGGCCGGCGTTCCACGCGGCGGAGGAGAGCCGCTCGGGGACGAACGGGAGCAACCAGTGGACCGCCGCGTCGCCCACGGCGGCGAACGCGAGGACGATCGCGGACCAGTTGAGCCACGCGAAGTTGCCCGAGAGCACGAGCCAGAGCTGCGTCACGACCACCACAGCCGCGGCGGCCGACCCGACCGGCTGCGGGAAGAACAGGAGGAACGGCACCACGAGCTGCGCAACATGGTTCCCCACCACCTCGGAGCGGTGCATCCACTTGGGCAGGAGGTGGAACTGGCGGCTCAGCGGCCCGGGCATCGGCTGGGTCTCGTGGTGGTAGTACAGCGCCGTGAGGTCCCGCCACTCGGCGCCCCCGCGGATCTTGATCATGCCCGCCCCGAACTCCAGCCGGAACACCAGCCAGACCACCAGGATGAGGATGGGGCGTGGGGGCGGGACCTGGTCCGAGCCGAGGAACGCGACCGTGAAGCCCGCCTCGAGCAGGAGCATCTCCCAGCCGAACGCGTAGAACGTCTGCCCGACGTTCACGATCGACATGTACAGCCCCCACAGCACCAGGAACGCCGCGAGGGGCACCCACCACGGGCCGGCCTGCGGCACGCCCAGCACGAGCAGCCCCGAGACCGCGAGCCCCACGGCCGCCGCCCAGCGGAACAGCCGGTCCGAGTAGCGGTACCGGAACAGGCTCGGGCGGCGCACCCGGTGGAAGCCCTCGAGGTACCGGGGGACCGGCGCAAGGCCCCGCTCGCCCACGAGGGCGGGGAACTGGTTAAGGCTCGAGAGGAACGCGACGAAGAACAGGGCCGCGACGCCGCGCTGCAGCACCCAGCGGGCCACCTCCGCATCGGTGGCCGCGAACCACGCCATGAACCCGGATGCCGCGTCCACGCCTCCACGCTACGCCCGCCCCGCCGCGCACAGGGAGGGGCGGTAGGCTCTACCCGCCGTGACTTCCGACCCTCGCCTCCCCGTTCCGGGCCCCGCGCACGACGGCGCGCCCGCGCCGCACGCCGGGCACGCGCCGTCGCGCCTGCCCGCGCCCGCGCGGCTCGCCCACCCGTTCTCCCCGGGGGTGCTCGCCCTCGTGTTCGGCGGCGGGCTGCTCGGCGCCCTGTCCCGGTGGGCCCTCGGCGCGGCGATCCCCGCACCGGGCGGCTGGCCGCTCGGGACGCTCGCCATCAACCTCGTCGGGGCGCTGGCCCTCGGGGCGCTGCTCGAGTCGCTCGCGCGGCGCGGCCCGGACGTGGGCGCCCGGCGCCTCGTCCGCCTGACCGCGGGCACGGGCTTCATCGGGGCGTTCACCACCTATTCGACCCTCGCCGTGGACGCCTCGCGCCTCGTCGTGGCCGGCCGGGCGTACGACGGCGCGTGGTACCTCGCGCTGAGCCTGCTCGGCGGCGCCGCGGCCACCCTGCTCGGGGTCGCCGGGGCGGCGTGGCTCCACCGCGAGGACCGGCGCGGTCTGGCCGCCGAGGCGCACGTCGCGGCGCATCCCCACGGCGGGCGCCCGCACCCCGACCGTGAAACCGCCCCTCCTTCCGGTCAGGACCACCGCCTCCAGCGGGGGGCAAAGACCGAAACTGGGGGCGAAACCGGCAGCGGCGGCGCGGGCGCTCAGGACATCCCGGAGGAGCCCCGATGAGCCCGCTCGAGGCCCTGCTGCTCGGGGTGGCGGGCGGCCTGGGGGCAGTGGCCCGCTACGTGCTCGACACCGCCGTGAGCCGCCGCGTCAGGGGCCCGCTGCCGTTCGCGACCATCGGCATCAACGTCACGGGGTCCCTGGCGCTCGGCCTGGTCACGGGCGCCGTGCTCGCCGGTGCCGACCCCGCCGTGCAGGCGGTCCTCGGCACCGGATTCCTCGGCGGCTACACCACCTTCTCCACGGCGAGCTACCAGAGCGTCAGCCTCGCCCTCAGCGGCCGGTGGGCGGCCGCCGTCGTCAACGGGGTGGGCACCATGGCGCTGTGCGTGGCCGCGGCGCTGGGCGGGCTCGCGGTGGCCGCCGCGCTCGCCGGCTGAGGCCGGCAGGGCAGGCCTGGGGGCTGGCGGCCGTGAGGACAGAGGGGGCCGCGTCCGCCGGGTCTCCCCGGCGGACGCGGCCCTCCAAGCGCGAGCTAGTCGATCTTGCCGGTGACCACCAGGCTGGCGCGGCCGAGGGTGTGGAAGAAGATGTTGAAGCCCAGGAACGCCGGGGACGAGTCGGCATTGACGCCGATGTCCTCGACGTCGAGCGCGTGCACGGTGATGAAGTACCGGTGGGTCCCGTGTCCCGAGGGCGGGGCGGCGCCGACGAACTGGGCCGTGCCGCCGTCGTTCTTCAGCTGGATGGCGCCGTCCGGC
The DNA here is from genome assembly GCF_001577305.1 of Sinomonas atrocyanea. Lineage (NCBI taxonomy): Bacteria > Bacillati > Actinomycetota > Actinomycetes > Micrococcales > Micrococcaceae > Sinomonas > Sinomonas atrocyanea. Next base: position 220,939 of record NZ_CP014518.1, read on the forward strand.
ATGTCCTCGCCGGTGGCGGTCCCCGCGCCCTCGGCCAGCTCGGTCACCGACGCGGGGATGTTCGCCACGGCCCAGTGCCAGAAGCCCGACTGGGTCGGCGCGTCCGGGTCGTAGACCGTGACCGCGTAGCTCTTGGTGCCCTCGGGCGCGCCGGACCAGGACAGCTGGGGCGAGACGTCCTCGCCGCCCGGGACGCCGAACGCGCCGGAGTACTGCGCCGCCGGCCAGGGCTGGCCGTCGGCGACAGTGGTGCTCGTGACGGTGAAGCTCGCCGCCTCCGGGATGCGGTCAAAGGGATCGTTGCCGCTCATGTGCAGCTCCTCTCTCGCGGGGAGCGGGGCGTTGCGCCCACGCGCTTCCGATCCTAGGGTGCCAAATGTTGGGTTGAGCAGGGTGCGCGGCGTCCGGACTGTGCCCAACTCAGCATTTCCGCCCGCCTCGGGGCGCCCGCAGGACCCGCAGGACGACGACGGCGGCCCCCACCATGAGCGCCGCGCCGAGGGCGGCCGTGTACGCGACGCCGGAGTCGAAGGCCCGGTGGGCCGAGTCCAGGAGGGCCCCGGCGGCATCGGCGGGCAGGAGCCCGGCGGCCTCGACGGCGCCCCCGAGCGTCTCGCGCGCCCTGGCCGCTGCCGCGGCCGGGAGCCCGGCCGGCACCTGCACCCCGGCCCGGTACGCCGCGCCCAGGATGCTCCCGAGCACCGCCGTGCCGAGGACCGCCCCGAGCTCGTAGGCCGTCTCGGAGATGGCCGACGCCGCCCCGGCCTTGGCCGGCGGCACCGAGGCCAGGATGAGGTCGTTGGAGAGCGTCTCCGCCAGGCCCACGCCCGCGCCGGTCACCGCGAAGCCCGCCAGGAGCCCCGCGAGCGAGCCGTCCCGCCCGGCCCCGAGCACCACCGCGTATCCGAGGCCGTTCATCAGCAGCCCGGCCACCATGACCGACCTGACCGAGAACCGGGCCGCGAGCCGCACCGCCGCGAGGCCGGCCACCACGGAGAGGACCATGCCCGGCAGCATGAGCAGCCCGGCCTCGAACGGCTCCTTCCCGGCCACGAGCTGGAGATGCTGGGAGAGGAAGAACATGAACCCGACGAGCGAGAAGATGCTCAGCAGGTTGGCCGCCAGCCCCGCGCTGAACGCCGGACGGGCAAAGAGGCGGACATCGAGCATGGGGCCCCGGCCGCCCGCGGCACGGCGGAGCTGGCGGCGCACGAAGGCTGCACCCAGCCCGAGCCCGAGGAGGATCGCGGCGGCGGGGGCGGGGCCGGCGTCGTGCGCGAGCGCCTTGATGCCTCCCACGAGGGCGACGGCGGCGCCCACCACGAGCGCGATGCCCACCGGGTCGACGGGCGACGGCGCCGGGTCGCGGGATTCGGGCACGAGGACCGGGGCGAGGGCCAGGGCCGGGACGAGGAGGGGCACGGCCAGGAGGAAGACGGAGCCCCAGGCGAAGTGCTCGAGGAGCGCCCCGCCTACGAGGGGGCCGAGCGCGGCGCCGCCGGAGAAGACCGAGGCCCAGATGGCGACGGCCAGGCGGCGCTCGCGGTCGTCGGCGAAGATGTTCCGGATCAGGGACAGGGTGGCCGGCATGATCATCGAGCCGAACACGCCGATGAGCGCCCGCGCCGCGATGAGCTGGGCCGGGGTGGCGGCGAACGCCGCGGCAGCGGAGACGCCGGCGAAGCCCGTGGCGCCGATGAGGAGGATGCGGCGCCGGCCGATGCGATCGCCGACCGACCCCATGGGCACGAGCAGGCCCGCGAGGACGAGGGAGTAGACGTCCACGATCCACAGCATCTCGGTCCCGGTGGGCGCGAGCGCGAGCGAGATCGCGGGGACCGCGAAGCTCAGCACCGTGTTGTCCACGGCGATGAGCAGCACAGGGAACATGAGCGCGGCGAGGGCGAGCCAGCGGCGCGCGGCGGTCTGGGGGGCGAGGCGGGGTGATGCCTGGGCGGTGGCCTGGTTCATCGGGGCTCCTGGGTGGGGTTGCTATAACTATACCGTCTGGACGGTACTGTCGCAACGCCGCGTACAGTGTCGGTATGCCCAGACCCCCCAAGGCCCGCGCGGCGATCCTCGACGCCTACCGGGACCTCCTCGTCTCCGATGGCGAGCGGGCGGCGACCATGGACGCCGTCGCCGCGGCGGCCGGCGTCTCCAAGGGCGGCCTGCTGTACCACTTCAGGAGCAAGGACGCCCTGGCCGAGGGGCTGCTCGGGCGGCTGGCCGAGGCCGCCGCCGAGGACCGGGAGCGCATGGCGTCCGCCGCCGAGGGCCCCTCGCGGTACTTCGTGCGGACGTCGGTGAGCACGGGGTCCGACCTGGACCTCCTGTTCGTCGCCACCGTGCGGCTCGCGCAGGCCGGGCACGCGGGGGCCCTCGCCGCGCTCGAGGAGCTCGACGCCGCCTGGCTCGAGATCATCCGGCGCGAAGTCCCGGACCCCGATGCCTCCGCCGCGATCATGCTCGTGGGGGAGGGGCTGTACCACTACTCCACCCTCGCCGGCGGCTGGCCCGAGGCTGCGTTCGGGACGAGCCTCGAGGGGCTGCTCGCCGTCGTGGACCGGCTGCGCGGGGCGTGACGGCCGCCTCGCGGCGATGGCCGGGGCGGTTCGCCCAGCCGGCCGGGCGAGCTGGCCGCCGTTGGGCCCTGATTTCACGCTATTGACGAGCGTCATGATCCTGATATCGTCGATGTATGTCCCCCACCACACCGGCCGAGGCCGAGGGCGTGAGGAAGATCGAGGACTCCGTCCGCACCGACTTCCACGGCGCCATGACGTACGGGCGCTACCTCGCCCTCGACCAGCTCCTGCACGCCCAGCACCCGCAGAGCCAGCCGGAGCACCACGACGAGCTGCTGTTCATCGTCCAGCACCAGACCAGTGAGCTCTGGCTCAAGCTCGTGCTCCACGAGCTCCTCGAGGCGCGCCGGCTCATGGACGCCGACGACCTCGGCAAGGCGCTCAAGTGCCTGGCCCGTGTCAAGGCCATCCAGCGCACGCTCACCGAGCAGTGGAGCGTCCTCGGGACCCTCACGCCCCGCGAGTACGCGCAGTTCCGGGGCTCGCTCGGCAACTCCTCGGGCTTCCAGTCGTACCAGTACCGGGCCATCGAGTTCGTGCTCGGCAACAAGCACCGCGGCATGCTGAAGGTCTTCACGAGCGAGCCCGAGGCGCATGCCCTGCTCTCCCGGGTCCTCGAGGAGCCCACGGTGTACGACGCCTTCCTGCGGCTGATCGCCCGCAGCGGCTACGACATCCCCGAAGCCGTGCTCAACCGCGACGTCAGCGAGCCCTGGACCCTGCACGAGGACCTCGTGCCCGTCTTCCAGCGCATCTACGAGGAGGACTCCACCCCGTGGGGCCTCTACGAGGCATGCGAGAGCCTCGTGGACCTCGAGGACAACTTCCAGGCCTGGCGCTTCCGCCACCTGCGCACCGTCCAGCGCACCATCGGCTTCAAGCGCGGCACGGGCGGGTCCTCGGGCGTCGACTTCCTCAAGCGCGCCCTCGATCTGACCTTCTTCCCCGAGCTGTACGCCGTCCGCACCGAGATCGGAGCCTGAGCCGTGACCTCCGCAAGCACCTCCACCCCCCGCGCGCACGACGGCGCCGCCTCGCCCGCCGCCGTCGGCCTCCCTCCCGCGCTCCCCAGCCTCGACGCGGCGGCGCTCGACGCCGCCGATCCGCTCGCGCGCTTCCGCGACCGCTTCCTCGGGGCCGGCGGCCCGGACGGGGACGGCGTCATCGCCTACCTCGACGGCAACTCGCTCGGCCGCCCGCTCGCCGACCTCGGCGAGCGGCTGGCAGAGTTCACGGCCGGCCCGTGGGGCAACCGGCTCATCCGGGCCTGGGACGAGCGGTGGATGGACGAGCCGGTCCGGCTGGGCGACCGCCTCGCCGAGGTCGTCCTGGGTGCTGGACCGGGGCAGACGGTCGTCGCGGACTCGACCTCGGTCATGATCTACAAGCTCGTCCGCGCCGCCCTCGACGCGCAGGGGCGCTCCGACGCGCGCCGGGACGAGATCGTCATCGACCGGGGGAACTTTCCCACCGACCGCTTCCTCGTGGAGGGCATCGCGGCCGAGCGCGGCGCCACGATCCGGTGGATCGAGCCCGACCCCACCACCGGGGTGACCCCCGCGGACGTCGAGGCCGCGCTCTCGCCGCGCACCGCCGTCGTGCTCCTGAGCCACGTCGCCTACCGCTCCGGGTTCATCGCGGACGCGGCGGCGATCACCGACGCCGTGCACCGCGCGGGCGCGCTCGTGGTGTGGGACCTGTGCCACTCGGCCGGGTCGGTTCCCCTCGAGCTGGACGCGTGGGGCGTGGACCTGGCGGTGGGCTGCACGTACAAATACCTCAACGGGGGCCCCGGCTCGCCCGCCTTCGGCTACGTGCGCGCCGGCCTCCAGGACCGGCTCCTCCAGCCGATCTGGGGCTGGATGGGCGCCGCGGACCCGTTCGGCATGACCGAGTCCTACACGCCCGCCTCCGGAATCCGCCGCTTCATCACCGGCACCCCGCCGATCCTCGCCATGCAGCCGCTGGCGGCCATGGTCGAGGTCATCGCCGAGGCCGGCATGGACGCCATCCGCGCCAAGTCCGTGCTGCTCACCGAGTTCGCGGCGGCCCTGGCCGGACGGCTCCTGGCACCCTACGGCGTCGAGCTCGCGAGCCCGAGCGACCCCGCGGTGCGCGGCTCGCACATCACCCTCAACCACCCGCGCTTCCGCGAGGTCACGGCCGCGCTGTGGGAGCGGGGCGTCATCCCGGACTTCCGGCCCCCGCACGGACTGCGCATCGGTCTCTCGCCGCTGAGCACCTCCTTCGCCGAGCTCCAGGCGGGGATCGAGGCGATCCGGGACGTCCTGGCCGAGCTCGCATGAGCGCCGCCGGGCACGCCGGTGCCCCCGTCCGCCTCGAGGAGCCCGCCCACCTCGAGGCCCCTGCCCCGCTCGAGGAGCCGCGGGTCGCGGACGACATGGTCTCGCGGCCCGGCAGCGCGGTCTCGCTCTTGCGCACGGTCGTGGGCCTGTACCTGCGCGAGGCGGGCGGCTGGATGCCGGCAGAGGCGTTCCTCGCCCTGCTCGGCACCCTCGGCGTGCCGGTCCCGCAGGCGCGGACCGCGCTGAGCCGGGTCAAGGGACGCGGCCTGCTGACGGCGGAGGCGCGCGACGGCGTGGCCGGCTTCGCGCTCGCCCCCGGGGCCGCGGCGATGCTCGCCCGCGGCGACCGGCGCATCCACGAGCCGCGCAGCATGGCGGCCGACGGCGAGTGGTGCCTCATCGTCTTCTCCATCCCGGAGACGATGCGCGACGCCCGGCACCAGCTGCGCAAGCAGCTGATGTGGATCGGCTGCGGAACCGTCGAGGCGGGGGTGTGGATCTGCCCGGAGTTCCTGCGCGGCGAGGTCGAGGACGTCGTCGCCGGGCTCGGGCTCGCAGGCCACGTGGTGCTCTTCACGGCGCGCGGCCTGCCCGCGGGGGCCGCCGCGGCCGGGCAGGTGGGGCAGTGGTGGGACCTGGCCGGGATCGCGCGGCTGCATCAGGCGTTCATCGACGGCCAGACGGGGGCCCCCTCGCAGAGCGGGGGGCCCGCGGAGAGCTTCGCCGCGTACGTCAGGTGCATCGACGCCTGGCGCGTCATCCCCTATCTCGACCCGGGCCTGCCGCCCGAGCTGCTTCCCGCCGACTGGCCCGGCCCCGAGTGCATCGCCCTCTTCTGCCGCATCCGCGAGGCGCATGCGGAGGCCGCTGCCGAGTTCGTCCGGCAGGCCCTCGCCACCGCCGGGGGCTGAGCCGCCCGCTCGCGTCCTGGCGCGCTGGCGTCCCTCAGGCGCTGCGGCCCGCGGCGTAGGAGCGCGCCGCCCTCGCCTGCTCGCGCGTGAGCTCCTCGATGCGGCCGCAGGCCAGGCAGAAGAGGGTGAACGGCCGGTGCCGCAGGGCGGCGCCGAAGGCCCGCGCGCTCCCGCCCACTGGTGCGATGGCGTGGTCCGCGAGCGTGTCGCAGGCCGGGCAGTGCAGGGCCGCGATGGTCAGGGTCTCCCGCTGCGGGGCTCCCGATGGGTTGTGACGCATGTGTCCCCCTGCCCGTCCGCCGCGCCGGGCCGAGGCGGAGTCGTCTGGCTGGTGCAAGGCATCGAAATTGACAGGATTTTACTCTTCTGTCACATGCCGGGCAAGAGGTCCTTGGGCACCCGCGGCGAGCGGTTACCGGTTCCGCCCCCGGGCGGCCACCTGCCAGCGGTCCACGATCTCCCCACCGCTGACCACGGTGACCTCGTCGACGAGGTTCACGGCCACGCAGACGTGGTTCGGGACCACGCGCAGGCGCTCGCCGAGCGCGGGGAGGGCGGCGCCGTCCGGGAAGACCACGGTGGCGTGGTGCTCCGAGAGGCCGGTGATCCGTGCCTCGGGGACGTCGGCGAGCCGGCCGAACCCGGTGGCCCAACCCGGCCGGTCCCCGCCCAGGACCTTGCTGCCGGCATCGAGCACCACGCGCCGCGGCACGTCGGAGGAGCCCTCATGGCGGCTCACCACGGTCGCGGCGACGGTGAGGGCCACGTCCTCGGGCGCGCAGCGGCCCAGCTCGAGCTGTTGGGCATCGCCGAACACGTAGACACCGGGGCGGACCTCGTTGGTAGGCCCGGCCTCGGTGAGGAGGGCGCTCGGGGTGGACCCGCCGCTGACCCGGGTGACGTCGAACCCCGCCTCGGCGAGCAGCCGCGCCGATTCGGCGAGGGCCCGCCGCTCCGCCTCGGCCGCCTCGGCCGGCATGCCCGGGGCGTAGGAGTGGCCGGGGAAGGTGAAGACGCCGGCCACGCGCAGTCCGGCGTCCGCCGCCGCGCGCGCCACCCCGACCGCCTGCTCGGGCGTCACCCCGCTGCGGTGGTGGCCGCTGTCGATCTCGACGAGGACCTCGACCTCGGCCCCGGCCAGATGGGCGCCCATCGCGCGGGCGGCCTCGGCCGAGTCGGTGCCCACCGCGACCCTCGCCCGATGCGCGAGCCGGCGGAGCCGTTCCCCGCTCCGCTCGGTGACCCAGAGGGGGTAAGCGATGAACAGGTCCGCGGCGCCGTGCTCGGCGAACACCTCGGCCTCGCCGATCGTGGCGACGGTGAGGCCCACGGCGCCGGCGGCCAGCTGCAGCGCGGCGATCTCGGGGATCTTGTGCGTCTTCGCGTGCGGTCGGAGGGCGAGGCCCTTGGCCGCCACGCCCGCGGCCATGCGCTCGATGTTCCGCCGCAGCGCGTCGGCGTCCACCATGATCTCGGGGGTGTCGATCTGCGGGGGGACAGCGCTCACGGTTGCTCCTGGGCTCGGGGTCGGGCGGAACCCAGCTTAGGCCGGGCGGGCAGGCGCGGCGCAGGCGCGGCGTCGGGCGCGCTGCCTGAGGCCTAGGCCGGCCTGCAGGAGCGTGCCTAGGCTGTGCGGATGAGGATCAAGATGTGCTCCATCCACGTGACCGACCCCGCCTCGGCCTTCGATTTCTACACCTCGGTCCTCGGCTTCGACTCCCTGCTCGCGATGCCCGAGGCGAACCTGTTCATCGTCACCACCCCGGACTCCGGCGGCGTGGGCCTGCTGCTCGAGCCGAGCGACAACCCCGTCGCCGAGGCGTACCGCCGGGGCGTGTACGACGCCGGGCTGCCGGCCATCGTCCTGGGCTCGCCGGACGTGGTGGGGGACTACGAGCGCCTCCGCGACGCCGGGCTCGAGTTCCGGGGCGAGCCCGTTGAGGATCCCTCGGGCATGTCCGCCGTGTTCGACGACCGGCACGGCAACTGGATCCAGCTCCATCAGGACTGAAGCCTCCGGCCGCAGGGCCCGCCCGCACATCCGCGTCACAGCTTGGCGCGGGCAGCCTCACAGCGCGGCGCGCGAGGCTGGAGGGCATGGAATCCTCGAACAGCCGCCGCCCTCGGCGCGCCCGCCTCCGGTCCGCGATCCTCGCCGCCCTGGGCGTCGCCGTGTTCGGCCTGGCGGCGCTGCCGGCCCAGGAGGCACAGGCCGCCGGCATCGTGGCCGGCGTCCGGCACGTCTCCGCGGTGGAGGGTGCGGCAGCGGCCGCGCAGCCGCCCGTGGCGTCGCGCCGGGACGGGCAGCAGGCCTAGGGCGCCGGGGTGTCCAGCCGCGCGGCTCGGGCCGGGGGCGCCTCAGCCGTGGCGGCCGCCCCGCATCGACCGCTCCGCCGCGGCGCCGTGCGCCCCGGACGCCGCACGCGCCGCCTTCTCCTCTGCCGCGGCCTTGACGCGCCGCGCCTCCTCGCGCACCGCGGCCATGTTGGCCCGTTCCTCCTGGAGCCACTGCGGCCGGTTGTTGAGCAGCTCGGTGATCTGCTCCGTGGTGAGCGGCTCCGTGATGCCTCCGCGGGCGAGGCCCGAGATCGTCACGTTGAGCTTCTGCGCCACGACCGGACGAGGGTGCGGCCCGTGCTCGCGCAGCTCGGTGAGCCACGCGGGCGGGTTCTCGCGCAGCTGGTCGAAGTCCTCGCGGGAGACCGTGCCCTCCTGGAACTCCGCGGGGGCGGCGGGCAGGAAGATCCCGAGCTTCTTGGCGGCGGTGGCCGGCTTCATGGACTGGGACGCGCTGCCCTGGGGGTTCGAGCTCATGGATCAAGGCTACCGTTGACGCATGCAGTCCGAGAGTGCCCAGGCCCTGAAGGTTGCCTTCGTCGCGGGGGTCGCGCCGGGCAAGTGGTTCCACCGGTGGGAGGAGCGCTTCCCGGACGTGCCGCTGGCCTCCCTGATGGTCGACGACGCCGACCAGCTCTCCGTGCTCCGCGACGGACGGGCGGACGTGGCCTTCGTCCGGCTCCCGGTGGACAGGGAGCGCGAACAGCTGCACGTCATCCCTCTCTACGAGGAGCTCCCTGTGGTGGTGGCCCCGAAGGGCCACGAGATCCAGGCCTTCGAGGAGATTCCCCTCGCCGAGGTCGAGGACGAGCTCTTCGAGTACGACGGCGGGCCCTCCGAACGCCTGGACCTCGTCGAGGGCGGTGCGGGGCTCGCGATCATGCCCATGTCGGTGGTGCGGCACTTCAACCGCAAGGATCTGCGCTATCGGCCGGTGACGGGCATGGACCCGTACGGGGTCGGGGTGGCGTGGCGGCGGGAGGACGAGTCCGAGCACGTCCAGGAGTTCATCGGCGTGGTCCGGGGGCGCAGTGCGAACAGCTCGCGGCAGGCTTCCGTGCAGCGGGACCAGGCCGAGGCCGCCAAGAAGCGCCGCGAGGACCGGGCCGCGTCGCAGTCCAAGGACGCCAAGGCCCGCAACGAGGCGAGCCGGGCGGCCAAGGCCACGCGCACGGGCGGCGGGCGCGGGCGTGCCTCAGGCAGGCGGGGGCCCTCGGCCGGTGGGCGTCCGGGCGCGGGGAAGCGCCGGGGCCCCTGATCGGGCGACGGCCCTCCCGGCGCGACGTGTCCGCGGTTAGCCTGAGCAGGATGGAACGCTCTGCGGCGGCGAACGGCCACGGCCCGGCCTGCGCGGCGGGCACCGCGGGTGCCCGCCGCCGGTTCCTCCGCGTCGGCGGCAGGCGGTAGGGCGCCATGGAGCAGACCGACCGCGCCAACCCCTTCGAGGGCATGCCCTCCTTCAGGCTCGGGTCCGGGCCGCCGCTCGTGGTGATCCCGGGGCTGACCCCTCGGCACGAGGTCCCGCGCGGGCCCGCCTTCCTCGCCGAGTCCCAGCCGCTGGGCCCCCTCGCGCGGCAGCGCGAGGTCTGGTGGGTGAACCGGCGCTCGGGGCTGCCCCCGGAGACCACCATGGCGGACATCGCAGCGGACTACGCCGAGCGGCTGCCGCGGTTCGGGGCGCCCGTGGACGTCCTCGGGATCTCCACCGGGGCGGCCGTGGCCCTCCAGCTGGCGCACGATCGTCCCGAACTCGTCCGCAGGCTCGTCCTCGTGGCGGGCGGCTGCCGGCTCGGGCCGGTGGGAAAGGCGGGCCAGCGGGCGCTCCTGCGCCGGCTCGAGGCCGGAGACCTCCGCGGTGCGGGGATCGAGATGGTCCGGCTCGGCGGGCTGCGTCCGGCAGCGCGCAGCCTCGAGAGCTGGGCCGGGTGGGTCATGGGCCCGCTCATGTACCGCGGCTCCACGACGGACGTCATGGCGGTGCTCCGCGCCGAGGACCGCTTCGACCTCACCGCGCGCCTCGCCGGCATCGAGGTGCCGACCCTCGTGGTGGGCGGCGACGAGGATGCTCCCTACGGCGCCACGGTGTTCCGCGAGACAGCCCGCGGGCTGCCGCGGGGGCGCCTGATCATCTACTACGGCCGCGGCCACGTCGGCATCCCGCTCGCCCCCAGCTTCGCCAGTGACGTCCTCGCGTTCCTCGACGTGCCCTGACGCGCCGCAACTGCGGGACCGGGCCGGCTGCGGGAATCAGCCGAGGCGGGTGAGGAGCGCGTCGAGGATGGGGATCTGGCCCTTGACGAGCTTCACCCGGGCCACGGGCTCGCTGACCCACTCGGCGCGGTCCACTTCGGGGTACTCCTGGACGCGTCCCGAGCCCTTGGGCCACTCGAGGGCGAACGTGTTGCTCACGACGTCGGCCGGCTCGAACTCCGCCTCCGCCGCGAACGCCGTGATCACCTTGCCGGAGGGCTGCCGGAACTCGCCGAGATGCACGTAGTCGGCCTCGGGCGGCGGGCTGCCGATCTCCTCGGCGAACTCACGCTGGGCCGCGGCGAGGGGATCCTCGTCCCCCTCGCACAGCCCCTTGGGCACGGACCAGCCGTGCTCGTCCTTGCGGGCCCAGAACGGGCCGCCCATGTGGGCGATCCAGACCTCCAGCCCGTCCGGGGACCCGGCCGGGCGGCGGTACAGCAGGATGCCCGCGCTCCTCATCGGCATGGAACCTCCATGGCCCCAGCCTACGAGACGCCGCCCTACGAGACGCCGCCGGGGGCCGAGGAAGTCCTCGGCCCCCGGCGGCGGGCGGCTCTGCTGGCGTCAGGGCTCAGTGGCCGTGGTGCGATCCGCTGTGGTCGCCGGACTCCTGCTGGCCGTCCTGGGACGCGTGCTGCTGGGCCGCGCCAGGCACGTACTGGTGCACCCACTGCGACACCCAGCGCGGAGCCGGGGTCGAGGGCCGGGAGTGGGCGGCGATGTAGGCCTGCTTGCCGACCTCCGAGGCCTGCTCGGCAGGGCCGCTCCCGTCCGAGGCGGCGCTCTGCGTCGGATCGGCCGTCTCGGTGGGCTCTGCGGTCTCGCTCGGCTCCGGCGACTCGGACTCGGTCGGCTGGGCGGACTCGGTGGGCTCTGCGGTCTCGCTCGGCTCCGGCGACTCGGACTCGGTCGGCTGGGCCGTTTCGGTGGGCTCTGCGGTCTCGCTCGGCTCGGGCGAGTCCGTCTCGGTCGGCTGGGCCGTCGACGTGGCGGTGGGCTGGTCTGCCGCGGGCTGGACGCCCGGGGCGGCGATGGCGGCGGCCGCGGCTCCGCCGAGGCTGATCGCCCCGGCGGCTACCGCAGCGACCACCAGCTTGTGCGAGGCAAGTGCGCTGAATCTGGACATGAGATCTCTCCTGTTTCGGGGGACGTCTTCCCCGGGGGCATCTGAGATGGCAAGTCTATGATTCGTGACAGGAGCTGTACATGTCACTACTGCACGCGACTATTTCAGAAAAGTTCATGTCGAGAGCATGGCTGCGGGCTCCCTGAGAGGCGCACCCAGCACCCACCCTGGCCCCTCCAACGCCGCGCCTCGAGCTGCCAGGGCGAGGACCGCAGTTGGCGCTCACAGGTGCAGTCGGATGACGAAGAGGAAGTAGCACCAGACGGGCAGCGTCACCACCGACACGACGGCCATCCCGGTCCGTTCCAGGGAGTGCTCCCGCAGGAGCGCGGAAAGCAGCCTGAACGTGAAGACTCCGATCATTCCTCCGACGCAGTTCAGGATCACGTCGTCGACGTCCGATGCTCCGACCGCAAAAACACCCTGGATGACCTCCACAGCGGCGCTGACCAAGGCGACCGTGAGCATCGTCGTCCATGCGGCCGCCCGCTGTCGGAGCCACGATACGTAGAACCCGAGCGGGATAAAGATCAGGATGTTCCCGGCGATGTTGGCGAACGCCACTCTTCCGGTTCCGGAAGAGTGGCTGGACACAAATTCCGCGATACTCGCGAACGGAATCAGATTGAGCGATCTCTCCGAACCCGGTGCGCGAGAAAAGAGAAGCAGCCTCAAGAGGAAGGCCGTGTAGAGAGCGAAGACGGCGAAGATGATCCCGGTCTCCGCTTTCGCCCGTTTCGTGGCGGATCGCCACCTCGGGTCATCCACCCCAGCTGAGGCGGGTTGGGGTCGCACGTCCATGCGGCGGGACGTTACCCAGGGAACCTGTTGTGCTCCTGTGAGATGTGGGTTCGACAACCGCCGAAGCGCCACGAGGTCACGAAGGCCTCCGGGGCGCGCAGGCCCCCCCTGCGCGCCCCGTCCAGCATGCGGTCCCGCCCGGGTGTGGCGTCGCTCCCGGAGCGTGCGGTCCCGCCTGATGCACCGTCGTCGAGTCAGAGCTTGACAGTCATTGCCGTCGGGTTCGGGTTCCCGAAGCGGTGCGCCGTGACGGAGACGGCCTGCTCGTGGAGGAAGGGGAGCAGCTCCACGCGGCCGGCGGACACGACAGGGTGCGCGTAGACGGCCACGTCCGGGGTGCCGCCCACGGCGTCGGCGAGCGCCCGCGCGGAGGAGGCCGCGTCGTCGTCCGTGCCGGCGATGAGCCGGACCCGTCCCGACCCCAGGGCCGCCGCGCGCCGCAGCCACGCGGCGGAGTCCTCGACCGTCACGGTCACGCCGTGGCGGCGCAGCACGTCCTGGGCCTGCCCAGGGAGGCCGACGGCGGTGCTCACCGTCACGGTGGATCCCGCCACCAGCCCGGCTGCTGCCACCCGCAGCAGTTCGGCGGTCCCGTGTCCCGAGGTCGCCGCGTCGAACCGGACGGTCACCGGGACGGAGCGGTAGCGGAACACGTTGCGCTCGCAGGCCAGCGCCGAGACGTCCTTCGAGACCCCGAACTCTTCGGCCCAGGCTGCGGCGTCCGAGCCGAGGGCGGCCGCCAGCCACGCGGCGTCGTCGGCGGGGAGAACGGTGCGGGCGGCGGCGAGGAGGTCCGCGGCGGCACGGCAGAGGTTCCGCTCTGCCGCCGGCGCGGCCCCGTCCGGGGCGTCCGTCCACGAGCCGAGGCCCACGAGGTAGTTGGGGCCGCCGGCCTTCGCCCCGGCGCCGACCGCGGACTTCTTCCAGCCGCCGAACGGCTGCCGCTGGACGATGGCGCCCGTGATGCCGCGGTTGACGTAGAGGTTGCCGGCCTCGATGTGCCCTGCCCAGTAGTCGATCTCGGCGGGATCGAGGGAGTGCAGGCCGGAGGTGAGGCCGTAGTCGACCCGGTTGACGAGCTGCACGGCCTCCTCGAGCGTCCTGGCGGTCATGACGCCGAGGACGGGGCCGAAGTACTCGGTCAGGTGGTACTCGCTGCCCGGGCGCACGCCTGCGCGCACCCCGGGGCTCCAGAGCTTGCCCGAGTCGTCCAGCTGGCGCGGCTCGAGCACCCAGTGCTCGCCCGGCCCGAGCTCGGTGAGGCCGCGGCGCAGCTTCTCACCCGGAGACTCGATCACGGGGCCCATCTGGCTGCGCGGGTCCCACGGGTAGCCGACGTGGAGCGACTCGACCGCGTCGACGAGCTGGTTGCGGAACCGCTGGGACCGGGCGACGGAGCCCACGAGGACCACGAGCGAGGCGGCCGAGCACTTCTGCCCCGCGTGCCCGAACGCCGAGTAGGCCACGTCCTTCGCCGCGAGGTCCAGGTCCGCGCTCGGCGTGACGATGATGGCGTTCTTCCCGCTCGTCTCGGCGAGCAGCGGCAGGTCCGGCCGGAAGGAGCGGAACAGCTGCGCGGTCTCGTAGCCGCCCGTCAGGATCACACGGTCGACCTCGGGATGTGCGATGAGCTGCCGGCCGAGTCCACGCTCGGGCAGCTGGACGAGCTCGAGCACCTCGGGCCCCACCCCGGTCTGCGCGCGCGTCGCCTCGAGCGCCTCCCACAGGGCGGCGACCATGACTGCGCCGCAGCGCCGGGCCTGCTGGGCGGGCTTGATGACGACGCCGGAGCCCGCGGCGAGCGCCGCGAGCGTGGACCCGGCCGGGATCGCCACCGGGAAGTTCCACGGCGGCGTCACGACGGTGAGGCGGCTGGGCACGAAGCGGGCGCCGTCCACGGCATCGAGCTCGCGGGCCAGCGTCGCGTAGTAGTGGGCGAAGTCGACCGCCTCGGAGACCTCGGGGTCGCCTTGGTCGAGGGTCTTGCCGGCCTCGGAGGCCATGGCCTCGAGCAGGTCCGCGCGGTGCCGCTCGAGCGAGCGGCCCATCTCGTCCAGCACAGCGGCGCGCTGGGCGCCGGTGAGCGCGCCCCACGCCTCGCCGGCGGCGGCAGCCGCGCGGACGACGCCGTCGAGCTCGCCCTCGGTGCCGATCGTCGCCTGCTCGATCGTGTCCATGCCGATGCGGCTGTCTTCCGATCGGGCGATGATCGCGCGACCCCAGGCGCGGTTCGCGGGGAGGTCCGGGTCGGTGTCCGGGGTGTTGGCGAACCCGGCCCCGGCCTTCCCCCTCGAGGTCAGATGCTGGGAGTGGCCCGAGACGGCCTGGAGGAGGCGCTCCCCGGACGGGGCGGGGACGTCCCGGTTGCGGTCCTGCGTCCGGTTCGGGGCAGGAATGGCCGGCCGGCCGTCGGGGCCCGTGAACGGCGCGGAGCCGAGCGCCTCGAGCGAGGCGAGGAAGCGCTCCTTCTCGCGCTCGAAGAGGGCAGCGCCGCGGGGGTCGTCCGAGCCCAGCTCGAAGACCGCGGACATGAAGTTCTCCTGGCTCGCACCCTCCTCGAGGCGGCGGATGAGATAGGCGATGGCGACGTCGAACTCGTCCGGGTGGACCACGGGGGTGTAGAGCAGCAGGTGGCCCACATCGGCCAGGACCGCCTGCGCCTGGGCGGAGGCCATGCCGAGGAGCATCTCGAACTCGATCAGGCCCGAGCCGGCGCTCACCCCGGTGTCCACCCCGCGGGCCTTCGCGAGCAGCCACGCGAGGGCGACGTCGAACAGGTTGTGCCCGGCCACGCCCACGCGCACGTTGGCCAGGTGCTCGGGCGTGAGCGAGTAGTCGAGGATCGCCTTGTAGGACGTGTCGGTCTCGCGCTTGGAGCCCCAGGTGGCCGCCGGCCAGCCGTGGATCTCGGCGTCCACGTGCTCCATGGGCAGGTTGGCGCCCTTGACCACGCGCACCTTGATCGGCGCGCCGCCGCCGGCGACGCGCCGCGCGGCCCACTCCTGGAGGTGGACCATCGCCCCGAGGGCGTCGGGAAGGTACGCCTGGAGGACGACCCCGGCCTCGAGCCCCCGGAACTCCTCGCGCTCGAGCAGCTGCGTGAAGACGGCGATGGTCAGGTCGAGGTCCTTGTACTCCTCCATGTCGAGGTTGATGAACTTGCGCGTGGGGGCCGAGGCCGCCAGGCGGTACAGCGGCGTGAGCGACTCGACGATGTGCTCCACCGCCTCCTCGAAGGCCCAGTGGTTGTGCGGGGCCACCGTCGCGGAAACCTTGATCGAGACGTAGTCCACGTCGTCGCGGGCGAGCAGGCGCCGGGTCCCCTCGAGCCGCCGGGCCGCCTCGCCCCGGCCGAGGATCGCCTCTCCGAGCAGGTTCATGTTCAGCCGAATCCCGGGCTTGCGGATCTTGGCGATGGCGGGGCCGAGCCGGGCGTCCGAGGCGTCCACGATGAGGTGGCCCACCATCTCGCGCAGCACGCGTCGGGCCACGGGGACCACCATGCCGGGCGCCGCCGGGGCCAGCGCCCCGCCCGCTGCGAGCGCTGCCCGCAGGGGCCACGGAAGGAAGCCGGGCGCCTTGGCCGAGAGGGCCTTGAGGTTGCGGGCCGCGACGCCGAGGTCCTCCGGGCGCACCACACCGTCCACGAAGCCCACGGTGAAGGGCAGGCCGTCGGGGTCCTGGAGCACGCCCGCGAGCTGGGCGGCGGCGGGATCGACCGGAAGCGCGGCGGCGGCGTCGAGCCACGAGCGGACCTGCGCGACGGCGGCGTCCGCGAGGTCCTGCGGGCGGATCGGATGCGGCGCGGCCGGGGCCGCCGAAGCGGGTGCCTGGGCCGGGGATTCGTCAATGCGGCCCGCAGAGCGCCGGGCCTGGATGTGCGTGGTCATGGAGCCAGTATGTGACGCACAATACGAAAGGAGAAGCGATGATTTCCGATCGATACCCGTGAGGAAATCCGATGAATTGGGAGGCATCATGCTCGAGATCCGCCGGCTCAGACTGCTGCGCGAACTGAGCATCCGGGGGACGCTCGCCGGGGTGGCGGAGGCCCTCGCCTACAGCCCCTCGTCGGTGTCGCAGCAGCTGGCCCTGCTCGAGGGCGAGGCAGGGGTGCCGCTGACGCGGAAGTCCGGCCGCGGCGTCGTGCTCACCCCCGCGGCCGAGGTGCTCGTGGCGCACACGGAGAACCTGCTCGCCGAACTCGAGCGTACCGAGGCGGCGCTCGCCGCGAGCGCGAGCGAGGTCCAGGGAACCGTCCGGCTCGCGGTCTTCCAGACCGCAGCGCTCGCGCTCCTGCCTGCCGCCCTGCGCGCCCTGGGGGAGCGGCATCCGCTCCTGCGGGTCGAGATGGTCCAGCACGAGCCCGAGACCGCGCTGCGCGAGACCTGGGCGCGCAGCTTCGACATCGTCGTGGCAGAGCAGTACCCCCACCACGCTGCGCCCCACTACCCCGGCCTGGACCGGCAGCGCCTCATCCAGGACGCGATCCGGCTCGCCCTTCCGCCGGCGGGCACCGGCCAGGCCTTCGACGCCGCGGACGGCCTGTCGGGGGCAGCGGCACTGCCGTGGGTCATGGAGCCGCACGGCGCAGCCTCGCGGCACTGGGCCGAGCAGAGCTGCCGCGCCGCCGGCTTCGAGCCGGACGTGCGCTACGAGACCGCGGACCTGCAGGCGCACGTCCGCCTCGTCGAATCCGGCAACGCCGCGGCCTTCCTGCCGGACCTCGTCTGGGTGGGAAGGACTCCCGCGGCGCGGCTCGTGGCGCTCGACGGCGCCCCGCACCGGACCGTCTTCACCTCCATGCGCTCGGCGGCCGCGCAGAATCCCGTGATGCTGGCCGTGCGGCGGGCGCTCGAGGAGGCCGCGCAGGCTGTCCTGCCGGCCTAGGCCGGTGCCCTAGGGGGCGGTCGTCTTGGCCTTCTCCGCGCCGACCATCCACGAGAGCTTCTCCAGCTGGAGCAGGATCTGGTTGAGGATGTCGGTCGTGGCGGCGTCGTCCTTCTCCACGGCGTCGTACACCCCGCGCACGGTGGCGCAGACGGAGTCGATGGCGGCCACGACGGCGTCGACCGTGCTGGAGGTGCTCACGAGGCCGTCATTGGGCTCGGACAGCGAGGTGGTCTTGGCGACCGTGGCGGTCCGGCCGTCCGGAACGGCGTGGAGGGCGCGCAGGCGCTCGGCGACTTCGTCGGCGTGGAGCCGGGCCGCCGCCACCACCTCGTCGAGCTGCAGGTGCAGGTCGCGGAAGTTCGGTCCCACGATGTTCCAGTGCGCCTGCTTGCCCTGGAGCGAGAGCTCGATGAGATCCACGAGGATCGCCTGCAGTCCGTGGGCAAGCTGGTCGGAAGCCTTCATGGCCGGGTCCTTTCCATCGGGACGAATCGGGATACCGGCCTCTTACCCCAGCCGCAGCCGGGGAAAAACCCTAGCGCCCGGCGCGCTGCGCCTGCCCGGCGTCGGGCACCGGACGGCGGGCGAGCCACGCTGCCACGACTGCTCCGGAGACGTTGTGCCACACGGAGAACACCGCCGAGGGCAGCGCCGCGAGCGGCGTGAAGTGCGCGCCGGCCAACGTCGCGGCGAGGCCGGAGTTCTGCATCCCCACCTCGAAGGCGAGCGCGCGGCGGGCCCTGCGATCGAGGCGGCCGGCCTTCCCGGCGAGGTAGCCGAGGCCCAGTCCGAAGCCGTTGTGGAGCACTACGGCGAGCAGCACGATCCCGCCCGCGGCCACGAGCTTGCTGGCCGAGCCGGCTACGACGATCGCCACGATCGCGGCGATGACGGCCGCCGAGATCCAGGGCAGCGCGGGCTGGACCTTCGCCACGGCCTTCCTGAGGAACACGCGGACCACGAGCCCGAGGACCACCGGGATCAGCACGGTCTTGACGATGTCCAAGATCATGCTCCCGGCGTCGACGTGCAGGAACGAGCCCGCGAGCAGGAGCGTCAGCGCCGGGGTCACGAGCGGCGCCACGAGGGTGGAGACGGTCGCGACGGCCACGGAGAGCGCGACGTCGCCCTTGGCGAGGTAGGCCATGACGTTCGACGCCGTGCCCGAGGGCGCGCAGCCCACGAGGATCACGCCGACGGCCAGCTCCGGCGGCAGCTGCAGCGCCGTGGCGATGGCCCAGCCGGCCCCCGGCATGATCACGTAGTGCGCCACGAGGCCGAGGGCCACCGCCCACGGCCTCCTGGCCACGGAGGCGAAGTCGGGCGGGGTGAGCGTGAGCCCCATGCAGAACATGATGACGCCGAGGAGGTACGGCACCGCCGGCGCTCCGGCCTTGATCGGGCCGGGGATGAGGAAGCCGACGAGGCCTGCGAGGAGCACGAGGACCGGGAAGACGGTGACGGCGAGCTTCGCGTCGCGGTCGGCGCTCGAGGGCGCGGGGGCAGGGGCTGTCTGCTGGGATGGCGCGGGGATCACGGTCCTATGGTTGCATCGGGCACCTAATCAAGCGACCCGCGCCCGTCATCCGGACGGCGAATCGCCGACCGCGGGCATGGTCTGCGCGCCGCCCGGGTCGTATCGTCGCCGGTACCGGACCGCACCCTCCCGCAGCCACGGGCCCGCGGGGCCCACGAACGGAGAACGCCATGACCGACCAGCCAGCCCCCGGATCCTCCGCCGAGGAGCCCAGCGTCATCCTCGAGGGCTCGGAGCGCGCCCCCGCCCCCGGCCTCGCGGCGCGCCAGGCGGCCGACCCGGCCGAACGCATCCAGATCACCGTGGTGCTGCGCCGCAGGGCCCCCCTTCCGTCGGAGCCCTCCGAGGCGCCGCTCTCGCCGGAGGAGCTCGCCGCGCGCCACGGCGCCTCGGACGAGGACCTCAGGCTCGCCACCGAGACGTTCACCCGGCTCGGGGCCGAGGTGGTGGAGGCCGACGCCGCCTCCCGCAGGATCCGCCTGGCCGGCACCGTCGAGCAGCTCTGCCGGATCTTCGGCACGAGCCTCGAGAGCGTCACGAGCTCCGGGCCGCACGGGCAGTCCGTCGCGCACCGGCACCGCACCGGAAGCCTCCGGATTCCCGCCTCGCTGGACGGCGTGGTCACGGCGGTCCTCGGCCTCGACGACCGTCCCCAGGCACGCGCGCAGTTCCGGGCGATCCCGCGCGCCGCCGCCGGCACGAGCTACAGCCCGCCGGACCTCGGCCGGATCTACGGATTCCCCGCCGGGACGGACGGCACGGGCCAGGCGGTCGCCATCCTCGAGCTCGGTGGCGGGTTCGGGCAGGCGGACCTCGACGCCTACTTCGGCGGCCTGGGCCTCCCCACCCCCTCGGTGACCGCCGTGGGGGTGGACGGCGCCGCGAACCAGCCCGGCCAGGACCCGCAGGGCGCGGACGGGGAGGTGCTGCTCGACATCGAAGTGGTGGGCGCCCTGGCCCCCAAGGCCGCGATCAGCGTCTATTTCGGCCCGAACACCGACGCCGGCTTCCTCGACGCGCTCGTGCAGGCCTCGCACGCCACGCCGGCCCCCTGTTCCCTGAGTATCAGCTGGGGCCAGAGCGAGGACGCCTGGACCGCCCAGGCGCGCAACGCGATGGACCAGGCACTCGCCGACGCGGCGGCCCTCGGCGTCACCGTCACCGCGGCGGCGGGGGACCGCGGCAGCACGGATGGCGTGGGCGACGGCAAGGACCACGCCGACTTCCCCGCCTCGAGCCCCCACGCGCTCGCGTGCGGGGGCACCCGTCTGGTCGCCGACGCTGCGTCCGGGACCATCACCTCGGAGACGGTCTGGAACGATTCGCCGACCACATCCGCGACCGGAGGCGGGTACAGCGACGTCTTCCCCGCCCCGGCCTGGCAGAACTCGTCGGCTGCGGCCGCCCGGCACAGGCCCAAGCCCGGGCCGCACCCGGCGAAGCACGGCCGCGGCGTCCCCGACGTGAGCGCGGTCGCCGACCCGCAGACCGGCTACCAGGTCCGCGTGGACGGTACCGACATGGTGATCGGCGGGACGAGCGCGGTGGCCCCGCTGTGGGCGGCCCTCGTCGCCCGGCTGGCCCAGGCCACGGGCCGGCGCCTCGGGCTGCTCCAGCCCGCGCTCTACGCGCAGGCGGGGGCCTTCCGGGACATTACCTCGGGCAGCAACGGCACCTACCACGCGGGCCCCGGCTGGGACCCGTGCACGGGCCTGGGGTCCCCGAACGGCACTGCGCTCCTGGCGGCCCTGGGCGGCCAGGGCGGCTGAGCGGGCCGGGCGCTGCCGCCTACCGGCCGGTCAGGCGGTAGCGCTCGATCTGCTTCAGCCGCCGCTGGAGGGAGTCCCGCCGGGGGTGGGGCCCGGCGTCGGCCGGCTCGGCCGTGAGCTCGATGTGCTCCCGGCCGTAGCGCCACAGCAGGAGGTCGTCGAGGAGGCGGTCGGGGCCGGGGGAGTACCGGTGGTCCAGCGCCTTGCGGACGTCGGTGATCCGTTCGGCGTCGAGCAGCTCGACCAGCTGGCGCGTCTCGGTGAGCCCGTGGGCGGCCACGAGCTCGGCGGCCCAGCCCCAGTCGTCGTCGATCTTCCGGTCCACGTGCGGCAGGAGGGTCTGCCAGACCTCGCGGATGCGCTCGGGGGTGAGCGGGGCGGCGCCCTCGCCGGCCTCGTCCCAGAAGCTCACCACGGTCTCGTAGCGCTCGTGGAGCTCGGCGAACTCCTTCTCCACGACCTCGAGCATGGCCGCCGTGGCGGTGAACTGCCGGTCGAACTGGGGGCTCCAGGCCCTCGGGTCCTCGCCCTTGAACCGGATGTCGTGCTCGATCTCGCTCCAGGCGTGCGCGAAGACGGTCCGGATCTGGCATTCGAAGAAGTAGGAGCCGTTGGCCGGCAGCTCGGGGTTGAACACGGCCTGGTAGGCGCGCACGGTGTCGTTCTGGAGCGTGCGCAGGATCAGGTGCCGACTCGAGTACCCGTACGTGCCCGACTCGATCGAGCCGATGGCCTTCTCGCGGTCTCCGCGGCAGTCGAAGATCTGCCGCTGCCGCTTGATGAGGTTCGCCACCACGGCGTTCTCGGCGGGCAGCTTGGTGATGACGCGGACCCCGACCATGTCGTTGAGCGTCCGGAACGGGTCGGGGAACTTGAGCGTGGGCTCGCCTCCCGGCACGGCCGGCGGGTCGAGCCGGGAGATCTTCTCCCGGAAGGACTCGACCGTCTTGGTGCGGCCCGTGACGAACAGCGGCGTCACCTCGGCGTCCTTGAACATCGAGATGAGCGTCTGGATCATGTCCCTCGTGACGCTCTTGAGCATCGGCCGGACGCGCTCGTACGTCGCGACGGACGCGTCCACGATGGCGCGCTGCCCGGCGTCGAGGTGGTCATAGGTGGAGGCCATGCAAGAACCGTAGCAACCGGGGCCGACACCCGGGCCGCGGACCGGTGCCGTCCGTTCCTGTCCAGCTTGGGCCGCCGCACACGCCGATCACCGGCGTGCCTCGCGAGGCGCGCCGGTGATCGTGGCCCAATGTGGGCAGGAACGCACGTCCCGCCCGCCGGGAGCGGCTACTTCTTGTGCACGAGGTAGATCGCGCCGGTGGTGACGTCCTCCTCGAGGGCCTCGAGGGTGCGCCCGCGGCTCTCGGGCACCTGGGTGATGACGAAGACCAGGGCGAGGGCGCCGACCACGGCGAAGAGGAAGAACGTTCCCGTGATCCCCATCGCGGCGACCATCGAGGGGAAGTAGAGCGAGAGGAACCCGTTGACCACCCACAGGGCGAACACCGCGACGCCGATCCCGAAGCCGCGCATGTGCAGCGGGAAGATCTCCGAGAGGTAGACCCAGACGGCGACATTGAGGAAGGTCTGCATCGAGCCGACGAACGCCACGACGAGGAACAGGATCACGAAGGGGCGGGCCGGGTTGCCGACCGGCAGGGCCATCGAGGCGATGCCGATGAGCACGTGGCAGGCGGTGGTGAGCGAGAGGCCCGTGATGAAGGTGGTCCGGCGGTCGAGGCGGTCCATCATCTTCAGGGCGATGATGCCGCCGACCACGGCGATGACGCCGGGGGCGATGTTGGCGATCAGCGCGCCGTCCTTGCTGAAGCCGGACTCGGTGAGCACGGTCTGGCCGTAGTACATGATCGAGTTGATGCCCGTGAGCTGCTGGGCCACGCCGAGGCCGATCGCGACCAGGAGGATGCGGAGCAGGTTCTTGTTGGAGAAGATGGCGCGCCAGCCGATCTGGTGGCTCTCGCGCTCCTCCTTGGCCACGAGCTCGACGTCGGCGAGCTCGGCCACCGCGCGGTCGCCGGCCCGGACGGTCTTGAGCACGGCGAGGGCCTCCTCGTGGCGGCCCTTCTCGACGAGCCAGCGCGGCGACTCGGGCATCCGCAGCATGCCGAAGAACAGGGCGACGGCGGGCAGCGCGCAGATGGTGAACATGATGCGCCAGACACCCGGGATGGTGCCGAAGACGTTGCCGATCACGGCGTTGATGACGAACGCCGCGAGCTGGCCGATGACGATCGCGAGCTCGTTGCGGCCCGCCACGGAGCCGCGGATCTCGTAGGGGGCCAGCTCGGCGAGGAACACCGGCACCACCGTCGAGGCGCCGCCCACCGCGAGGCCGAGGAGGATGCGGCCCAGGACGAGGACCTCGAAGTTGGGGGTCGCCACGACGGCGACGGTGCCGGCGAAGAAGAGGACGGCGAGGAGGATGATGGTGGTCCTGCGGCCCCAGGCGTCCGAGAGGCGGCCGCCGAAGATCGCGCCGATCGCGGCCGCGAACACGAGCGAGGCGGTGACGACGCCCTCCGTGATGGGGGTCAGGCCGAGCTCTGCGGACATCGGGTTCAGGGCGCCGTTGATGACGCCGGTGTCGTAGCCGAAGAGCAGGCCGCCGAACGTCGCGACGAGCGCGATGAGGCCGAGGCGCTTCGAGTGGGGGCCGGGGACGAGCGCGGGGAGCTTCGTCGCCGGCGGATTATTGTGCGGTGCTGCCGTAGCGGACATCGGGGACTCCTTTGTCTGAAGACTGCCGGGTCTGTGACCCGTCTCACTTCAGCCTAACGCGCGAAAGGGAAGTTTGTAAGGTCATATGGACAACATTTCAAAAAATCTCGGGTAGATCCAGAGTGGAACGATAGGGCACGTGGCCGCCCCGTCCTCTCCCCGTCCCCCGCGTCCTGCCACCCAGGCCGACGTGGCGCGGGAGGTCGGCGTCTCCCGGACCCTCGTCTCGTTCGCGTTCCGCAACGCCCCGGGCGTGAGCGAGGAGACCCGGCACGCCATTCTGGAGGCCGCCCGCCGGCTCGGGTACCGCCCCAACCGCATCGCGGCGGACCTGGCCCGCAAGCGGGCCGCCACGGTGGGCCTCTACCTCCTCGACCTGCACAACGAGGTCTACGCCGACATCTTCGCCGGGGTCCGCGAGGCGCTCGAGGGCTCGGGCGTCCGGGTCATCCTCAGCGTCGGGGACGTGCGGCGCCGCGGCGGCGCCGAGCCCGGCGACGAGGTGGAGTCCCTGCTCGAGGCGCGCGTCGGCGTCATCATCGCCGCGACCCTGACCGGCCCGGATGCGAGCCTGCGGGAGGCCGCCGCGGCCGTGCCGCTCGTGAGCGTGGCCCGCCGGATCGAGGGCGTGGACAGCATCTACTCCGACGACGCCGCCGGGGCCCGCGCCGCCACCGGGCACCTGCTGGACCTCGGCCACACGAGGATCGTGCACCTCACCGGCCCGCGCTGGGAAGGGCACACCGAGCGGCAGCGCGCCTACCGCGAGGCGATGCACGACGCCGGCCTGCCGCCGCGCGTCGTCGCCGCACCGGAGTTCACCTTCGAGGCAGCCCAGGCCGCCGCGGCCCGGATCCTCGAGGGCCCCGACCGGCCCACCGCCGTGTTCGCGCACAACGACCAGATGGCCCTCGGCGTCCGCGAGGCCGCCGAGGCGCTCGGGCTCAGGGTGCCCGAGGACCTCTCGGTCGTGGGCTACGACGACTCCCGCATCGCCCGGCTCGCGGGCATCCGGCTCACGAGCGTGGACCTCGACGCGCATGCCCTCGGGTCCGCGGCGGGGGCCGCGGCGCTCGCGCGGCTGGCCGATCCGTCCGGCCCCGCCGTGGACCGGTGCAGCGCCCCGCGGCTCGTGGTGCGCACCTCGACCGCGCCCCCGCCGCAACCCAGGCGCTAGGTCCTCTCCGGCGGGTCCGTCCCGCACCCCCGGCTGCTACCGTGAAGGGCATGCTGACAGTCATCGGCGAGGGACTCATCGACGTGGTCCGCCGCCCCTCCGGCACCGAGTCCCACCCTGGCGGGAGCCCGCTGAACGTGGCCGTCGGCCTCGCGCGCCTCGACCACTCCGTCCAGTTCATCGGCCGGTACGGCGACGATGCCAACGGCCGGATGCTCACCGACCACCTCCGCGCCGCCAACGTACTCGTGGCCCTGCCTGCGGACGAGAGCCCCACGTCGGTGGCCCTGGCCGAGCTCGACCACCATGGCGCGGCGAGCTACCACTTCGAGCTCGACTGGCACCTGCCCAGCCTCCGGGACCGGCTCGAGGGGCTCCTGGGCCCCACGACCCTCCTGCACACCGGCTCGATCGCCGCGGTCCTCGAGCCCGGCGCCGACCAGGTGCTGCGGGCCGTGGAGCGCGCCCGGCCCCGCGCCACCATCTCCTTCGACCCGAACTGCCGCCCGACCATCACCACGGACGCGGACGTGGTCCGCGGCCGGGTCGAGCGGCTCGTGGCCCTCGCCGACGTGGTCAAGGCCTCGGACGAGGACCTCGCCTGGCTCTACCCGGGCGCCGACCCTCTCGACTCCGCCCGCCGCTGGCTGGGCCTGGGCGCCCCCGAGGGGCCCGCGCTCGTGGTCGTGACCCGGGGCGCCGAGGGGCCATGGGCGGTGTGCCGGGACGGCGAGGCCTCGGCGCAGGCCCCGAGGGTGCGCGTCGCGGACACGGTCGGGGCGGGCGACTCCTTCATGGCCGCGCTGCTCTCGGCCATCGTGGACCGCGAGCTCGACGGCGCCCAGCGCCGCCCCGAGCTGCGCCGCCTCGACGCCGCAGAGCTCGGCCGCATGCTCGATTTCGCCGCGCGCGCCGCCGCGGTGACCGTCTCGCGCCCCGGTGCCAACCCGCCGTCGCGCGCCGAGATCCGCACGGGAGGAGCGTCATGAGCCCGGAACCGTTCTCGCTCAGGAGCCAGGACCTCGTGGACGGCGCGGAGCTGCCGCGCCCGCAGACGAGCGCGTACTTCGGCCTCGACGGGCAGGACCTCTCGCCCCAGCTGGCCTGGAGCGGCGCGCCCGAGGGGACGCGCAGCTTCGCCGTGACCGTCATGGACCCGGACGCCCCGCGGGCGGGCAGTTTCTGCCACTGGGCCGTGGTGAACATCCCGGCCGAGGTCGACGAGCTGCCCGAGGGCGCCGGCGGCGCCCCGGACGGCATGGGGCCGGCCGATTCCGAGGCCGGGCTCCCCAACGGCTGCCTCGAGCTCCTCAACGACGCCGGCTTCACCGGCTTCGTCGGGGCCGCGCCGCCGCGCGGCTCGGGACCCCACCGGTACGTGTTCACCGTGCACGCCCTCGACGTCGGCAGCGTGCCGGGGACCCCGCGCAGCAAGGGATCGCGGGTCCTGCGGGACGTCGCCGCCCACGAGCTCGCGACTGCGACCATCACCTGCACGTACGAGGTGCGCTGACATGCCCGGCGCGGACGGGGGCGGGAACCCCGTGGAGCGGCTCATGCGGCTTGTGGCCAGCGACATCGACGGCACGATCCTGCGCCGGGACGGGCGGATCACCGAGCGCACGGTGCAGGCCCTGCACGCGTGCGAGCAGGCCGGCGTCGAGCTCGTCTTCGTCACCGGGCGCCCGGCGCGGTGGCTCACCCCGCTGAGCGAGCAGCTCGGCCACGCCGGGCGGGTGATCTGCTCGAACGGCGCCCTCGTCTACGACCTCGAGACGATGTCCGTGGTCTCCTCGGAGGCGATCCACCGCGAGACGATGCTCGAGGTGCGCGGAATCATCCAGGGGCTGTTCCCCGAGACCGCGTTCGCGGCGGAGACCCCGGCCGAGTTCGTCATGGAGACCGCGTTCGCCGAGCCCCGGCACCGGGCCCTGCTGGACCAGGTCCGCCACGGCGACCTCGCCGAGCTGGTCCCGGGGGACGAGGTGGTGAAGTTCATGGCGAAGATCGAGGGCATCACCGCCGAGGAGTACCTGCGGGTGGTGGCGCCGCACGTCTCGCACCTCGTCTCGATCACGCACTCGGCCGTGGACCTGACCATGCTCGAGATGGCCCCGCTCGGGGTCAACAAGGCCGTGACCCTGGCCGAGTACGCGCACGCGCTCGGGATCGTCCCCGCCGAGGTGGTCGCCTTCGGGGACATGCCGAACGACGTCGAGATGCTCGCCTGGGCCGGCGAGGGGTATGCGATGTCGTCGGGGCACCCCGAGGCGCTCGCCGCGACGGAACTGCACGCCCCCGGCATCGAGGACGACGGCGTCGCCCAGGTCCTCGAGCGAAAGCTCGCCGCGGGGGGCGTCGGCCGGGCGCCGCGGCCCGGCAGCCTGGCCCGGTAGCAGGTGCGCTGACAGCAGGCGCGCTGACAGCAGAGAGGGCCATGGGCGGGTCTCCCCGCCCATGGCCCTCTCCGCCAGCCTCGTCCTGGATCCGTGAAGCCGGTCCGCTGCCCGGCCGGGGCCGCTACCGCGTCACGCGCGCCGGTGCGACAGCTTCATCGAGCCGATGATCATCAGCATGAGCGCGGCCCACAGAAACATGTAGACGCCGCCGCCGATGTCCACCAGCAGGCCCAGAACGAAGATGGCCAGCATCACGATGCCCCAGATGAACAGCTTCATCGACAACTCCCTTTGATCGCCCAGCATTCAGATTCGAATGCCTCCATTATGGCGGGAGCGGGGCCCGTGGCTCCGGCTCGGCCGGTCAGACCGCCCTGCGCCGTGTGACGAAGTGGACGATCAGGGCGATGACAGCGAGCACGATGAGAATGTGGACGATGCCTCCGAGGCTCGGAAGCGCGATGAATCCGAGGAGCCAGAGGACGAACAGAATGAGTGCAATCCAGAGCAGCACGGTGATCTCCTAAGGTCGGATGTACAACGGTGAGTTGTACAGCGGTCCACTCTTTCCCTGCACACGCGTGATCCAAACAAGCTTTCGCGGAGGATCTGCTGCGGCACCGTTCGCCCCGCGCGATACCGGGCATGGGGCCCGGTCCCTGAAGCGTTGCAGGAGCATGAGCGAAGACCGTGACGCCGGCCGTCCAGCCGAGGAGTCGGCCATGGACGCGTACTCCCGGGTCGTCACCGGCGTGGCCCGGCACCTGACCCCCCGCGTCGCCTCGGTGCGCACCGAGCGGGGGGCCGGCAGCGCCGTCGTGCTCAGCGCCGAGCGGCACCTCGTGACGAACGCCCACGTGGTCGGGCGGCTCGGCCGCGGTCAGGTGGCGTTCGCCGACGGCACGGCGGGGCCCTTCGCGGTGGTGGGCCGCGACCCCCTCTCCGATCTCGCCGTCCTGCGCAGCAGCATCGACGTGCCAGAACCGCCGGAGTTCGGCGACGCGGACACGCTGCTGGTCGGCTCCCTGGTGGTCGCGGTGGGCAGCCCGCTCGGCCTCGAGGGCAGCGTCACCGCCGGCGTGGTCAGCGCCCTCGGGCGGTCCATCCCGGCCCGCGGCCGCACGGCCTCACGGCTCATCGAGGACGTCATCCAGACCGATGCCGCGCTCAACCCGGGCAACTCCGGCGGGGCCCTCGCCGACTCGCGGGGCCGCGTGGTCGGGATCAACACCGCCGTGGCCGGATTCGGCCTCGGCCTCGCCGTGCCGGTGAACGCCACGACGCGGCGGATCCTCGACTCCCTCCGCCTCGACGGGCGGGTGCGCCGCGCCTATCTGGGGCTCGTGAGCGTGCCGACCCCGCTCGAGGCGCGATGGGCGGCGCGGACGGGGACGCGACGGGCGCTGCGCGTCGCCGAGGTTGTGGGCGGAAGCCCGGCCGAGTCCAGCGGCATCCGGCGCGGCGACCTCCTGCTCGCCATCAACGGCGAGCCCCTCAAGGACGCCCAGTCGCTCCAGCGCCACATGTTCGCCGAGGCGATCGGCCGGCGCACGGAGATCACCGTGCTCCGGGGCGAGGCGATGGTGGACGTCGTCACCGAGCCCGAGGAGCTTCTCGACTAGAGCGCGACCTGACCGCGGACGCCCATCACTGTGTCCCCGCCGACCCAGACGTCCGCACCGTCCGCGGTGATCCTGACCAGCCCGCGCCGGCCGAGGACGGTCCCCTGCTGCGCCACGTAGGAGCGCGGGGCGCGGCCGCCCGCGATGAGCCACTGCGCGAGCCCGGCATTGAGGCTGCCGGTGACGGGATCCTCCGGGACGGCGAGGTCGGGGCAGAACGCCCGCACCTCGAACGCGGCCGGGTCCCCATCCGGGCGCGGGCCGATCACGCCCACCTGGTAGGCGCCCATGGCGGCGAAGTCCGGGCGGAGGCCGAGCACGGTGTCCGCGTCGCGCAGGAGGAGCCCGACCCACCCCGGCCCGTTGTCCACCCACGCGGCGTCCACGACCTCCTCGGGGCGAGCCCCAGCGAGGCCGCGATCGCGGCCAGCTCGGCCGGGTCCACGGGCCCCGAGCGCAGGAGGTCCGGGGCAGCGAAGGCGAGGCGCCCGCCGTCGTCCCTGACCGTCACGAGGCCCACGCCGCACTCCTGGACGATCCGCCCCTCGGCCGCCGGCACCCCGCCTGCCTCGAGCCACGCACGGGCCGAGCCGAGCGTCGGGTGGCCCGCGAAGGGCAGCTCGCCGCCCGGGGTGAAGATGCGGAGGCGGTAGTCGGCGCCCGGCTGCGTGGGGGCGAGGAGGAAGGTCGTCTCCGAGAGGTTGGTCCAGCGGGCGAACGCGGCCATCTCCTCGTCGGGGATGCCGTCGGCGCCGTGCACCACGGCCACGGGGTTGCCGCGCAGGAACTCGGAGGTGAAGACGTCGACCTGGCTGAACTGCCTCACAGGACCTCGACGCCGTCCTCGAGCTCGAGCGTGCGGGCCTCCGCGAGCCCCGTGAGCGCGGCCTCGATGTGCCGCGCCCCGTGGTCGCCGAAGTACTCCTCGAACTCATCGGCCCGCACGAACCGCCACTCGGTGAGCTCCTCCTCCTGGAGCGAGACGGAGGCGCCGGGGGGCAGCGATCCGCCGTCGTACAGGAAGCTCAGCCCGTCCCCGACGGGGGCCGGGAAGGCCGAATGGGCGATCAGCAGCAGGGCCCCGGGCTCGATGTCGAGCCCGAGCTCCTCGCGGCCCTCGCGGCGGGCGGCCTTGCGCGGGGCCTCGCCCGGGTCCA
Source organism: Sinomonas atrocyanea (assembly GCF_001577305.1). Lineage (NCBI taxonomy): Bacteria > Bacillati > Actinomycetota > Actinomycetes > Micrococcales > Micrococcaceae > Sinomonas > Sinomonas atrocyanea. Next base: position 250,560 of record NZ_CP014518.1, read on the forward strand.
CCGTCCCGCCGGGCAGCAGCCAGCCGTCCCGGTAGTTGGGCTTGACGGCGAGGACGCAGCCCTCCCCGTCGCGGATCACCAGGCCGGCGGCGACCCGCCGTCGTGGCAGCGTGCGGAAGTACTCGCGGCTCGCGGCGCTCAGCTCCATGGCGCCAGCCTACTCGGGTGGCGGTAGCGTGGGGCCGTGCCGTTCTTCCACCCGGCCCCCATGGCCTTCGCGCACCGCGGGTTCTCCCCCGAAGGGCTCGAGAACACGCTCACCGCGTTCCGCGCGGCGTGGGACCTCGGATTCACCCACCTCGAGACAGATGTGCGGGCGACGCGTGACGGCGCGCTGGTCGCCTTCCACGACGAGCGGCTCGACCGCGTCACGGACCGGACCGGAGCCGTGGCCGAGCTGGACCTCGCGGCCGTGGCGGCCGCCCGGATCGGTGCCTCCGAGCGCGTGCCGCTCTTCGCCGAGCTCGTCGAGGAGCTCCCCGAGGCGTCCTTCAACGTGGACGTGAAGTCCGCCGGCGCCGTGGTGCCGCTCGCCGGGCTCATCGAGCGGATGCGCCTGCACGACCGGGTGCTCGTCACCTCGTTCTCCGACGCCCGCCGGCGGGCGGTGCTGTCCCGGCTCTCGCGTCCGGTGGCGTCCTCGTCCGGCATCGAGTCCGCCGGGCTGATGCGGCTCCTCGGGGCGCCCCTTCCTGAGGCGCTGCTGCGCCGCGCGCTCGGGGGCATCGGCGCGCTCCAGGTGCCCGAGCACTTCTGGGGCCTGCAGGTGGTGACGCCCGGGTTCGTTGCGCGCGCCCACCGGCTCGGCCTGCAGGTGCACGTGTGGACCGTCAACGAGGCCCCGGACATGCACCGGCTCCTGGACGCCGGCGTGGATGGGCTCGTCACGGACCGCGCCGACGTGCTGCGCGAGGTGCTCCTGGGGCGCGGCGCCTGGCCCCCGCCCGCCCGCTGAGGGGTCCCTGCCACCCCTGTGGGTCCCCGGCGCGGCGGCGAGGGCCGCGCCGCCCTCAGCTGCCGTCGTCGCCCGTCGCGGCGCCCTCGGCGACGGCCCGCTCGATCCGCCGGTCGGGCACGATCCACAGCGCCGCCACCGCCACGTAGGCGGCCACGCTGATCCACGTGGACACGAACGCCCCGGCGCACCCGAGGACGTAGAGGGCCATGGACCACTTGCCCTTCACATCGTTCCGGATGGCCCGCGCGAGCCGGCTCCCGGCGCCCTGGAGGCGGATGAGCCGGGTCTGCAGGATCGTGTAGGAGACCGCGGCGGCCAGCAGGTTGATCCCGTACACGAGCACGGGCAGCTCCGCGAGGCTGCTCTCGTCCATCCAACGCGTGGTGAACGGGACCACCGACAGCCAGAACAGCAAGTTCAGGTTGGCCCACAGGGCGCCCCCGTCGACCCTGCGGGTGAGGTGCATCAGGTGGTGGTGGTTGGTCCAGTAGATGCCGATGTACACGAAGCTGAGCACATAGGTGAGCAGCGTGGGCAGCACCGCGGCGAGGCCGTGGAGGTCCGGGGTCTCGGGGGTCTTGAGCTCGAGCACCATGATGGTGATGGCGATGGCGAGCACGCCGTCGCTGAAGGCCTCGACGCGTTTGGTCTCCATGGGGACATTGTGTCAGCGGGTACTGGCAGGATAGGGGCGTGCGCATCCTCATCGCCCCGGACAAGTTCAAAGGCTCCCTCACCGCCGCCGAGGCCGCCGACGCCATGGCGGAGGGCGCCCTGAGCGTGTACCCCGACGCCGAGATCGTCCGCGTCCCCGTGGCCGACGGCGGCGAGGGCACCCTCGAGGCGGCCGTCGCCGCGGGCTTCGAGGAGCGCATCCGCGCCGTGACCGGTCCGCTGATCAAGCCCGTCGGGGCCGCGTGGGCGCTGCGCGGCACCACTGCCGTCATCGAGACCGCGCAGGCCTCCGGGCTCGCCGCGCTCGGTTCCGAGCCGGACCCGGAGACCGCCGGCCGCGCCCACTCCTACGGTGCCGGGCAGCTCATCGCGGCGGCCCTGGACGCCGGGGCCACGGAGATCGTGCTCGGGCTCGGCGGCTCGGCGATGACCGACGGCGGCTCCGGCGCCCTGCGCGCCCTGGGGCTCCGGCCGCTCGACGCGGCCGGGAACGTCGTGCCGCTCGGCGGGGCCGCGCTCGCCGAGGTCGCGTCCCTCGACGCGTCCGCCCTCGACCCCAGGCTCGCGGCCGCCACCCTGCGCATCGCCGTCGACGTCCGCAACCCGCTCGTCGGGCCGGACGGCGCGGCGCACGTCTTCGGGCCGCAGAAGGGCGCGGACCCTGACACGGTGGCGGCGCTCGACGCCGGCCTGCGCACCTGGGCGAAGCTGCTCGCCGAGGCGACGGGACGGGACGTCGACGTCCCCGGTGCCGGCGCGGCCGGCGGCTTCCCCGCGGCGTTCCTCGCCTTCACGGCGGCGCGGCTCGAAAGCGGTTTCGACCTCGTGGCCGAGCTCGTGGGGATCGACGCGCGCCTGGCCGAGGCAGATCTCGTGATCACGGGGGAGGGCTCGCTCGACGGGCAGTCGCTCACGGGCAAGGCGCCGATCGCGCTTGCAGACCGGGCGCGGGACCGGGGCATCCCCGTCATCGCGGTGGCCGGGCGCATCCTCGCCGAGCCGGAGCAGCTCGCCGAGCACGGCATCGAGGCCGCCGGCGCGCTCGTGGACCTCGCCCCGACCCCTGCCGAGGCCATCGCCCATGCCGCCCAGTACGTCCGCCGCGCCGTGGCGGAGCTCCTCGCCGGCGCCTGACGCGGCTCCTCGGCAGATTCTGCCCTGGCTTTCGGTCAAAGCCCCGTGCTGAAGCGCGGGGTTCTGTCCGAAAGCTGGGGTCACCCCCGCCGGGGGACTCCTAGTCGCCCTGCGCGGCCAGGGCGTCGAGCTGCATGACGAGCCACGGGCTGAACGCATAGGGCGCGGCGGCGACGGCGGCGCGGAAGTCGGCCGGGTCGGACCAGGCCCACTCGGCGACCTCGTCCGGGTTCGCCCGGGGATCGGAGGCGGCCACGGCGCGGAAGACCGGGCAGACCTCGTACTCGACGATCCCGGACGCGTCCACGGCCCGGTAGCGGAAGTCGGGCAGGACCGGCTCGATCGAGCCGACCTCGAGGCCGAGCTCCTGTTCGGCGCGCCGCCGGATGGCCTCCTCGAACGGCTCGCCCGGGGCCGGGTGCCCGCAGAACGCGTTGGTCCAGACCCCGGGCCAGGTCTTCTTGGCCAGGGCCCGGCGGGTCACGAGCACGCGGCCGTCGGAACCGAACACGTGGCACGAGAACGCGAGGTGCAGCGGCGTGCTCTCGGTGTGCACGGTCGCCTTCGGGGCGGTGCCCAGGAGGGTGCCGTCCTCGTCGACGAGTTGGACGAGCTCTTCCGCGGGGGTGTCAGCCATGGGGCCCATTCTTCCAGCAGCCGGCCACGCCGCGGCTCAGCGGCTGCGGACGGCGGGCTCGGTGGCGTCGTCCGTCGCGGTGCCCCGCCAGCGGGCGAGCGCGCTCATGCCGTGGAAGACGACGAGGGCGGCCGCGGAGCCGAGCGCGATGCCGGCGAAGGCCAGGTCGCCCACCTTCCACGTGTAGTCCGCGATGCCGACGATGAGCGCCACCGCCGCCGTGGTGATGTTCACCGGGTTGGAGAAGTTGACCCTGTTCTGCACCCAGATCTTGACCCCGAGCACGCCGATCATGCCGTAGAGCATGGTGGCCGCGCCGCCGAGCACGCCGGCGGGGACGGTGGCGATGAGCGCGCCGAACTTGGGGGAGAAGCTCAGCAGCAGCGCGGTGATGCCCGCGACCCAGTACGCCGCGGTCGAGTAGACCTTGGTCGCCGCCATGACACCGATGTTCTCCGCGTACGTGGTGGTACCCGAGCCGCCGCCGAGGCCTGCGAGGACGGTCGCGGCGCCGTCCGCCATGAGGGCCCGGCCGGCCATGTCGTCCAGGTTCGCCCCCGTCATCGCGGCGACGCTCTTCACGTGCCCCACGTTCTCGGCGACGAGCACGAGGACCACCGGCACGAACAGACCGAGCACGCCGAGGTGGAAGGCAGGGGTCTGGAAGTGCGGCAGCCCGATCCACACGGCGGCGTCGATCTTCGTGAAGTCCACCTCGCCGCGCCACACGGCCACGAGGTACCCGACCACCACGCCGATCAGGATGCTCAGCCTGCCCAGGATCCCTCGGAAGAGCACGGAGACGAGGATGATCGCCAGCAGCGTGGCGAGTGCCGTGACGGGCGCGGCGTCGAAGTTCTGCTTCGCCGCGGGAGCGAGGTTGAGCCCGATCAGCGCCACGATCGTGCCGGTGACCACCGGGGGCATGACCACGTTGATCCAGTGCGCCCCGAACGCCTGCACCACGGCGCCCACGGCGGCGAGCACCGCGCCGGCCACGACCACGCCGCCGAGCGCCCCCGCGACGCCGAACTGCTGCTGCGAGGCCAGGATCGGGGCGATGAACGCGAACGAGGACCCCAGGTAGCTCGGCACCCGCCCCCGCGTGAGGACGAGGAACAGGAGCGTGCCGATGCCCGAGAAGAACAGGGTCGTCGCCGGCGGCATGTGCGTCAGGATCGGCACGAGGAACGTCGCGCCGAACATCGCCACGACATGCTGGAGGCCCACGCCGATGGTGATCGGCCACGCGAGCCGCTCGCCCGGCGCCACCACCTCGCCGGGACGGACGGAGCGGCCGTCGCCGTGGAGCTTCCATCTGGTTCCGAGCATGCTCATGCGGCGCCTTCCGAGCGTGGGGGAGCGGGAATATCGGGGGACATCCTACTCGCTGGTCGGGGCCGCCATCGCGGGCGCTGCGGCGCGCACGACGGCGGCCGGCGGCTCCGCCCGCGAGGCGAGCGGGCGGCGTCGTCCGCGCCACCAGCCGAGCGGCTGGACCGGAATGTAAGCAACATCACCCCGCCGGACGGGATGCTCCGGGCGCCGGCCCCGGTTGTGAGGTTGATGAGGGCGGCCGCCGGGCCGCCGTGAGGAGACATGCATGAGCATCGCCCATCAGGAAGCTGCGCTCGACGCCGACGCCGTCAACGCCCTCTTCGTCGAGGCCCGCACCGCCAACACGTTCACCGGGGAGGTGACCGACGAGCAGGCGCAGGCGATCTACGAGCTCGCGAAGTTCGGCCCCACCGCGTTCAACAACCAGCCGATGCGGGTCACCTACGTGCGCTCGCCCGAGGCGCGCGAGCGCCTCGTGTCCCACCTGAGCCGCGGCAACCAGGCCAAGACCCTCGCCGCGCCGCTCGTGGCCGTCCTGTCCTTCGACACCGAGTGGCACGAGCGCTTCGAGACGTTCCTCCCGCAGGCCGCCGGGCTGAAGTCGATGTTCGACGACGACGTGGTCCGCTACGGCACCGGCCGCGACAACGCGCACCTCCAGGCCGGGTACTTCATCCTCGCCGTGCGCTCGCTGGGCCTCGCCGCCGGCCCGATGACCGGCGCGGACTTCTCCGCGATCGACGCCGACTTCTTCCCCGAGGGCGGGCGCAAGAGCTTCCTCGTGGTCAACATCGGCCGTCCGGGCGAGGACGCGTGGGGCCCCGCGAAGACCAAGTTCGCCTACGAGGACGTCGTCGAGACCGTCTGACCCCCGACTCCCCCGAGGACCTGGCCGCCTGCCCCGTGAGGGCCGGCGGCCAGGTCCTTCTGTGTCCCCTCCTGGGCCGTGCCCACGCCTCCGACCCGACGCGGGGTCACGTCTGGTTGGACGCGGGGTCACCTCTCGGCGCACCCGGGGCCACGTCTCGGCGCACGCGGGGTCACCTCTGGTTGGACGCGGGGTCACCTCTCGGCGCACCCCGGGTCACCTCTCGGCGCACCCGGGGTCACGTCCGCGTGCCTTGGCCCCTCCCTGCTGGGAGCCGCTAGTTCCTCGGGGCGACCGCGGGCTGTGAGCCAGTCGTCGTGGCCGGCGGCCGTCGCGGGAGCCGCAGCGACGGGCCGCGCTGGGGCGCCGGCGACAGGGCTTCGGCGGCCGTGTCGCGGGCCGGTACCGTCGGCGGCTGCGGTGCGGGCTCGGCGTCGTGCGCGGAAGGTGACCCCGGGACGGCGGAAGGTGACCCCGCGTCCGAGGTGCCCGGGGAGGCGAGGGCGGAAGCGGCGCGGGCTGCGCGCCGTTCGGCCCAGACGGCGCGGAGCTGCTCGCGGAACGTGCCCTCTCCCCAGCGCGCCAGCGCCCAGACGCCCACGGCACCGGCCACGAGCGCGGCGAGCCCACCGGCCAGCACGGCCCAGCGCGTGCCGACCGCGTTCGCGAGCCAGCCCACGAGCGGTGCCCCGATCGGCGTGCCGCCCTGGATCACCGCCATGTACAGGGCGAGGACCCGGCCGCGGTACTGGGGCTCGGTGGTGAGCTGGACGATGGTGTTGGCGCTGTTGAGGAACGTCAGCGCCGAGACGCCGACGAACACGAGCACCACGGCGTACGAGAGGTAGCTGGGCATGGCGGCCGCGACGATCGTGGCGACGCCGAGCCCCACCGCGGCCCCCACGAGCAGCGTAAGCCGCGGCTGCTTCCGCCGCGCCGCCAGGAGCGCGCCCCCGAGCGTTCCGATCGCCTGGATGGAACCGAGGAAGCCGTAGGCGTCGGCGCCGGTGTGGAACACGTCGGCTGCCATGAGCGCATTGGTGACCTGGAAGTTGAGCGTGAACGTGCCGACGAGCCCGGCCATCACCAGGATGAGCAGGATCCTCGGCTCGGTGCGGACGTACCGGACGCCCGCCATGATCTGGCCCTTGCCCCGTGGAAGCGGCGGGGTGCGGTGCAGGAGGTCCACCCGCAGCCGCGTGAGCGAGAAGAGGACGCCGAGGAAGGTTGCGGCGTTGAGCATGAACACCCAGCCCGTGCCGATGAGGCCGATCAGCACACCGGCGACGCCGGGACCGGCAAGCCGCGCAAGGTTGAAGGAGGCCGAGTTGAGCGCCACGGCGTTGGGCACGTCGGCGCGGCCCACGAGCTCCGAGACGAAGGCCTGGCGCGGCGGGGCATCGAATGCGCTCGCCACCCCGAGCAGCAGCGCGATCGCGTAGATGTGCCACAGCTGGGCCGCGCCGCTCAGAACGAGGACGCCCTGCACGAGCGCGAGCAGCCCCATCGCGGTCTGCGTGGCGAAGAGGAGCTTGCGCTTGTCGAGACGGTCGCCGAGAAGGCCGGCGTAGGGGCCGAGGAGCAGGATCGGCAGGAACTGCAGACCGGTGGTGATGCCCACTGCCGCGCCGTCGTGGTTCGTGAGCTGGGTCAGGACGAGCCAGTCCTGGGCCACCCGCTGCATCCAGGTCCCCACGTTGGAGACGAGGGCGCCGGCAGCCCAGAGGCGGTAGTTCGGGTGCTGGAGTGCGCGGAACATGCTGGTCATCGGGCGGTCATCTCCAGCAGCAGCTCGGCGGCGCGGTGCAGGGCGGCCTGGTCACCGGGCGGGAGCGCATCGAGGCGGCTCGCGAGCCATGCGGCCCGCAGCCGCCGGGATTCCTCGAGGACTGCGCGGCCGGCGTCGGTGAGCCCGACCACCACGAGCCGCCCGTCGGTCGGGTGCTCCGTCCGGGCCACGAACCCGCCCTCGCACAGGTGGTTCACCGTGCGCGTCATGCTGGGGGCCTGCACGTGCTCGATGTCAGCAAGCTGGCGCATCGTGAGCGGGCCGCGCTTCCCCAGGACGGACAGCACCGAGTTCTGGCCGGGGCTCACCACGTCGCTCGTCGCCTGCGTGCGCAGGATCCGGGACGTGCGCATGATCGCGACGCGCAGTTCCGCGGCGAGCTCGAGGATGTCGGGGGAGGCAGAGGTGTCGGGGGCGGCGTCAGTGAGGTTCGGGGGAGTCATCGGTACTTAGCATAACTCATTACCCATGCTAAGGATATGACCGCGGTCACCCACGATCTGGGGGCCACCTCCTGTGGGTCGCGTCAAGCGATGACCCGCAGGAGATGGCCCCCAGAAGGTGACCTTCAGAAGCTGACCTTCAGAAGCTGACCTTCAGGTGGTGGCTTTCAGAAGGTCAGGCGATGACGGAGTCGACGAGTGCCTTCGCCTCGGCCTGGACCTGCTTGAGGTGGTCGTCGCCCTTGAAGGACTCGGCGTAGATCTTGTACACGTCCTCGGTCCCGGACGGGCGTGCGGCGAACCAGGCGTTCTCGGTCGTGACCTTCAGGCCGCCGATCTTGGCGCCGTTGCCGGGGGCCTCCGTGAGCTTGGCGGTGATGGGCTCGCCGGCGAGCTCGGTCGCCGTGACGTCGCTCGCGGACAGCCTGCCGAGCTTCGCCTTCTGCTCCCGGGTCGCCGCGGCGTCGATCCTTGCGTACGACGGCGACCCGTACTTCGCGGTCAGCTCGCCGTAGAGCTCGCTCGGCGACTTCCCCGTCACGGCCCTGATCTCCGAGGCCAGGAGGTTCAGGAGGATGCCGTCCTTGTCGGTGGTCCAGACGCCGCCGTCCCGCTTGACGAAGCTCGCCCCCGCGGACTCCTCACCGCCGAACGCACCCTGGCCCGACAGCAGCCCGGGCACGAACCACTTGAAGCCGACGGGCACCTCGACCAGCTTCTTGCCGAGGCCCTCGGCCACGCGGTCAATCATCGACGAGCTCACGAGCGTCTTGCCCACCACGGTGTCCGGGCGCCAGCCGGTGCGGTGGCGGTAGAGGTAGTCGATCGCCACCGAGAGGTAGTGGTTCGGGTTCATGAGGCCGGCGTCGGGAGTGACGATGCCGTGCCGGTCGGCGTCCGCGTCGTTGCCGGTCGCGATGTCGTAGCCGGCGCCCTGCGAGACCTTCTGGATGAGCGAGGCCATGGCGAACGGCGACGAGCAGTCCATGCGGATCTTCTCGTCCCAGTCCAGGGTCATGAACGCCCACTGCGGGTCCACGGTCGGGTTCACGACCGTCAGGTCGAGGTGGTGGCGCTCGCCGATCTCGCCCCAGTAGTCCACCGACGCCCCGCCCATCGGGTCGGCGCCGATGCGGACCCCGGCGTTGCGGATCGCCTCGATGTCGAGCACGAGGGGCAGATCGTCGACGTAGGAGGAGAGGAAGTCGAACTGGCCGGTGGAGTCCGCGGCGAGCGCGTCGGCGAGCTGGATGCGCCGCACGCCCGCGAGGTCCGCCTCGAGGAGCTCGTTGGCCCGGTCGGCGATCCACCCGGTCGCATCCGTGTCCGCGGGGCCGCCGTGCGGCGGGTTGTACTTGAAGCCGCCGTCCGAGGGCGGGTTGTGGCTCGGAGTGACCACGATCCCGTCCGCCCGGCCCGGGTCGTCCTCGCCGCGTCCGGCGTTGTACTTGAGGATCGCGTGGCTCGCGGACGGCGTGGGCGTGTAGCCGTGGCGGGCATCGACCAGGACCTGCACGCCGTTCGCGGCGAGGACCTCGAGCGCGGTGTTGGTGGCCGGCTCGGAGAGGGCGTGCGTGTCCTTCGCGAGGAAGAGGGGGCCCCGGATGCCCTGGCCCGCACGGTACTCCACGATCGCCTGGGTGATGGCGGCGATGTGCTTCTCGTTGAAGGAGGCCTTGAGGCTCGAGCCGCGGTGGCCGGAGGTCCCGAAGGCCACGCGCTGGCCGGGGTCGCTCAGGTCCGGGGACACGTCGTAGTACGCGTCGAGGAGCGCGGTGATGTCCACGAGGTCGCTGGGGAGGGCTACGGTGCCTGCTCGGTTCGCCATGTGCCTAGCTTTGCAGAGAAGGCCAACAAAGGGTGGCCACTCGGTGAAGATTTCGCCTGTCTCCCGGCCCACGGGCGCTACCGGCCCTCCGCGAGGACCTTCTCCGCCAGCTCGCGGAGGGCGCCCTGCAGCGTGGCGTCGGGGACCTCGAACCGCTCGCGTCCGAACCTCAGCGTCCAACAGAAGGCGTCCCGGACGCGGGGGGCGGGCTGCGCAGCCGGGGTGTCGGGCAGCCGCCGCCGCTCGCTGCGTGCAGCCCTGTAGAGGGAGGCCCACTCGGTGTCGGCGGGCTCCCGTGGCCCGCGCACCCGGAACTCGACCCGGCCGCGCCGCGGGATGCCGGCGACGCCGCCGGAGCGGATGACCTCGACCTTCATCGCCCCTCCTGGCGTCTTGGCGCGGCCCCCTTCCTCGGCGATCGGGCACCGTTCTCCGAGAGCCGCACCGTGATCCCGACGCCGCGCCATCCGGCGCGCACGGCCTTCTCCTCGGCCGACTCCCGCCCGAACAGCGCCCGGGCCACACGCACAGTCTCCCGCGCGAATCCGCGGAAGTCGACGTCGACGGGGAGCCTGCCCGTGGCAATGGCCTCGAACCAGACGCGGCCGGCGCGCTCCCACGCGTGGCCCCCGAGGGCCTCGGCGGCGAGGTAGAAGGCCCGGTTGGGGATGCCGGAGTTCAGGTGCACACCGCCGTTGTCCTCGCGGGTGCGCACGTACCCGTCCATGTGGGCCGGCTGCGGGTCCCTGCCCAGGGCAGGGTCGTCGTAGGCGGTGCCGGGCGCCTTCAGGGACCGCACCCCCACCCCCTTGATGCCGGGCAGGAAGATCCCGTGCCCCACGATCCACGTCGCCGTCTCCACCGTGTCGCCGCGTGAGAACTGGTCCACGAGCACGCCGAACACGTCCGCGAAGGATTCGTTGAGGGCCCCGGACTGGCCCTCGTACGCGAGGTCGGTGGTGTGCTGCAGGAGCCCGTGGCCGAGCTCATGGGCGACGATGCTCAGCGAGCCCGTGAAGGACGAGAACACCGTGCCGTCGCCGTCGCCGAAGACCATGCGGGATCCGTCCCAGAACGCGTTGTCGTAGCCAACGCCGTAGTGCACGGTCCCCTCGAGCGCGAGCCCCGCGCCGTCGACGCTCGAGCGGTGGAGGACCTGCTCGAGGAACCGGTAGGTCTCGCCGAGCCCGTCGTAGGCCCGGTTGACGTCGGCGTCCGCCACAGGATCCTGTCCCTCCTTGCGCACGAGCCGGCCGGGCAGCTCCTCCGTGGTCTCCGCATCACTGATCTCACGGTGGAGGGCTCCCGGTGCCGCGCGGAGGCCGCGCTGGTCCCCGAGCGGGCGCCCCCGGCGCCGCTCGCGGAGCCGGGCGTCCTCGAGCAGCGTCCGGCGCGCGAGCTCGGCGACGGACTCGATCCCGCGCGTGTCCGCCGCGAATCCGTTGGCGGGTCCCTCGCCCGAGAGCGCCCGCGCCCGCCGTTCACGCAAGCCCGCGAGGCGCTCGAGCAGGTACGGCGGCACCGCGCCCTGGTGGCGGCGCGGCCGGGTGGAAGGTGCTGCTGGGTACGTGCTGGACATCGTCATTCCCCCTCCGCTGAGATGGGCCGAGCATGGCACCCGGTACCGACAGTTCTCGCAAGCCTTCCGGCGGCGCCGGCGGGTAGGCTGGGAGCACGTCGAAGGCATGGAGCGGAGGGGGCATCTGATGTCGGAGCAGTCGGAGCGCCGGGACCAGGGCGCGCCGCAGGAGGGCCAGCCGGAGGGGACCGAGGCCCCGGAGCCGGGGAGCACCGAGCGGCCCCGCTACACCCCGCCCCCGTATGTCCCGCCGGTCACCTTGGACAAGGACCGCGGCAACCCCACCGAGCCGATTCCCTCCAACCCCACGCAGCCGCTCCCGCCGGGCGCCCCGCCTCGGCCCGGAACGTTCCAGCAGCCCGCCGGCGGACAACCGGCCGCCGGGCAGCCCGCCGTCGGGCAGCCCGCCGGCGGGCAGCAGCCTCCCTGGTTCGGCCAGCAGCCGGGCGGCCCCGCCTACCCGATGCAGGGGTACCCCGGCCAGCAGCCCTACCCGGGCGCGCCCGGCCAGCAGCCCTACGCGGGCCAGCAGCCCTATCCCGGCCAGCAGCCCTACCCGGGCCTGCCGGGCCGGACGCCGTACTACGCGGCCCCGGCGCCGCGCGGCCTGAGCATCGCCGCGATGGTGTGCGGTATCTCGGTGTTCGTGGGCTTCGGGTTCCTCGTGCTCCCGCAGATCGCCGCCGTGGTCCTCGGGCACCTCGGCCTCGCCCGCGAGCCCGCGGGCCGCGGCATGGCGCTCGCCGGCCTCGTCCTGGGCTACGTCGGCATCGCGCTGACCGTCGCGTTCCTCGCGGTCTTCATCCTCGTGCTCAGCATGGCCCCGAGCCGCTCGGGCTACTGACGCCGCTCCGGCTACTGACCAGGGGCCGGCGAGGGCATGTGGAGCATCCGCGCCACCTGCAGCAGCAGCCTCTCCGAGCCGGGTTTCCCCACCGCCTGGACGCCCATCGGCAGCCCGGCCGCGGTCCAGTGCGTCGTCGCCACCACGGCCGGCAGCCCGCACACGTTCACCCAGGAGGACCAGGGCGCGAACTCGCACTGGCGGCGGTAGTCGTCGTCGGCGGTCCCGCGCCATTCGGGGCCTGCGAACCAGCCCACCGGCCGCGGGGTCTGGGCCAGCGCCGGTGAGAGGAGCACGTCCCAGTCGGCGAGCTGGGCGAGCATGTCGCGCTCGAACTGGCGCAGGAAGGCCAGCGCCTCCTCGAGCTTCGCGGGGGAGCGCTGCTGTGCCCGGCGGCGGAACGACCGCGTGAGCGGGGTCAGGAGCGGCTCGCGTTCGGGGCGGATCCTCGCGGTCCCCACCCCCGCCGTCCATGCGGCGGTGAACGCGTCCGGGTAGCGGTTGTCGAACCGCGGGTCGGCCTCGACCACGAGGTGCCCGGCCGCGGCCAGCGCTTCCGCGCCGCGGCGCAGCGCCTCGAGAGCCTCAGGCTCCGGCTCGATGCGGTAGCGCGCGTCCCAAGGGCTCGACAGCCCCACGGCGACCCTCAGTCGCCCCGGTTCGCGCACGACGGCGTCCGCGAACGTTCCGGCGTGCCGGCCGGTGTGCGCGTGGTCGCCTCGCGCGGGCCCTGCGGCGGGGGCCCCGGCGACGAGCGCGTCGAGGAGCAGCGCGGCGTCCTCGGCTGAGCGCGCGAGCGGCCCGGCGACGACGAGGCGCGCGGCGTCCCCCGCGCTCTGCCCGGCGGGAACGAGCCCGCGGCCGGCCTTGAGCCCCACGATCCCGCACGCGGCGGCGGGGATGCGCACGGACCCGCCGCCGTCGGAGCCGGGGGCGAAGGGCACGAGGCCGGCGGCGACGGCGGCGGCCGAGCCGCCCGAGGACCCGCCCGAGCTGAGCGCAGGCCCGTGCGGGTTGCGCGAGGGCGGCGCGATCCGGTTCTCCGAGTACGCCGTGAGCCCGAACTCGGGCACCTGGGTCTTGCCCAGGGAGATGGCGCCGGCGGAGCGCAGGAGGGCCACCACGGGGGAATCCTCGAGCGCGGGACGGGCCTCGAGGGCCGCCGAGCCGTGCGTCGTCGGCACCCCGGCCACGTCGGTCAGGTCCTTGAACGCGGTGGGCATCCCGTGCAGCGGCGGCAGCTCGCCGAGCCGGCCCGAGCGGGCGAGGCGCGCGTGCAGCGCGTCGGCGGCAGCAGCGGCGTCGTGCGCCTGCTCCGCGGTGACGGTGAGGAAGGCGCCGAGGAGGCGGTTCTCCGCCTCGATGCGCGACAGGAAGTGCTCCGCGACCTCCCGGGCCGAGAGCTCGCCCGAGCGGAGGGCGCCGCGGAGGGCCACGGCCCCCAGGGCGGCGATCCCGGCGTCGACTGTCACCGGGCCACTATAGGCTGGAGGGACAAGCATCTCCGGAGGCGAAGAATGTCTGATTTCGAGACTGTCCGTGTCGAGGCGCTGCCGGCGGACGGCACCCTGCTCGATGTGCGCGAGGACTACGAGTGGGAGGCCGGCCACGCCGAGGGCGCCGTGCACATCCCGCTCGAGCAGCTGCCGGCGCGCCTTGACGAGCTCGACCCCGACGACGACCTGCTCGTCATCTGCCGCACCGGCGGCCGCTCGGCCCGGGCCACCCAGTGGCTCGTCGCGAACGGCTACTCGGCGGTCAACGTGGCCGGCGGCATGGACGCGTGGCTCACCGCGGGCCGGCCGCTCGTGGCCGAGAACGGCCAGCCTCCCACGGTGCTCTGAGCCGTGCAGTACACCTTCCTGGGTCCCGAGGGGACCTTCACCGAGGCCGCCCTGCTCAAGGTCCCCGGTGCCCGGGACGCGGCCCGCACGCCCGCCACCACCGTCAACGCTGCCCTCGACGCCGTCCGGGACGGCACGGCGGACGCGGCGATGGTCCCCATCGAGAACTCGGTCGAGGGCGGCGTCACCGCGACCCTCGACGCGATCGCCACGGGCCCCGAGCTGCGGATCGTGCGCGAGGAGGTCGTGCCCATCACCTTCGTGCTCGTGGCCCGGCCCGGTACGCGGGCCGCGGACCTGCGGCGCATCTCCACGCACGGCCATGCGTGGGCCCAGTGCCGCGGCTGGGCGGCAGCGAACGCGCCCGACGCCGTCCACCTCGCCGCGAGCTCGACCGCGGCGGGGGCGCTGGCCCTCCTCGACCCCGCCTCGCGGCCCGGCGACGCCGCGATCTGCGCTCCCATCGTGGCCGAGGAGCATCCCGAGCTCGAGGTCCTTGCCTCCGACATCGGCGACAATCCCGGAGCCGTCACCCGGTTCGTGCTCGTGTCCCGGCCGGGGACGCTGCCAGCGCGCACCGGGGCGGACAAGACGTCCGTGGCGGTGCCCCTTCCGGAGGACCGGGCCGGGGCGCTCATGGAGATCCTCGAGCAGTTCGCCGCCCGCGGCGTCAACCTCTCCCGCATCGAGTCGCGGCCCACGGGCCGGTACCTCGGGCACTACTTCTTCTCGATCGACGTGGACGGGCACATCCAGGACGCCCGCATCGCCGACGCGCTCGCAGGCCTGCACCGCATCAGCCCGCAGATCCGCTTCCTCGGCTCCTACCCGCGGGCCGACGGCGCGCGCCCTCTCGTCAGGGACCACGTCACCGACCACGCCTTCGCGTCCGCGCGCGGCTGGGTGGACGGGATCCTCGGCGCCCCCGCGCGATGACTGGGGGCGCCGGGAGGACGGGCCGCGGCGACGCGCGCTTCCTGTCCGCCTACTTCCGCCGCATCGGCTACACCGGCGACGCCGCCCCCACGCTCGCGGCCATCGCCGCGGTCCACGCCCACCACACCCGCGCCATCCCCTTCGAGAACCTGGCCCCGGCCACCGGGTCCGCGGTCGACATCACGGACGAGGGCATCGAGACCGCCCTCGTGGACCGCCGGCGCGGGGGCTACTGCTTCCAGCATGCAGGGCTGCTCTCCCGCGCCCTCGCGGCGATGGGCGTGGACGGGGTCGAGAACCACCTGTGCCGCGTCTACTGGGGCCGCGGGCCGGGCGCCGGCGCGCCAGCCCGCACGCACCAGGCCACCGTCGTCGAGGCCGAGGGGCGCCGCTACCTCGTTGACGCCGGCTTCGGCGGGTTCAACCCCTCGGGCATCCTCCCGCTCGGGCTCGCCCCCGAGGACTCCGCGGTCTCCACGCCGCTCGGGACGTTCCGCGCCGTGGACGTCGCCGTCGCCGGCCTGCCCGCCGGCGACACCCCCGGGATCGACCTCGTGGTCCAGGCGCGGCTCGGGGAGGGCTGGGCCACGCTGTACGGGGTGGACCTCGGCGCCCACGCCCGGGCGGACTTCGAGGTCGCCAACTGGTACGTCTCGACCTCGGACATTCCGCCGTTCACGCGCTCGCTCATGGCCTCGATCCGCACCGAGACCGAGCGGATCACCCTCGCCAACCTCGAGCTCGCGGTGCGCACGTACAGGCCGGACGGGGCATCCACCGTCCAGCGGAGCACGCTCGGCAGCGCCGACGAGCTCCGCGAGGCCGCCCGGGAGCTGTTCCGCATCGAGGACGCGACCCTCGACTGGGACCGGGCCTACCGGGTGGCGGCACAGGCCTAGGCGGGCCGGACAGCGCCGGGCGGCAGGGCGGCGTCGTGCGTCAGGCTACCCGCACGAGCAGGCTCGCCGGGCGCACCTCGACGTCGACCCTCGTCGCGGACCCGACCACGTCGCCGTCCACCTGCGCCTGGATCGGCTCGGGGACGCGGATGGCGACCCGTTGCGCGCCGTAGAACTGCATGACGGGCAGCTGCCGCTTGTGCTGGACCATGATCTTCACGTACATCGCGATCCAGCCGATAAGGCTGCGGGGACTCATGACGGCGACGTCGAGCACGCCGTCGTCGATGAACGCGTCGGGGATGAAGTCCACCCCGCCGGGCAGCTTCGAGCAGTTCGCGAAGAGGACGCTGCGGACCCGGCGGGTCTGGAAGTCGCCGCCGTCGAGCGAGATCTCCACGCGGCGGCGGCGCTGGCCCGGCATGTGCCGGATGCCGGCCTCGGTGTACGCCATCCAGCCGACCACCCGCTTGAGGTCCTCGCTCGTGTCGTTGAGGATCTCGGCGTCCATGCCCACCCCGGCGATGACCAGGAACGTGTGGGTGGACCGCGTGCCGTCCGGGGCGGTGAGGACGAGGGCGGCCGTGTCGATCCGCCGCTGCCGGCCGAAGACCGCCGTGTGGACGCACTGAGCGAGCCGCGTGACGTCCAGGTCGAGGTTGCGGGCCAGGAGGTTGCCGGTCCCGAGGGGAACGAGCCCGAGGGCGGCGTCCGTGCCGGCCAGCACCTCGGCGACCACCCGCACCGTCCCGTCCCCGCCGCAGGGGATCACGACGTCGGCCCCCGCCTCGAGCGCCCGGCGCGCGGCGGTGTAGCCCGGATCGGCCTTGGTGGTGTGGAAGACGAGCGGCTCCGGCCAGCCGGCCCCGCGGCAGGCGGCCTCGATGAGCATCCGCGCCTCGTCGGCGCGCTCCTTGATGGGGTTGAGCACCACGGCGACCTGCTGGGGCCCCGCCGGCGGCGGCCCGGCGGGCTCCGCCATGGCGCTGCGGGCGTGCTGCTCCTTGAGCCGGCGCACGCCCCACCAGCTGGCGACCGCGACGCCGCCAGCGGCGGCTACAGCACCCGCAATGATCCACCCGCGCATGATGCTCTCACTCTATCCCGCCACGCTCGGGCACCGATCCGCCCCCCAGGGCCGCCGGGCCCGGGCCCCTCGGTCCCGCGGCGCTGCCGCCTCCGGTTAGTCTTGGACTCGTGATCGACGTCAAGGACCTTACTGAGAATCCGGACAAGTACCGTGCGAGCCAGCGCGCCCGCGGGGCGGACGAGGCGCTCGTCGACTCGATCATCGCTGCCGACACGCGGCGCCGCGCATCGCTGACCGAGTACGAGTCGCTGCGCGCCCAGCAGAACGTGTACGGCAAGAAGGTCGCCGCCGCCAAGGGCGAGGAGAAGCAGGCGCTCCTGGCCGAGGTGAAGGACCTCGCGCAGAAGGTCAAGGCCGCGCAGGCCACTGCCGACGAGGCGCAGGGCGAGATGGACGAGCTCATGCGCGTCGTGCCGAACCTCATCGTCGAGGGCGTCCCGGCCGGCGGCGAGGATGACTACGCGGTCGTCAAGACCGTCGGCACGCCCCGCGACTTCGCGGCCGAGGGCTTCGAGCCGCGCGACCACCTCGAGCTCGGCGAGCTCCTCGGCGCGATCGACATGGAGCGCGGTGCCAAGGTCTCCGGCTCGCGGTTCTACTTCCTGCGCGGAGTCGGGGCCCGGCTCGAGCTGGCCCTCCTGCAGATGGCCATGGACCAGGCCGTCCAGAACGGCTTCATCCCGATGATCACCCCCACGCTCGTGCGTCCGGAGACGATGCAGGGCACCGGGTTCGACGTCGCGCACGACGCCGAGATCTACCGCCTGGCCGAGGACGACCTCTACCTCGTGGGCACCTCGGAGGTGGCCCTGGCCGGCTACCACGCCGACGAGATCCTCGACCTCGCCGGCGGCCCGATCCGCTACGCCGGCTGGTCCTCGTGCTACCGGCGCGAGGCGGGTTCGCACGGCAAGGACACCCGCGGGATCATCCGCGTGCACCAGTTCAACAAGGTCGAGATGTTCATCTACTGCCCGCAGGAGGAGGCCGAGGCGGAGCACGCCCGCCTGCTCGCGTGGGAAGAGGAGATGCTCGCCAAGGTCGAGCTGCCCTACCGGGTCATCGACACCGCCGCCGGGGACCTCGGCATGAGCGCGGCCCGCAAGTTCGACTGCGAGGCCTGGGTCCCCACCCAGGGACGCTACCGCGAGCTGACCTCGACCTCGAACTGCACCGGCTTCCAGGCCCGCCGGCTCAACATCCGCGAGCGCGTGCTCGACGCCGAGGGCGCGTCCAAGGGGACGCGCGCCGTCGCGACGCTCAACGGCACCCTCGCCACGACGCGCTGGATCGTGGCCATCCTCGAGCACCACCAGAATGCCGATGGCTCCGTGAACGTGCCCGCGGCCCTGCGCCCGTACCTCGGCGGCCTCGAGGTCCTCCCCGTCCTGTAGCCGCCCCCGCCGCTGCCCTCAGCGGACGACGGCGGGTGCGCGCCCGTCGTCGTGCGGCGCGGTCCGCGCCCCCAGCCACAGCGCCCTGCGTTTCGGTCAACGCCACGGTCTCTCTCCGCGGGCCTGGACCGAAGCGCAGGGCCTTCTGCAGCCGAGGCGGGGGCTGGGGTTGTCCACATACACCCCCAAGGCCCTCCAGGGGCGCGGCTGGAGACGCTGTGCTGGTGCCGTGAGATTTCCCCAGACCGCCTTCGCCAGCTCTCTTTCAGCCCTCACGGGCCGCACCCCACGTCGACTCGCACGCGCGTACGCCGCGGGGGCCCTCGTCCGGTTGCGCCGAGGCGTCTACGTCGGCATCGACGAGTGGTTCGCCGCGACGGCGGCAGGACGCTACGCGATGACGACGGCGTCGCTCGCCGTCGGCGGCAACGCACCGGTGCTGTGCCGCGAGACCGCGCTGCTCGCCTGGGGGCTCGAGCTCCCGAGCATGCCCAGCCACGTCCGCTACCGCACAGACCGCCGCGCAGCCGTGGGCGGGGGTCCTCCGCCTATGCTCTACGGGAACCCTGAGTCGGCGGAGCGCCTGTGGCAGGAGCGGACGCGTGAGCAGCCGGGGCCCGTCCCGCTGGGGTTTCCCGATGCGAAGCACCTGGGCTTCCCCACGGCAGCCGCGGTTCCCCTCTATCTGCCCCACCTCGATCTCACGTTGCCCCTCGAGCCCTTCGACGAGGCCTTCGTGGACACGGTGCCGAGGCTCAGCTTCGCCGAGGGCCTGGTCTTCGCGGATGCCGTGCTCGCCCGCCGTCCCGGGCTGAAGGTCACCCGGACGCTCGAGGATCTCCGGCGGCTGTGCGCCGCGATGGACAACCGCGCTGCGCAGGCGCGCCTGAACCAGGTTCTGGACCTCGCGTCGGGTGCGTCGGAGTCCGTGGGCGAATCCCTCAGCCGCGCTCTCATGTGGGACCTGGGATTCGAGATGCCGGAGCTCCAGGTCTGGATCGTCAAGGACGGGCGGCGCATCGCCCGTGTCGACTACCGCTGGGCCCAGATCCGGCTCGTGGGAGAGTTCGACGGCCTGCAGAAGTACCTCCGGTCCCAGAAGCTCAGCGGGAAGTCGGCCTCGCAGGTGGTCGTCGAGGAGAAGCTGCGCGAGGACGAGATCCGCTCGACGGGGGAGCGCGTGGTGCGCTGGGTGTGGGCCGACCTTCTGGAGCCGGCACGGTTCGCTGCGATCCTGCATCGCGCCGGTGTGCCGCGGCGCACGACGGCGCGAGCGGCCTGGCGTTGAACGCCGCGCCCTGCGTTTCGGTCAGGGCCCCGGTCCCGTTCCCGAGGCGTTGACCGAAAGGGAGGGGCATTCAGGGCCGGCGGATGGGCACGCGCCGTCGTGTGTTCACGCCGATTTCATGCCGTGTGTGTCATGAGTCCTACGGCCTGCACAGGCCGGGGTGCTTCACTAGTACGCATGACAACAACGCTGAATGCTGGCATCGATGACCAGCGAACTGCCTTCAACCGCAGGCTGATCGGCCTCGACGTGG
Source organism: Sinomonas atrocyanea (assembly GCF_001577305.1). Classification (NCBI taxonomy): domain Bacteria; kingdom Bacillati; phylum Actinomycetota; class Actinomycetes; order Micrococcales; family Micrococcaceae; genus Sinomonas; species Sinomonas atrocyanea. The sequence continues at coordinate 270,357 of NZ_CP014518.1, forward strand.
ACGGGACCCTCGTCGACCACTACGGCCACATGTCCCCGGCCATCCGCGAGCTCGGCGCCGCGGTCGTCCAGGCGGGCCACGAGGTCGTGATCGCCACCGGCCGCTCCCTGGGGGCCACGCTCCCGGTCGTCGAGCTGCTCGGCGTGGACCACGGGTACGCCGTCTGCAGCAACGGCGGCGTGACGGTGCAGATCCACGCGGGCGCCGACGGCGGGTACACGGTGATCGACCGGCGCTCCTTCGACCCCGCCCCGGCGCTCAAGGCGCTGCGCCACCGCCTCCCGAACGCCAAGTATGCCCTTGAGGACATCCAGGGCAACTTCCTCTCCACCGAGCGCTTCCAGGATGCGAGCTTCGGCGTCGAGGCCACCGGTGTGACCTTCGAGGAGCTCCTCGAGGCCGAGGCCGTCAGGCTCGTCGTGTTCTCCACCGACTCGACCGCCGAGGAGTTCGGCACGGCGGTGCAGTCGATCGGCCTGCACGGCGTGACCTACTCGGTGGGCTGGACCGCGTGGCTGGACATCGCGGCCCAGGGCGTGACCAAGGCCAGCGGCCTCGAGAACGTGCGCGAGCTGCTCGGCGTCGACCGCGCCCACACGGTCGCGATCGGCGACGGCCGCAACGACATCGAGATGCTCCAGTGGGCCGGCCGCGGCGTGGCCATGGGGCAAGCGCCGGCCGAGGTCAAGGCCGCCGCCAACGAGGTCACCGCGACCGTTGAGGAGGACGGTGCCGCCGCCGTCCTCCGCTCGCTCCTCTAACGCGGCGGGGCGTCAGCGAGCCCCAGGAGCCGGGCGGCCGCGGGCCGCGCAGCCCATTCCTCGGGCCAGTGCGCCCGGGCGATCGCCTTGGACACGGCCTGCGCGGTGATGCCGAGCGCCTCGGCCACGGCCTTCTGCTGCCCCCGGACGCCGGGGGTGAGCAGGTCGAGGACCCGCCACTCCGCCGCGGTGCGCTTCGCGACGGCGAGGCCGATCAGGCGCAGGACCCCCTCGGCGTCCCGTGCGAGGTCCGGATCCGGCGCGTCCACCGCGATCGCGGGCGCGTCGCCGCTCGCCTGCGCGCGTTCGACGGCGCGCCGCGAGTGCACGAGTGCCTCGCCGCGGACGTCCGCGACCCCCAGCGGGAGGGGCTCGTCGAGACGCCCGACGCCGATCCCCACGTTCCAGCGCACGCCGCCGCACGCGTCGGGCCGCAGGGCGGTGAGGGCGGCGTCGACCACCGGGCCGGGCGCGGCGAAGACGGCCTGGGCCTCGTCGCCCACGGTCCGGTCGAAGGGCACGTCCGGCTGCAGCCGGGCCAGGGCCCGGAGCAGCTCCGGGACACGGTCGCCCGGGCCTCGCTCGCGCTGGTTGATCGTGACCGTGTACATGCACAGAGCGTAGCGGCGGAGCCGCGGCGAGCCACGGAAGCCGGCGGAGGTGGCTCCCCAACGAGGCGGAGGTGGCTCCCCAACGACGCGGAGGTGGCTCCCCACCGTGGGTGAGGAGCCACCTCCGCAGGCTCGAGGGGTCACGTCCGCGCCCCTCGAGGAGTCGCGCCGCGACCGGGGACTAGTGTCCCTGCGCCTCGAAGCGCTTGATCGAGGCCTCGAGCTCGGCCTCGGCGGCCGCGCGGTCGGCCCAGCCGGCCGGCTTGACCCACTTGCCCGGCTCGAGGTCCTTGTAGCGGGTGAAGAAGTGCTCGATCTCCTTGATGAGGAACTCGTCCAGGTCGGACGCCTCCTGGATGTGGTCGAAGCGCTTGTCCGCCGGGACGCACACGAGCTTGGCGTCGCCGCCCGACTCGTCCTCCATGTTGAAGATCGCGATCGGGCGCGCCTCCATGACGATCCCCGGGAACAGGTCGACGTCCGGGTACCAGACGAGCGCGTCGAGCGGGTCGCCGTCCTCGCCGAGGGTGTCCTCGAAGTAGCCGTAGTGCGTCGGGTACTGCATCGAGGTGAAGAGGACGCGGTCCAGGCGGACGCGGCCGGTCTCGTGGTCCACCTCGTACTTCACGCGCGAGCCGCGCGGGATCTCGATCGTGACATCGTGCTTCATAGGTGCTCCTTGCATGGCCCCGCTGGGCCGGACGGCATCGTTCACGGCGGCCGCCGGGGCCCGGCGCGTGAGGGCCCGGCCACGGCGGCGACTACGATGAAGGATATCTGCCTTGGGGCCCTCGCTCCCCGTATCGAGGCCACACCTGCACCCGAGGACGGAGCCCTCCATGACTTCCGAGCGCGGCCGCCGCACGCCCCTGGGCAGTGCGTGGGCGCTCGTGGCCTGCGCCGTCGTCCTCGCGGTCGCGGTGGCCGCCGCCCTGCTGGCCACGGGCGCGGCGACCCGCGCGCGGGCGGCACTGTTCCCGGCGCCGAGGCCCGCCGCGACGACCCCGGCGTGGCTCGCGCCGCCGTCGTCCGCCCCCACGCTCGAGGGGGCCGCGACCCTCTCGCCCGCCGCGGCGGAGCCCGCGCCCGCCGCCCTCGCCAAGGAACTGGGGGACGCGTTCAAGCCCGCCGGGGGCACGATCAGCGCCACCGTGCTCGACGGCCTCACCGGCCAGACGCTCTACTCGCAGGGCGGCACCGAGGGGCACGTGCCGGCCTCCAACCTCAAGCTCCTCACGGCCGCCGCAGCCCTGACCACCCTCGGCCCGGACACGACGCTCAGCACCAAGGCCGTGCGCGGACAGGACCCCGGCACGGTGGTGCTCGTGGGCGGCGGCGACGTCATGCTCGGCGCCGGGGCCTCCCAGCCGGACGCGGTGATGGGCCGGGCCGGCATGGCGACGCTCGCGGACCAGACCGCCGCCGCCCTCCTCCAGGCCGCCGCGCCGTCCACGCACGACGCCGCGGGGGCGCCCCGCGCGTCCGCCTCGCCGCCGGCGCCGCTCCCCGCCACGGTCACGGTGCGCCTCGACGACACCCTCTTCACGGGCCCCTCCCTCAATCCGGCGTGGGACCCCGAGGACGTCGCTGCCGGCGAGATCGCCCCCCTGTATGCCCTCGCCCTCAACGCCGGCCGCAGCGCCCCCGGCGCCGCCGGCCCCCGCCCCCAGGACTCCGCGATGGACGCCGCCGCGGCCTTCCGGACCGAGCTCGCCAAGGACCTCGCCGCTGCCGGCGTGAAGGTCGCGGACGGGATCGAGCGCGCCGCCGCCCCCGCCGGGGCGCCCCAGCTCGCCGCCGTGCAGAGCGCCACGGTCGCGGACCAGCTGGGCTACACGCTGCGCGAGTCGGACAACTACGCCGCCGAGGCCCTCGGCCGCCTCGCCTCCCACGCCGCGGGCGGCCCGGCCAGCAACGACGGCGCGGTGGCCGCGCTCAAGGCCGCGGCCTCCCGGGTCCTGGGCAGCGCGGACGGCTTCCAGCTCTCCGACGCGTGCGGGCTCGCCATCGCCGACCGGGCGGCGCCGACCGCCCTCGCTGGCCTGGTCCGCGCCATGGCGCTCGGGTCCGACCCCCGCCTGCGCGCGGCCCTCGACGGCCTCCCCGTCGCCGGGCTCGACGGCACCCTGGCGGGGCGGTTCGGCGGGGCGGCGGCGGGCGGCGCCGGCGTGGTGCGGGCCAAGACCGGGACGCTGAACACCGTGGCCGCGCTGAGCGGCTACGCCGTCGACGCCGACGGGCGCCTGCTCGTGTTCTCGGTGCTGGCCAACGGGCTCGACCCTGCCAAGCGCGAGTCCGTCCTGGCGGCCATCGACGACGGGGTCGCGGCGCTCGCCGGCTGCGGCTGCAGGGGCTGATCACCCGCCGCGAACCTCGCCCGCCCCGGGCCGAATGTCAGCTGCGTGTGGTCGAATGGTGCCATGGATGCCCCGCAGATGGCCGGCCAACTGATCAACTGGGACCTCGCCGCCGCGACGGCGGCCCGGCTCACGCCGCCGGGCCCGGCGCTGAGCGCGGCTGAGGCCAGGGAGGCGGTGGAGAGCCTGCGCCGCCTGGCCGACGCGTCCGTGCCCCATGTCCACCGCATCACGGGCCTCGCCGTGGCCGAGGACCTCCGCGACTCCCAGCTGCTGATCGTGGACCGCGCCTCGTGGGCCAAGGCGAACGCGCAGGGCTTCGAGGTCATGATGGCCCCGGTCCTCGCGCACCTCGTCGAGAAGAAGGCCAGCGAGCTCACGCCGGCCGCGGCCCGGGTGGGCGGCGCGATCACCGGCGCCCAGCTGGGGGCCATCCTCGCCTACCTCGCGAGCCGGGTCCTGGGCCAGTACGAGCCCTTCGCCGCCCTCGCCCCCGGCTCCACCGTGCCGCCCGCCGGCCGGCTGCTGCTCGTGGCGCCCAACATCGTCCACGTCGAGCGCGAGCTCGCGGTCGACCCGGAGGACTTCCGGATGTGGGTGTGCCTCCACGAGCAGACCCACCGTGTCCAGTTCGCTGCGGCGCCGTGGCTGCGCGGGCACATGACCGAGCAGATCGGCAAGCTCAGCGAGAGCCTCGTGGGCAACGTGGACAGCATCATGGAGCGGGCGGCGGCGGCGGCGAAGTCCCTGCGCGACCGCACCGGCACGTCGGCGAACCTGCCGAGCAAGGGCGCGATCCTCGACCTCCTCCGGGACCCCGAGGAGCGCGCGGCGATCTCCCACCTCACCGCGGTCATGAGCCTGCTCGAGGGGCATGCCAACGTTGTGATGGACGCCGTCGACGCGTCGGTGGTGCCCAGCGTGCGCACCATCCGCCAGCGCTTCCAGGCCCGCAACGAGAACCGCGGGCCGATCGAGACCTTCGTGCGCCGGTTCCTGGGGCTGGAGGCGAAGATGCGCCAGTACACGGACGGCCAGGAGTTCGTCCGCCACGTGGTGGACACCGTCGGGATGGCCGGCTTCAACCGGGTCTGGGAGTCCGCCGAGCACCTTCCGACCGAGGAGGAGATCCACGACCCCGCCGCGTGGGTTGCCCGGATGGGGCTGTGAACCCGGAGGCCCCCGGCGGAGACGGCACTGCCTGGGACCCCGCCCGCGACGCGGCCTCCCCGGCGCGGCGGCGGCTGCACCCCGCGGTGGGAGCCGCCCGCAACGCGGTGAGGTCCGCCCTCGAGGAGGCCGGCTGGCCGCCCGTCGTCCTCGTCGCCTGCTCCGGAGGCCCCGACTCGCTCGCGCTCGCCGCCGCGGTGGCGCACTTCGCGCGCAGGGGGAGCGTCCGGGCACCCGGCGGCGGCAGCCGCCCGCTGCGGGCCGGGGCCGTCGTCGTCGACCATCAGCTGCAGGAGGGCTCGGGCGAGGTCGCGCGCACGACGGCGGCCGTGCTGGCCGGCCTGGGCCTCGCACCGGTGCGGGTGGTCCCCGTCGAGGTACGGGCCGAGGGGGAGGGGCCGGAGGCGGCCGCGAGGACCGCACGGCACGCCGCCCTCGAGGAGGAGGCCCGGGCGCTCGTGGCCGGGGCCGTGCTGCTCGGCCACACCCTCGACGACCAGGCCGAGCAGGTGCTGCTGGGCCTGGCCCGCGGCTCCGGGGCGCGCGCCCTCGGCGCCATGCGGAGAGTCCGGGGCCTGTTCGTGCGGCCGTTCCTCGGACTCCGCCGTGCCGAGACCCTCGACATCTGCGCGGCGGAGGGCCTCGAGCCCTGGTTCGACCCCACCAACGAGGACCAGAGGTTCATGCGTTCCCGCGTGCGGGCGTCGATCATGCCCTTCCTCGAGACCGAGCTCGGGCCCGGCGTGGCCGAGGCGCTCGCCCGCACGGCCTCGCTCCTGGGCGCCGACGCCGACTTCCTCGACGCCCACGCCCAGCGGGCCTACGAGTCCCTCGCCGAGGTCGTGGCCGCCGAACCGCCGACCGCCGAAGTGGCGGCACGCGCCGGAGCCGGGCCACGCGCCGTCGTGCTCCCCGGGGACGCACTCCGTGACCTGCCGCCGGCGATCCGGGGGCGCGTCATCGCCCTCGCCGTGGCCGAGCTGGGCGGGGAGGCGACCTACGAGCGGCTCCGCGCCGTCGAGCGGCTCCTCGACCGGCGGGGCTCGGCCGGTCCCGTCGAGGTGCCCGGACACGTGAGCGCCTACCGCCGGAGCGCGTCCGGCCCTGCACCGGGCACCAGAGGAATCAGTCCCGGCGCACCCGGGGCGCTAGTCTTGGTATCGCACCGCTGAACCCAGCGGCCTCGCGCCCCAGCAGTCACGCTCGCAATCTCAGGAGCCGCAGGTGGAATCGACCGACGTCCAGGCAGATCTCAAGCACGTCCTCAAGTCGAAAGACGAGATCCAGAACCGCATTGCCGAGCTTGCCGCGGAGATCGACCGCGACTACGAGGGGCGCGACCTGCTGATCGTCGGCGTGCTGAAGGGCGCCGTCATGGTCATGGCCGACCTGGCGCGGGCGCTGCACTCGCACGTGACCATGGACTGGATGGCGGTCTCCTCCTACGGCTCGGGCACCCAGTCCTCCGGAGTGGTCCGCATCCTCAAGGACCTCGACTCGGACCTCATGGGCAAGCACGTCCTCATCGTCGAGGACATCATCGACTCGGGCCTGACGCTCTCGTGGCTCAAGACCAACCTCGAGTCCCGCGGGACGGCGTCGGTCGAGATCTGCACGGCCTTCCGCAAGCCGGATGCCGCTAAGGTCGCGATCAATGTCAAGTACGTGGGCTTCGACATCCCCAACGAGTTCGTGGTGGGCTACGGCCTCGACTACGCCGAGAAGTACCGCAACCTCGACTTCGTGGGCACGCTCGCGCCGCACGTCTACGAGTGATCGTTTCGCCCTGAGCGCACGGGCGGGGAACTTCCGCCGCTCGGGGGAACTTTTGCCCGTCTCCATGCGTGAACGCTTCCGAACGGTGTCATGCTGGTGGCCACACTCTGGTGCATGACGGTACCGGTGCATGAGAAGAAGGGACGGGGCCCAGCCCCGATTTCATGAACGTCAAGAGCTTCGTCAAGGGTCCGGGAATCTGGATCATCGTTGTGATCGTCCTGCTGCTGCTGGCCTTCGGGACCCTCGCACCGGGCGGCAGCACGCGCGTGGACACCTCGGTGGGGCTCCAGCTCATCAAGGACGGGAAGGTCTCGCAGGCGAAGATCTTCAACGGTGACGAGCGCGTCGACATGGTCCTCAAGGACGACTACGTCGTCGACGGGCAGGACAAGGGCAAGAACGTCCAGTTCTACTACGTGACCCCGCGCGGCAACGACGTCATCAACGCGATCGACGCCGCCAACCTCCCGCAGGGCTTCTCGGACCAGCCGGTCGAGAACAACTGGTTCAGCTCCATGCTGTCCCTGCTCATCCCCGTCGTGCTCCTCGGGGCGCTCTTCTGGTTCCTCCTCTCGCGCATGCAGGGCGGCGGCAGCCAGGTCATGAAGTTCGGCAAGTCCAGGGCCAAGATGATCACCAAGGACATGCCCCAGGTGACCTTCTCCGACGTCGCGGGCGCGGACGAGGCCGTCGAGGAGCTCCACGAGATCAAGGAGTTCCTCCAGGACCCGGGCAAGTTCCAGGCCGTCGGCGCCAAGATCCCCAAGGGCGTGCTCCTCTACGGCCCTCCGGGAACCGGCAAGACCCTCCTGGCCCGCGCGGTGGCCGGCGAGGCCGGGGTGCCGTTCTTCTCGATCTCCGGCTCGGAGTTCGTCGAGATGTTCGTCGGCGTCGGCGCCTCCCGCGTCCGCGACCTCTTCGAGCAGGCCAAGGCCAACGCCCCCGCGATCGTCTTCGTCGACGAGATCGACGCCGTGGGCCGCCACCGCGGCGCCGGAATCGGCGGCGGCAACGACGAGCGCGAGCAGACCCTCAACCAGCTCCTCGTCGAGATGGACGGCTTCGACCCGAAGGCCAACGTCATCATCATCGCGGCCACCAACCGGCCCGACGTCCTCGACCCCGCCCTCCTGCGCCCGGGCCGCTTCGACCGGCAGATCCCCGTCGAGGCTCCGGACCTCCTGGGCCGCGAGCACATCCTCTCCGTCCACGCCAAGGGCAAGCCGCTCGCGCAGAACGTGGACCTCAAGGCCGTCGCTAAGAAGACCCCCGGCTACACGGGCGCGGACCTCGCGAACGTCCTGAACGAGGCCGCACTCCTCACGGCGCGCTCCAACGCCCAGCTGATCGACGACCGTGCCCTCGACGAGGCCATCGACCGTGTCATGGCCGGCCCGCAGAAGCGCTCCCGCGTCATGAAGGACCTCGAGCGCAAGATCACGGCCTACCACGAGGGCGGGCACGCCCTCGTCGCCGCCGCCCTGCGCAACTCCGCGCCCGTCACCAAGATCACGATCCTCCCGCGCGGCCGCGCCCTCGGCTACACGATGGTGGTGCCGGAGGAGGACAAGTACTCGGTGACGCGCAACGAGCTCCTCGACCAGCTCGCATACGCCATGGGCGGCCGCGTCGCCGAGGAGATCGTCTTCCACGACCCATCCACCGGCGCCTCGAACGACATCGAGAAGGCCACGGGCACCGCGCGCAAGATGGTCACCCAGTACGGCATGAGCGAGCGCGTCGGCGCGGTGAAGCTCGGCCAGGGGGGCGGCGAGCCCTTCCTGGGCCGCGACGCCGCCCACGAGCGCAACTACTCCGACCAGGTCGCCTACGTGGTGGACGAGGAGGTGCGCCGCCTGATGGACCAGGCCCACGACGAGGCGTACGAGATCCTCACGGACAACCGGCACGTCCTCGACCGCCTCGCCGCGGCGCTGCTCGAGCACGAGACCCTGAACCAGCGCGAGATCGCCGAGATCTTCACGGACGTGCGCAAGCGCGACTTCCGCGAGGTCTGGCTCTCGAAGGGCACCCGGCCGGTGCAGGACATCCCGCCGGTCGAGACCGAGTCCGAGCGCAGGGCCCGCGAGGAGGCCTCCAAGGCCCGCCACGAGGAGCCCCTCGACGTCGGCCAGGCCCACCATCCGCACGGGGAGCAGGAGTTCGTCAAGGACCGTCACGACGGGGTGTGACGGCCCCGAAAGGGACCTGGACGCCACGCACCGATAGGATCATTGACGTGACCCACTTCGATGACGACGACGTGTCCGCGCTGCCCGCCGAGGCCGAGAAGATGGATCTGCCGCGTATCGAGGCGGCCGTGCGCGAGATCCTTCTCGCGGTCGGCGAGGACCCGGACCGGAGCGGACTGAAGGACACCCCCCAGCGCGTCGCGAGGGCCTACGCCGAGACGTTCGCCGGCCTCCACCACGACGCCGAGGAGATCCTCGGGGTGACCTTCGACATGGACCACGAAGAGCTCGTGCTCGTGAAGGACATCCCGTTCTACTCGACGTGCGAGCACCATCTCGTACCGTTCCACGGCGTCGCGCACGTCGGGTACATCCCCTCGCACGACGGCCGGGTCACCGGGCTGAGCAAGCTCGCCCGCCTCGTGGACGTCTACGCGCGCCGACCCCAGGTGCAGGAGCGCCTCACGTCCCAGGTGGCGGACGCCATCGTCAGCCACCTCAAGCCCCGCGGAGTGATCGTGGTCGTCGACTGCGAGCACATGTGCATGTCCATGCGGGGTGTCCGCAAGCCGGGCGCCCACACGGTCACGAGCGCCGTCCGCGGTCAGCTGCACGACCCAGCCACCCGTGCCGAAGCCATGAGCCTCATTCTCGGAAAGTGAGCACACGATAGTGGACTCTCTCGCAGCAGCGCCCGGAACCGGGCCGAACACCTCACCCCTCCCCGTCCTCCGCAAGCCGCGTCCCAAGGCCACCTTCGAGGGCCTGCCCCGGGACCGCGCCGTGGTCATGGGCATCCTCAACGTCACCCCGGACTCGTTCTCCGACGGCGGCGACCACGCCCAGGCAGACACCGCGATCGCCGCGGGCCTGCGCATGTTCTACGCCGGCGCCGACATCATCGACGTCGGCGGCGAGTCGACGCGGCCCGGAGCCGAGGAGGTGCCTGAAGACGTCGAGCAGGAGCGCGTGCTCCCGGTCATCGAGGCGCTCGCCAAGGCCGGGGCCCTCGTGTCCGTGGACACCCGCCGCGCGAGCACCGCCGCGAAGGCCCTCGATGCCGGCGCCACGATCGTCAACGACGTCTCCGGGCTCGCGGTCACCGACGAGATGATTCGCCTCGTGGCCGAGCGCGACTCCTACTACGTCCTCATGCACAACCGCGGCGACTCGAAGTCCATGGACGGGCTGGCCTCCTACGGCGACGTGGTGGAGGACGTCATCGCGGAGACCCTCAAGGTCCGCGACCGGCTGCGCGCCGGCGGCGTGAGCGACGCCCGCATCATCCTCGATCCGGGCCTCGGGTTCGCCAAGCAGGGCGAGCAGAACTGGGAGCTGGTCAAGCACGTCGGCCGCTTCACGGCCCTCGGCTACCCCGTGCTGGTCGCGGCCTCCCGCAAGCGGTTCCTCGGCGAGCTGCTCACGAGCGCGGGCAAGGCCGCCGAGCCGAAGGACAGGGACGCGGCCACCGCCGCGATCACCGCCCTCGCGGCGGCCGCGGGCGCGTGGGGCGTGCGCGTGCACGACGTCGTGGCGAACCTCGACGCCGTCAAGGTCGCCGCCCGGGCGAAGGCCTAGGGCGCGGTGGGCAGCCACCCGGGCGCCGGTGGCGCAAGGACCCGCAGGCCCGACCTGATCACTCTCACCGGGGTCAGGGCGGTCGGGCACCACGGCGTGCTGGACTTCGAACGGCGGGACGGGCAGCCCTTCGTGGTGGACGCCGTCCTGCACACGGAGTTCGGCGCCGCGGCGTCGTCGGACGACCTGTCCCGGACTGCCAGCTACGCCGAGGTCGCCGAGCGCATCGTCGCACTCGTCGAGGGCGACCCGGTCGACCTGATCGAGACCCTCGCCGTGCGCCTCGCCGACACGCTCCTGGCCGAGTTCCCGGTCGATGCCGTGGAGCTGACCGTCCACAAGCCGCAGGCCCCGATCACCGTGCCGTTCGGCGATGTGTCGGTCACCGTGTTCAGGGAGCGCTGAGATGGAGACGGGTCACCACGGCTGGGTCAGGTCGGTCCTGGCGCTCGGCAGCAACCTCGGGGCCCGGGCCGAGACCCTGGCCGAGGCCGTCGCCGACCTCGTCGACCGCCCCGAGGTGCGCCTCGTCGACGTCTCGCCCGTCGTGCAGACTAAGCCCGTGGGCGGCCCCGAGGGCCAGCCGGACTTCCTGAACATGGTCGTGATCGTCGAGACCACGCTGGGCCCCCACGAGCTGCTCGAGCACTGCCACGCCGTGGAGGCCAAGCACCACCGCACCCGCGAGGTCCGGTGGGGCCCGCGCACGCTCGACGTCGACATCATCACCTACGGCGACCTGCAGCTCGACGACCCGGACCTGACGATCCCGCACCCCCGGGCGGCCGAGCGAGCGTTCGTCCTGTTCCCGTGGCTCGTGATCGAGCCGCTCGCCGTGCTCGAGGGCCATCCGATCGTGGAGCTGCTGGAGTTCTGCGCCGATGCCGACGGTGTCGAGGGCTATGACATGCTCACCGATGGAGGCACCCAGACCGGAGGGGGAAGCCAGTGAAGCCGCTTAAGCCGTGGGTCCTCGTGCTCGTGGCCATCGTCGTGGGGCTCCTGGGCGTCGCCGCGAACGCGTTCGCGATGCGCAGTTCCGCGCCCACGCCCGTGCTCCCGATCAGCGCCATCGGCTCGATGGCGGTGATCGCGGTCGTGACGCTGGGCCTCGGGATCAGGGTGCTCCGCTGGCGCACCGGACACCGTTCCCACATGCTCGACCCGATCTTCGCCGCCCGGACCCTCGTCCTCGCGCACGCCTGCGCCTATGCGGGCGCCGTCCTCCTCGGCTGGCACGGGGGCGTCATCGCGGACCAGGTCCCGCTGCTCGCCTCCCGCGCTGGCACCCCCGCCGTCGAGACCGCCCTCCTGCTGATCGCCGGCAGCGTGGTCATGGTCGCCATCGGCTTCATCGTCGAGCGCTTCTGCCGCATCCCGCCCGAGGAGGGCGACGACGACGGCCTCTCCGAGGGAGGCCGGACCCCGGACACCGAGGGCGGCCTTGCCTAGCTCCGCCTCCCGGCAGCCCTCCCGCCCCGGCAGGCTCGGCGTGGGCGTCATCGGCGCCGGCAAGGTGGGCGCCGTCCTCGGGGCGGCGCTGCGTGCGGCCCAGCACGCCCTCGTCGGGGTCTCGGCGGTGTCCGAGGAGAGCCGGGAGCGCGCCGAGCTGCTCCTGCCCGGCGTGCCCGTCCTCGAGGTCCCCGACATCGTCGAACGCTCCGAGCTCGTCCTGCTGGCCGTGCCCGACGACGCACTGGGGCCGCTCGTCGAGGGCCTCGCCAAGCTCGGCGCCTGGCAGCCCGGCCAGCTCGTGGCGCACACCTCCGGGCGCCACGGCGTGGGCATCCTCGCCCCCGTGCGGGCGGCGGGCGCGATCCCGCTCGCCATCCACCCCGCCATGACGTTCACCGGGATGTCCCTGGACCTCGCGCGCCTGACCGACTGCTGCTTCGGCGTCACCGCGGACCCGGCAATGCTGCCGATCGCGCAGGCGCTCGTGGTCGAGATGGGTGCCGAGCCCGTGGTGGTCGCGGAAGGGGACCGTGCCGCCTACCACGCTGCCCTCGCGCACGGATCGAACCACCTCGTCACCCTCGCGTCCCAGGCCGCAGAGATCCTCGGCCGGATCGGCGTCCCGGACCCCGGCGCCGTCCTCGGCCCCCTCCTGCGCGCCTCGCTCGACAACGCGCTCTCGGCCGGCGAGTCCGCGCTGACCGGGCCGGTGGCCCGCGGCGACGTCGGCACCGTCGCCGCCCACATCGGTGCCCTGGCCGAGCTCGCCGCCGATCCGGATGGCGCCGGCGGCGCCGCGGATATCCTTGAGGCGTACCGGGCCATGGCCCACGCGACCGCCGTCCGCGCCGAGCGCAGGGGTCGGCTCACCGCCTCGGCCCGCGAGGCCATCGAGAAGGCGCTCGAGAGCACGGAGCCCGGCGACGAGACACGAGAGGACCTCTGATGCCCGCTGAGTCGGTTCCCGCGATCGAGATCGTCCGCACCCGCGCCGAGCTCCAGCCGGCCATTGCCCGCCACCTCGCCGCGAAGCGCCGGGGCCCCGGGGCCCCGGCGCTCGGGCTCGTGCCGACCATGGGCGCCCTGCACGCGGGCCACCGCGCCCTCGCGGAGGCCGCGGTGGCCCAGAATGACGTCGTGGTGGCGAGCGTGTTCGTCAATCCGCTCCAGTTCGGCGACGCCACCGACCTCGAGCGCTACCCACGCACCCTCGACGCGGACGCAGCTCTCCTGGCCGAGGCCGGGGTGGACCTCGTCTTCGCCCCGGACGTCGAGGAGATGTACCCCGGCGGCGAGCCCGAGGTGCGCGTTGCCGCGGGGCCCCTGGCCCAGAAGTGGGAGGGCGCCTCACGGCCGGGACACTTCGACGGGGTGTGCACCGTGGTGTCGAAGCTGCTCCACCTGGCGATGCCGGGCGGGTTCGACGGCGCACGGGCGGCCTACCGCGCCTACTTCGGGCAGAAGGACGCCCAGCAGGTCGCCGTCGTGCGGCGGATGGTCCAGGACCTGGACTTCCCCGTCGAGATCGTCGCGGTGCCGATCGTGCGCGACCCGGACGGGCTGGCCCTCTCGAGCCGCAACCGCTTCCTGTCCGGGCAGGAGCGCGATGCCGCGCTCGTCCTCTCGCGGGCCCTGGGGCTCCTCGAGGACCGGGCCCGCGCGCACGAGCCCCTCAATCCCGACGACGCCGAGGCGCTCATCCGGTCCCAGCCGCTCGTGGAGCTGGACTACCTGGACGTCGTGGACACGGACACGCTCGAGCCGCTCGCGTTCGCCTGCCGGGAGACGCCGTTCACGGGGGAGGCGCTCGCGATCGTCGCCGCCGCCGTCGGCCCCGTGCGCCTCATCGACAACATGCCGCTGCGGGCCCGCTGAGTCTTCCGTCCGCGCCGGCTCAGCTCGCGAAGAACTCCGCGAGGCGGTCGACCAGCGGCTTCGCGGCCCGGGTCGGGGCATCGTGTGCGAGCTTGGGCAGGATCGCGATGTCGGAGGCCGGGAGCACGCCGTCGAGCTTCTGGGCCGCCTCGGCGAAGTACTCGGGGCTCGCGCCGCCCACGAGGAAGAGCGTCTCGAGGGGCAGCTCGTCGAAGCCCTTGGCCTCGGCGTCGGCCGCGACGACCGCCCGGATCTCGGCGGGACCGGTCGGGAGCAGGCGCGAGAGCTCCTTGCCCAGCGGCGTCCGGCTGCCGATCCGGTTGAGCACGGTCAGCACGGGCAGCGGGAGCTTGGAGATCGGGCCCGCCGTCTGCAGCCCGCGCAGCAGCACGGCGAGGGCCTTCTCCTCGTCCTTGGCCCGCAGGGCCTCCTCGAACTCGGGCATCCACGCGGCCTTGATGCTGCCCTCGAAGGAGATGATGGGGTCGTAGACAGCGATCTGCCCGATCCGCAGCTCGCGGCCGGCGTGCAGCGCGATGCAGCCGCCGTAGTTGTGGCCGAACACCGCGTCGCTGCCGGTGTGGGCGAGGACGGCGGCCAGGTCCGAGATCTCGGTGGCGAGCGAGTAGTCGGCCGGTTGCGGCGAGGAGGCCCCGCGCCCGCGCCTGTTGTACACGTGCACGGGAACGTGCAGGGCTTCGGCGAGCCGGACCGCGAGGTCCTTGTACAGCTCGGCGGTCACCATCGACCCGTGGACGACGACGATGCCTCCCCGCGCGGTCATCCCGCCTTCGGGGGCGGTGAAGAGCTCGAGGGACGCGCCGTCCATGGTGGCCACGGTGGAGGAGGTCAGCTGCAGTGCACCCATGGACAGAGCCTAGCCGCAATCGCCGCAGCAGCCCCACCGGCCACAGCGCGTGCGCACCCGCACGAGGGCCCCTCCGGAGCTCACAGGCAGCTGGCCTAGAATTGAATGCTGTGACTGCACAGAACCCCGCACCCGAGGCCCGGCCCGCCGACACCAGCGAGCAGATGCACATCCGCCGGGACAAGCGGGAGAAGCTCCTCGCCAACGGTGAGGCGCCGTACCCGGTCAAGCTGCCGCGCACGCATTCCCTCGCCGAGGTCCGGGCGACGTACCCCGAGCTCGAGCCGGACACGGCTACGGGGGAGACGGTCGGCGTCGCCGGTCGCGTCGTGTTCATCCGCAACACCGGCAAGCTGTGCTTCGCGACCCTGCAGGAGGGCGACGGCACGCGCCTGCAGGCCATGCTGAGCCTGGCGAACGTGGGCGAGCAGCGCCTCGCGGACTGGAAGGCCCTCGTCGACCTCGGCGACCACGTCTTCGTCCGCGGCGAGGTCATCTCCTCCCGGCGGGGCGAGCTCTCCGTCATGGTCGAGTCTTGGCAGATGGCCTCGAAGGCCCTGCGCCCCCTGCCCACGCTGCACGCGGGCCTGAATGAGGAGACGCGCGTCCGCCAGCGCTACGTGGACCTCCTGGTGCGCGAGGAGGCCCGCCAGATGGTCTACACGCGCTCCAAGATCACCAAGAGCGTGCGCGACACCCTCGATTCCCACGGCTACGTCGAGGTCGAGACGCCCATGCTCAACCTCGTCCACGGCGGAGCGACGGCCCGGCCGTTCGCGACCCACCTGAACGCGTTCGACCAGGACATGACCCTGCGCATCGCCACCGAGCTCTACCTCAAGCGGGCCGTCGTCGGCGGGATCGAGCGGGTCTATGAGATCGGGCGGGTGTTCCGCAACGAGGGCGTCGACTCCACCCACAGCCCCGAGTTCACCACGCTCGAGTGCTACGAGGCGTACGCCGACCAGTTCACGATGGCGGAGCGGATGAAGGAGATCATCCTCAACGTTGCCGACGTCATGGGCACGCGCCAGATCGAGACGCCCGAGGGCACGATCGACCTCGACGGCGAATGGAAGTGGATCGGCGTCTACCCGGGCCTGTCGGAGGCCGTCGGCGAGGAGGTCACCCCTGACACCCCGCTCGAGCGCCTCCTGGCGATCGGCGACGCCCACGGCGTCAAGACGGACCCGCTGTGGACCCAGGAGAAGGCCGTCATCGAGCTCTTCGGCGAGATCGTCGAGCCCACCCTGCTCAACCCGACGTTCGTCTACGACTACCCGCCCTCCGCCCAGCCGCTCGCACGGCCCCACCGCGAGGATCCGCGCCTCATCGAGGCCTGGGACCTCATCATCGGCGGCATGGAGCGCGGCACGGCGTTCTCCGAGCTGATCGACCCCGTGGTCCAGCGGGAGCGGCTCACGGAGCAGTCCCGCCTGGCCGCCGAGGGCGACGACGAGGCCATGGCCCTCGACGAGGACTTCCTCCGCGCCCTCGAGTACGGCGCCCCGCCCATGGGCGGGATCGGGCTCGGGATCGACCGCCTGGTCATGCTGTTCACGCAGGCCGGAATTCGCGAAACCATCCTCTTCCCCCTTCTGAAGCCCGAGGCCAACTGATGGATTACGTCCTTGCCCTGCTCCCGCCGGTGGTCGTGGGGCTCATTTTCTGGTTCGCCATGCGCGCAATCTTCAATGCGGACAAGTCCGAACGGGAGGCGCTCGCCCGGGCCGAACGCGAATCCCAGGATCGCGCCGAGAATTGATGCACGCGAGTCGCTTTTGACTCGCAGCCTTTTGTGCCTTCATACTGTAATTGCTCAGCCGGTTCGGCGCCCCACGGCCCCCGGACGCTGATTGCTTGAACTCACATTTGCTGAGTCCCCCCGGCGATGACAGAGAAGAGAGCCCAGATATGGCACAGAAGGTCCAAATCATCCTCGAGGATGACATCGACGGTGGCAAGGCTGACGAGACCGTCCGCTTCAGCCTCGATGGGTCGAATTACGAAATCGACCTTTCCTCGGCCAACGCCGAGAAGCTGCGCGGCGCGCTGGCCCAGTACATTTCCGCCGGCCGCAAGGCCGCAGCACGCACTGGCGCCGCCCCCAAGGCCCGTGCAGCCTCCTCCGGGTCCCGCAATTCCGACTCCGCGAAGATCCGGCAGTGGGCCCGCGACAACGGCTACAACGTGAATGCCCGCGGGCGGATTCAGCAGGAGATCCAGGAGGCCTACCGCCAGGCCAACGGCTGATACTCCTTGCGAATACTCAGATAAGGCACCCAGAGGGTGCCACCACGAATTCCCGGTGCATTGCACCGGGAATTCGTGCTTTCGCTGGCGGAACAATCGCAGCCCGGCGAATGCTGATTTTCCTCCGGACGACGGCGCGGGCCCACCTTCCGTCCCTGGCGTCCGCGCGGCGTCGTCCGCATCCAACCCGGGTCGCGCCCGGCGGCCGGGACCCGGTCGCGGCGGTTCACCCTGTGGCGAACAGCCCTACCGGCCGCGGCCCCGGCACGTAGCATCGAACTACGCAGTGCACCCAAGCTAAACCGGGGAGTCCGAGCAATGTTCGAGAGATTCACAGACCGCGCCCGCCGCGTGGTGGTGCTGGCCCAAGAAGAGGCCCGCATGCTCAACCACAACTACATCGGGACCGAGCACATCCTCCTGGGGCTGATCCACGAGGGCGAAGGGGTCGCGGCCAAGGCTCTCGAGTCCCTCAGCATCTCGCTCGACGGCGTCCGCGAGCAGGTGCAGGAGATCATCGGCCAAGGCCAGCAGGCGCCGAGCGGGCACATCCCGTTCACGCCGCGCGCCAAGAAGGTCCTCGAGCTGTCGCTGCGCGAGGCGCTCCAGCTCGGCCACAACTACATCGGCACCGAGCACATCCTCCTCGGCCTCATCCGCGAGGGCGAGGGGGTCGCCGCCCAGGTGCTGGTCAAGCTCGGCGCTGACCTCAACCGCGTGCGCCAGCAGGTCATCCAGCTCCTGTCCGGCTACCAGGGCAAGGAGACCGCCGCGACCGGCTCCGGCTCGGGCCAGCCCGAGGGCACGCCCGCGGGCTCGGTGGTCCTGGACCAGTTCGGCCGCAACCTGACCCAGGCTGCGCGCGAGAACAAGCTCGATCCCGTGATCGGGCGCGAGCACGAGATGGAACGCGTCATGCAGGTCCTCTCGCGCCGCACCAAGAACAACCCCGTCCTCATCGGCGAGCCCGGCGTCGGCAAGACCGCCGTCGTCGAGGGCCTCGCCCAGGCGATCGTCCGCGGCGACGTGCCGGAGACGATCAAGGACAAGCAGCTCTACACCCTCGACCTCGGCTCCCTCGTGGCCGGCTCCCGCTACCGCGGCGACTTCGAGGAGCGCCTGAAGAAGGTCCTCAAGGAGATCCGCACCCGCGGCGACATCATCCTGTTCATCGACGAGATCCACACCCTCGTCGGGGCCGGCGCCGCGGAGGGCGCGATCGACGCGGCGAGCATCCTCAAGCCGATGCTCGCCCGCGGCGAGCTGCAGACCATCGGCGCGACGACGCTCGACGAGTACCGCAAGCACATCGAGAAGGACGCCGCGCTCGAGCGCCGCTTCCAGCCGATCCAGGTCTCCGAGCCGTCCGTGGCCCTCGCGATCGAGATCCTCAAGGGCCTGCGGGACCGCTACGAGGCGCACCACCGGGTGACCATCACCGACGGCGCCCTCGCCGCGGCGGCCAACCTCGCGGAGCGCTACATCTCCGACCGGTTCCTGCCGGACAAGGCGATCGACCTGATCGACGAGGCCGGGGCGCGCCTGCGCATCCGCCGGATGACGGCGCCGCCGGAGTTGAAGGCCCTCGACGAGCGCATCGCCGGACTCAAGCTCGAGAAGGAGTCCGCGATCGACGCGCAGGACTTCGAGGGCGCCGCCTCGCTGCGCGACAAGGAGCAGAAGCTCATCGCCGAGCGGGCCGAGCGCGAGCGCGCCTGGAAGTCCGGCGACATGGACGGCGTGGCCGAGGTGGACGAGGACCTGATCGCCGAGGTGCTCGCGAACTCGACCGGCATCCCGGTGTTCAAGCTCACCGAGGAGGAGTCGACCCGCCTGCTCCACATGGAGGAGGAGCTGCACCGCCGCGTGGTGGGCCAGGACGACGCCATCAAGGCGCTCTCCCGCTCGATCCGCCGCACCCGTGCGGGCCTGAAGGATCCGAAGCGTCCCGGCGGGTCGTTCATCTTCGCCGGCCCCACCGGCGTGGGCAAGACCGAGCTCGCCAAGGCCCTCGCCGAGTTCCTCTTCGGCGAGGAGGACGCGCTCATCACGCTGGACATGTCCGAGTTCTCCGAGAAGCACACCGTCTCGCGGCTCTTCGGTGCCCCTCCGGGGTACGTGGGCTACGAGGAGGGCGGCCAGCTCACCGAGAAGGTCCGCCGCCGCCCGTTCTCCGTGGTGCTGTTCGACGAGGTGGAGAAGGCCCACGCGGACCTGTTCAACTCGCTCCTGCAGATCCTCGAGGACGGCCGCCTCACGGACTCCCAGGGACGCGTGGTGGACTTCAAGAACACCGTGATCATCATGACCACGAACCTCGGCTCGCGGGACATCTCCAAGGGTGTCATGACGGGCTTCCAGTCTGGGACGGACACGAAGACCGGGTACGAGCGGATGAAGGCCCGCGTGACGGAGGAGCTCAAGCAGCACTTCCGGCCCGAGTTCCTCAACCGCGTCGACGACGTCGTCGTGTTCCCGCAGCTGACGCAGGAAGAGATCATCGAGATCGTGGACCTCATGGTCGTCCGCCTCGAGAAGCGCCTCAAGGACAAGGACATGGGCATCGAGCTCACCCAGGCCGCCAAGGTCCTGCTCGCCACGCGCGGCTACGACCCGGCCATGGGTGCCCGCCCGCTGCGCCGCACGATCCAGTCCGAGATCGAGGACCAGCTCTCCGAGAAGATCCTCTTCGGCGACCTCTCCGCGGGAGACATCGTGGTGATCGACGTCGAGGGCGAGGGCGACGCGGCGAAGTTCACCTTCACCGGGACCCCGCGCCCGGAGGTCCCCGAGGTCGTCTCTCTGACCAAGGGCGGCGGCAAGGAGCTCGGCGCCTGACGGCGCCGGCCGAGCGGAGTCGAATCCCAAGAGCGGCCACCCACCTCCTCGAGGTGGGGGCCGCTCCGTGTCGCGGCCACGCTCCGGCCCCAGGGAGGACCTGTGCCCGGATGTTTCGCTGCGGCCGCCAGGGGGCAGTGACCGGGCGACCCGAAGACCACACGCACGGCCAGAGGAGGACCCGATGAGCAGCCAGAACTCCGAGAACCCGGAGACCACCGAGACCGGCGAGGGCGGCGGCTACGGCGAGCCGACCCCCGAGCAGGAGCTAGGCCAGCAGGCCGGGCCCGGCCAGCAGGACAACGCGGGCCGGCAGGACAACGCGGGCCGGCAGGACAACGCGGACCAGCAGGGCAACGCGGGCCAGGAGGCCGCCGAGGACAGGGCCGGAGAGCAGCAGGACCCCGTCACCGGCGAGACGCCCCGTCCCGGCGAGGCCGAGAGCCCGGGCTGATCCCGCAGGCCCGAGCGGCACGCGGCCGGCGCCCCCGCACGGAAGGTGCGCAGGGCGCCGTCGTGCGCCCTGTCCAAAGCACGCCGACGGGCGGTACGCTCCGAAGCACACCCGGGATGCCGTGCGAGACCGTGCGAAGGAGCGCGCCATGAAGAAGCTCATCAACGATCCCCAGAAGGTGGTCGACGAATCGGTGGAGGGCTTCGGCCTGGCCCACGCGGACCTCGTCGCCGTCCACACCGACCCCATCTTCATCAGCCGGGCCGGCGGCGCCGTGCAGGGCAAGGTCGGGCTGGTCTCCGGCGGCGGCAGCGGCCACGAGCCGCTCCACGGCGGCTACGTGGGCCGCGGGATGCTCGACGCCGCGGTGCCCGGGGCCGTCTTCACCTCCCCGACCCCTGACGCGATCATCCCGGCGACCCAGGCCGCGGACGGCGGGGCCGGCGTGGTGCACATCGTGAAGAACTACACCGGGGACGTCCTCAACTTCGAGACCGCCGGCGAGATGTGCGCGGCCGAGGGCATCGAGGTGCGCACCGTGCTCGTCAACGACGACGTCGCGGTCGAGGACTCCCTCTACACCGCCGGGCGGCGCGGTGTAGCCGGCACGGTCCTCGTGGAGAAGATCGCCGGTGCCGCGGCCGAGCGCGGAGACTCGCTCGACGCCGTCGAGGCCGTGGGCAACCGGGTCGTGGCCAACGTCCGATCGATGGGGCTCGCCCTCACCCCGTGCACCGTGCCGCACGCGGGCAAGCCGAGCTTCGAGCTGGCCGAGGACGAGATCGAGATCGGCATCGGCATCCACGGCGAGCCCGGCCGCCACCGCGTAGGCCTCGAGCCCGCGGACGCGCTCACGGAGCACCTGCTCACCCCGGTGGTCGAGGACCTCGGGATCGGCTCGGGGGAGAAGGCGCTGCTGTTCGTCAACGGCATGGGCGGGACCCCGCTGTCCGAGCTGTACATCGTGTACCGCAGGGCCGCCCAGCTGCTCGCCGACCGCGGCGTGACGGTGGAGCGCAGCCTCGTGGGCAACTACATCACCTCGCTCGAGATGCAGGGCTGCTCGGTGACCGTCCTGCGGCTCGACGACGAGCTGACCGAGCTGTGGGACGCGCCCGTGCACACGCCCGCCCTGCGGTGGGGGGCCTGATGCCGGAACTGGACGCGGTCTGGGCCGAGCGGTGGCTGCGCGAGAGTGCGCGGGTCATCGCCGAGCACCGTGAGGAGCTGATCGACCTCGATCGCGCGATCGGGGACGGCGACCACGGCGAGAACATGGACCGGGGCTTCAGGGCCATCGTGGCCAAGCTGGACGAGGAGACGCCGGATTCGGTCGCGGCGGCGCTCAAGCTGGCCGCCATGATGCTCATGAGCAAGGTGGGCGGGGCCGCGGGGCCCCTCTACGGCACGGCCTACCTGCGCGCCTCCACGGCGGTCAGCGGGGCGGACGCCCTCGACGGATCGGCCGTCGCGGCCATGCTCACCGCCGGCAGGGACGGGATCGTGGCCCGCGGCAAGGCGGAGTCGGGGGACAAGACCATGGTGGATGCCTGGACCCCGGCCGCCGAGGCCGCACAGGATGCAGGGGACGGCGTGGCCGCGCTGTCCGCCGCCGCGGACGCCGCCGAGGCCGGCGCCCAGGCCACGAAGCCGCTCGTGGCCCGCAAGGGCCGGGCCAGCTACCTCGGGGAACGCAGCGCGGGCCACCTCGACCCCGGGGCCGTCTCGAGCGCGTACATCCTGCGGGCCGCGGTCACCGCGGCCACGAGCGGGGACATGGCGTGACTCCAGTCGGGCTGCTCATCGTCTCCCACAGCGCGCGCCTCGCCGAAGGCGTGGTCGAGGTCGCCGCCCAGATGGCCGCCGGGGTCCCCCTCGTCGCGGCAGGAGGGACGGACGACGGCGGGGTGGGCACCTCGTTCGAGAAGGTCATGGAAGGCATCGTGGCCGCCGACACGGGGGAGGGGGTCGTGGTCCTGACAGACCTCGGTTCCGCGGTCATGACGGCCGAGTCCGTGCTCGAGTTCCTTGACGACGAGCAGCGCGCCAAGGTCCGGATCGCCGACGCCGCGCTCGTGGAGGGCGCGGTCGCGGCCGCCGTCGCGTCGAAGGCGGGCGCGGGGCTGGAGGGGGTGGCCCGGGCCGCCGAGGAGGCCGTGCACGGGGCCGAGGCGGAGGAGGCCCCCGAGCTCACGGAGCCCACGGAGTCCGCCGTCCTGACGCTGACCAATCCCCTGGGCCTGCACGCGCGGCCCGCCGCGATCCTGGCCGGGCGCCTCTCGGCGTTCGACACGGCGGTGACCGTCAACGGTGTCGACGGCCAGTCCGTCATGGCGCTGATGGCCCTCGGCGCCGGCCAGGGCGAGCAGCTCGTCGTCGAGGCTTCGGGCCCCGACGCCGCCCAGGCCCTCGCGTTCGTGCGCGAGCAGGTCGAGGCGGGCTTCGGCGAACACTGAGCCCCGCCTTCTGAAAGTCACGTCCTGAAGGTCACCTCCTGAAAGTCACCTCCTGTGGGTACCCGCAGGAGGTGCCCCACAGGAGGTGCCCCACAGGAGGTGACTCCCAGAAAGGGCCGGGGGTTGTGAAAGGAGTGTTTCACCAACAGTGAACGCCCCTGTGCTTCACGCCACATCGCGGGGTTGAATCGGAGGCATGACTGCCGAGACCGCCGCCGTCACCATGGCCGGCACCACGCCCGCGTCCGCAGAGCCAGCCGCCCGGCCGGAGACGCCGTTCCACGACCTCGACCACTACGTGGCCATGCCCCGCCTCTCCGGGCTGGCCCTGAGCCCCGACGGCGCCCGGCTCGTCACCACCGTCGCGACGCTGAACGGCAAGGGCACCGAGTACGGGACCGCCCTGTGGGAGATCGACCCCGCCGGCCACGCCCCGGCGCGCCGCATCACCCGCAGCGCCAAGGGCGAGGCGGGGGCCGCCTTCGCCGCGAACGGGGACCTTTACTTCACCTCGGCCCGGCCCGACCCGGACAAGCCCGACGAGGAGCCTGTCAACGCGCTCTGGCTCCTGCCGCGCGCCGGCGGGGAGGCGAGGGTCGTGCTCGGCCGCGCGGGCGGCGTCGACCGCGTCATCACGGCCCAGAAGGCGGACGCGACCTTCGTTCAGGCGTCCGTGCTCCCCGGCAGCGCCGACGAGGCCGACGACGAGGCACGCCGCAAGGGCCGCAAGGAGGCCAAGGTCGCGGCGATCCTGCACTCCTCCTACCCGGTGCGCTTCTGGGACTCCGACCTCGGGCCCGCCGAGCCGCGGCTGTTCGCCGTCGAGCGCTCGACGGCCGCGCCCGAGCCCGGCAAGCCCGCCACGGTGGACGCCGCCCCGGCGCTCGAGCTCCGCAGCCTCACCGCAGACGTCGGCCCCGCCCTCCGCTTCGGCGAGGCGCACGCGAGCCCCGACGGCCGCACCATCTACGCCTCGGTCGCCAAGCCCCTCGCGAAGGGCGACCTCCGCAGCGAGCTCATAGCGATCGACGTCGCCTCCGGCACGCGCCGCACGCTGCTGTCCGAGGATCGGATGGACTACACCGCCGGCCCGGTGAGCCCGGATGGGCGGACCGTCGCCGTGGTCGTCGAGCCGCACACGACGCCGACCAGCGCCTACCGCAGCGAGCTCCACCTCCTCGATGTCGAGACCGGGCAGCTGCGGCGCCTGGCGCCCGAGTGGGACCGGATGCCGCACCCGGCCGCGTGGCTCCCGGACGGCTCCGCGCTGCTCGTCACCGCGGACGAGGCCGGCCGCTCGCCCGTGTTCCGCCTCGACCCCGCCAGCGGGGAGGCCACCGCGGTGACGCACGACGACGCGGCCTACACCGACGTCCTCGTCGCGCCGGAGGGGGCCACCGCGTACGCCCTGCGCAGCTCCTACCTCTTCCCGCCCGAGGCCGTGCGGATCGACCTCGCGACCGGCGAGACCACGCGTCTGGGCAACCCGGTGGAACGGCCGGAGATCCCCGGCCGCCTCGAGGAGGTCACGGCCACCGCCGAGGACGGGACCCCGCTGCGCGCGTGGCTCGCCCTCCCTGCGGAGTCCCCCGACGGCGGCAAGCACCCCCTCCTCCTTTGGATCCACGGCGGCCCGATCAGCTCCTGGAACGCCTGGACGTGGCGGTGGAACCCCTGGCTGCTCGCGGCGCAGGGCTACGCGGTCCTGCTCCCGGACCCGGCCCTGTCCACGGGGTACGGCCAGCACTTCATCGACCGCGGCTGGGGCCGGTGGGGCGCCGAGCCGTACACGGACCTCATGGCCGTCACCGACGCGGCGCTCCGGCGCGGCGACCTCGATCCCGAGCGCACGGCGGCGATGGGCGGCTCCTTCGGCGGCTACATGGCCAACTGGGTGGCCGGGCACACTGACCGCTTCCGCGCGATCGTGACGCACGCGAGCCTGTGGGCCCTCGACGCCTTCGGCCCGACCACCGACATGGCGCTGTACTGGGCCAAGGAGATGGACGAGGCCATGATGCAGGCCAACTCCCCGCACCACTCGGTCGGCGAGATCCGCACGCCCATGCTCGTGATCCACGGTGACAAGGACTACCGCGTGCCGATCGGCGAGGGCCTGCGCCTGTGGTGGGAGCTCCTCTCCGCCTCGCAGCTCGCCGCGGACGACGAAGGCAGGACCCCGCACCGGTTCCTGTACTTCCCGGACGAGAACCACTGGATCCTCCAGCCCCAGCACGCCAAGGTCTGGTACGGCGTGGTGTCCGCCTTCCTCGCCGAGCACGTCCTGGGCGAGTCCCGGGAACTGCCGAAGGAGCTCGGCCTCTAGCGCTGGGGGCGCCCGGCCGGCGGGGGGCCGCCCCGCGCCGTCCGGGCGCCTCGATGCGCCGGAACTAGGATGGAGCGCATGACCGAGACCGTCGCCGCACCTGCCCCGCCCTTTACCCTCCGGCGGGCGCGGACGGGAGACGTGGCGGCGATCAAGCGCCTCGTGGCCCCGCTCGCCGAGCGCCGGATCCTCATCTCGAAGGAGTCGGTGGCCTACTACGAGGCCATCCAGGAGTTCCGCGTCGCCGAGGCGCCGGACGGCGAGCTGGTGGGCTGCGGCGCCCTCCACGTCATGTGGGAGGACCTCGCCGAGATCCGCACCCTCGCCGCGGCGGATTCGTGGCGCGGGCGCGGCGTGGGGCACGCGCTCGTGGAGCAGCTGCTGCGGGAGGCGCGCGACGTTGGGGTACAGCGGGTCTTCTGCCTCACGTTCGAGGTGGGCTTCTTCGAGCGGCACGGCTTCGAGGTCATGGCCGACCAGTCCGGCGTGGACCCCGAGGTGTACTCCGAGCTGCTGCGCTCGCACGACGAGGGCGTCGCCGAGTTCCTCGACCTCGCCCGGGTCAAGCCCAACACCCTCGGGAACACGCGCATGATCCGCTGGCTGCACGGGCGCGCCCGCGAGTAGGAGGGCATATCGACACAACTCACGGCCGGTACAGGGCAGAAATGCGCCGAAGGGGGCGTGAGCTGTGTCGAAATGCCCGGGACGTTCAGGGCAGCCGCAGCCGGCCGGCCTCCTCGACTGCGAGTCCGTCGGCGAGCAGCCCGGCAACGGCGCGCTCAAGCTGGTCGGGGCCGGTCCCCAAGGCATGCAGCCTGCCCAGCGCGGCCGTCACGGCACCCCCTGCCGGCGGCCCCGCAGCACCGGGCACGGGCGCCTCGAACAGGACCCGGGCCACGGGATGCTCGGCGGCCCGGAGCACGGCCATGACCGCGCCGCGGACCTGCCGGTCCGTGCCGTGCCATGCCTGCCCGCGCGGCGTGTACGTGGGCGGCGGCTCGCCCGCGGCGCGCCACGCGCACTCGGCGGCGACGGGGCACGCCGCGCACCGGGGGGAGCGGGCCGTGCAGACCACGGCGCCCAGCTCCATCGCCGCCGCGTTCCACGCGACGGAGAGGGCCGTGTCCTCCGGCAGCAGTGCGGCCGCCCGGCGCTGCTCCGCCGCCGTGAGCGCCGGGGCCGGCAGGGCCTCGCCGCCGAGGAGTCTGGCGTGCACCCGGCGGATGTTCGTGTCCACCACTGTGGCCCGGCGTCCGAAGGCGAACGCGGCCACGGCCGCCGCGGTGTACGAGCCCACCCCGGGCAGCGCCCGCAGCGCCTCCTCGGTGTCCGGCAGCTCTCCGCCGTGCTCGGCCACGATCACGGCAGCGGCCGCGTGCAGCCGCAGCGCCCGTCGCGGATAGCCCAGGCGCCCCCAGGCGCGGACCGCCTCGCCGGACGGCTCGGCCGCGAGGTCCGCCGGGTTCGGCCACCGCTCCATCCACTCGCGCCACACCGGCAGGACCCGCACCACGGGGGTCTGCTGGAGCATGACCTCGCTCACGAGCACGCCCCAGGGCGTGCGGTCGCCGGCACGCCACGGCAGGTCCCGGGCCTCGCGCGAGAACCAGTCGGCGAGTTCGGTGTGGAGGTGCGCGAGCGCGCCGGTCCCGCCGGACGCGGTCTCGTCGGATCCTGGCGCACGACGGCGGGTCGCGGCTGGAGCGGTCACGGGGGCCTTTCGGGACACGGACGCCTCGCGGCGGTCGGGACGGTGAGGGGTGCGTCCCACTGTAGCGGCCCGCGGCGCGCCGGGCGGAGCTGGCCGCCCATTGCTCCGTAGCCTAGGAGCATGGCAGGGCAGGGCAACGACAGGGCACGCACGCGCACACCGAAGGGGGCGCGGCGCCAGAGCCCCGAGGTGTACCGGCGCCGGCGCATCGCCGTGGGCGTCCTCATGGCCCTCATCCTGATCGTCCTCGGTGGCGGCGTCTGGGCGGCAGTGGCTGCCGTGAGCTCGAGTGCAGGGGGACCCGGGCCGGCGCAGTCCTCGGACGCTGCGGCGGCCCCGAGCGCGTCCGCGACGGACTCGGCGGCGGCCAGCCAGCCGGCGTCGTCCTCGGCCGCCCCGTCCGCCTCGGCAGCCCAGAGTTCCGCGGCCCCGAGCCCGAGCCCGAGCGCCACGCCGGCCTGCGACCCGCACCTCATCTCTGTCTCGGCGGCGACGGACAAGGCGAGCTACGCGCCCGCGGACAAGCCGGTCTTCACCCTCAAGGTGACCAACGGGAACACGGTCCCGTGCGCGGTCAACGTGGGCACCACGCAGATGGAGTTCCTCGTGGTCAGCGGCGCGGACCGCATCTTCTCCTCCAAGGACTGCCAGGCCGACGCGCAGGACCTGATCAAGACGATCCCCGCCGGCGGCTCCGAGACGGCCAACTTCCCGTGGCAGCGCGTGCGCAGCACGGAGGGCTGCAAGGCCGTGACGGGCGAACCGAAACCGGGCATCTACGTGCTGACGGCCTCGCTCGGCCCTGTCACGAGCTCCAAGGCCGTGTTCGAGCTCAAGTAGCGCCCGGCTCCACGTCTCAGAGGAAGCGGTCGAGCAGGCTGGCCTCCGCCATGCGCGAGAGGCCCTCGCGGACGGTGCGGGCACGCTGCTCGCCGATGCCGTCCACCGTCATGAGGTCCTCGATCGTCGCGGCCATGAGGTTCTGGAGTCCACCGAAGTGGTCCACGAGCCGATCCGAGACCGCCCGGGGCACGGACTTGAGGCCGGAGATGAGACGGTAGCCGCGAGGCTGGACCACAGCATCGAGGGTCTCGGTGCCGCCGGCGTAGCCGAGGATGCCCGCGATCTTGTTGAGGTCGATCAGGTCCACGCTCGAGAGCTGGGTCAGTGCCGCTGCGGCGGCGTCGATGGTCTCGAGGGGCACCCCGTCCCCGGCGTAGTCGCGGATTACGACGTCGGCGCCCGGCCCGAGCCCCGTGGTGAGCTCCTCGAGCTGGAGCGCGAGGAGGCGGCCGTCGTCGCCGAGTTCCAGGACGTACTGGGCGATCTCCTCCGAGATGCGCTGGACCATGACCTGGCGCTGGAGCGTCTGGGCGACGTCCCGGACCGTGACCATGGCCTCGATCTCCAGCGCGGAGAGGGAGTGGGTGACCTGGTCGAGGCGGGCGCGGTAGCGCTCGAGGGTCGCGAGGGCCTGGTTGGCGCGCGCGAGGACCCGCTCGGAGTTCTCGATCACGTGCCGGATGCCCTGCACGTACAGCGCGATGATCTGCATCGACTGGCTCACCGAGATGACGGGCAGGCCCGTCTGCTTCGCGACGCGCTCCGCGGTGCGGTGGCGGGTGCCCGACTCGTGGGTCTCGATCGAGGAGTCGGGGACGAGGTGCACCGCGGCCTTGACGATGGTGCGGGCGTCGCGGTCGCAGACGATCGCCCCGTCCATCTTCGCCAGCTCGCGCAGCCGGGTGGGGGAGAACTCGATCCCGATCTCGAAGCCGCCCGAGCACAGCGACTCGACCGTCCGGTCATAGCCGAGGACGATCAGCGCACCCGTCCGGCCCCGCAGGATGCGCTCGAGGCCGTCGCGGAGGCCTGTTCCGGGTGCGACCCGGGCCAAGGTGGCTTTGAGCACGTCCTCGGGGGTCCGAGCCATGAGTGTTTCCCTTTCCTGCGCCGCGCGTGGCGCGGAGCACGGTTCCCATGGTATCCGCGCGTGTCGCGGGCGGAGACGGTTGTCAGGGCGCGGAAGGCAACGATTCGGGCACGACCCGGGCCCTACTCGGCGCCGGGGATGAGGAGCTCGAGGGCCTCGGCGACGTGGCTGACCTCCTTGACCCGGAAGCCCGGAGGCACTTCGCCCGGTCCGTTCGGGCTCGCGGGCACCACCGCATGGGTGAAGCCGAGGCGGTGCGCCTCCTGGATGCGCCGCCCGATCCCCGGGACCGGGCGGACCTCGCCGGCGAGGCCCACCTCGCCGAAGGCAATGAGCCGCTGGGGGAGCGCCGTGCGGGTCTTGGCGGACGCGACGGCGAGCGCCACGGCGAGGTCGGTGGCCGGCTCGCTCAGCCGCACCCCGCCCACCGTCGCCACGTAGGTGTCGTCCTTGTGCAGGAGGCAGCCCGCGCGCTGCTGCAGCACCGCGAGGAGCATCGAGACGCGCGAGGAGTCCAGGCCGCTCGTGGCGCGCCGAGGCTGCGAGGTGGCCGACTCCGCGAGCAGCGACTGCACCTCCGCCAGCAGCGGCCGGCGGCCCTCGAGGGTGACGGTGATGCACGTGCCCGAGACCGGGTCCTTGGTGCGGGAGACGAACAGCCCGGAGGGGTCTGCCACGCTCATGATCCCGGTCTCGGCGAGGTCGAAGCAGCCCACCTCGTCCGTGGGCCCGTACCGGTTCTTGACGGCGCGCAGGAGCCTGAGCCGCGAGTGGCGCTCGCCCTCGAACTGGCAGACCACGTCGACGAGGTGCTCGAGCAGCCGCGGGCCGGCGATCGAGCCGTCCTTCGTCACGTGCCCGACGAGGAGGGTGGTCATGTTGCGGCGCTTCGCGGCGGCGATGATCGAGGCCGCGACCTCGCGCACCTGGGAGACACCGCCCGCGCTCCCGTCCACCTCGGGGCTCGAGAGCGTCTGCACCGAGTCCACGACGAGCAGCTGGGGTGCGACCTTCTCGACGTGCCCGAGGGCCTGCGACAGGTCGGTCTCCGAGGCGAGGAAGAGCCGCGGAGCGACGGCGTCGATCCGCTCGGCGCGCAGCTTGACCTGGGCGGCGGACTCCTCGCCCGTGACGTAGAGGACGTCCTTCCCGCCCCCGGCCACCTTGGCCGCGACATCGAGCAGGAGGGTGGACTTGCCGACCCCGGGCTCGCCGGCGAGCAGGATCACCGCCCCCGGGACGAGGCCGCCGCCGAGCACCCGGTCCAGCTCGCCGACCCCGGTGGGCAGGAACGCCGCGTCCGTCGCGTCGACCTCAGCGATCGGGCGCGCTGCCTCGAGGACGGTCGCCGCCGCCGTCGTCCGGGCCACGACTCCGCCGACCTCTTCCACGGTGCCCCACGCCTGGCACTCCCCGCAGCGGCCCACCCATTTGGCGGTGGTCCAGCCGCATTCGGCGCAGCGGTAGCCCGGTGCCTTCCCGGAGCGTGCCGCCGTGCGCGTAGAGGTCTTGGTCGCCATGCGCCAAGGCTATTGCAGGGTGCCGACACTTCTCGCACGGCGGACCCGGCGCCGGCCCGCGAGCCTAGAGGCGCGGCAAGAGCGCGACCGCCTCCTGGCGGTCGTAGCCGGTGGCCTCGAGCAGGTCGATGACCATGGGCCGCAGCAGGATCACGAGGGCCTCGCCCTCGAGGCGCTCGACCCGCAGCTTGCGGGGGTGCACGCGGGCCGCGATCTCGGACAGGGCCAGCCGGGCCGAGCGCATCTGCGCGCTGCGCTCCTCCTGGCGCTCGGCGATGAGGCCCCGGGCCACGTCCTCGAGGGCATCCGCAGTGTCTTCGAGCAGCTGGGCGATGCTCTCCGCGGCGCCCTCGGCCAGGGCCGCGTTGTTGATGACCGAGGCGAGCCGCCGCGCCACGACCCGCCCGTTGCGCAAGGCGAGGTCGAGGTACTCGACCGCCGTCTCGATCTCCTCGAGCTCCGCCCGGTGGCGCCGGTACGCCGGGGCGAGCCGCGCCACCTCCGAGGAGGCCACGAGGCTCGCCCGGATCGCGTCGACCTTGCCCTGCGAGCCCCGGCCCCGGACGAGGGCGTGCCACGCCTGGGTCGAGTCGGCCTCGGCGAGGGCGCCGGCGCACTCGCGCAGCATCGTGGAGAATGCGTCGACGAGCTCGCGCAGGTCCCGCCGGGGCTGGACCCGGGGATCGCGGGGGAAGAGGGCCGTGATGGCCAGGGCCATGAGGCCGCCCACGATGGCGTCGAGGCTGCGCGTGAAGGGCCCGCCGCTTGCCGGGGGCAGCAGCACCACGAACAGCGACTGGACCCCGAGCTGGGTCGCCAGGATGACCCCGCGGTCGATGAACCGCGCGAGCAGGATCGAGATGAACAGGATGACCCCGGCCTGCCAGAGCCCCGCCCCCAGCAGGTGCATGAGCAGGTCGCCCACGGCGATGCCGAGCGTGCAGCCGACCGCCACCTCGAGCACCTTGCGCACCGTGAGGTCCCGGCCGAATCCGAGCGAGACGAGCGCGGAGGTGGCCGCGAAGATCGGGGCGGTGTGCCCCAGCACGTACTCGGCGATGAAGTACGCCAGCACCGCGCCGAGCGTCATGCCGACCGCGGGCATGAGGGACCGGCGCACCCGCACGGTGCCCGAGGACTGGAGGTCCTTGAGGTAGTCGCGCGCGATCGACCACGCCCGCGCCGCGGCCGGGGCGCCCTTCGTGTCCATAGACGCCAAGTCTAGGGAGCGACCCCAGCCCGCAGGGGCCGCGGGGATGGTGCATTAGTGCGGTGTGATGAAGATGGCAAGTCTTAGGGCCAAGGGTCACGGCGAATCCGCGTGCAGTTCATCTTTCGTTAACCATGCGCGCGCAGACTCGTTACCTGTCGGCCCTAGCTTCGACAACAGTACGGCTCGTACGCACCCACACCACCCAAGAAGGGGCAATCTTCGTGAAGGCACTCCGTTTCGGCCGCCTCTCGGCCGTCGCTGTCGTCGCTGCCGGCGCGCTCGCGCTCTCCGCCTGCGGCTCCGACAACGCGACCGGCACCCAGAACACCGCCGCCGCTTCCGGCTCCAAGGTCACCGGCACGCTCACCGGCACCGGTTCGAGCGCCCAGGCTTCCGCCATCGACGCCTGGAAGCAGGGCTTCACCCAGGCCAACCCCGGCGTGACCGTCCAGTACTCGCCGGACGGCTCCGGCGCCGGCCGCAAGACCTTCATCTCCGGCGCGAGCCAGTTCGCCGGCTCCGACGCGGCGATGAAGCCGGAGGAGCTCACCTCCGCCAAGCAGGTCTGCGGCCCCGACGGCGCAATGGACATCCCGGTGTACATCTCCCCGATCGCCGTGACCTTCAACGTCCCGGGCGTCAAGGAGCTCAACCTCACCCCGGACACGATCGCCAAGATCTTCCGCGGCACGGTCACCAAGTGGAATGACCCGGCGATCGCCGCGGACAACTCGGGTGTCAGCCTCCCGGACCTGAAGATCACCCCCGTGCACCGCTCCGACGACTCGGGCACCACCCAGAACTTCACGGAGTACCTGGCGGCCGCCGCCCCGTCCGTGTGGACCGACAAGGGCGCCCAGACCTGGCCGTCCTCGCTCCCGGGCGAGAACGCCAAGGGCACCTCGGGCGTCGTCAAGACCGTCACCGACACCCCCGGTGCGTTCGCGTACGCCGATGACTCCGCCGTGACCAGCAGCCTCGGCAAGGCCAAGGTCAAGGTCGGCAACACGTTCGTGGCCCTCTCCGCCGACGGTGCCGCGAAGGCCGTGGCGCTGTCCAAGCCGGCTTCCGGCCGCGCCGCGAACGACCTGGCCCTGAACCTGGACCGCACGCCCACGGACTCCTCGGCCTACCCGATCGTGCTCGTGTCGTACCACGTCGTCTGCACGGCCTACAAGGACCAGGCCACGGCCGACCTCGTGAAGGCCTGGGAGACCTACGTGGTCTCCGACGCCGGCCAGAAGGCCGCCGCCTCGGCCGCGAAGAGCGCCCCGCTCTCCTCGGACCTCGCCGCCAAGGCCAAGACCGCGATCGACTCGATCAAGGTCAAGTCCTAATTTCCGCGCCGTGCCTGCCCGTCCCGGCCGATTCCGGCCGGGGCGGGCATTGCACTGGGTACCAGAGGACGTGACAAGATGACGAGAACTGACGGCGGGCATCTCGATGCCGCACTCGAGGGACCGGACGTGACAACCACCCAGACCGATACGAACTCCGAGCAGTCCGAGGGCCGCGGCCGCTTCGGAGCCGGCAGCGGTGCCTCGGGCGACAGGATCTTCTCCGGCGCTGCCCTCGCGGCGGGCGTGGTGATCCTCGTCGTCCTGTTCGCTGTCGCCGCGTTCCTCGTCGCCCAGGCCGTGCCCGCGCTCGTCGCCCCGCAGGACCAGGTGGCAGGGGGCCAGGGCTTCTGGGCCTACATCGTCCCGCTCGTCATCGGCACCGTGATCGCCGCGGCGATCGCCCTCGTCATCGCGACGCCCATCTCGATCGGTGTGGCGCTCTTCATCTCGCACTACGCCCCGCGCAAGCTCGCGCAGGTCCTCGGCTACATCATCGACCTCCTCGCGGCCATCCCGTCGGTCATCTTCGGCGCCTGGGGCATCCTGTTCCTCGCCCCCGCCGTCGTCCCCGGCTACACTTGGCTCGCCTCGACGCTCGGGTGGATCCCGATCTTCGCCGGGCCGGCCTCGGCGACCGGCAAGACGATCCTCACCGCGTCCATCGTCCTCGCCGTCATGGTCATCCCGATCATCACCTCGATCTCGCGCGAGATCTTCCTCCAGACGCCCAAGCTCCACGAGGAGGCCGCGCTCGCCCTCGGCGCGACCCGCTGGGAGATGGTCCGCATGGCCGTCTTCCCGTTCGCCCGGCCCGGCGTCATCAGCGCGATCATGCTCGGCCTGGGCCGCGCGCTCGGAGAGACCATGGCCGTGGCGCTCGTACTTTCCTCGGGGCCGCTCATCGCGAGCCTCATCCGGTCCGGCAACCAGACCATCGCCGCCGAGATCGCCCTGAACTTCCCTGAGGCCTCGGGTCTCAGCCTCAGCACGCTCATCGCGGCGGGCCTCGTGTTGTTCGTGATCACCCTGCTGGTCAACGTCATCGCACGCTGGGTCATCAGCCGCCACAAGGAATTCTCGGGAGCCAACTGACATGGCCACGACCGTCCTCCAGCGGCGCAGCTCCGCGCTGACCCGCAACCGCCTGCCCCGCTTCGCGCCCTGGGCCGCGCTCGCCGTCGCCCTCGTGGTCGGCGCAGCCGCGGCCTCCCTCGTCGGCTTCAGCCTCTTCGGGTGGGGCATCTTCGCCGCGATCGCCTTCACGGTGGTCTACGCCGGCTGGAGCGCCGCGGTCGAGGGTCCCCGCAAGGCCAAGGACAAGCTCGCCACGTGCCTCGTGGTCGGCGCGTTCCTCATCGCGCTCCTCCCGCTCGTCTCCGTCCTGTGGACCGTGGTGGTCGAGGGCCTCAAGGGGCTCACGACGCCGGGCTTCCTCGGCACGTCCATGAACGGCGTGAGCGGCATCCAGGACAACGAGTCCGTCAACAACGGCACCCATGTGCTCGGCGGCATCTACCACGCCCTCATGGGCACGCTGCTCATCACCCTCTGGGCGACGATCATCTCCGTGCCGATCGGCCTGCTCACCTCGATCTACCTCGTCGAGTACGGCAACGGCCGCCCCCTCGCGAAGGCGATCACGTTCTTCGTCGACGTCATGACCGGCATCCCCTCGATCGTCGCGGGCCTGTTCGCCGCGGCCTTCTTCGCCACGCTCCTCGGCCCCGGCACCAAGACCGGCTTCGTGGCGGCCGTCGCGCTGTCGGTGCTCATGATCCCCGTGGTGGTCCGCTCGAGCGAGGAGATGCTGCGGATCGTCCCCAACGAGCTGCGCGAGGCCGCATACGCGCTCGGCGTGCGGAAGTGGCGCACCGTCCTCAAGGTGGTGATCCCGACGGCGATCTCCGGCATCGCCTCCGGCGTCACCCTCGCGATCGCCCGCGTCATCGGCGAGACGGCACCGATCCTCGTCACCGCGGGGTTCGCGACGAAGATCAACCTCAACGTGTTCTCCGACTGGATGTCCTCGCTGCCGACCTTCATCTACACGCAGATCCTCAACCCGACCTCGCCGTCCAACCCGGATCCCAGCACGCAGCGCGCCTGGGGCGCGGCCCTCGTGCTCATCATCTTCGTGATGCTCCTGAACCTCATCGCCCGGCTGATCGCCCGCGTCTTCGCCCCGAAGACCGGCCGCTGACGGCACGCACCGACTACGAAGGAAACCATGTCCAAGCGAATCGACGTCAAGGACCTGAACGTCTACTACGGCGACTTCCGCGCCGTCGAGGGCGTTACCATGAACATCGAGCCCAAGTCGGTGACCGCCTTCATCGGACCGTCCGGCTGCGGCAAATCGACGTTCCTGCGCACGCTCAACCGCATGCACGAGGTCATCCCCGGCGCCCGCGTGGAGGGCGAGGTCCTCCTGGACGGCGACGACCTCTACGGCCCCGGCGTGGACCCCGTGGCCGTGCGGACGCACGTGGGCATGGTCTTCCAGCGCCCCAACCCCTTCCCCACGATGTCGATCCGCGACAACGTGCTCGCCGGCGTCAAGCTCAACGGGCGCAAGCTCTCCAAGGGGGACGCGGACTCGCTTGTCGAGCAGTCGCTGCGGGGTGCGAACCTGTGGAACGAGGTCAAGGACCGTCTGGGCAAGCCCGGCTCCGGCCTCTCGGGCGGCCAGCAGCAGCGCCTCTGCATCGCCCGTGCGATTGCCGTGAAGCCGGACGTGATCCTCATGGACGAGCCGTGCTCGGCCCTCGACCCGATCTCCACCCTCGCCATCGAGGACCTCATCGAGGAGCTCAAGGAGAACTACACGGTCGTCATCGTCACGCACAACATGCAGCAGGCGGCCCGCGTCTCGGACAAGACGGCGTTCTTCAACATCGCCGGCAGCGGGAAGCCTGGCAAGCTCATCGAGTACGCGGACACGACCACGATCTTCAACAACCCGGGCCAGAAGTCCACCGAGGACTACGTCTCCGGCCGCTTCGGCTGATCGTCGGACCCGCAGCGGACGACGGCGGGCTGCCGCGCCTCGGGCGCGGCGGCCCGCCGTCTTCGTCCGGCGCCTACCTGAGGCCGGCGAGCGGGGCGAAGGCGAGCGCGAAGACCAGGCCGAGGGCCGCCGTCGCGAGCGGGGCGACGAGCCAGAAGCGGATGAGGCGCACCACGAGCGGACCGTTCACAGACGAATAGTCCTGGTTCACCCCGGCCCCCAGCACGGAGGCGACCACCGTGTGCGTGGTCGAGAGCGGCATGTGGAGGCCGAGGGAGCCGAAGGCGAGCATCGCGCTCGTGACGAGCTGGGACACGAAGGCCCGCAGGGGGTCCATGCGGACGAGCCGGTGGCTGAGCGTGTAGGTGATGCGCCACCCGCCGGCGAGGGTGCCCGCGCCCAGCGCCAGCGCGCCCAGCACGGCGGCCCACACGGGGACGTGGTCGAAGCTCGCGCCGGATCCGAGCGTGGAGAGGACGAGGAGCGCCACGAGCCGCTGGCCGTCCTGGAGCCCGTGCCCGAAGGCCACGATGGCCGCGCCCACCGACTGGGCGGCGCGCAGGCCGGCGTGCGCCTGGCTCGGCTGGGTATGGCGGACCATCCACGTCACCGCGGGGGTGAGGACGAACGCGGCGCCGAAGGCGAGCAGGGGCGAGAGGATGAGCGGCAGCCCGATCGCGAGCCAGAACACCTGGTCGAGGCCGCCCGGCAGGTGGCCGCCGAGGATCGCCGAGGCGACGGTCGCCCCGATGAGGCCGCCCACGAGCGCGTGGGTGGACGAGGACGGGTAGCCCTTCCACCAGCCGTAGACGCCCCACAGGGTCGCCGCGACGAGCGCCGCCGCCAGCGCGGTCAGCCCCCCGCTGCCGGCCGGGACGGTCACGAACACGGTCCCGAAGGCCCTGAGCAGCCACGCCCCGGCAAGCGTGCCGAGCACGTTGAACCCCGCCGTGAGGACGACGGCGATCCCCGGCGTGAGCGCGCGGGTGCGGACCGTGAGGGCCACCGCGTTGGAGGCGTCGCGGAAGCCGTTGAGTAAGCCGAACGCGCACACCAGCACGATCGATGCGCCGACGAGCGCAGCGGCCACGTCAGGACTCCCTGACGATGATGCGCCCCACCTGGATGGCCACGGACTGGAACGCGTGGACCGCCTCGAGCAGCGACCGGGCGACCTCGACGGTGCGGGCGAACTGGGTGATCGAGAGCTCGCGGAGGGCGTTCGCGCTCCACACCCGGTACGTGCGCTCGGCACGCTTGGAGAGCCGGACGATGTCCGCCCAGTAGTCCTCGAGGTCTTCGAGCCGCGTGAGGCCGCGCATGGCCGCGGTGGTGAGCTCGGCCTGTCGGTTGACGATGTCCAGCATGTCCGCAGCCTCGGACGGGAGCCTGTCGATCCGGTGCAGCTGGATGAGCTCGCCGACGGCCACGAGGTGCCCCACGGCCTGCGAGAGCCACTCGGAGAGGATCAGCAGGTCCTCGCGGGGGAGCGGGTTGACGAAGCTCGTGCGGAGCCGGGTGAGGAGGGTGCGGCGGAACTCGGTGGTGCGGGCGTCGTTCGCGGTGAGGGTGTCCACGAGCTTCTCGTAGTCGGCGCGTTCGGCGCCGAACATCTCGGAGAGCGTCTGCACCCCGAGCATGGACTGCTGCGCCATGGAGGCGAGCAGCTCGAGGCCTGCCGTCTCCTGGGGGAACAGCCTGAACTTCATGGGTCTCCGAGCGGGGCGATGCGGCCTTCCGGCCGCCGCAGTCCCCGGCGCGATGGCCTCGTGCCAGCGGGATGCCGGCCCATCGAATCTTACGTGACCGGGATGAACGCCCTGCGCGGGCTGGATCCTCGCCGGGCCCGCTCCAGCGCGGGCCCCCAGCGAGGGAAGCAAAGGCGCCGAACCGGGACCGCCTCTCGGCGGAAGGCCGCTCGAAGCGGCTGAGAGTTGGAGCCCGGGGGTGCCGCGGTCCGACGCCACCACCAGTGTTCTACGGCCGTTGGGGGAGAGTCAACCCGGTTGACAGCTCCGTGTGCATAGGCAGGGGGTGCGAGCCTGGGGGCTCAGTCCAGCTGCCCGCGCCGCCACGCCTTGGCGGAGGCCTCGAGGTCCTCGGCCGTCTTCACGAGCTGGTGGGCGCTGCGCGTGAGCTTGGTCGCATGCTGCGAATTGGCCCACTCGGCGCTGTCCGCGACCGTGGCCTGGCCGAGAGCGACGACCCGGCAGAACGCCGCCGAGCGCTCGAGCGCGACGTCGAACTCGCCGTCGAACGCGCCGGAGAGGATCGCGTCCGCCATTGCGGTGAGCTCTTCGGCCCCGGGAGGCTCGGCGACGCCGGCGACGGCGTGCGAGACCTGGGCGGTGTCCTTGCCCGCCGTGAAGTACACCGAGATGCGCTCCGGGTCCTGCTTCGTCGCCGCCCGCAGCGCATACAGTCGCCAGAGGGCGCCCGGGAGGGACCGCGCGGGGCTCTCGGACCACATCTCGGCGATGGCGTCGAGGCCCTGCTCGTCGGCCAGGCGGACGAGCCTGCGGGTCACCTCGGGGTCGTCGCTCTCGCGTCCGCGGCGCACGAGCGCCTGCGCGGCGAGGTGCGCTGCCTCGGACACGCGGGCGGGGTCGGCGCCGCCCGCGAAGGGCTCGAAGTCGACCGGCGCGAACGGCTTCGGCTTGTGGTGCCTGACCGGTCCCGACCCGCTGGATGCTGGGTTCTCGCTCATGCGGCTGCCTCGTTCATGCCCAGTACGGTACTCCTCTCGCGGGGGAGTGCCCATGCGGGGTCCGCGGCCCGGCCCCGGGCGCACGACGGCGCGCGGTTGCCCTGCGCTAGAGTTGTGCCGTCCGGCGCGTGCCGGGCGCCGGGCCTCTAGCTCAGTTGGTAGAGCGCTGCTTATCTACGCAGTCAAGTCCACTTCGCAGTGTTCGCGTGCCTCCCGTCGGCGTGAACATGTTGATGCCGAGGCCGATGGAACCGGGTCTGCAGAGTCGGGGTCAGACTCGGCAACTATCGTCCGGTAGACTCCTGCGTGAGCTAGGGCCTTTAGCTCAATTGGCAGAGCAGCGGACTTCAATAGGAGCGCCACGGGGGAAACCCTGTGGATGACACCACTCAAAGTCGGGGAACCCTTCCTGGGCAACCAGATGGCAATCCCGAGCCAAGCCGAGGGGAACCTCGGAAGGTGTAGAGACTGGACGGGTGGCACCTTCGGTGAGAGCCATGGTGAAGGGACAGTCCAGACCACGAACGCTTTCGAGCGGCGGTGAAAACCGAAGTGGCAGGTTAATCCGCGGGTTGTGGGTTCGAGTCCCACAGGGCCCACCGTTTCTTGAATACTCCATCGTGGGTGAGATGGGGCCCCGCCCTGTCCCCGACGTGAATGCATCCTGTCCGTTTAGGCCCTGGTCTTCGGCGCCTGGGGGCACGTTCACCGCGCCGCTGGAGGCCGGACCGATCCCGCGATGGGGCGCCTCAGGGGTGGGGCAACGCCCACCGGCAGGAGGAAGCGCCGAAAGTTCGCGAGCGAAATGGCGGCGGCGGCGTCCCTGGGCCGCCGATTCTGGGAGCAGCGACGATATGCTAACCGAGATCAAATCGTAGCGGCAGACATCCATGGTCCGCCGACGTTGGGGCGGTCGGAAGGATGGGGCTTGGCCAAGGCGAGAATTATGCGTGGAATCGGAACCGTCAGGGACAGCTGCGGCTTGGGCGCAGCTACTTCTGCAGCATGTGCTGGGCGCGGTGAAGGAGCGCTGTGGGGCGCGCGGTAACTTACTTGGTCGTGGTGCTGGTCTCGATAGGTTTCATGTTCCTCTCGGATCCAGCCAGCGGTTGGTTCGCTGTCCCAAGTGGTCTCGCTATCGGTTTTACCATACCTCTCGTGGACACGTTGATGAGTAATGCGCGCTTCCTTCGAATCATGTGGTCCTCTATTCGCACTTGGAGAAAACGGGTGAGGATTTCGGCTTCGTACCTCTACCGCATCCGAATCGACAACGAGTATCTGCTCATCCGCGGGCAGCGCTTCGATCAATATCAGCCAGTTGGAGGTGTCTACAAGAGCCACCCGTCCTCCTCGGGAGTCCTGGGCGAAATGAACGTGCTGAATGATGACCTGCTAGCCCCTGACGCCATCAGTGAGGGAGACCTGAGGGTGCGGGTCCCAGGGAAGCATCTGTTGCCGTTTGTGCGGTGGTTCGAAGAGGGTCATGGTCGCGAGATCGACGGTTGGCGCGAATTCTATGAGGAACTCGTCGCGACGGGCATTCTAAGCAAGGAGCTATTCCGATTCGTCAAGTATGATCACGTGAAGCGCTTGTATCAGCCGATGAGGTTTAGCCCCTGGGCTAATAGCCAAGAAATCCTGATTGCGGATATCCTCGAACTTCTGCCGACGCCTGCCCAAGAACAAGAACTGCGGCAATTGAAGAGTAAGTCGCATCCGGATATATTCTGGGCTTCGGAGACTCAAATCCGTCGATTGGGAGCAGTGGAAGGCGCGGCTCACCAGAAGACTAAAATAGCCCAGACAGCGGTCTGGACCATTGATACTCTGAACTGAGAGAAGCACCGCACCGCTGCCCTCATGCTCCGCATTTTTTGACGGTAGGACGGAATGAGCCAATCGAGCGATTTCAAATCGTTTCTCATTAACAAAGTCAACCTGAACCAGACCAGGTTGAACGTGCTCTCTCAGCGTGTCGCTGCGATCGAGAACTTTCTCGCGAACGATGATGTGCTCGGTGAGTCCATAACAGAAGTGATCCCGCAGGGCTCCTTTGCCCATGGAACAATCATTAAGCCGGTCGGGACAAAGGAATTCGACGCTGATGTTTTGGTCCCCATGGACGAAGTCGATGGTTGGACCGCTGCCGACTATGTGCAGAAGCTCTACGAAGCCTTTGGGCGAAGCGCGACCTACGCGACGATGCGTTCCAGAAAGAAACGATGTGTGACCCTGGACTACGCAGGCGATTTTCACTTGGACGTCGTTCCCTTTGTTACAAGGCAAGGGGAAGCGTACGTTACCAACAGGATCACCAACCAATTTGAGCTCGCCGCTCCCGATGAGTTCACAGAATGGCTGGAGGAGAAGAACCGGATAACGGGTGGGAATCTCGTCAAGGTTGTCCGACTCCTGAAATATCTCCGCGACCACAAGGCCCGCTACACTGTGCCTTCGGTCACCTTGACGGCGGCTTTGGCGCATCACGTAAGCGAGGCGGTGTCGATAGCCACCCCGGATGCATACCGAAACGTAGCAGCTACGCTCCGCACGCTGTCAGATGCGCTGGCCGTCCAGCTCACCACGTACCCCTACAACCCTCCGTACATTAGAGATCCTGGCACCGGCCAAGACCTAGCAGGTCGGTGGCGTAATGAAAACTATCAAACGTTCCGTAGCCGCTTCACTGCTCATGCCGAAAAGATCGGTACGGCGTGCGACGAGGCAGACTACGACCGCGCCGTTGTAATCTGGCAAGATCTCTTCGGGCCGGAATTTGGTGCGATAGCGAAGGCTAGTAGCGTCCTCGCGAGTGTCTCGGCAGAGACTGCAGCACCGGCATCGGAGCGTTTTCTCGATCGCGACTTCGACATACGTGACGCCTTGAACCCGTCATATCGATTCAAGGTCGTCGGTTACGTTGTGGCTCGAAAGGGGTTCCGCGACGGCTCACTCCCTAAACGAGGTGACAGGGTTGGTAAGAATCGATCTTTGAAGTTCAAGATCGAAGGTTCGAACATTCCCGGCCCGTACGATGTGTACTGGAAAATTCGCAACTACGGCCAAGAGGCAGAGTTGGCTGGCTCTCTGCGGGGAGATATCCATAAGGATGACGGCACGCGGAGCTGGTCGGAGTCCACCTCGTACATAGGTCACCATTACGTCGAAGCGATGATCGTCAAGAGCGGTTTTTGCGTCGCAAGAAGCCGCCAAAATGTTATCGTTATATAGAAACTAAATTCGGCATAAGAAGTGAGCGCGCCCGCTCGCCCTTCAGCGTATTGAACTCCGCCAAACCTACTCGTCTGCCCAAAATTCGTCGGGCAGGATGCCCATTCGGTTCTGTCGCGTCCAATTCGCGACACGTTCAAGCGCCACATTGGCGGCGCGCAGAGTTTGCACAGCCTCGAGTGGCGAACCGGGCAGCAGTCCACTTTCCAAAAGTGGGTGTTTGCTTCCGTAGCTCGATACCTCGCGGATCAGCCGTTGAACGGTGGGAGACTTATATGCGACTCCCTCGCTGTGCTGCAATTCTACCCTGAGGTGCGGGAGTGCCATGGGGATAAGTTGGGCGTAAAGGTCGAGTGCTCTCTTGTACTTCTCCTCGGCTGCACGAACGGGTGCATATCTCTCGAAGGCCTCGCGTCCGTTTGGTGCGGTTGAATTTGATTGCTGCTTAGCCCAATGGTCATATTCGTCGCGCGTTTCGTCGAAGGCGACGCGTGCGGCTCCCAGTTCCGGGAGGTATGTCTGGGCCTCCGGTGCGGCAGCAGCGGCGGCAAGGTTCCGGAGGATCTCGAAGACTGCCCAGCTTTCGTCGTAGGTTCTTGATCCGATGGAGAGGTGCTGAACGAACATAGGCCTGAGCTGTTCATAGAGCCGCTTGCTGGCAGACGGCAGGTTGCCTTCGCACAGGCGTACCGGCTCAAGAACTTGGACTGCATAATCGCGCCGCGTCCCGCGACGATCACCTTCGAGCGAGAAGAGCGCAGAGACCGTGCCATACCTGCCTGCCGCGAGGGCCCCGACGCCGGTCGCGTAAAAGAGCCGCATCATGACAACGTTGTGCAGATCGAGAACCACAGTCACACCGCCCGATTTGGGCGCTTCAGCGAAGTTCCTGATCTCGCTGAGTATCCACCGGTCGGTGGTTTCATTGCCCCAATAGGCGGCCGCGCTCATCGCGGCCACCAGCACGTTCGACGCTTCCTCGATCCTCCCAACCATGCCGGCGTACGCCCCGTTTTCGGAGACGGTCCCCGTGTAGCTGAGGACTAGATCGTCTTGGCGATGGAGCCTGTCGGCCTCCTGCTTCACGAGATCGTGAAGGTGGAATGCGGTGTAGCGCCCGGAGAGTTCGCTGCGGACGGTCGATGCGACCACGGCTGGGGTTAGCGGATGCCTTGCCGCTGCCCTGTCGCGAAGCGCAATGCAGGCATCGTGGAGCTTCCCGAGCGCATCGTCCGCCGAAGACTCCACCTTCACCGCGCCCAGCTGCTCGACCAGTTCACTCGCCTCATCGGCGAAAGCTGCTGGCTCGACCCAGTACGGTACGTAGATCCGACGGAAGCTTCGTTTGACGGCTGCTCTGAGCTGAGGGTCGTAGCGGGCCGACCAGCCAACGAACAGGAGTCCGTACTCCTCCATGATTCGGTCCAGGAAGCGCTCTGCAGCCGGCTCATAATGCCCTAGCTCCAGCTCGGTGTTGCGCATTTCCTCCGGTGCCAAGTAGTCGCCATGAAGATGGACCACCAAGACCCGCGCCGTGTGCATGGGTGGTAGTCCTTTGAGGTCGTTCTGCCCCCGGATAACAACCGGTGTGACCGACTGCTCGCGCAGGGCTGCTTCCATCAGGTTGTCGAAGTTGAGTGTGACGATCACCCTGATGAACCCGGCCGCGACCAGACGCGCGATCGCGCGATGAGCTGCAGTGGGCTGCTTCTTCCCCTGCTCGGCCTCTTCGGGCGTAGCTTCGAAGTACCCCCTCAGGAGTGCTTGCCGGTCCCGGGGTGCCGGGGCGAGCCTTTCCAGGACCCTCTCATACGTCGGGTCCTCACCGTATTCATCCTGGTACCAGGAGAGACGGCCGTCATCGCCCTCCGGCTCGGCTCCTTTGGCTCCTGCCAGCTGCGAGAGCAGGTCCTGTAAGACCCCCCAAGCCGATGGCACTCCGCTTCCAGTCGAGATTCCCGCCCCTAGTACAACGGCATACGAGGCGGGGGTGGAAGTCAAAGAGAAGGCGAGACTGAGCAGTTGGTCCTCTCCGTACTGTTGGGCTGGGCTTCCAGGCAGCGTCATCGGTCCGTCACCCCCGTGAGAGGGAAGAGGGCGGCCCGCGGCGCGGTGGTGATCTGGCTGGCTTCCGCCGCGTGATCGGGCTGACCCGCGACGGCTACGGCTGAGACTTCGCACACAGGCGGCACACTACATCGAAAGCTTGAGCGGCACGGCCGGGCCACCGGGATTGAGTAGCAGACCGAACGCGATGGTGCCGGGACTCCTACTACTCAAGGACCTGGCCGCCTGCCAGTTGGTGCTCTTCATGGCTGATTGGCCGCACCAGTATCAACACGAGCGCGCATCCCGGGACGTCGTATTCAGCTCGCACACTGGAGCGGCCCGTCAGTCTCCTTGGCGGCGGCGGAATCGCGGAGGATGCGGGCAACGGCGCTTGCCTCTTCAGCTTCGAGCTCGATGGAGAGGTAGCTCACCTCGGCCCGCTCGTCGCCCGGCTCGGTCTTCCGAAGATCCTTATTGACGTCGAAGGTGTCCGGGATACAGGAGAGGAAGTTCCACAGGTCGCAGATCGTGACCCTCTCGTCGAGCGGCAGGACTACTTGTACGACCACGGTGATGGACCTCCTGAAGCATGGGCAGCACGAATTGCCTCATGCACAACTAGTTGGGCAGACAACAATGTCCCATCTTAATGACATGAGGTGTGCCCATCCGACCTCGCGAAGTCTCCAAGCAACAACTCGACCAGTGGCGGGCTCGGAGGGAGCAGGTAGGCGCGCGCATCAGAGAGCTTCGACTTGACCGAGGCCTGACCCAGGAGT
Organism: Sinomonas atrocyanea; assembly: GCF_001577305.1. Classification (NCBI taxonomy): domain Bacteria; kingdom Bacillati; phylum Actinomycetota; class Actinomycetes; order Micrococcales; family Micrococcaceae; genus Sinomonas; species Sinomonas atrocyanea. The sequence continues at coordinate 314,826 of NZ_CP014518.1, forward strand.
CCCTCTCGCTTGAGGCAAGGCTGTCCCGCAACATGCTGATCGGGGTGGAGTGGGGCCGGCAGAGCCTTGCCTACGAGCGGCTGTGGGATATCGCAGACGTGCTCGGAGTCACCGTCGAAGACCTCCTGAAGCCACCGGCAGGCTCGGCCAAACGGCAACCGTACCGAGGCGGTAGACGCCGTCTGGAGGATGGAGACCCTGCCTAGCAGGGGGGGACCAGCATCATGTTGATGAGTGCGGCCCTGCGAGGAGGAAGCGTGGGTCGGAGCCCAGTATCGAATCGATCGCGCGGGCGTGGAGGAGAAGATGCACGACTCGCGGGCAGCCGACCGGGCGCGGCATGCGGGCGCGGCGCCTTCCGACGAGACGGAGCTCTTCCATGCTCCCGTCGCCGCCATCACGCTTTCGCAGCATGGTCCTGGCGACATTGTCCGCCCGCGCACCGGCCTCAGTCACGCCCCCCGGCACTGGTGTCTCGATAGAGTGAAGGCCGCAACTCAACTGCTCGAAACACGGGGACAATCATGGCCAACAGCCAGACGCTGGCATCCTTCATCTGGTCCATTGCGGACACGCTTCGGAGCACCTACAAGGAGAAGGAGTACGGCGATGTCATCCTTCCCTTCACGATCCTCCGCCGCTTCGACTGCCTCTTGGAGCCGACCCGTCAGCAGGTCCGGGATGCTTACCTCGACAAGCGCGACGCCTACAGTGAGAGCGCGCTCGATGCCCTGCTGAAGACCCGCTCCGGCCTCACCTTCTACTGCACGTCCGAGTTCGACTTAAGGAAGCTCCTCGCGGATCCGGAGAACATCCGCCAGAACCTCTTGAACTACATCGAGGGGCTCTCGCCGAACGTCCGGGATATCTTCACGCTCTTCGAGCTGCCGAAGACGATCACGAAGCTCGCCACGAAGAACCTCCTGTTCCGGGTGGTGAGCCAGTTCGCGGCCGTGGACCTGCACCCGGACACGGTGAGCAACATCGAGATGGGCACCCTGTTCGAGGAGCTGATCCGGCGATTCAGCGAGTCCACGGACTCCCCGGGCGAGCACTTCACGCCCCGCGAGGTCATCCGCCTCATGGTGGACCTCCTCTTCGCGCCGGACGACGACGCCCTCACGACGCCGGGCGTGGTCCGGTCCATCTACGACCCGACCGCGGGGACTGGCGGCATGCTCTCCGTCGCGGACGAGTACCTCCGGACGCTGAATCCGCAGGCGCGCCTGAGCATGGCGGGGCAGGAGATCAACGACCAGTCGTACGCGATCTGCAAGGCGGACATGGTCATCAAGGGGCAGGAGGTCTCCGCGATCCGCAATGGGGACACCCTCCGCGACGACCTGCACGAGGACCGCACCTTCAACTACGTCCTCTCCAACCCGCCCTTCGGTGTGGACTGGAAGGAGATCAAGCAGGACGTCGAGGACGAGCACCTCAAGCTCGGCATGAACGGCCGCTTCGGCCCGGGGCTGCCGCGCGTGAGCGACGGCTCCCTGCTGTTCCTCCTCCACGTGCTCTCCAAGCTCCGCCCCGTGGACGAGACGGCGACCGAGGAGTCGAAGAAGGGCGGCGGCCGCGCGGGGATCGTGCTCAACGGCTCCCCGCTGTTCACCGGCGGCGCCGGGTCGGGGGAGTCGGAGATCCGCCGGTACGTGATCGAGAACGACCTGCTGGAGGCCATCGTGGCCCTCCCGACGGACATGTTCTACAACACCGGCATCTCCACCTACGTGTGGATTCTCACCAACCGGAAGGCGGAGGAGCGCAAGGGCACCGTCCAGCTGATCGACGGCTCCGGATTCTGGGAAAAGATGCCCAAGAGCCTCGGCTCGAAGCGGAAAACGCTCAGCGAGGGCCACATCGCCGACATCGTCAAGCTCTACGGGGAGTACGCCGACGCCGACCCTGAGGTCTCCAAGGTCCTCCGCAACGAGAACTTCGGCTACCGCGCGATCACGGTCGAGCGCCCGCTGCGGCTCAACTTCTCGGTTGCCCCGGAGCGGGTCGAGGTAGCCCTGTCCCAGAAGGCACTGGAGAAGCTGCCCGAGGAGACCCTCACTGCACTGCGCGCTGCTCTCGCTACGCTCGACGACATGGGCAAGGTCTGGAAGGACCGCGACGACTTCATCGCTGAACTCACCCCCGCCGTGCTGAAGCCGGTGAAGCTCAGCACGCCGCAGTTCAAGGCGCTCTGGCAGGGGCTCTCGGAACGGGACGAGACGGCATCGGTGTGCACCGACAGGAAAGGCACGCCTGAGGCGGACGGCGATCTCCGAGACACCGAGAACGTCCCCCTGACCGAGGACGTGGACGAGTACTTCGCGCGCGAGGTGCTCCCGTTCGCACCCGACGCGTGGATCGACCGCTCCAAGACCAAGATCGGCTACGAGATCCCCTTCACCCGCCTCTTCTACAAGTACGTGGAGCCGCGGTCACTGGAGGAGATCGACGCGGATCTTGAGAACGTGCTTGGACGCATACGTGCTCGACTCGCAAGGCTCGAAGAGGTGAGCGCGTGAACGACTGGTTTGGAAGCGTGCCTACTGATTGGACTGCAACCGCCCTCAAGCACATGGTCACCGAGATTACTGACGGCGCTCATATATCGCCAGAGACCAGTGGCGGAGTCTTCGATTTCGTGTCCACCCGTGACCTATCCCCCGGTGGAATTGATTTTGAGGGGTCCTTAAAGACGTCTCCTGAGACGTATGAGTACATGGTTCGGGCGGGATGTCAGCCCCTTGATGGAGATGTCCTGTTCAGTAAAGACGGGACGGTCGGCCGCACTGTTGTCGTACGTGGCAACCACCCATTCGTAGTCGCTTCTTCGCTAATCATAATTCGTCCGAATCAAGATAAGCTGACGTCTCGATTCCTGGACTATCTGTGCCAGTCTCATGGTGTCCAAGAGCAAGTCCGCTCTTTCGTGAAGGGGGCTGGGCTGCCTAGATTGTCCATTGCCAGCCTTCGTAGGATCGATGGCGTGTTCCCCCCTTTGCCCGAGCAGCAACGGATCGCCGACTTCCTCGACCGCGAGACGGGCGAGATCGACGCGTTTATCGCGGATCAAGAGGAACTAGTCGCAGTGCTGCAGGAGCGGCGGGAGGCTGTAGTCACTCATGCGGTCACGGAGGGCTTGAATGCCGGTGCGCCGACAAAGAATAGTGGCGTGGCGTGGTTTGGAGATATTCCGCTGCAGTGGCAGCTGCGCAAGCTCAAATCGATCGTCTCGACGCCTATCACAGACGGACCGCACGAAACTCCTGAAGCGCAAAGTTCTGGGGTTCCTTTCGTATCCGCGGAAGCGGTGTCTTCAGGAGCGGTGGATTTTGAAAAGATTTGGGGTTTCATCTCGCGCGAGGATCATGCGCGATTTTCGAGAAAGTACAAGCCGCAGCGCGGCGACATCTACATGGTCAAGTCGGGTGCGACAACAGGGATCTGCGCAATTGTGGAGACCGACTTGGAGTTCAATATTTGGTCGCCATTGGCTGCTATTCGATGCGGTGCTTCCGCGCTTCCTCGATTCGTCCTGCATTCGCTGAGGTCGCACAACTTTCAAGACTCGGTTGCCCTCCACTGGAATTACGGCACCCAGCAAAATATTGGAATGAAGGTGATCGGCAATCTTTCAATTCCACTGCCGCCGCTGGAGGAGCAGGCTGAGATTGCCGCTTACCTGGACCGTGAGACCGCTGAGATTGACGCTGTCATTGCGGATGCGAAGGAGGCTATCGAGGTTTCGAAGGAGCGCCGCGCGGCCCTGATCTCTGCTGCCGTCACCGGCAAGATCGATGTCTGTAACCATGTCGCCACGATGGGGGTTTGAGCGATGACCGCACTGCACAACGAGATCAACTTCGAGGCCGAACTCTGCGACCACCTCGCCCAGAACGGGTGGGAGTACTCGACCACGGACGAGGGCTACGACCCTCAGCTGGCGCTCTATCCGGCGGACGTTCGGGCGTGGCTGGAAAACACCCAGCCGGACGAGTTCGCGAAGGTCGTCAACCCGAGCGCTCCCGCAGCTGAACAGGAGGCGGACTTCGGGCGGCTGCTGAAGCGCCTGTCGAAGGTGCTCGGCGAGGACGCGGAGGCGAAGGAGGGCGAGGGCACGCTGAACGTCCTCCGCAAGGGCTTCAGCCACGAGTCCGCCCACTTCCAGATGAGCCAGTCGAAGCCGCCGACGGCAGCGAACCTGAAGATCGTGGAGCTGTACCAGAAGGTCCGCCTGCGGGTCATGCGGCAGGTCCACTACTCGGTCAGCAACGGGCACAATTCACTCGACCTCGTGTTCTTCCTCAACGGCCTCCCGGTGGCGACCGCAGAGCTGAAGACGGACTTCACCCAGTCCGTGGCTGATGCGGTGGAGCAGTACCGCACGGACCGGCTCCCGAAGGACCCGAAGACTAAGAAGATCGAGCACCTGCTCGCGTTCGGCACCCGCGCCGTCGTTCACTTCGCTGTCTCGAACTCCGAGGTTCGGATGACGACGAAGCTGGCGGGGAAGGACACCTACTTCCTGCCGTTCAACATGGGCAACGACGGGCGCGCCGGGAACCCCATCAACCCGACCGGGTCCCGCACCTCCTACCTGTGGGAGCAGGTCCTCGAACGGGAGAGCTGGCTCCGGATCCTGCACTCCTTCATGCACCTGCTGGTGGAGAAGAAGAAGGACCCGATCACCAAGAAGTTCAAGACGACCCGGACGCTGCTCTTCCCGCGGTTCCATCAGTGGGAGGCGGTGAACCAGATGGTGGCTGCCGCGGCCGACGAGGGCCCCGGCTGCCGGTACCTGGTCCAGCACTCGGCGGGGTCGGGGAAGACGAACTCGATTGCGTGGCTCGCGCACCGGCTCGCCTCGCTGCACGGCGCCGGAGGCAAGCTCGTGTTCGACTCGGTGATCGTCGTCTCGGACCGCACGGTCCTTGACCGGCAGCTGCGCGAGGCGGTCCAGCAGATCGAGAACACGAAGGGCCTCGTCGAAGCGGTGGACAACCGCAAGCAGGGGGCGAAGTCCACGCAGCTGGCGGACCTGCTGTCGAAGGGCACCCGGATCATCAGCGTGACGATCCAGACGTTCCCGTTCGCTCTCAAGGCGATCCAGCAGGACAAGAAGCTCGCAGGGAAGACGTTCGCCATCATCGCGGACGAGGCGCACTCCTCGCAGTCGGGGACGGCGGCGAACAAGCTCAAGGAGGTCCTCTCCCCGGAGGAGCTGGCCGCGCTGGAGGACGGCGGCGAGGTCTCCATCGAGGACGTCATGCTCGCGGAGATGGCAACCCGCGCGGAGGCGAAGAACATCTCCTACTTCGCGTTCACGGCGACGCCGAAGGCGAAGACCCTGGAGCTGTTCGGCCGACCCGGCCCCGACGGGAAGCCGGTGCCGTTCCACCTGTACACGATGGAGCAGGCGATCGAGGAGGGGTTCATCCTGGACGTCCTCAAGAACTACACCCCGTATGACCTCGCGTATCGGCTCAGCAACGAGGCGAAGACCGCCCACGGGGATGACGCCCTCGTGGACAAGAAGCAGGCCACGAAGGAGATCGTGCGGTGGGTGAAGCTGCACCCGCACAGCATCGCCCAGAAGGTCCAGATCATCGTCGAGCACTTCCGCGAGAATGTCGCGTGGCGGCTGGAGGGCAAGGCCAAGGCCATGGTGGTCACCGGCTCCCGCAAGGAGGCGGTGCGGTACAAGCTGGCCATGGACAAGTACATCCAGTCCAAGGGCTACAAGGACGTCGGCACCCTCGTCGCGTTCTCTGGCAAGGTCACCGACCCGGAGTCCGCCGCGGCTTGCCCGACGGCGCTGGCCGGTGGCAGCGACGAGTTCACCGAGGCGAACATGAACCATGCCGCCACCGGGGACCTCGCCGAGGCCTTCGACGGCGACGAGTACCAGGTCATGCTCGTGGCCAACAAGTACCAGACTGGGTTCGATCAGCCCCTGCTCGTCGCCATGTACGTGGACAAGCGGCTCGGCGGGGTGAACACGGTCCAGACGCTCTCCCGCCTCAACCGGACTATGAGGGGCAAGGACACCACCTTTGTCCTCGACTTCGTCAACAAGCCGGACGACATCCTCGCCGACTTCAAGCCCTACTACCGGGCAGCGGAGCTGAGCGCGACCACCGACCCGAACCTCGTCCACAACCTCCGGTCCAAGCTCGACGCCGTGGGGATCTACGACGACGAGGACGTGGAGCGGACGGTGCAGGTCTGGTTCTCCACGGCCGGTGCCCGGAACCACGGTCTGCTCTCCGCGAGCGTCGCTCCGGTGAAGGACCGGTTCAACGCCCTGTACGACGCCGCGCAGGAGGACGGCGACAGCGAGGAGCTCGACCGGCTGGAGACCTTCCGCAAGGACCTCACCTCGTACGTCAACGCGTACAACTTCCTGTCGCAGATCATCAACTATGGGCAGACCGCGCTGGAGAAGCGGGCGATCTACTACAGCCTCCTCTCCCGCGAGCTGTCCGACGACAACCGGCACCGCGAGGTCGTTGACCTCTCCGGGATCGAGCTGACCCACTACGCCCTGCACGCCCGCGAGCAGCAGAACTTGGGACTGCAGGGCGGCGAGCAGCTGGACCCGATGCAGGAGAGCGGAAGCGGGAAGGCCAACGAGGCCGAGTACGTGCATATGTCGGAGCTGATCAGCAAACTCAACGAAGTGTTCGCCGGGTCCGGCCTATCGGATGCCGATCAGATCAACGTGATCAACTCCGTGATCGGCAAGGCCAGCGAGGACGAGATGCTCCAGCTGCAGGCAGACGCGAACGCAGCGCAGGACTTCTACGACTCCCCAGACCTGTCCACGGCTCTCCTAAAGGTCATTCTTTCAGCGGGCCAGCAGCACGAGACAGGGATCGACTGGCTCGCGAACACAGTGAGTCAGGAGAAATTGCTCGACCTAGCTAAAGCCATGGACCTCTTCACCCACGTGAGGGAACGGAAGACGCAACTATAGGACCGCGGAGCCTTGTGGGTGCCTCAGGGCTCCTCCGAGGGGACCTGGGGTTCACTGCTCGCAGTATGCCGCGTGCCTCCACCCTGGTTCCCGCGCGGGTGCGGAGCCCTGCTCGACGGGGGAGAGACGGCATGTCAATGACGGGGCGGGCGTATCAGCGCGGGGAAGGCGGGCACCGGGGAGGCTGTGGCGGCCGGGGCGCCGGGGCGCGTGGGCGCTCATGCCGAACTACTGGTCAACGTGCCTTGCGCTTGTCGGACCTCATTGCTGACTGCGCTGGCCACTCCGTGGCGTAGTGGTCACGGCCGGTCTCAAAGCAGCCGGCCCTCGTGGCGGATCACGCGTGGCGACGCCTCCAGGCGGACGCCGCGACGTGCTTCATTCGAGGTGGAAATCGACCCGGTACTTCATGAACCGGATGTTCGGGGCGACGCTCAGCGCCCGTCGGATGCGCTGGTCGTCGTCTCGGGCGATGATCACGCCTTCAACTGACTGTCCCTCTTCCAGCAGCTCGTCCTGCACGTAGCCCATGTACCGCTGGATTTGGCCCACGACCACGTCGCTCGCGCGGTCGCGCTTGAGCTCGACCACAAGCAACCGCTTCCGGTCCTTACTGATGGCGAGGATGTCGATCCGTTCCCGGCCGTCGGCGGGGAACTGCTGGCCTTTGACCTCACCGTCTTCGTAGATGTCGTACTCACGCCCGAGGCTTGTACCGGCCCAGTTCTGAACGAGGAAGTCTTCGAGCTGCTTCTCCATTTGGAAGGCGAGCTGCTCTTCGACTTCCGCGGTCACAGCGTATGCGAGGGGCGCAGCGGGGATGGCAGCTCCATTGAGCGCGGCCAGTTCTGCGGCGTACCCAGAGAGTGAGTAGACCGTCATCGGAACTCTGGCCGCGGCGGCGAGTTCAGGGCTCATCTCGTCTTGGGTGAAGGTGTGCGCATGCCATGCGACGGGGCGCCGGTGGGGCAGCTCGGTCCCAGGCGCAAACTCGTAGCCGCCCGTCACTGTGCCGGTGATGAAGGACTGGTCGGCCTTGCGGGTGAGCACGACATCGCCCTCCTGCATCCCCTCGCAGGCTACCCACGTGTTCCCCATAGCGAGCCCGGCGGAGACTCTCGACTTGCCGGGGTTCTGGGCGAGCCAGGCATCGTTCATGGCTCTGTGGAACGCGTCGGCGCCCTTTCCCAGATGGGGGCCGAGGTCGAAGTCGATGCCATAGCTGACGCCCACGTACCCGGCGGCCATCATCTCCTCGGCGTGCTTTCCGCCAGAGCCCAGTCGGAACATCCAGTACTCGGTCAATGCTGTCCCCTCGATAAAGGATCTGTCTGCTGCGCGGTTCTCGCGGCATGGCGGCCAGGCTGGCGGTCCATGGGTCTACCGTAGACGGACGTAGGTCCGGACCGTCACGCGCGGAGTGAGTCGCGAGGTCTGCACCGATCGGCCTCGGATGACCCCGTCGGCGAGGTGCGCTGAACGCCGTGCTCGATGGCAGGTCCGGGCGCGTCCGCGACGAGGCCGTATGAGCCGCGGTCAGACGAGATGTCCTCTGGCCGGGTGCGGTTGTCATTCCGCATCGGCACACACGCGGGCTGGGCTCTCCGTGCTTGGTTGGCTTGCGGCGGGAGGATTCCATGTCGGTCGGCGCGTGGGCGTCCTTCGCCCTTCTGCTCCTCATAGCGGCAGCCGCGATTCTCGAAGGCGCAATGGAGGCGCGACCGACGGCCGCCATCAGCGAAGAAGATGACCCATTAGGGCGGCGGCTCCGCTGGGAACCGTCGGGCGCCCTAGACGCGGATGTAGGCGAGGAGCTCTGCCGGGTCTAGAGATCCTCGGGCCTCTGCATTTCTTCGTGTCCGCCCCGTCGGTAGCTGTGACTCAGAACCTGAATCTCAGCGAGGCGGATAACCGGGTCATACGCCGCGCCCTAGGCTTCCAGGACGCCCCCAAAGTGTGAGGCGGGGAAGCCGTTGTGAGTCACCGAAGCAGGTTACCTCTTTCGACGATCCTGGGCTTCGACACGCGGAAAGAGATATTCACCCTAGAGACCACTGCCAGTCCCGAGTCGCATAGTACTGTTGCCATCGTCTCCCGGACTTACTCGCCGGTGGATATCGGTTCAGTCCAAAGGGGAACTGTGATGAAGTGCGTCAAATGCGGCGGCGAAGACGTCACCGTCGAAATGCTGCAGACGGGCGGAAAGACCCGGAAGAGCGGGGTCGGCCTCGGCGGCCACACGAACAATGCGGCGCGTGGCATTACCGCGATCTCCACTCTTGGCATGTCGAACCTCGTATGGAAGAAATCCACGGGCACAGGGAAGACGACGTTCAAGACTCAGAAGACGGCTCTCTGCCAGAGCTGCGGCCATGACTGGGCGATCCGCTAGGTTTGCCCGGACCGTGACGACTGGCAACGATGCCGGCCGCGAGCCGTTCCTGGTTGCTTTGCCGGAATAGGGCAGTCGCTGTCGTCTCCCGGCTGCCTCGTTGGTCCCACCACCGCCGTACCTCAGGAGTCTGCGGCGCTGCGCGGCCGGGGCGGGGTCGGCATCGCCTTCGTGAGCCGTCCGATCGCGTCGAGAGTGAGGTGCGCGGTCATCGCGACGCGGGCACCCCCGCACGGTCCGGAGACGGTGGGGTCGGCGAGGTGGATGGCCTCGTTTGAGAGGACCTTCCCCGAGGCGCTGACGGTGAGGGGGTACGTCCCTGCGGTGTCCGACGCGGGTGCTTGGAGGATGGTGGTTGGGACCGTTGCGGTGAGCTGGGCGCACCTCGATGCAAGACAAGCCTGCAGGATCCGGCCGGGGTGGGCGTGGAGCCACACCGTCGCGTCGAGGGTGATGGCAGGCGGCCCGGACTCGGCTTCTGCGCAGAGCAGGGGAGCGGTGCAGCCTGCGACGGTCAGGACCCGCTGCGAGGGCGAGGACTGTCCCGGCTCGACCTCGACGTGGGCGCACGCGAGCGGCTCGCACGAGTGTGGGCGCACAAGCTAGGGATTAAGCTGGCCCGTCTCCGAGTTCCATCGACGCAACTGCGATAATCCAGAGTGGAGTCTTCTGGCCGCGTCTGCTGTCCTCGATGATGCGAGAACGGGCCGCTCCGACTTGCGTTCGGTAAGCGAGCCTGGCCGCCTCATCAGTGCCGATCTCAAGAGCGGCCAGTTCTCGCACCCACTGGGGACTCCGCTTTCCCAGCTTCCGGTCCGTGGTGAGACGCAACCGCGCCGCAGCTGCTTTCACGCGCCACGTCGTGGCGCTCATGAGCGGCGTACCGCTCCCCGGCGGCATCGCGTCGCCCGTTCGAGCCCGCCGTTCACCCATGGCTACATGCTACTGGCACGACCTCTCGCGGGGGCCCAGCCGTGGTGATGGCCCTGTCCCGAACCGTTGGCTGGGCGCGCATTCGCGGGTCCCGGCCCTGAAACGGCCACTTCGGGCGACCAAGGAAGCATACAATCTCTCTGTGACCTCACCGGACAAGAACCCCTCGGACTTCACGCAAAACTCGCTGGCAGCCGTTTTAGGAACCATTCTTGGGGGTTTGGTCCTGATTGGTCTCGCCGGGCTCTGGACAGGGACGATCTCGGGGCCGACAAATCCTGATTTCTGGCGACAGACAGCGCCCTACGGGTTTGGGGCGTTGATCATTGTGTTGCTGGCAGCCCGGCCCTCGAGGCGGGTAGTCATCGGAGGGTTGAAGTGGCTGTTTGGCCTGAGAGTGCTCACGCGAAAGCAGCGAAATGTACTTGTCGCGCAAAAAAAGGGATCGCCGAATGCCACCCGCTTACGGACGTCCGGCGTCCCCGGTCTTACAAAGCATGGAAGCCTTAGCGCTCGACGCAATGTGCAGACCAACGAGCTCAAGGTTAAGTGGACATCCAATCGAGCCGAGGTGGGGACCCTCCGTCCGGACCGAGCCGGAGGCTGGGAGGTTGTCTACGAGGAAACAGGCGAATGCTTGGGCCGAGTCGATTCCAAGGAGCTCGGCATGGAGCGCCTAGAAGCGAGGGCTAGGCAGGAAGGCTAGGTCTACGACAGCTGCGCTAGCGCTAAGGGCTGTGGGTATGTAAACAAGTACGAGGAGGAAGATGCCGGCTTGACTCGGGACGTGTACAGGGAGCTCACGCCGGTGGACTCGACTGTTGCCCTTGCCGGAGGTCAAGCGCAGTGCGCGACCGCCCACTGGACGATGGGGTGGTCGTGCATTTCAGGGTTGCTTCGTCAACTTCATAGCTGCGCGCCTACTCTTGCCGCATGTTTCTCTTGGCCCCCTCCGTCTGATCCGGATGCATGGGACTGCTTTCTCCCGAGCCCCTGTAGTGGTACAACCGAGACATCCGTCCTTCGGCCCCCAGCCGCAGGGTCATGAACGACCGGCATGCGCTTCTGACCAGAGCGGTCCTGCTGGAGAGCCAGCTCAATCGAGCCTCAGTCCGTCCAAGACCGTCCCGCAGCCCCTCGCGCCCGGGCGCGTCGGAGGCGAAGTCGAATGACTTCGGTCCGATCGTAGATCGTTGTCGGACGAGGATCTGCTCGCAGGGAACGGCGCCCAATTGCGCTTCCGCTTAGCCCCTTTGGTCTTCCTCGGCTGTTACAACGTTGAGGCCATTGCGGACGAGCGGCTCCAAACCGGCGCTGTCTTCAAGGATTTTGGCTGTCAATTCAGGTTTCAGGCCAGCACTGGCCACCCGTTGCCGCAGTTCAGCTTCGGAGGCTGGTTCGATGCGGAGGCTGGCAACTGAAGCTTCACTCATGGTTCGTCGCTCCATTTCAGCCGCAGCATTGGCCCGTTCTTTCTCATGTTCGGCGATCTGGTGCTCATGTTCAACGCGTTGGCGCCCTAGCTCAGCTCGTCGATACTCACGTCGTTCTTCGAGCCACAGTTCACGCTCCTGGCGTCGCGCTAACATGAAGAGGAATGAGAGTAGCTGTCGGTTGTGTTTCCTTCCGACAATAGCGGCAGTACCTGCTATGGCTCCCCCGAGCTGGACGTAGGAGGGTACCTGTTCGACCAGATCAATCCACCAGGGGCTTCCATAGTGCATTGATCGCACCGTAACGAAAGAGGGCTGTCCGGTTGCCGTAGTCAGCAGAGGTCCCACAGATTCAGACGAGAGCTCAGGGAGCCGCTCGTGTTGAAGCTGGGCACCCACCTGCATCGATAGGCGTGCGACGATTGCTGCGGAGGAAGCTAAGTCGGCCAAGGTCTGGGGGTCACTGTTCTCGGGAAGCTCAACTACAAGGCGAACGACGTCTAAATCGGCGAGCTTCTTACTTGAGCTGGACTGGAGGGCCCTCAATAGCGTCTCGCCGGCGGCGTTTACGGTGTTTAGGTCAATCTTCGCGCTTGTAAGGTCCGCTTCGGTGAGATCCGCATTCGTGAGGTTCGCCCGGTTAAGGGTCGCGCTTGTGAGGATCGCTCCGTTGAGCTTCGCGTTGTAAAGCTGCGCTCGGGTTAGGTCAGCGTTCATGAGATGCGCACCGGTCAGGTTTACCCGTCTGAGGTTCGCGGCGGTAAGCGCCGCCCCGACCAGGTTCGCTTCGATCATGGTCGCTCCGGTCAACCTAGCGTGATCGAAGTCCGCCTCAGTAAGGTCGGCTCCGATGAGATCGGCGGCGGTCAAGTTCGCTCCCGTGAGGTCGGCTCCCGTGAGGTTCGCGTCGTTGAGCATCGCCCCCGCGAGGTTCGCGTCGGCGAGGTTCGCCCCCCTGAGGTCCGCGTCGATCAGGAGGGTCTTGGCGAGGTTGGCCCGGCTCAGGTCCGCGCCAACGAGGTTAGCTCTTGATAGATCACGATAGTCGAGGGCCGCGCCTGCTAGTTTCGCCCCTGCTAGATCCGGCCGTTGATCCTGTGGCAGTCGTTTGAGGTATGCATTCCACACCTGAGAATTTGTGAGAAGGGCAACGACCGCGGGCTTAGTCATAGCGAGGAGACTAGTCGTCCATGCGGGATTTGTGATCCTCGGCCGCGCTCTCACGTCTGCAGCAAGTGGCCCGAAGCGGTGCAAAAGGAGGGCCGCGGTGGTCAAGCGTGCTGACTATCTACGACGAGAACCTTTCCTATCCCGCGAGTAGATGCACCTGTTCAGCAGAACGCCAGCGGAACCATCCGGCGCCCGCGTGGGCCAAGAGTCATTCGTCGTGCCCTTGTACACACCTTTGCGGGCCACCCTAGAGTCGCGGAGCGCGGTCCTCAAGCCGGGCGCCACCACCTCGCCGTCGAACCGCTCGATGTCAGCAAAGCGGTCGATTGCTTTCGGATCAAATTGAGCCAGTCGAAGGCCCCCGATCGCCCGATTCGGCTGCTGGAGTACGAGGACTGTCAGCCCTGATCAACTCGGGAACCGAGAACGGATGCGGTAGCGGATCCCCTTACATCTATGAGCTTCAAAAGGAAGAGAGAGCGATTGAGGGCGAGACGAACCCGCTCGTCATCGGATACGTCGGCGCCTCAGGCCGGCTCTGGTCATAAGGCGCCCTCAGCGACGGCTCCGGCCCCGCCCTGAGCCACATGGACCGCATGTCTCAGCGAGGAGAAGCCATTGAATGCTTCGGGCACGTCCCTGGCTGTTGCGCCAAGCTTGCCGGTCTTGTAGGCCTCCGAGAGCAGCACCGGATCGGTGAACCCGTCAGTGGCTGTCTCGTCCTGTTGGAACAAGACGTTCATGACGGCAACTGCCCATTCGTGCACGGTCTCGACTGGGGCACCGGAGGCAGCCAGCGCTGACACATCAAACTCGTACACCACGTATGCACCGTCGTACCGCCCTCCGACCGCCGCCATTCTCACGCCGCTCGGATCTGTCAGGAACAGGAAAGTCCGGATCTGCTCTTCCTCAGGGAGCTGCTTCTGGGGTGCCCAGAACTCGACATCGACGGGGCCCTTCATGCCTCGGATCGCTCCGATCCGCCAAGCGACCAGCCTGTCTGTCGTAGGGGTCTCTGCACGACCACGTAACTCTGCCGGGCAAGTTCCCCATAAGGACTGATGCGGTCATTAGGACGGCGCCCCACGAGCCCGCTACGGCCCGTCACCGGCATCACCACTGTCCTCGCACGTCTCCCCGGCCTTCTACCATTCCGGCAGATCTTGCTTCCACGGGTGCTCAGGTGGGAGGCCGATCTTGGAGTCGAGGGCAAGTTCGCGGAACCGCCGCGGAAGTAGCACAAGAACCTCGTTCGTGGGAGTTCCGAGCAGGTCCCACCTGCCCTCGTACTGGAGGACGATCTGCAGCCCCAGCCGGGGGCGGTCCACCCCGACGTTGCGCTTCCCTGACGGAACGGTCGGGTGTAGAGCCATTCGCGGTGCTCGATCCACTCGGCTGCGGTGACGCGGTCTCGGGGCATCACGAACGTGCGGGGGCCGCCGAGAGCGAATCGGGATCGAGGAGGACCAGCGTGTACCACTCGTGCTGCGAGAGCGCCGGGCGCTGCGCCTTCACGGAAATGGGCCAGGACGACACCGGCCCGGTGGACTTTAGAGACTTGACCTGCACCTCAATGGTCTCCCGGTCCGTCCCCTCGGTCTGCACGGCGAGGATGTCGGTTCGCTCCAGCCCGTCCCGGGTCAGTGCCGTATCCCAGCCATACCGCGACAGCACAGAGCAGACCCAGTGCTCGCAAGCGCTTTTGGTCACCTTCGTATCCGTCACAGGTTGGAGCGTAGCAATCCTAGGCCCAGGCGACCGAGCGTCCGCCGAAGGTCCTACTTCCGTGAGACGCGTTGCTCCATCTGATGATGGATAGGCGCTCCAGCGGCTGTCCGGTTCGTGATGTGAATGGACTGACCGATGATGCGCTGTTTCTCTTTGCCTTGAGCCTCTGCCCTTGCCATCAGTGACAGCATCGCGATCCCCTCACACTGGAGGCCCTCGTCGTTTGAGTTCGCGGCGTCCATTGCCCAACGACATCGGTCCCACCATCGCGTCCGCCGACAGGACGGCGCATAAGACTGCAAGAACGCTCGAGGAGCCAACTTGGAGCCACCATTCACTCGGCTGGTATCCAAGGAGGAACACAGCTGTGGAGGGGGCTAGCTCATGAGAACTAGATTCTAGCGTTTGCTTGCGTCCTACCCGTACGCGTCCCTTCATCGCCTTCCATGGGAACCAGTACCATGAGGCGCGCTACCTCACCGGTCAGTCGCTCCACCTTTGCAGATAGCTCCTGCGCCTCCTGCCTACTTGCAGCGAGTGCATCGAGAGCGGTTACCAGACGAGACCTCAGACTGGCCTCCGAAGAGGACGAGGAGGAACGAGGCCGATCCAATCGGCCGGGTTGCGTGTCTGCGCTGCGCTGCACGGAACTCAAGAGGTCTGCTTGTTGATAAATGAAGTTACGCGAGACGCCCGCACGAACCGCCACTGTGCTGACATTGATCGTCAATCCTGCCTTGTGCATTGCCCGGAGCGCATCTTGGACGTGTCCCCTTTTTCGGGCTGTACGCGCACGATTGGCTTCTGCCAGTAAAGCAATTCTCTCATTGCGACTCGGCATTGCCCTCTTCCTCAATCTTTCCTATGATCCGATTAAGCGTCTCCATCGGCTTCTTATTGATCTGAACAATGCGAAGATGTCCGTTAGCTTCAGCCTTGCTGATCAACCGCGCGTGATTGTCGCGTTGCTGAATTAGAACAGGCAAGAAGTCGCGAGATGTCATGAAGTGGACGCAGTCGTTAAGGCAGGCGTGTTCATGGGGGCAACTCTGTTGGATCGGGAGACCACAATACCCGTTGGGGAGAGCCTGAGTGGCTCGCGCGATTCGGTGCAGAAGCCATTCTGCATCTCCCTCAGGACCGTCAGATATCGCAATCGACTCCCCGCGAACATCTAAAAGCTGTGCCTTCTCCCACTCCTCACGCAGCCTCTTATTGGACACATGGGCGTAGATTTGAGTGCTCGTCAGATTTCTGTGCCCGAGGAGTTCCTGCACAATCTCGATCGGAACGCCCTTCTCCAGGTTCTCGGTCGCGAAAGTGTGCCGAAAACGATGGGGAGTCACGACAGCGGGCGAACCATCGGTCTCGCGCAGGCCCAGTCGAGCCACCCATTCATGTATCGTCGTGTTCAACCTTTCGACGGTGAGCCGACCTATTTTGTAGGCTCTGGGGCTGAAGAATAGGAATTCGGGTGCATCCCCGCCCAGAAGGGTACGCTGTTCATTTTGAAATGACAAAATATCTTGAGCTAGGTCCGGGGGCAGCGGTAGCATGCGGTTCGAGTTTGACTTGGTGTCGAGAAACGCGAGTGCCCACTTATCCGAGCTGCCATTCCTGTTTAGATCTTTGAGGCAGTCAAATGGCAGATTACAGGTGTGGCCCGCACGTATCCCAGTTCCCATCATGATCCTGACGGCGAGACGATGGGCACGGTTTTCGATGAGGGCTAAGTTCTCGGGTTTGCGAAGTGCATCGATTATGTGGGGCTCAAGAAACCTCGGACGAGGTTCTTCACGTTGTGGCAGTTCCCCAGGTCGGTATCGAGCATTGGTGGGAATGGGATAGTTGAACTCAGATCGAAGAACCTCGACAAAGCTTTCGACTGCAGACACAAGCTTCAGGCGCCAACTGGCAGACAGATGCTTTCCTGTTCGCGGGTTTTGTAGGCTATTTACGTGGCCAAGCCAGTCGAGCAGGAGGCCGCGCGTGAGATCTTCTGGCGATCTGACCGACTTCTGCTCACACCATTCCGCGAACTCAACCATTGCCGTCTGTTGAGCTTGAAGATAGAGCGTCGAGTTTCCACTGGTGTTATAGCGGAAAGTCGCCCACCGGCCAACGAGCTCGCGAAGCCACGATTGCTTTATGTTCTGATAGGTAGTGTAGACGGAAGCGCCGTTGTACCTTGCTCCTATGCGACGCCGCGCCTCGGGTTCGCCTCTGGCGATCTTAATTTGGTTGATCGTTTCGTTGATGATCCCCTTCGCGGAGTCATAATAGCTCCCACATTGATCCGCGAGATCACCGATGTCTTCTGGCTCTAGCTCCAGCAGACTGATGATATGCGTCTTGTTAATCTCAGCAACTAATCTGTTGAAGGCTGCCGGGCGTGCTGGCCCAAATCCATTTTCCGGGTTGGCCCTCTTGCTCATTCCAAAGGCCAATTCGGCCCTTACGGTCGGATGGCTTACGGCCCCGAAATCGAAAATACCACGAACCGAGACCGACGATATTCTGAGTTTGGTTGTCTCTTGCTTCTTGTCGTTATTTATTTTGACAAACTGCTCCAACTCCAGCTTTTTGGCCCGGCGCTCGTCGTTGTGGATGCGACATAAGCGAGTAGCGGGGTCCTGCGAAATGCGGGGACAAAAGTGCAGCTGACACGGAGGATAAGAATATACTCCGCGAGGATCCGCGGTGAGATGTGCGACGCTGAATTGCGCCGGTACCAGATCTTGGATCCACTTGAGATAATTGAAGTCGGGAGAATCGCTTCTGAAGGGCACGAGATTTTGGCTACTCATGCCGGGGACTCCCAAGCCCCGGTGCGGATCAGGGCCTCCCTGAGGTCATCGGCGGAGAGGTGGCTGTACGTTTCTATTGTAGTTTGAATGTGAGCGTGTGTTACAAGGTTGCTAAATATTTCGATCGGAACGCCCGCTTGCCTCTGTAGGGTAACGTAAGTGTGCCGGAGTGTGTGGGGAGTCCAGCCATATATCTGCGTGCGCCGTTGAATCGAGCGAACAGAAGCGTAGATGGAACTCGGTGCGAGGGGCCGACCCACCCGCTTTCCCGTTAGCGAGATGAATACGTATCGGCTATCAATGTGGCCGTACTCTTCGTGCATGTATTCTTCGTACAGGCGTGCGAGTTGTCGGGTGATCGGAATGGAGTGTGGCTTGCGAATTTTGCCACGGACTCCGTTCTCATTGTCGTCCCGGGGTCTTATCCATATGGTACGACTTCTTGTATCCATGTCTTCGTGGCGAAGTCCGAGAATCTGACCAATTCGCATGCCAGTCGTAAATGCTAAGCAGAAGAAAAGGCGGTGCTGGTAGGTTCGGCAGGCCCCCAGAATCGTATTGACCTGTTCCACGGTCAAAGTCTTCATCGTCTTCTGGACAACAGGCAGCCGTGGACCGATGCGATGGCCATCGCGCTTTCGCCTCGCGCTGCCGACATTGTCAACGAGGCGTCGATTCGCTCGGTGAAAGATGTGGGCTGTTTGCATCAGTCTAGTGAAGGCAAGGTTTCCAATTGCGCCTTCCCCGTATGAGCCCAAGTAGGCGTAGAACGAAGCAACCGCTGACAATGAGCGATTGACGGTGGTGCGAGAACGCGCAACCGACTGTTCCGAGACGGCTGTCACGGACGCCTGGGGAGACCGAAGCCAATGCGCGAACCGTCCAAGCAGGTCGTTGGTGGCGTCGTCGATCTTAAAGTCGAACTCGTCGAGGAAGGTGAGGTAGAGGGCTAGGTCGTGGGCGTACGCCTTGCAGGTGTTCGGGGACCGCTCAATTTGGGACAGGTGCGCGAGGAAGCGAGTTGCCTCCAGCACAGGAAGGCCTTGCTCGTCTACGACGCACCACCCGGCTGGTACCCCGGAATCGGTTCGAGATGTAACCTGCACCTTCACCGCGGCTCCCTTGGAAACGACAGTGTGTCTTGGAACATGTTGACTCCGAGGGGGCTAGTGAGTCCTTGCGACACGCCGATGACGGAGATGACACCCTTCCCAGCTACATTGATAACAGCGGACTTTTAATCCGCGGGTCGTGGGTTCGAGACCCACGGGGCCCACCCACGTCACCGCGCAGCCGCCGCATGCTGCGGCAATCCCGACGACCGAGACGCCCGGGCCCGTTGATCACGGAGCCCGGGCGCCCTGGCGCGACAACGACTTCCGCACCACTCCCCAGCAGTGGCGGCATGCCGCGCGGGGTCGAGGCTATCAGCGTGCCGTGTCCAGAGTGAAGGCTGTGGATTCTGTGAACCCCGCCGGCCCATCGGGTGAGGGCAGGGAACAGGGTCCATCCCATGGCCTGTGGCCTTGGCGGCCGGGACGGCGACGTAGCCTGAGGGGAGAAGTGCAGGGCGGTAGCGCAGCAGAAAGGTGGCGGCATTGACTTCGTTGCTGCAAGGTGTTCGGGCCGGTGACCTGCGGCGCGCGAACGGGCGCGTCGTGTTGGAGAACCTGATCTCCTCGGGTGCGGCCACGGTCCCCGAACTGGCGCGCCGGACTGCTCTGTCCAAGCCGACGGTCGCTTCTGCGCTCAGGGCGCTGCAGAATGCCGGGCTCGTGGAGGAACGGGGCCTGCGGTCCGGCCAGTCCGGGCAGGCGCCCGTCGTGTGGGGGATCGACAACTCGGCGGGTGCAGTGCTCAGCGTCGATGTCGGAACCCAGTGGGTGCGCCTCGCTCTGACGGGTCTCGACGGGACGCGGGCGGCCACGTGGCGCGAGCGCCCTGCATCTCCTTCCGCGGACGGTGTTCTTGCGGCGCTCGATGCGGGGCTTGAGCACGTGGTGGAGGAGGCAGGCCTCAGGCCCGGGACGATCGCCTTCACCGTGGTCGGGAGTCCCGGAGTCGTCCGCCCCGAGTCGGGCGTACTCGAGCACGCATCGAACCTGCCGGGCTGGGGCGACGCGAGGACTCTGGACGCTCTTCGGGCCCGCTTCGGGTCGGGCCTGTTGGTGATGAAGGACGTCTATCTCGCCGCGCTCGGCGAGGCTCGCGCGCGTCGGGACGCCGGCCAGGGTGACTTTGTGCTGTTCTCCATAGGCCGCGGCGTAGGAGCGGCCGTGGTCCGGGACGGGCAGCCTCTCTCGGGGACCCATGGCATGGCAGGCGAGATCGCGTTCCTGCCGCTTGCTGCCACGCGGGCCGCTGGGCAGGAGAACGACGGCCCATCCGCCCGCGGCGCCTTCGAAGAGGCCGCTTCGGCTGACGCGATGCTCGAGCAGGCGGCACGCGCCGGGGCTCGTTTCGGCACCGTCGCCGAGCTGATGGAGGCTGCCAGAGAGGGCAGCCCTGAGGCAGAGGCCGTGGTGCTGCAGGAGGGCACGCTCGCAGCCTTCGCGCTGAGTGCTTTCACCGTCGCGGTCGACCCGCCGCTGATCGTCCTTGCCGGCAGCGTGGGGCTGCATGGCGGTGACCACTTCGCTCGCGCGGTGCGCGCTGAGCTGCAGTCAGCACTCCCCTTCGAAGCCCCTCCGGTCGAGGTCAGCAGGGCAGGCGAGGACGCCATCCTGGAAGGAGGCGCCGAGAAGGCCCTCCAGCTCGCCTGGGAGAAGCTCTCCTCAGCGCTCTGAGAAAGAGGTGTGCGCGTGAGCGGCCGCGCACCCCCTTGACGCTGATCGGAAAAGTCTTTTACGATCAAGGGGCTTCGCCGCAAGGCCCGTCTTCCTCTCGGGCTGCGGCCTCCCTCTTCCAGCAAGGAATCCACGATGGCGTCATTCCCTGACCGCGCGCCGCAGCTGCGGCGCCGCATCGGCTCCTTCCAGGCCACCGCGATGAACATGTCGCAGATGGTCGGGATCGGCCCGTTCATCACCATCCCGGCCATGATCGTGGCCTTCGGAGGCCCGCAGGCCGTGGTCGGCTGGATCGCAGGCGCGATCCTCGCGCTGGCGGACGGGCTGGTCTGGGCCGAGCTCGGCGCGGCCATGCCGGGCTCGGGCGGGACCTACGTGTACCTGCGCGAGGCGTTCAAGCGCCGGACAGGCCGCCTGATGCCGTTCCTCTTCGTCTGGTCCGCGGTGCTGTTCATCCCGCTGATCATGTCCACCGGCGTCATCGGCTTCGTCCAGTACCTCGGATACCTCATCCCGGGCATGGATGACATGACCGGGAATGTGGTCGGGCTGGCGCTGATCGCGGTGATCACCGTGGTGCTCTGGCGGCGGATCGAATCTCTCGGCCGGCTCACGGTGGTGCTGTGGGTGATCATGGTCGCCACAGTGCTGACCGTCATCCTCGCCTGCTTCACCCACTTCAACGCCGCCCAGGTCTTCGACTTCCCTGCAGGGGCGTTCGACATCTCCTCGGGCGGGTTCTGGGTCGCCTTCGTGGCCGGCCTGACGATTGGGATCTACGACTACCTCGGCTACAACACCGCCGCCTACATGGGCGCCGAGATGAAGTCCCCGGGCCGGACGATCCCCCGCTCGGTCGTGTTCTCGGTGTTCGGAATCATGGTGATCTACCTCTTCACCCAGATCGGTGTCCTGGGCGTGGTGAAGTGGCAGGAGATGCTCGACACCGGCTCCCAGGCCTACACCTCGGTCGTCTCACTCCTCCTCGAGCGAACCTGGGGTCCCGGGGCCGCCGCGGTGGTGACCGTCTTCATCCTCGTCACCGCGTTCGCCTCCCTCCTGGTCGGCCTACTCGCGGGCTCGCGCGTCCCCTACGACGCGGCCCGGGACGGGGTGTTCTTCAAGGCCTTCGCCAAGCTCCACCCCACCAAGGAGTTCCCGATCGCCGGCTTGATCACTATGGGCGTCGGCACGATGGCAGGCTTCCTCATCGGCCGCTTCACCGACATCTCCGCCCTGATCCAGCTGCTGACCGCCGTGATGGTCCTCGTCCAGGCTCTCGGCCAGATCGCGGCCGTGGTGCTCCTGCGCCGCCGGCGGGACATGGTGCGGCCCTACCGCATGTGGCTCTACCCGCTGCCCCTGATCGTCGCAGGGGCGGGATGGATCGCGGTCTACCTCTACTCCGATGCCAACGCTCCGGGGCTGCACCCGATCGAGCTCTCCCTCGGCTGGGTCGCCCTCGGCGTGGTGCTCTTCCTCGTCTGGGCCAAGCGCGAGAAGACCTGGCCGTTCGGCCCGCTGCCCGTCGAGCCGAACGAGGTCGACGCCGAGATCCACCTCGACGAGGTCCGCGCGTGAGCGCTCCCATCCCCCTGGCGATCGGCGTGGACATCGGGGGGACCAAGGTCAAGGTCTGCGCGGCGGACCTTGACGGACGCCTCCTCGCCGTGGCCACGCATCGCTCCCGGTCCGGCCGTCCCGCCCAGGAGACGCTCGCCGAGGTCCTCGAGTGCTACCGCGAGGCCACGGCCTCCGCAGCGCTGCACGCGGGCGGTCCCGTGCGGGCAGCGGCGGTAGGCCTGGCAACTCCGGGCGTCGTGACCGAGGAGGGCATTGGCCTCGTCCCGAACAACCCGGGCATGGAATCCTCCGTTCCTGCGGACGTCCTGTCCACCGCTCTCGGCGTGCAGGAGGTCGCGTGGGCCAACGACGTCAAGGCCGCGGCCATGGCCGAGCACCAGTGGGGGCAGCTGCGCGGAACCCAGTGTGGCCTGTACATCAACCTCGGCACCGGCCTCTCCGCGGGCGCCGTCATCGAGGGCAGGCCGTTGATGGGAGCCCACGGGGCAGCCCTCGAAATCGGCTACCTGCTGCCCACGGCGCCGGCCCGCCCTGCCGGGCACCGCAGCGGATCAGCGCCGCTGGAGGATCTGATCTCCGGCCGTGCGCTCACGCGGCGTGCGGCCGCCCTCGGCGTCGGCCACATCGACGCCTCAGAGGTCCTCGCTCTCGCGGGTCGTTCCGGGCCCGGTGACGCCGTGCGTCCGGAGATGAGACGCCTCGCGGAGGGGGCAATCGCCGAGCTCGTCCATGCGGTGGTGAACCTCGCCGTAGTCCTCGACCCGGAGAGGATTTCCATCGGAGGGGGAGTGGCCACCCGTGCCGCGTCCCAGGCCTTCCTGGCCCCGCTCCGCACTGCGCTGGAGGAATACGTGCCCTGCCCGCCCGAGGTCTTCGTCTCCTCATCCGCGAACGAGCTCTCGATGCTGGGCGCCCTCCTCCTCGCCTACCGCAGCATGGGCTGCGCAGTCCCCGCCGTTGACATGACTGCCGATGCTGTTCATGAACCGGTGGCCGAGACCCTAGAAGCCACGATCGCCTGAGGAGCCCGATGGAGCTGATCATCACCGACACCACCTCACAGCTGGGAGAGGCCGCGGCCACCCTCGTCGCTGAACAGGTGCATCGCCAGCGAAACAGCGTGCTCGGGCTGGCGACCGGATCCTCACCGCTCCCGGCCTACGAGCACCTTGGCCGCACTATCCGCACGGACTTCGCCGGGGTGACCTGCTTCGCCCTTGACGAGTACGTGGGCCTGACCGCTGCGCACACCCAGAGCTACCGCCGGTTCGTCGCTGAGCGCATCACCGGCCCCCTCGGCATCGTGCCGGGGCGCGTCCACGTCCCAACCGGGGACGCCGAGGACCTCGACGCCGAATGCGCCGCCTACGAGCAGGCCATCGCCGACGCAGGGGGAGTGGACCTCCAGATTCTGGGCATCGGCCGCAACGGCCATCTGGCCTTCAACGAGCCTGGCTCGGCCTTCTCCTCCCGCACTCGCCCGGTGCGCCTCGCCGAAGATACCCGGCGCGCGAACGCTCGCTTCTTTGACGCACCCGAGCACGTCCCCCAATACGCCCTGACCCAAGGCCTCGGCACCATCATGGAAGCGCGCCACCTGCTGCTCGTCGCTGCAGGGCCGGGCAAGGCAGCGCCCCTCGCCGCCGCCCTCAACGGCCCTGTCACCGAAGACTTCCCGGCCTCCATCATCCAACGCCACCCCAACGTCACGGTCATCGCAGACAGCGCTGCTGCGGCCCTGCTCCATCCCGCGTCCGCCGTCACCGTGCCCTGATCGGAACAGGCTGCATCTGCTCCGACCAGGCTGCCCGGTGCCGACCGCGACGGACGTTCCGAGGTACTCGGACGCGCCGCGGCCCAGCGGCGGATCTCCTGTGAGTGCGCTCACTCGGAGGGTGGGTGGCCCGTCTATGATGGACGGGATCAATCCGGCGCGCGCACGGGCGGGGCAGCACCCCGCAGGCCGCCGCGCGCCCGAGGAACAATGCGAATCCGGGGGGTGGGAGGAGAGAGCAGGCATGGGACGCAGGGTCGCAGGCCGGGTCGGGACGACGAAGGGCTGGCGGTCGAGACGCCGGCGGAACCGGTTCGCGAGGGTGGTGATCATCGTCGCCTCCGCGCTCGTGGCCCTGGGGCTGGCAGCCTGGGCGTTCGTGCCCCGCCTGGTCCAGGCCACGGCAGCGAACTGCGCCACGACCCAGACCTACACCCTCCTCGCCGATTCCACCACGCTTCCCGCGGTCAACGACGCCCTCAGCCGGGTCAGTCCGTCGGCGTGCGCGAAGTTCAGGGTCGACGTGGCCGACCAGGCGGCCATCGCCGCCAAGGTCGCCGCGGGCACGCAGGCCCCCGACCTCTGGCTCGCCGACACCTCCGCGCGCGTCTCGGCGGTCAGCGCCGCCCCCAAGCCGGAGATCGCGGTGCCCTCCGTCGCCTCCTCGCCGGCCGTCGTCGTGCAGGCCAAGGGGGCGAAGGCGCCCGCGACCTGGTCGGCCGTCCTGGCCGCTCCCGGAGTGCTCCTGGGCGACCCGCTCTCGAGCGCGAGTGCAGGGGCCGCGCTCGCCGGCGCCGTCGCCGAGGGCGAGACCGGGGCGTCCGATCCCAAGGCGCTCGCGGGCTCGCTGGGCGCACTCGCGCAGAGCGCAGCGCAGAAGCCGTCGGCGACGCAGGCGGACTCGGCGCTCCTGGACAGCGCCGAGCGCTCGGACTCGATGGCCGTGGTGACCGAGAGCTCGTGGATCGACTACGCCTCGTCCCGGCCGGGCACGAAGCTCGCCGCGTCCACGCCGGCCAGCGGGTCGGCCCTCGCGGACTATCCGATCGCCGTCACGACGCCGGACCCGGCGCGCAGGGCCGGAGCCGCGGACGCCGCCAAGGCCCTCGCGGCGGCCCTGACGGACAGCGCCGGCCGCACGGCCCTCGCCGCCCGCGGGCTGCGGGGCCCGGGCAGCGCCATCCCGGACCAGGCCGCCGGGTTCGTCGGCGCCGTCAAGACTCTGGCCCCCTCACCCGGGCCACGAAGATGTGGGCCCTCCAGGCGGTGCCCTTCCGCTCGCTCGTGGTCATGGACGTCTCCGGCTCGATGAACATGGACGCGGGTGGGAAGACCCGCATGCAGCTCACCCAGGAGGCCGCGCTGAAGGGCGCTGCGATGTTCCCCGACACGGCGCAGCTGGGCATGTGGGCGTTCTCGGTGGGCCTCGGCGGCCCCGGGCAGGACTACCAGGAGCTCGACCCGATCCGCAGGATGGACGCCGTGACCGACGGCAAGACCCAGCGGGAGCGGATCCAGGGCGACATCGCCTCGCTGGGCGGCCTCGTGGGCGGCGGCACGGGCCTCTACGACACCGCGCTCGCGGCCTTCCGCACCGTGAAGGCGAACTATGATCCCCGCGCCGTGAACTCGGTGATCCTCTTCACCGACGGGGCCAACGAGAAGCCGAACTCGATGACCCTCGACCAGCTCCTCGCCGCCTTCGCCAGGGAGAGGGACCCGGCCAAGCCGGTCATCTTCGTGACGATCGGCATCACCGCCGACGCCGACGAGCCCGTGCTCAAGCAGATCGCCGCCGCCACCGGCGGATCCAGCTACGTGGCGAAGGACCCCGCTGACATCTCGAAGGTGTTCAGCGAGGCCCTCCTGGCCCGGACGCAGTAGGGCCGGTTAGCGCTCGAGGCGGAAGCCGATCTTGAGCGTGACCTGCCAGTCCTTGATCTCGCCCTCCTCGAGGTGGCCGCGCACCGACTGGACTTCGAACCAGTCCAGGTTCCGCACGGTCTGCGATGCCGCGGCGACGCCGTTGCGGATGGCCGCATCGATCCCGTCCGGGCTCGTGCCGACGATCTCCGAGATGCTGTAGGTGTTGCCTGCCATGGCTCCTCCTCGGCTGGGGTGGGATCAGTGCTGGCAGACTAACCCTGTGACCAGTGCTTGGCCAGAGTCGGCGGGGCCGCTCCTTGCGGACGTCGTGGAGCGGCTGCGCGCGGCCGGCTGCGTCTTCGCCGAGGAAGAAGCCGCCCTCCTCCTCGAGGCCGCCGAGGACCCGGGGCGGCTCGAGGAGCTCGTCGCCCTGCGCGCTGCGGGGGAGCCGCTCGAGCACCTCGTGGGCTGGGCCGAGTTCGGCGGGCTCCGGATCGCCGTCGGCCCCGGCGTCTTCGTCCCGCGGCGCCGCTCCGAGCTGCTCGTCCGGCTCGCCGTGGCGGCCCTGGCGCACGACGGCGGCGGCCCGCCCGCCGTCGTCGTCGACCTCTGCTGCGGGTCGGCGGCGCTCGGGGCAGCGGTCGCCGCGGCGTGCGGGGGGCGCGGCTGGGCGTCCGGGCGGCTCGAGCTGCACGCCGCGGACCTCGACCCGGCCGCGACGGCCTACGCGCGCCGCAATCTCGCCCCGTGGGGCGGGCGCGTGCACACGGGCGACCTCTTCGCGGCGCTCCCCGGCACGCTGCGCGGCCGCGTCGACGTCATCGTCGCGAACGCCCCGTACGTCCCGACGGACGCGATCGCCCTCATGCCCCCGGAGGCCCGGGACCATGAGCCGCGTGCCTCCCTCGACGGCGGGGCCGACGGCCTCGCCCTGCACCGCCGGATCGCCGCCGAGGCCGGCGAGTGGCTCGCGCCCGGGGGCTCCCTCGTGATCGAGGTGGGCCGGCGGCAGGTGGCGCCTGCGCTCGGCCTGCTGGCGAAGGCCCGCCTCGCCGCGCACGCGGAGGAGGACGGGGACCTGGACGCCACGGCGATCGTCGCCGTCAGCGGTTGAGGATGTAGGTCCTCAGGTCATCGAGGGTCTGCTGCATGTGCGCGTCCATGGCCGCGCGGGCGGCCTCGGGGTCGCGGCGGCGCAGCGCCTCGCCCACGGCCACGTGCATCGCGATGGCGTGCTCCTGGATCTCGGGCACGGCCGAGGTCTCGGAGCGCCGCTCGGCGAGGACCCGGCTGAGCGGCTCGAACAGGACCGCGACGAACGGGTTCCCGGAGGCGTGCAGGATCACGTCGTGGAACGCGAGGTCCGCCTCGACGAACCGCTCGAGGTCCTGGGCCCGGCGCGCCTCGCGCATCTGGTCCACGAGGGCGTCCAGCGCTGCGAGGTCCTGATCCGAGATCCGCTCGGCGGCGAGCCCGCACGCGCCCGCCTCGAGCATCCGGCGCAGCTCGATGAGCTGCACGGCGGCATCGGAGGCGTCCGTGCCCTCGCTCGTCGCGCGGAGGACGGCGTGCAGTGAGCTCCACCTCTCGAGCGGGTTGACGAACGTGCCACGCCCGCGCTCGATCCGCAGGATGTTCTGTGCCGTGAGCGTCCGGATGGCCTCGCGCACGGTCATCCGGCTCACGTCGTACCGCGAGCTCAGCTCGAGCTCGCCGGGCACCACGGAGCCGGGGGGCAGCTCGCCGGCCACGATCCGGTCCAGCAGCCCGTCGGCCACCTCGCCCGCGAGGGATTTGCGCGCCACGGGGTCCCTTTCTCGCGTCTGCGGATTCACGGGGCGCCTTGCGCCGCCGCGGAGTGTGTGCCACTCTAACACCCGACGTTAGATGTCAGACATCTGACAGACGGTCCCAGGCCCCCGCACAAGGAAGTGTTCGCCATGCTCCTCGAAGCCGATGCCCTCGCCGCCTACCCCGCCGAGCGGGAGATCGCCGCCAGCGAGGTCGCCGACGCCGTGGCCCGTTCGGGCCGCGTCCTCGTGGTCCTCGACGATGACCCGACGGGCACGCAGTCGGTGGCGGACCTGCCCGTGCTGACCCGCTGGGACGTCGAGGACTTCCGCTGGGCCTTCGCGGTGCGCGTCCGAGGCGCCCGCCCCGCGGCTGTCTACGTCCTCACCAACACGCGCAGCCTCGGTCCCGCCGAGGCTGCCGAGCGCAACCGCCAGGTCGTCGCGGCCGCGAGCGAGGCGGCCGGCGAGGCGGGCATCCCGCTCGCCTTCGTCAGCCGCAGCGACTCGACCCTCCGGGGGCACTTCCCGCTCGAGACGGACGTGCTCGCCGAGACCATCGCCGCCCAGGGCGGGGCTGCAGTGGACGGCGTCGTGATGGTCCCCGCGTTCCCCGACGCCGGGCGCGTCACGATCGGCGGCGAGCACTACGTCCGCAGCGGCGAGGGCGCGCTCACCCCCGTCAGCGACACCGAGTTCGCGCGGGACGCCACGTTCGGCTTCTCCACCTCCTACCTCCCCGCCTACGTCGAGGAGAAGACCGGCGGCCGCGTGGCCGCAGACGAGGTGATCGTGCTCGACCTGGGGACCATCCGCGCGGAGGCAGGGGCCATCGCCGACGCGATCGCCCGCGCCCAGCACGGGACCCCCATCGTCGCCGACATCACCGGCGAGAACGACCTGCGCGCCCTCGCCCTGGGCCTCGACGAGGCCGAGCGCCGGGGCGCCTCGCTCCTGTACCGCGTGGGCCCCCCGTTCGTGCGCGGACGGATCGGCCAGGAGGTCCGCGCGCCCCTGACCGCGCAGGACGTGTACGGGGACCTGGCATCGGGCGGCCGGCGAGAGGACCTCGCTGCGGGCGGCCTCATCGTGGTCGGCTCCCACGTGGGCCTCACGACCCGCCAGCTCGACCGGCTCACGGCGCAGCACTCCTCCGCGCGGACCGTCGAGCTCGACGTCAACGAGCTGCTCGCGCCCGGCAGGGCCGAAGGCCACCTCGAGGCGACCGTCGACGCCGTCGTCCGTGCCCTCGCCGACGGCGACGTCATCCTCCACACCTCCCGCGCGCTCGTGAAGGCCGACGACCCCGCGCGGAGCCTCGAGATCGCCCGCACGGTGAGTGCCGCCGTCGTCAGCGTGGTCAACCGCGTGCTCAGGGCGGCGCCCCCGCGGTTCGTCATCGCCAAGGGCGGCATCACCTCCTCCGACGTGGCCGCGCACGGTCTCGAGATCCGCCGCGCCATGGTGCGCGGACCCATGCTCCCGGGCATCGTCTCCCTGTGGGAGCCGGTCGACGGCCCGGCCCGCGGCATCCCGTACATCGTCTTCGCCGGCAACGTGGGCGACGACGAGTCCCTCGCCCAGGTCACCAAGACCCTCAGCGCCACCTTCTGACAGCTTCCGTCCACAGGAGAACACCCATGACTGACACGTCTGCGGCCACGACCGTCGCCGTCCTCGGCCTCGGCGCCATGGGCCTGCCCATGGCCACCCGTCTGGCCGCTGGCCTCACGGTCCACGGCTTCGACATCGCCCAGCCCCGCCTCGACCTCGCCGCCGCGGCCGGCATCCGCACCTTCGGCTCCGCCCGGGAAGCGGTCCAGGGCGCCGACGCGCTCCTGCTCGCCGTCCGCAACGGCGAGCAGCTCGACGCGGTCCTCTTCGGCGAGGACGGCGTCGCCGCCGCGCTGGCCCCGGGCGCCGTCGTGATCCTCACGAGCACGGTCGGGACCGACGCGATCCCCGGTACGGCCGCGCGCCTCGCCGAGCTCGGCGTCGGCCTCGTCGACGCCCCGCTCTCCGGCGGCCCGGTCCGCGCCGGCGAGGGCGACCTCCTCATCGTGGTGGGAGCCGCGCCGTCCGACCTCGAGAAGGCCCGGCCCGTCCTCGGGCTCCTCGCCTCCACCCTGACCGTGGTGGGCGACCGGCCCGGCGACGGCCAGGCTCTCAAGACCGTGAACCAGCTCCTGTGCGGCGTGCACATCGCCGCCGCGGCCGAGGCGCTCGCCCTCGCCGATGCACTCGGCCTCGACCCGGCGAAGACGCTCGAGGCCCTCGGCGCCGGCGCCGCGGGATCGTTCATGCTCTCCAACCGCGGCCCCCGCATGCTCGAGGCCTACACCGAGGAGGGCGCCGAGGTCCTCTCGCGCCTGGACATCTTCGTCAAGGACATGGGGATCGTCGGCAAGGCCGCCCGCTCCGTGGGCCTCCCGGCTCCCGTCGCCGCTGCCGCCGAGCAGCTCTACCTGCTCGGCGCGGCCCACGGCCTCGCGGCGGCGGACGACTCGGCCGTCATCAAGGTCGTCGCCCCCGCCCCGCGGACCGCCTGAGCAGCAGACTGAGCCGGGTCGGTAGGCTGGGCGCATGACGACGGCGCTCATCACCGGCGCGAGCAGCGGCCTCGGGGCCGAGTTCGCGCGACAGCTCGCAGCCCAGGGGCACGATCTCGTCCTCGTGGCGCGTGGCCAGGACCGCCTGGACGCCCTGGCGAAGGAGCTCGGCAGCCGTCACGGAGTCGCGACCGAGGTTCTGGCCGCTGACCTCACCGACCCCGTGGACCTCGGCACGGTGACCACGCGGCTCGCCGACCCGTCGAGGCCTATCGGGATCCTCGTCAACAACGCCGGCCTGGGGCTCCTCCACGACTTCCACCACACCCCGGTCGAGGAGGAGGTCCACCACCTCCGGCTCCACGTCGAGGCCGCGCTGAAGACCACCCGGGCCGTGCTCCCGGGCATGCTCGCGCGGGGGGAGGGCCGCATCGTCAACGTGGCGAGCGTCGCGGCCTTCCTGCCGAGGGGGACCTATTCGGCGGCCAAGGCGTGGCTGCTCGCCTTCAGCCGGTGGGCCAACGTGCACTATCGGCGCTCCGGGGTGCTCGTCACCGCGCTGTGCCCGGGGTTTGTGCGCACGGAGTTCCATGCCCGCATGGGCATGGAGACGCGGTGGATCCCCGGCTGGGCATGGCTCCGCGCCGAGCGGGTGGTCCGAGACGGGCTCCGCGACAACCTGGCCGGCCGCTCCGTGTCCGTCCCGTCGCTGCGGTACAAGGCCGTCCGCGCGGCCGCGGCCGTGCTGCCCGACCGCGTCCTCGGCGGCCCGGCGCGGCGCCCCAAGCGCTAGGCCGCGCCGGTCTGCCGGCGGCCGCGCGTCAGAAGGGGGGCGGTTCTTCCGGACGCTGTTCCGGCGGCGGTCTATGCCCAGGTTCGGGCGGTAGGGGTGGTCCGGACGGCTGGGACAGTTCGCCGGGCCGAACCGGAAGATCCGCGCTCCGTGGACCCAGGATGTGATCGCGGTCCGAGGGTTCCGAGGGATGGCCGAAGCCGAGGAGCGTCGTCCACACGAGGTCGCCGGATGCCCGGCGTCCGAGCGTGAACAGCGCGAGCGACTTGAGCGCGTGGTGCTTGGGGCACAGAAGAGCAAGGTTGTCGGCATCGGTGCTGCCCCCGTCCTGCCACTCGACCGTGTGGTCGATCTCCGCGCGGCGCGCGGCGCGCATGCATCCTGGGACGCGGCATGCTCCGTCCCTATAGCGGATGAAGCGTCTGAGGGAATCCGGCGGCCGGTACGCTGTCCTGCCGAGCTTCACGGGCACCCCTTCGCTGTCGGTCCAAAGGCGCTGCCACGTCGGCGCCGCGGCCGCCAGCCCTCGGGCGGTGTGCGCGTCGACGACGCCGTAGCCTTCGAGCTCGGCCGCATCATCCGAAGCGCCGAGGAGCACTGCGGCGGGGATATGGACCACGATCTCTGGCCGCAGGAGGTCCGCGAGGCCCTCCGGTGAGGGCACCGCCACGGGTGACGGGCCGGCGCCGTGCGTCGCAAGGGCTGGCCTTTCGGTCGTGCCACCCGCTTCGAGCAGGGCCCGGGCGAACGCGTCGGCGCGAAGCTGCGGCGTGGTGCGGTACTCGCCCTCGGCCTTGTGGGCGCTGTTCGCGATGACGTCGATCCGGTGGAAGGCGGCCATGCCGATCTCGGCCGGCAGGAGGGCGGTCAGCGTGCACATGCCGTCGTCCTCCGAGCGCAGCCAGACTCCGCGATCGGTCTCCGCATGGGTGCGGCGTCGAGTGATGGACTCGGGGTGCAGTCGCTCCCGCAGGGCCAGCACGTTGCGGCGAAGCTCGCTCGGCGTGCGCCGATGGCCCTTGCGGGTGCGAAGGCGCCCTAGCGCCTCGATGCCGAACAGCTCGGCCGCAGTCTGGGGCAGAGTCGACGCCTGCTCGACGATGATCCGGGCGTGCGCCTCCGTGAGGTCCCCGGAGAGGAGCGCCTCGTGCACCGCGGGATGACGGCCCACGAGGGCCTGGGAGAAGTTCACTGTACGCGCAGCAGCCGCCTCGGAGGTTCCTTGGAGGAGGGCAACCTCGGACACCGCAACAGCGTGGGCGATGTCCCCGTTGAGCCTGGCGGGCTGGCCGTCCCGGCCTTCGAGCGGCTCCTCGGAGATGAGCTGCGCACACCGGTCCACGAGGAACGCCCGCATCGCGGCGCTGTACGCGTCGAAGTCCGCGAACGCCTCGAGCGCTTCCGCCACTCCTCGAGCCGTGTCCAGTGCGGTGGGGTCCAGGGCCAGCAGGCCCCCGAGCACCGCCGGGCGACGCGAGGTGAACGAGAGTTCGTCCGGCACCGCCACTGAATATGCTGTGATCCCCACGCACGCCACCCCCTCCCGCTCTATTCTATCCGAAAATGTATTCGATAGATAGACTGCAGGAGAGAAGATGTATACGTCGAACGGATCTGCCTACTTGGGCGGAAGCTCCATGACCCGCACCGGCGACCCCGCGGCCCACGCCTCGATGTCCTCCACAGCATCACGGTAGAAGACCTCGTACTGCTCGCGCGTGACATAGCCGATGTGCGGGGTGAGGAAGGTCCGCGGCGCCGTCCGCAGCGGGTGATCGGCCGGCAGGGGCTCGACGTCGTACACGTCGAGGGCCGCGCCGCCGATCCGGCCCGCCTCGAGGGCCTCCACGAGCGCAGCCTCGTCCACGATCGGCCCGCGCGAGCTGTTCACGAGCAGGGCATCCGGCTTCATGAGTGCGAGCTCCGCGGCACCCACGAGACCCCGCGTCCGCTTCGACAGGACCAGATGGATCGAGAGGATGTCCGCCTCGGCGAAGAGCTCGTCCTTCCCGACCCGGCGCACGCCGACCTCCGCCGCGTGCTCGTCGGTGAGGTTCTGGCTCCACGCGATGACGTCCATCCCGAATGCGAGGCCCACGCGCGCCACCCGGCTGCCGAGGTTGCCCAGGCCCAGCAGGCCCAGCCGCGCACCTTCGAGGCCCCGGCCCACGGTGGTCTGCCAGCCGCCGTCGCCCGTCCAGCCCGATCCGCCCGAGCCGAGTTCGGCGTCGAGCCGGCGCACGGCCGCGTGGATGAGCGCCCACGTGTGCTCGGCGGCGGGGGAGGGGAGATAGCCGGTGCCGCAGACTGGGATGCCGCGGGCGGCCGTCGCCTTGAGGTCGATCGACGCGTTGCGCCGGCCCGTCGAGACGATGAACTTCACGTTCGGCAGCCGCTCGAGCCGCGCCGCCGTCAGGGGCGTGCGCTCGCGCATGGCCACGAGCACGTCGAAGGGGGCGAGCGCGGCGGCCACGGCGCCGTCGTCGTGCCCCAGGTGCTCGCGGAACACGGTGACCTCGGCGCCCGCGTCCTCGAGCCGGGCGAACCCGCCCATCTCCCGGGCCACGCCTTGGTAGTCGTCGAGGACCGCGATCTTCAGTCCCTGGATGCCTGTGAGGGAAGCCATGCGCCCAGCCTAGTTCCGTCCAGCCGGATTCAGGCGCGTGCGGAATGGCCCTGCCGGGTTCGCGGCGGCGCGGCTACCCTCGACGCATGGCAGACTCGATCCGCTCCCCCCGCCCCGCCCGGAATGCCGGCCCGCGCGCCCGGGACCAGGGCGCCCCACGCCTCGAACCGCTGCTCCTCGAGGGACTCGAGCCCGGTCTCGCGGGCGACCCGGAGGCCGGGCACCGCACGGAGGGGCTCGCCTTCGACGGCGCGGACTTCACGGGCCGCGAGCTCGGCGCCGCCACCTTCTCGGAGTGCGCCTTCCGTGACGTCACGGCGCACGACGCCGACCTCCGCTCGGTCTCCTTCCTCGACTGCCGCTTCGAGCGGCTCAACGCCCCCAGCCTGCCGGCACCGCGGAGCCGCTGGCGGGGCGTCGAGATCGAGGCCTCCAGGATCGGCTCCGCGGAGCTGTACGACGCCGAGCTGAACGGCGTCCTCGTGCGCGGCTGCAAGCTCGGCTACGTCAACCTGCGCGGCGCCCGGCTGCGCGACGTGAAGTTCGAGGACTGCGCGATCGAGGAGCTCGATCTCGGCCACGCGTCGGCGATGCGCGTGGCCTTCGAGGGCACCCAGATCGATGCGCTCGACGCCAGGGGGCATCCTTCGAGCATGTGGACATGCGAGGAGCCCGCCTCTCCCGGGTGTCCGGGATCGACGGGCTCCGCGGGGCGACCGTGAGCGGCCTCCAGGCCGCCGAGCTCGCGGAGCTCATGGCAGCGCGGCTCGGGATCGCCGTCGAGGGCTGAGGGCCCTCAGTTCTTGACGGAGGCGGGAGCCATCGGGACCTCGGGCACCGGGCCGGAGATCGGGCCCGACGCGACCGGCGCCTCGCCGGACACCTGGGCCTCGAGCGCGGTGGCCTCCAGGTCCACACCGGCCTCCTGCGCGGCCTCGACGGCAGCCGGGTGGTCGAGCGGGAGCTGCAGCGCCACGCCGTCGTCCGCCAGCGCGACGGGGACCTCGGGGAGCGGCATGTGCTCGAGGTCGATGTGCGGGTTCTCCTCCTGGTGCGCGACCACCTCGCGCGCCTCGGCCTCGGTGTCAACGCTCGGCAGCGAGCCGGGCAGCGGGCGCTGCGAGGACTCGCGCAGGAACCAGATGGCCACCGCGCCGACCACCGAGGTGGCCATGAGGTAGTACGCCGGCATCATGTCGTTGCCGGTGGACTGGATGAGGGCGTCGATGATGAACGGCGTGGTCCCGCCGAAGATGGCCACGGCGAAGTTGTACGCGATGCCCATGGCGCCGTAGCGGCTCGCCGTGGGGAACTGCGCGGGCAGGGCCGAGGCGAGGTTGGCCACGTAGAACGTCACGGGGAACGCGATCAGTGCGAGGCCGGCGAGGGTCGCCGGGATGGAGCCCACGCCGATGAGCAGGAACGCGGGGATCGAGAGCACGATCGTGCTCACGGCGCCGATCCAGAGCACCGGGCGGCGGCCGATCTTGTCGGAGAGCTTGCCGGTGAGCGGGATGCACAGGCTCATGACCACGAGCACG
The DNA here is from genome assembly GCF_001577305.1 of Sinomonas atrocyanea. Classification (NCBI taxonomy): domain Bacteria; kingdom Bacillati; phylum Actinomycetota; class Actinomycetes; order Micrococcales; family Micrococcaceae; genus Sinomonas; species Sinomonas atrocyanea. Next base: position 349,580 of record NZ_CP014518.1, read on the forward strand.
GGGATCGTCAGGATCGTGCCGTGGAGCTCGTCGTAGCCCTTGGACTCTGTCAGGTAGGTCGGCATGTACGAGGTGAGCGCGTAGCCCACCGTGTTCGCCGCGGCGACGAGGACCATGGCCACGATGATCTGGCGCCAGTAGCTGCGCACGATCTGCAGGGGGCCCTTGGTTGCGATCTCGTCATGCGTGGCGAGCTCGCGGGTCATGTTCTCCTGGGCGTCGAGGGCCGCCTGGAAGGCGGGGCTCTCCTCGATGCGGAGGCGGAACCAGATCGCGATGGCGCCGAGCGGGCCGGCGATGAGGAACGGGATGCGCCAGCCGTACGCGACCATGGCGTCCTGGCCCAGGCTGAGCTGGAGGACGGAGACGATCGCGGCGCCGAGGGCGAATCCGATGTAGGAGCCCATGTCGAGGAAGCTCGCGAGGAAGCCGCGGCGCTTGTCCGCCGCGTACTCGCTCACGAACGTGGTGGCGCCGGCGTACTCGCCGCCGGTCGAGAAGCCCTGGATGAGCTTGATGGCGACGAGGAGGATCGCCGCCCAGATGCCGATCTGCGCGTAGCCGGGCAGGAGGCCGAGGGCGAACGTCGCGGACGCCATGGTGATCAGGGTCATCGCGAGCACGCGCTGGCGCCCGATCTTGTCGCCGAGCCAGCCGAAGAACACGCCGCCGGCCGGACGGGCGATGAACGTCGCTGCGAACGTCCCGAGGAGGAAGAGGGTCTGGACCGTGCGGTCGGCCTCGGGCAGGAACACAGGTCCCATGGTGGTGATGAGGTATCCGAAGACGCCCACGTCGAACCATTCCATCGTGTTGCCCACGATGGTCCCGCCGATGGCCCTCTTGAGCATCGGCTGGTCGACGACGTTGACGTCGTCGACCCTGAGCTTTCGTTTGCGGAACACCACGCGCCGGGGGCGCTGTGGCTCGGTCATCTGACGCTGGTCTCGTGACATGGCATTCAAGTTTAGTCCAGGGCCTTTCGATCTGAGAGTGAAAGGTTGATTTCGGGAGTGTCCTGGCTCACGCGCGCGCGTGGGGCCGCCCACGGGAGCCGTCTCCGCGCCAGGGTGCCCCGGGCCTTCAGCAGCCGCATGATTCCGGGGTTCTCCGCGCGGACGACGCCGTCCTGCCGCCGCACGCCTCCACCGCGCCGCAGTGTGGTGAACGTCACTGGCAGATGGTTATTGAGTTGTGACCTTTGATGAGGTAGGGGCATGTGTGAACGGTGTCCTTGCGCTCGGATATGTAAACATGCAAATATCTCAATATGTCGATCGTGGATGCTGTGCCCACGCCTGCCGCCGCCTGCTGTTCGCCCGTCTCCGGCAAGCCGCTCTCCCGCGCCGAGGCCGAGAGGATTGCGCCGGTGCTCAAGGCCCTGGGCGATTCGGTGCGCCTCCGGCTCATGTCCCTCATCGCCGCGCACGAGGGAGGGGAGGCCTGCGTGTGCGACCTCAATGAGAGTTTCGACCTCTCCCAGCCCACCATCAGCCGGCATCTGAAGATCCTCTACGATGCGGGGCTGCTCGAGCGCGAGAAGCGCGGAGTCTGGGTGTACTACCGGGCTCGGAATGAGGCGCTGGGAAGCCTCGCCGCCCTGCTGGCGGGCACCGGGAAGTGAGCCTGCCCCTGCGCCGCGCCGTTGCGGAGTTCGTGGGCACGGCCTTCCTGGTCGTGGCCGTGGTGGGTTCCGGGATCATGGCCTCGCGCCTCTCTCCGGCAGACCCGGGCCTGGCCCTGCTGGAGAACAGCCTCGCCACCGGCGCGGCCCTGGTCGCGCTGATCGTCGCGCTCCAGCCCATCTCGGCCTCCTTCAACCCTGTGGTGACGCTCGTCGAACGGGCCCTGGGCGTCATCGGGACGATGACGGCAGTCTCCTTGGTCGCGGCTCAGATCCTCGGAGGGCTCCTCGGGACAGTGCTCGCGAACCTGATGTTCGGCCTGGATGCCGTCTCGGCCTCTGGCCATGAACGCAACGGCCCCGGACTGTGGCTGGGCGAGGTCATCGCAACCCTCGGGCTCCTGCTGGTCGTCTTCGGCACGGTCCGCTCCGGCCGCGCCGACCGGGTCGCCTTCGCGGTCGGCGGCTACATTGCGGGGGCCTACTGGTTCACGAGCTCGACCAGCTTCGCCAACCCCGCCGTCACGATTGCCCGGACCCTCACCGACACGTTCGCCGGGATCGCCCCCGCCTCCGCACCCGGATTCATCCTCGCCCAGCTCGCCGGTGGCGCCCTCGGGTTCCTGCTGGTCCGTCTCCTCTACCCGTCCATCGCCACCCGTGCCGCCGCGGCGGCCGATCGAGAGGTCCTCCTGTGAACGACAAGCCCTCTGTCCTGTTCGTCTGCGTCCACAACGCCGGCCGGTCCCAGATGGCCGCGGCCTACCTCAACCACCTCTCCGCGGGCCGGATCGAGGTCCGCTCCGCCGGCTCCGCGCCCGCCGACACGGTCAACCCCGCCGCCGTCGAGGCGATGCTCGAGGAGGGCATCGACATCCGGGCGGAAAAGCCGAAGGTCCTCACGACCGAGGCAGTGAAGGACTCCGACGTGGTCATCACCATGGGCTGCGGGGACACCTGCCCGATCTTCCCCGGCAAGCGCTACGAGGACTGGGAGCTCGAGGATCCCGCCGGCAAGGGCGTCGGCTCCGTCCGCCCCATCCGCGACGAGATCAGGTCCCGAGTCGAGGCCCTCATTGCCGAGCTGCTCCCGGCCGGAGGGGCGCAGCGATGACCGCGATCCCCACCGACCACCCCGTCGCCGTCATCGGGGCCGGGCCCGTCGGCCTGGCCGCCGCGGCACACCTTCTCGAACGCGGCCTCGAGCCGCTCGTCCTCGAGGCCGGCCCCGCCGTCGGATCGGCCATGCGCGAGTGGGGCCACGTGCGGGTCTTCTCCACCTGGCGCTACAACCTCGACCCCGCCTCGGTGCGCCTGCTCGAGCGGCACGGCTGGGAGGCGCCCCGGCCCACGGCGCTCCCCTACGGTGCCCAGATCGTCGAGGACTACCTCGAGCCCCTCGCCGCCACGCCTGAGCTCGCCGGCCGCATCCGCACCGGCCACCGCGTCCTCGCGGTCGCGCGGCAGGACCGGGACAAGGGGAGCAGCCTCGGCCGTGACCAGGCGCCCTTCCTCCTGCGCGTCCAGCGTCCGGACGGGACGGTGGCCGAGGTCCTTGCCCGGGCCGTCGTCGACGCCTCCGGCACGTGGGAGCACCGCGCGCCGCTCGGATCCTCCGGCCTCCCGGCGCTCGGCGAGGAGGAGGCGACCGCGGCGGGGCTCGTCACGGCGCCGTTGGCCGACGTCGCCGCGGGGGGCTTCGCCGGGCGCCGGACCCTCGTGGTGGGCGGCGGCCATTCGGCCGCCAACAGCGTCCTCGCGCTCGCCCAGCTCGCGCGGACGCACCCCGGGACGCAAGTCGTGTGGGCCATCCGCGCTGCGACCCCCGCCCATGCGTACGGCGGCGGGAACGCCGACGAGCTGCCCGCACGCGGCCAGCTCGGCACGCGACTGCAGAGCATGGTCGGCTCCGGGGCCGTCGAGCTCCTCACCGGCTTCCGCACAGCACGGCTCGAGGTCATCGACGGGCGCCTGCGGGTCCACGCCGCCGATGGGCGCGCCCTCGAGGTCGACCGGCTCATCCCCGCCACCGGGTTCCGCCCCGACCTCACGATCCTGTCCGAGATCCGCCTCGACCTCGACACGGCGGTCGACGCACCGCGGCGCCTGGGCCCGCTGATCGACCCGGACTTCCACTCGTGTGGCACGGTCGAGCCCCATGGCGCAGAGGTGCTCGCCCACCCTGAGAACGACTTCTACATCGTCGGCATGAAGTCCTATGGCAGGGCCCCCACGTTCCTCATGGCCACAGGCTACGAGCAGGTCCGCTCGATCGCCGCCGCGCTCGCGGGCGACGACGCGGCCGCCGCCGCGGTCGAGCTCGAGCTGCCGGCAACAGGGGTGTGCTCGGGCGTCGGATCTGACGGCACCGCCGACGAGGCCGCTCTCGCCGGATCATGCTGCGGCGCGCCGGCCCCTGCTCCGGTCTCGATCGGCTTCCCGACGGGCCTGCGGCACGGCCGGTCCGCTGAGGGCGCCAGGCTCTGAACAGACAGGAGCGCGGCCGGTCCCCGAAGGGATCCGGCCGCGCTCCTGCGCCCGTTCAGGCGGGCAGGGGCCTGGGGGGCCTACTCGGCGTCGTGGTCCGTCTCGAGGACCGTCACGAGCTTGGCGAGGGCCTCGTCCGCCCCCGGGCCCTCCGCACGCAGCACAACCTGCTGGCCGTACTCGGCGCCCAGGCTCATCAGGGAGAGGATGCTCGAGGCGTCCATGGCCTCGTCAGCAGGCTCCCCGACCTTCGCGATCGTGACGTCGAGGCCGGCCTCGCCTGCGGCCTCGGCGAAGATGGCCGCCGGGCGGGCGTGCAGGCCCACGCGCGAGCCGATCGTTGCGGTGCGTTCTGCCATGTGGTGCTCCTTGTTCTTGGGGGGAGTCGGGCTGGTGGAGGAAGCGTACAGTGTCGGCGCGGCGGCCCGGTACCGGGGGCCTACAGGCCCAGCTCGTCCAGGATCGGCAGGCTGCCGCGCACGGCGTCGCGGGCGGCCTCGGCGGTCGGGGCGGCGAGGGCCTGGGCGGCGAGCCGCTGGGCCTCCTCGACGGTGATGGTGGCCAGGACCCGGTTGACGGCGGTCAGGGCGCGCGGCGACATCGACAGGGTCGTGACGCCCAGGCCCACGAGCACCGCGGCGAGGGCGGGGTCGGCCGCGGCCTCGCCGCAGACGCCCACGGGCTTGGCGGTGCCGGTGGCCGCGGAAGCCGCCGCGGCGCCGTCGCACGTTGCCTTGATGAGGTGCAGCACGGCCGGCTGCCACGGGTCGTTGAGGTGGGCGAGCGGGCCGAGCATGCGGTCCGCGGCCATCGCGTACTGCGTGAGGTCGTTCGTGCCGAGCGAGGCGAAGTCGGCGTTCTGGAGGATGTGCGAGGACGTGAGGGCCGCGGAGGGGACCTCGACCATGACGCCGGCCGTCTTGAGCCCGGCTTCCTTCGCCAGCTGGGTGAAGTGGGCGGCCTCGTCCGTCGTGGCGATCATCGGGGCCATGACCCAGATCTCGGCCTCGTTCTCCTGCGCCGCCTGCGCGATCGCGGCGAGCTGGCGGGCGAGGACGCCCGGGCTGGTCCAGTCGGTGCGGTACCCGCGCACGCCGAGGGCCGGGTTGGGCTCGTCCGCGTTGGTCAGGAACGGCAGGGGCTTGTCGGCGCCGGCGTCGAGGGTGCGGATCACGACCTTCTTGCCGGCGAACTCCCTGAACACCGCCGTGTAGGCGGCCACCTGCTCCTCGTGGGTGGGCTCGGTGTCCCGGTCGAGGAAGCAGAATTCGGTGCGCAGCAGGCCCACGCCCTCGGCGCCGGCAGCGGCGGCCTTGGCCGCGTCCTTGCCGGTGGCCACGTTGGCGAGCAGCGGAACGGCGTGCCCGTCGGCGAGCCGATTGTTTCCGGCGAACCCGGCGGCCAGGGCGGCCGCCTGGGTGGTCCAAGCGGCCGCCGCGTCCCGCTCGTGCTCCCCGGGCTCGGTCTGGACCGTGCCCGCGGCGCCGTCGACGTAGACCTCGGAGCCGTCCGCGATCGCCTCGACCCCGGGCGCCGCCACGACGGCCGGCAGGCCGAGGGCCCTGGCCAGGATCGCGGTGTGGGACTGCGGGCCGCCGCCGCTCGTGATGAGGGCGGTGACCTTGGCGGGGTCGAGGGTCGCGGTGTCCGCGGGGGCGAGGTCCTCGGCGGCGAGGACGAAAGGCTCATCCGACTCCGGGATGCCCGGGGCCGGGAGCCCCCGCAGCTCGGCGACGATCCGGGCGCGCACGTCGAGGACGTCGGTGGCCCGCTCGGCCATGTAGCCGCCGAGGGACTTGAGCTTGTCCGCGACCGCGGCGCCGGACTCCCACACCGCCCGCTCGGCCGAGCGGGACCCGCCGTCCGCGGACGGGTCGAGCAGTTTCACGGCGCCCTTGACCAGCATCGGGTCCGCCGCCATGAGGGCGGTCGCCTCGAGGACGCCCTTCGCGTCCCCCGAGGCAGACGCTGCGCGGGCCTTCAGCGCCGCCTGGACCGCCTTGGACGCCGAGCGGATCCGCTCGCCCTCCGCGGCAGCGTCCAGCCCGCCGGAGACGGGCCCCGCCGCGGGCTCTGCGACCGGTGCGGGCATCTGCCGCACCCGCCCGATCACACGCCCCGGGGTGACGCCGACACCGTGAAACTGCTCCATCATCAAGACCTCGAACTCTCTCTCGCTAGGCGGCGACGGGCACGGGCTCCGCGGCCTCGGGCGCCTTCTTGCCAACGTATCGCTTGAGGGCGATGGTTGCCAGAGCGGTTACGACGACGCCCGCCGCGATCGAGACGACCCAGAGGAAGAAGTTGTCGATCGCGAAGAAGACGAAGATGCCGCCGTGCGGGGCCTTGGAGGAGACGTTGAAGGCCATCGACAGCGCTCCGGTGAGCGCGCCGCCGAGCATCGACGCCGGGATGACCCGCAGCGGGTCCGCCGCCGCGAACGGGATCGCGCCCTCGGAGATGAACGAGGCCCCCAGGAGCCACGCCGCCTTGCCGTTCTCGTGCTCGGTGGCGTTGAAGTTCTTGTGGTCGAGCACCGTGGCGAGGGCCATGGCGAGCGGCGGGACCATGCCCGCGGCCATGACGGCAGCCATGATGTGGTACGGCGCAGCGTTGGTCGCGCTCGCCGCGCTCAGGCCGGCGACGGCGAACGAGTACGCGACCTTGTTAACCGGGCCGCCGAGGTCGAAGCACATCATGAGGCCGAGGATGACGCCGAGGATCACGGCGGCGGCACCGCTCATGCCTGTGAGCCAGTCATTGAGGGCCTTCGTGACCACCGCGATGGGACCGCCGAGCACCACGAACATGAGGCCGGAGGCCACGATGGACGCGACGAGCGGGATGATCGCGACCGGCATGAGGCCGCGCAGCCAGCGGGGTGCTGGGAGGGACGCGAGCCAGTGCGCGGTGTAGCCGGCGAGGAGGCCGCCCACGATGCCGCCGAGGAACCCGGCGCCCATGAAGCCCGCCACGGCGCCCGCGGTGAAGCCCGGGGCGATGCCCGGCCGGTCCGCGAGGGCGTAGCCGATGTACCCGGCGAGGGCCGGGACGAGGAAGCCGATCGACAGGCCGCCGATCTTGAACAGCACAGCACCGAGGTAGGCGCCGAGGGGGCCCCAGGCCTGCGGTCCGAACTCGGTCGGGAGGCTGAACACGTTGTTCTTGAGGACGATCGTGTCCGCGTACTTCGTGATGTCGTAGCCGCCGAGGAGGAAGCCGAGCGCGATCAGGAGGCCGCCCGCGGCGACGAACGGGATCATGTAGCTCACACCCGTGAGCAGCGCTCGCTTGAGCTTCTTTCCGACGGACTCGCTCGTCTCGGAACCGGAGGCGGACGACGCCGCGCCGGCCGCTCCGCGGGCGATCCGCCGGCCGTTCGGGTCGGCGGCAACCGCCAGGGCCTCGTCGAGCATGACGCCCGGCTCATCGATGCCGCGCTTGACCGGCGACTGCACGTACGCCTTGCCCGCGAAGCGCTCCTTGCCACGCACATCGACGTCCACGGCGAAGACCACGGCGTCGGCGGCGTCGATGACGGACTGCGGGAGCGGTGTCGAGCCCGCCGAGCCCTGGGTCTCGACCTGGACGTCGATTCCCTTGTCCTTCCCAGCGGCGACGAGGGAGTCCGCGGCCATATAGGTATGCGCGATGCCGGTGGGGCAGGCGGTGACGGCGACAATGCGCCTCGTGGACGACGAGGGCGTCTGGCTCTCTCCGGGTGCGGCGCCCGCCGCTGTCGGCTCGCCTGCTGCGGTGAGTCCGAGGGCCTCGTTGACGAGCGCGACCACCTCTTCGCGCGAAGCCGCTGCCCGCAGGGACGCGGTGAAGTCCTTCTTGATGAGGCTCCGGGCGAGCTTCGCGAGGAGCTTGAGGTGCTCCTGGTCCGCGCCTTCCGGGGCGGCGATGAAGAACACGAGGTCGGCGTCGCCGTCCTTCGCGCCGAATCCGACCTTCTGCGACAGGCGGGCCATCGCCAGCGACGGCTCGGTCACAGCCGTGGAGCGGCAGTGGGGGATGGCGATGCCTCCGGGGACGCCGGTGGCGGTCTTCTGCTCGCGCGCCCAGGCGTCCGCGAACAGCCCGTCCACCTCTGTGGCGCGGCCGGCATCCGCAACGAGTCCGGCCAGGTGCCTGATCACGTCGGCGGGGGAAGAGCCCAGCGACGCATCGAGCACCACGAGCTCGGGGGCGATGAGTTCGGTCATGATGAGTCCTTCTCAGAGGGCCGTGACGGTCACGGCAGAGGGGGTGGTCTGGTTCGCTGCCGGGACGGTGGATCCCGGCAGGGACGCGGCGGCGGCCCCGTGGGCCACTGCCTGGCGCAGGCGGCCCTCGGCGTCCGCCCCAGTCGAGTCGGCCAGGAGGTACCCGGCCAGTGAGGAGTCGCCGGCACCGACGGTGCTGACGGCCCTGATGGGCAGGTGCGTGGCGTGCCACGCGCCGTCCCGTGTGACGAGCACGGCGCCCTTCGACCCGAGGGTCGCGAGCACCGCTCCGACCCCGGCGTCCACGAGCGCCCGTGCCGCCTTCGCGGCGAGCGCCGGGGAGGCCTCGAGTTCGGCCGGTGTGCCGGTGTCCTTCAGGCCCACGAGTCCGGCGAGCTCCGCGAGCTCGTCCGCGTTGGGCTTGAGCAGCTCTGGCCTGCCCGAGAGGGAGGCCGCGAGCGGCGCGCCGGAAGAATCGACAGCGATCTTCGGCGCGTTTCCGTCGGCGGCCGAGCGCAGGCGCTCGGCCGCCGTGGCATAGAAGTCCTCGGGAACCCCCGGGGGGAGCGATCCTGCGAGGACCACCCAGGAGGCCCCACGGGCGCGGTCGACGAGGAGGGCGAGCAGGGCCTCCTGGAGGGCCTGGGAGAGTTCGGGGCCGGGCTCGTTGACCTTGGTGGTGACGCCGTCGGGCTCCGTGAGGGCCACGTTCGAGCGCAGCGGCGCCCCGATGGGCAGCGCCGCGTACGGCACGCCCGTGGCGGCGAGGCCGGCGACGACGGGATCGGAGGCATCCCCCGGGAGGACGGCGAGCGTGTCGAGCCCGGAGGCGCGCAGCGCGCGGGCCACGTTCACGCCCTTGCCGCCGGATTCCTGCCGCACCGAGACGGCGCGCTGCACCTCGCCCCGCAGCAGGGGTGCGCCCAGCTCGACCGTGCGGTCCAGGCTCGGGTTCGCGGTGAGGGTCACGATCATTGCTTCCCTGCTTCCAGTACGTCGACTCCGGCGTCCGCGAGGGCGTCGGCGACGTCCCCCTCGGGTGCCCGATCGGTCACGATGGCGTCCAGCTGGTCGAGGCGCGCGAACTGCACGAGCGCCTCGACGCCGAACTTGGTGTGGTCCACGAGGGCCACGACGCGGCGCGCGCAGCGCACGAAGGCGGCCTTGACGGCGGCCTCCTCGACGTCCGGCGTGCTGAGCCCGAACTGGGCGTGCAGGCCGTTCGCCCCGACGAAGGCGAGGTCCGGGCGGAGGCGCTCGACGGCGTCGACCGTCGCCGGCCCCACCGCCGCCCGGGTGAGCGGGCGGATCCGGCCGCCGAGCAGCTGGACGTTGAGGTTCGCATCCGCCGCGAGCTTGTCCGCGATGGGCAGGGCGTTGGTCACGACGACGAGGGGAGCGCCGTCCAGGGGAGCGCCCATGAGGCGCTCCGCGAGCGCCTCCGTGGAGCTGCCCGCGTCCAGGAGGACGCTGCCGGCGCGGGAGGACTCGATGAGGTCCGCCGCGGCGTCCGCGATGGCCCGCTTCTCGAGGAGGTTCTGGATCTGCCGCTCAAGGAGGCTGGCCTCCGCGGTGGCGCTGCGCTCGGCCGGGACGGCGCCGCCGTGGACGCGACGGAGCACGCCGGCGGACTCCAGCGCCGCGAGGTCGCGGCGCACGGTCTCGGTGGTGACGGAGAAGCGCTCGGCGAGCTCGGTGACGCTCACCCGGCCGACCTCGGCGACACGGTCGGCGACGAGCCGCTGACGCTCTTCTGCGAACATCGACATGCCCGGCACCTCTCCTCTCTGAGCCCCTCGTCCAGCCTGTGGTCTCCATCACACGAATGTGGGATTGATTGACTGTATCTGCGTTTATGTTGGAAAGTCAAGGGGTTCCACATAAACGCAGACGGGCCCGGCGGAGCGCGCGCTCCGCCGGGCCCGTCCGGGTCCCTGGGCCGCCTAGATCTCGCGGCTGTCGCGCCGGGTGACGGCTTCGCCGGTCTCCGGGTCCACCAGCTGACGCGACTCGGTGACCCGCCGCCGCGGGCGCGAGCTGCCCATCATGACGAGCGAGACGACCAGCCCCAGGACGCCCACGCCGATGAGGATGTAGCCCACGAGTGTCTGGTCGATGAACGGGATGAGGCCCGGCGTCACCGCGAATGCGAGGATCGCGCCGATGGCGATGAGGAAGATTGACGCACCGATGCCCATGATGAGCTCCTTCCGCCGCTGCCGGTGCACTGGCAGCGCTCCAAGCCCGCGGGGCGCGGGTCGCCCCTGACTTTCCCCGCCGGCGTCCGTCTGAAACAGTGCGGGCCAGCCCGATCCGCTCGCTACGCCAAGCGCGAAGGGCGCGGGACATGTCCGGCGCCCGGGGCTAGCCTGTGCAGATGGCGAAGAAGAACATTGCCCTGCGGATCGCGCAGGACACGGCGCACCAGACGATGTTCGACGCCCGTGGCCAGGCGACCCCCCGCGTCCACCGGGCCCTCCTGGCGGCGGTGGACGTGCAGCGCCCGCTCGTGCTGGCCAACCTGCGCCGGCTGCACCGACAGTACCCCAACGATTCCCCCGCCCAGCTCGCCCGGCGCCTCGAGCGCCGTTATCTGGCGGCGGTGGGCGGGACCGGCGTCGCCGTGGGCGGCACCGCGGCGATTCCCGGTCTGGGGACCATGACGTCGCTGGGCCTCTCCGCCGCCGCCACGGTGGGCTTCCTCGAGGCGACCGCCCTCTACGCGGCCTCGATCGCGGAGCTCCACGGGGTGCACCTCGAGGACCCGGACCGAGCCCGGACCACCATCATGGCGCTCATGCTGGGGGAGGAGGGCACGGCCCTGCTCTCCGCGCTGGGCGGGCAGGCCCTGGGCCGTGGCGGACACCCGGCCAGCGCGTGGGGCGTGGCGCTGAACCGGTCCATGCCGTCGCAGGCCGTCAAGGTACTCCAGGGCACCGTGCAGCGGCGCTTCCTCACCTGGCTGCTCAAGCGGCAGGGCGGCGCGCTCGTGGGCCGGGCCCTTCCCTTCGGGGTCGGCGCGGTGGTCGGCGGGGCCGGCAACCTCCTCATGGGGCGCGCCGTGGTGCGTGCCGCCCAGGCGGCGTTCGGCCCGGTGCCGGACGTGCTGCCCGCCGAGACGCCCCAGGAGGCCGTCGAGCGTGAGATCGAGCAGCGCCGGGCGCGGCTGCTCGAAGGCCGCGCCGGGATCGAGCCGCTCGCAGACTGAACTGCGGGCCGGTCCGCCTCCCGGACGGCACCGGCCGCCCGACGGCGCAGCCCGCCCGAGGCGGCCACGCGCCGTCGTCCGTCTAGCCGCCGAACACGGCATGCGCCGCGGCGAAGATCAGCAGGCCTGCCAGGGCGCCCACCACGGTGCCGTTGATGCGGATGAACTGGAGGTCCTTGCCGACCTGGAGCTCGATCTTCTCCGAGGTCTCCTGCGCGTCCCAGCGGGCCACCGTGTCCTCGATGACGCCCGCGATGTCGTCGCGGTAGGTCGCCACCACGTAGGACGCCGCGTCCGCCACCCACGCGTTGACCTTCCCGGCCAGCTCCTCGTCCTCGACGAGCCGGGCGCCGAAGTCCCGCACCGCGGTGGTGAACCGCTGGTGCAGCTCGCTGCGCGGGTCCGAGACCGCCTCGAGCAGCACCCGCTTGAGCGTGGCCCAGGTGCGGCCGGCGAGGCTGCGGACCTGCGGGTCGCCGAGCACCTGCGCCTTGATGCCCTCCACCCGGGCGATCATGGCAGGCTCGTGCTGGAGGTCCTGGGCGAGGTCCCTCAGGTACGCGTCGATGGACCGGCGCACCTGATGGTCCGGGTCCGACTGCACGGCCGCCACGAACTTGGACAGCTCGATGTAGATCTTGTCGCCGACGAGGTCGTTGGCGAAGCTCGGCACCCAGGAGGGGGAGCGGTCCGAGACGACGCGGGTGACCGCCTCGTAGTTCGCCGCGACCCAGTCCGCCGCGCGGTCCACCAGCAGGTCCACGAGCTGGTGGTGGTGGCCCGCGGCGAGGACCTGGTCTGCCACCCGGCCGAGCGGCGGCCCCCACGGCGGGGCGAGCAGGTGGCGCCGCACCATGCCCTCGATCACGGCCTGCACGTCGTCGTCGTTGAGCACGGTGAACGCCCCACGCACGACGGCGGCGCCCTCCTTCGCGACCCGCTCGGCGCCCGCGGGGCTCGCCAGCCAGGTGCCTGCCTTCCGCGCGACGTCGACGCTGTCCAGCTTGGCGCGCACCACGGCGGAGGAGAGGAAGTTGTCCCGCACGAACCCGCTGAGGGACGCCCCGATCGCGTCCTTGCGCGTGGGGATGATGGCGGTATGGGGGATGGGCACCCCGAGCGGGTGCTTGAACAGCGCGGTGACGGCGAACCAGTCCGCGAGCGCCCCCACCATGCCGCCCTCGGCGGCCGCCCGCACGTACTGGAGCCACGCGTACCTGTCCTGGAGCGCGAACGAGACCGCGAAGATGACGGCCATCCCGATCAGGAGGGAGAGGGCGAGGGCCTTCATCCGGCCCAGGGCGGCGGCCCGCTCGAGGTCGGTCGGACCGGAGCCGGACTCCGCTCCCGGGCGGGGGCCTGGGGTGCGGTTCAGCGTCACCATGCCTCAACCCTACCGGCGGGGGCGGACAGCCGGATGCCCCGCCTGCGGGGGGACAGGCGGGGCATCCGGGTCTGGGGTGGGCCGGGGCGCGGCTCAGCGGGCGGCGGCGGCCTCCTGGGAGTCTGCGAAGGACTTCCAGCCGAGGTAGCTGCCCTCGAGCTCGACGACCTCGTACCCGGCGCGGCGCAGGGCGCTCGCGGCGACGGAGTTGCGGACGCCGCTCTGGCAGTAGCTCACGATCACGCCCTCCGAGGGGAGCTGGTCCGTGTGCCACAGGACGCGGCCGGCGCTGAGCTGCTCCGAGCCGGGGATGTGGCCCGCGGCGTGCTCGGTCTTGTTGCGCACATCGAGCACGAGTGCGGCGTCGAAGCCCTCGAGGTCCGCAGGCTCCAGCGTGCGGGGGGCCGTCATGGGAAGGCCCTCGAGGGTGGGCGTGAAGCCGGCCACGTTGTCGATCCCGACGCGCACGAGCGAGTCCCACATGCGGCCCGCGGCCTCCTCGTTCTGGGCGAGGAGCACGAGCGGGCGGGAATCGGTCTCGGGGTCGTAGGCCCATCCGCCGTAGGTGGCCATCTTGCCGCCGGCGGGGATGTTGAGGGCCCGGGCCACGGTGCCGCGGTGGACGTCGGCGTGGTGGCGGGTGTCCACGAACGTGATCCGGTCCGCGGCCAGGTCCTCGGCGATCGCCTCGGTGGAGAGCTCGGGGAGCGCGCCGCGTCCGCCCATGACGGCCGGGCCGAGGCGGTTCTGGCGCTTCATGCGCCCGAAGTAGGCGTGCGCGTCGGGCTGGCCGTCGAGGAGCTCGCGGACGAAGCCCTCCTCATCGTTGGCCGCGAGGTAGGGGGCCCACCAGGCGAACAGGCGCTCGTAGCCGACCGTGGTCGACGGGATCGCGCCCAGGGCCTTGCCGCAGGCGCTGCCGGATCCGTGGCCGGGGTGGACCTGGACGTGGTCCGGGAGGGTCAGGAACTTCTCCTTGAGGCTCGTGAAGAGCTGGCGCGCGCCCTCGAAGCGGGTGTTCACCCCGCCGGCGGCCTCGTCGAGCAGGTCGGGGCGGCCGAGGTCGCCCGAGAAGACGAAGTCGCCCGAGAGGAGGTAGCCGGGCTCGTCGCTGAAGGCGCCGTCCTTGATGAGGAACGAGAGGTGCTCGGGGGTGTGGCCCGGGGTGTGCACGGCAGTGACCGTGATGTTGCCCAGCTGGATGGTGCTGCCGTCGACCAGCCGCTCGGCCTCGAAGCCGTACTGCCAGTCCTCGCCGCCCTCACCGGAGACGTAGAGGTCCGCGCCGGTGGCAGCGGCGAGCTCCCGGGAGCCGGAGAGGTAGTCGGCGTGGATGTGGGTCTCGGTGACCGCGACGATCTTCATGCCGTTCGCGGCGGCGAGCTCGAGGTAGGGGGCGATGTCGCGCCGGGCGTCGACGACAATGGCCTCGCCCTTGGCCTGGCAGCCGATCATGTAGCTGGCCTGCGCCAGGTCCTGGTCGTAGATGCGCTCGAGCAGCATGGCTCTCCTTCCGTTGGGATACCCCTAGGGGTATTGCTTCTCCTCCAGAATAGTACCCCAGGGGGTATGACGCAATCTGGGCGTCGGATCGGTCCGATACCCTTGCGCCATGACCAGCCGCCCCCTTGTGTATGCCCATCGTGGTGCGAGCGCGCGCTTCGCCGAGCACACGCGCGCCGCCTACCTCCAGGCGCTCGCCGACGGCGCGGACGGCGTCGAATGCGATGTCCACCTGACCCGGGACCAGCACCTGGTCCTCCTGCACGATGCGAACCTGGACCGCACCTCCAGCGGCACGGGGCCCGTGGCGGAGCGGACCCTCGCCCAGCTCCGCGAGCTCGACTTCTCCTCCTGGAAGGGCGTCCGGGTCCCGGACGAGTTCGGGGCCCAGAGCCAGCAGCTCCTGACGCTGCCCGAGCTGCTGGACCTGCTGGTCGCCTCCGGGCGCGAGGTGGGCCTCGCGATCGAGCTCAAGCACCCCAGCCCCTACCGCCGTGCTCTCGAGGACCGCGTGCTCGAGCTGCTGCGCTCGCGCGGGTGGGAGCCGGAGGCCTCTCGGGTGGGGGGCGTCCAGGTCAGCTTCATGAGCTTCGACGCCGAGGCCATCGAGCACCTCCTCTCCTCGGTCCCCGCCCGCCACGTCTGCATGCTCGTCGATGACGTCTCGGTCGAGGAGCTGCGGCAGTCGGCCGCGCTGGGGGCCCTCACGGGCGGCGCGGTCGCCAACGTCCTCAAGGCGGCCCAGCTCGACGCCGAGGCGATCCTCGACGAGGGCCGCGTGGGCATCGCCGGCCCCGGCATCCGCTACATCCGGGACCACCCCAACCGCGTGCGGGCGTGGCTCGAGGCCGGCCTGACCTTCCGCGTCTGGACCGTGGACGCGCCCGAGGACGTGGAGCACTGCCTCGCCGTCGGCGTCCAGCAGATCACCACCAACCGCCCCGCCGAGGTGCTGGCCCAGCTGGGGGCGGCCCTTGGCTGAGGCGGATCCCCGCCCGGATCCTGAACCCGAACCCGAGCACGACGGCGCGGGGCCGGTGCCGCTGCGCCGCTCGCCGGCGGCGCGGATCGGCCTCTCGATCGCCGTCGCGACCGGCCTCTACGGCGTTTCCTTCGGCGCGCTCGGGGTCGCCTCGGGGCTCGACGTCCTCCAGACCGTGGCCCTGAGCCTGCTCATGTTCACCGGCGGCTCGCAGTTCGCCTTCATCGGGGTGCTGGCCGGAGGCGGCTCGGGCGCCGCCGCGACCGCTGCGGCGACCCTGCTCGGCGTGCGCAACGCGGTCTACGGCATGCAGCTCAACGCGATGTTCGCCCCTGCCGGCTGGCGCCGCTTCGTCGCTCCGCAGTTCACGATCGACGAGTCCACGGCCACGGCCGTGGGCCAGGAGTCGCCGACCGAGCAGCGTCGAGGATTCTGGGTGGCCGGCGTCGGGGTGTTCGTGCTCTGGAACATCTTCACGGCCGTGGGCGCCCTGGCGGGGAACGCCCTCGGCGACCCCAAGCAGTGGGGGCTCGACGGCGCCGCCGTGGCCGCGTTCCTGGGGCTCCTCTGGCCGCGGCTCAAGGGCCGCGAGCCCTGGGCGATCGCCGTGGTCTGCGCCCTCGCGACCGTGCTCGCGGTGCCGTTCGTGCCGCCCGGCGTCCCGATCCTCATCGCGGCGCTCGTCGCCGCCGTCCTCGGATGGGTCAGCCATGCGAGGGCCGCCTCGGGCCGGCCGTCCGCGGGTGCCGGGGTGGAGGGGCTGGGGCCGGACCTCGACCCCTATTCCCGCCGGGACCCCCGCGGGGACGGCGGCCAGGGCGGGGGCCGGGCATGAGCCTGTGGGCCTGGATCGTCCTCGCCTGCGCAGCCGCGTATGCGCTCAAGCTGCTCGGCTACCTGCTGCCGCGCCGATGGATGGACAACGAGCGGATGCTCCGCGTCGCGGGCACCGTCACCATCGGGCTGCTGGCGTCCCTGACCGCCGTCAACACGTTTGCGGGCGGCCAGTCCCTCGTGCTCGACGCCCGGCTCGGCTCCCTCGCGGCGGCCGCCGTCGCGCTCGTGCTGCGGGCCCCGTTCCTCGTGGTGGTGATCGCCGGCGCCGCCGCGGCCGCGCTCCTGCGCCTCCTCGGCTGGGGCTGACCGCCCAGCCCCTTCTGAAGGTCAGCTTCTGAAGGTCACGTTCTGAAGGTCACGTTCTGAAGGTCACGTTCTGAAGGTCACGTTCTAAAGGTCACGTTCTGAAGGTCACCTGAGGTGACTCCCAGAACATGACCTTCAGATGGAGAGGGGCCGTTTCGGTTCAGCGACGCGGCTCGTCCGAGCCGGGCTGCTGGCCATAGGGGCTCGGGCGCTCCTGGCCGTACTGCTGAGGCTGGCCGTAGGGCTGGGGCTGGCCGTAGGGCTGGGCCTGCTGGCCGTACTGCTGGGGCTGGCCGTAGGACTGGGGCTGGCCGTAGCCGCCCGGCGCCACGAGAGCGCCCTTGCCGAGGTACTGCGCCTGGCCGTAGCCGAGCATGGGCACGAAGACGATCGGCAGCAGCACCAGGCCCACCGTGTAGGCGGAGTCCTTGCCGAACGACTTGGACAGGTCGTTCATGACGAGGATGCCGAACACGGCCGCCGCGATCCACGTGATGAAGTTCAGGACCGGGATCACGCTCGAGGCGATGATGACCCAGAACCACCAGGCCGGACGACCCACGATCTGGGTGATCAGCACGTAGAAGTTGTAGAAGGGGACGTAGGCCTCCCACGCCGGACGGCCGGCCTTGGTGAAGATCCCCATATACAGGAGTCCAACGACGGCGAGGCCGATGACGGCACCGAAGAGCCCGCCGATGAGGCCTGCGGCGGCGTCTCCGGAGGAGGTCCCGTATGTCGTGGATGCGGCGACAGAGAGCATGGTCATGCCCCAGACGCTAGCGGGCACGCCCCGGGTCCGCCATGGGGAGAGCTCCCCGCCGTCAGAGGGGCAGCTCGACGCCGGGGATCGGGCCGAGCGGAGGCAGCGGCCGGTTCTCCCGGTGGGTGCGGATGGCGTCCTCGACGAGCGCCACGTACCGCTGCCACGCGAAGGACCCGGGCTCCAGCGTGTCGCCCGCACCGATGAGCATGGCGACGAGGCGCACCATGTCGATCAGCTGGAGCTCCTCGCGCAGGGTGCCCTCCCGCTGGCCACGCTGGAGGAGGACCCCGAGGGACTCGATGAGCTTGCCGGCGAGCCCCACGAGCAGGCTCCGCCGACCCGCGACGGCCGAGAGCAGGTTGTGCTCATCATTGGCCACCTGCATCACCGCGCTGAGGACCTCGACGAGGCCGGAGGCGGCGTCGGGGTTGTCCAGCGCCATCTCGGCCACCGGCTCGACCTTGACCTTGATCTGCCGCTCGACCGCGGCGAGGACCAGCTCGTCCTTGTCGGCGAAGTTCCTGAAGAGTGTGGCTGGGCCGACCCCGGCCCGGTCCGCGACGGTCTTGAGGGACACGTTCGGGCCCTCTTCGCGGAAGCAGTCGAGGGCCGCCGTGATGATCTTCTCGATGTTGCGTGCCGCGTCGGCGCGCATCGGCTTGCGCCACGCCCGTTCCTGCTGCATACCTCAACAGTACCCATCCGAGAGTCCGGGTGTCGCCTACATGACGGTGCGCTCCCAGCTCGCCGGCCGAGCCGCGGTGGCACACTGGTGCGCATGATCGTCGCGTTCTCTGTATCCCCCTCCGGCCCCGCGCCCGACGCCGGCCGCCCGGCTGAGGCGGCCGACTCGCCGTCGTCCGCTCCCTCCGACTCCGTCCACGAGGCGGTCGCGGCAGCGGTCAGGATCGTGCGGGAATCCGGCCTGCCGAACCGCACGAGCTCGATGTTCACCGAGATCGAGGGCGAGTGGGACGAGGTCATGGACGTCGTGAAGCGCGCCACCGAGGCCGTGGGCCGCTATGGGTCGCGGGTCTCGCTCGTCCTCAAGGCCGACATCCGCCCGGGCCACACCGGTGAGCTCACCGGCAAGGTAGAACGCCTCGAGCGGGCGATCGCGGGCCAGGGCGCAGAGCCCGCGGGCGGCTGACGCGCCGGTCCGCCACGGCGCTGTCGCGGCCTCGGCACGAGGTGCCAGACTGGCGGCATGGTCGAACACGTCGCGCAGCCCGAATGGACCGAGGTCGAACGGTGGCTCACGCGGACCGTCGTGAAGCCCGGCCCGGAACACGAGCGGGCCCTCGAGACGGCCGAGGCTCGTGGCATGCCGCCGATCGAGGTGCAGCCCACGTCCGGCAAGCTGCTGAACCTCCTCGTCCGGATCTCCGGAGCGGCGCGGGTGCTCGAGATCGGCACCCTGGCGGGGTTCAGCAGCATCTGGATGGCGCAGGCCCTGCCCGCAGGCGGCCACCTCGACACCCTTGAGTACCTGCCGGAGCACGCCGACGTGGCGCGGCAGAATCTCGCCGCCGCGGGCCTTGCCGAGAAGGTCACCGTGCACGTGGGCCGTGCGCTCGAGACGCTCGCGCGGCTGTCCGGACCCTATGACCTCGTCTTCATCGACGCCGACAAGCAGAACAACTCCCGCTACCTCGAGTGGGCGGTCAGGCTGGGGCGGCCGGGCACCGTGGTGGTGCTCGACAACGCCGTGTGGGAGGGCACGCTCCTGCACCCTGACGGCGGGGACCAGGACGCGCCGTTCATCGTGGAGTCCCTCGAGCTCCTCGGCGGCCCGCTCTTCGACGCGACCGTCGTGCAGACCGCCGGGTCCAAGGGCTGGGACGGCTTCGCCCTGGCCGTGGTGAGGTAGCGCGATGGTCCAGCACAGCGGCACCCCGCCCGAGCGCGCCTTCGAGATCACCGGCGCGACGCCCGATGGCGCCGAGGCGGTGCTTGCGGTCAAGGACGCCTCGTGGCGCGAGGCCTACGCCCACCTGCTCCCGGCGGCGTTCCTCGCCGGCGGCCTCGGCGACTCGCCCGCACGCACCGAGCGCTGGCGCCGCTTCCTCGCCCCGGAGTCGCCCGGGCGGTTCGCGCTGGTCCGTTTCCGCGGGCGCGTGGTCGGGTTCGCGGGGGCCGGCCCCGCCCGCGACGACGATGCCCCCGCGGAGGAGGAGCTCTACACCGTCTACGTGCTGGCCGAGATGCACGGCACGGGCGCGGGACGGGCGGTGGTCGAGCGCGTCCTCGCGGACCGGCCGGCATCCCTGTGGGTCTTCGAGGACAACCCACGGGCCCGGGCGTTCTACGGCAAGCTCGGCTTTGTGCCGGACGGCGCCCGCCACCTCGACGAGATCGGCGGGGCAACGCTGCCCGAGATCCGCATGGTCCGCGGCGCCCGGGGGGACGCCTGATGGCCGCCCAGCAGGGTCAGGGCCCGGTGGCGGGCCTCTACCCGATCAGCACCGGCAGCGCCGAGCTGGTGCCCGACGGGGATTCCCGGGACGGCTGGCTGCTGAAGATCAACGGGGTCCAGAGCTCGCACATCGTCCTGTCCGACCCGCTCCGGCTCGATTTCGAGTACATGCGCTGGATCGTGGCCCTCATCGAGGACCGCTTCGACCCCGAGCGCACCGAGCGGCTCCGTGCCCTCCACCAGGGCGGGGGCGGCTGCTCCATCCCCCGATACCTCGCCGCGCGCTACCCGGACGCGCGGCAGGTCGTCGTCGAACTCGATGCGAAGCTCGCCGACTACGTGCGCGGATGGTTCGACCTGCCGCGCGCGCCGCTGCTGCGCATCCGCGTCGGCGAGGCCAGGCAGGTCACCGAGTCCCTCACCCCGGCCACCCGGGACGTCGTGGTCCGCGACGTCTTCGCCGGGTCCACCACGCCGGATCCCCTGACCACTGTCGAGTTCATCGAGGCCTCGGCCCGCCTGCTCGACGCCGGCGGCCTGTTCGTGGCCAACATCGGCAGCTCCCCGGACCACGTCTCTGCGAGGACCGAGGCGGCCGCGATCGCCGCAGTCTTCCCGCACACGGCGATCGTCGCAGATCCGGCCATGCTCAAGGGGCGCAGGTACGGCAACTTCGTGATCGCCGCGAGCACGACGCCGATCCCCGCCTCGCCCGCGCTGCGTCGCCGCCTGCTCGGCGGGGCGCTGCCGGCCCAGGTCTGGGACGACGGACGGGTCCGAGCGTGGGTCGGGGCCGCGGAGCCGCGACGCGACGGGGCGTCCCCGGGCGGCGCTGGCCCGCGGGGTGCGTGAAGGCCCAGCTGCAGGGTGGCGCAGACGGTGTGCGGCCGGAGGCCGCTCCGCACCCGCCTCAGACGGGGCTGGGCTCCGGGTCTGCACCCTCGCCAGAAGGGACGGGCCGCCCCTCGGACGCGTGCTTCAGGCCGAGGAGCATGGGACGCGAGCGCTCCATCTGGTCGCGCAGCGCCTCGGCCACCGCGGCCACGGCCGGCTGCCGGTACGAGTCGGGCCGCAGCACCATCCAGTAGGGGAGCTGCTCGCGGAAGTAGTCGGGGAGCAGCCGCACCAGGTCCTCGTGCCGGTCCGCCATGAAGCACGGCAGGAAGCCGATCCCTGCCCCGGCCCGGGTCGCCTCGACGTGCACGAACACGTTGGTCGACGTCAGGCCGTCCCGCATCTCGGGTGCGAGGCGGCGCGGCGTGTCGAGGTCGTCGATCTGGAGCATCGAGTCGACGAAGTACACGAGGCCGTGGCGGGCCAGCTCCTCGGGCGTCCGCGGAGCTCCGTGCCGGGCGAGGTACTCGCGGGAGGCGTACATCCCCAGCGTGTACTCGCCGAGCCGGACCGCGTGGGCGCGGTGGACCTGCGGCTCGCCCTCCACGACGACCTCGAGGTCCACTCCGGAACGCTGCTGGAGGGCACGCCGGGTCACAGTCACGAGCTCGACGGTGAGCCCTGGGTGCTCGGCCCGCAGCCGGGCCACCGCGGGAGAGGCGATGTAGGCGCTGAAGCCGTCCGTCGCCGTCATGCGCACCACCCCGGTGATGGGGTCCTCCCTGCCGGGACCCAGGCGCCCTACAGCGTCGGCGACCTGGGCCGCCACGCCCACGGCCCGCTCGCCGAGCGGGGTGAGCTCCCAGCCGCCTGCGGCGCGGGCCAGCACGCGGCCGCCGAGGGACTTCTCGAGGGCCGCGATCTTGCGCGCCACCGTGGTGTGGTTCAGACCTAGGCTCTCGCCCGCCGTCGTGAACTTCCCGGAGCGGGACACCTCCAGGAGCACGAGGAGGAGATCGGGGGAGGGCTGCGCCGACGTCATGGGGACACCCTACGGGTCCATCTGCAAATCTGCACAGGATCAGTGCTGAATTGATCATTGAAGGCGCAGTCCTGCGCAGGGAATACTCGTCGGGACATGTGATGGGCGTCATACCGTGAAGACGCCCGCGAGGCCCCGAATGTGAGCCGTGTCAGTGACGACACCCAGGAGGCACCCCCTATGAGCGTTGATCAGCGCTCCGCCGGCAGCACCGAGCAACCACTGCTGAAGAAGATCGTCTCCGCCTCGATGGCGGGCACGGTGGTCGAGTGGTACGACTTCTTCCTCTACGCGACCGCGTCCACGATCGTGTTCAACAAGATCCTCCTGCCCAAGATGGGCAACGAGTACGACGCGATCATCGCCGCGTTCCTCACCTACGCGGTGGGGTTCATCGCACGCCCGCTCGGCGGCATCGTGTTCGGCCAGATCGGCGACAGGATCGGCCGCAAGCAGACCCTGCAGATCACCATCATGCTCATCGGCGCTGCCACGGTGCTCATGGGCTGCCTGCCGACCTACGCACAGATCGGCATCTGGGCTCCGATCCTCCTCGTCCTCCTCCGCTTCATCCAGGGCCTCGCGCTCGGCGGCGAATGGGGCGGTGCCGTCCTGCTGGTGGCCGAGCATGCGCCGGATGCGAAGCGCGCGTTCTGGTCGTCGTGGCCGCAGGCGGCGGTGCCGCTGGGCAACGTCCTCGCGACCGTGGTCCTGTGGGTCATGACCTCGGCACTCTCCTCCGACGCGTTCCTCGTCTGGGGCTGGCGCGTGGCCTTCTGGCTCTCCGCCATCGTGGTGATCGTGGGCTACGTGATCCGCACCAAGATCGACGAGGCGCCGATCTTCCAGGCCGCCAAGGCCGAGCTCGAGACCGAGAAGGCCGCCGGCTACGGCGTCTTCGAGGTGCTCAAGCGCTACCCGCGCGGCGTCCTCGTGGGCATGGGCCTGCGGTTCGCGGAGAACATCCTGTACTACCTCGTGGTCACGTTCTCGATCGTCTACCTCGGCACCGGCCTGAAGATGAACACCGCCTCGATCCTCGGCGTCATCGCGATTGCGCACATCTGCCACTTCTCGATCATCCCGGTGATCGGCCGCTTCGCCGACCGCATCGGCCGCAAGCCGGTCTACCTCGCCGGCGCGATCCTCGGCGGCACCTGGGGCTTCTGGGCCTTCCCGGCGTTCGGCACCAAGAACGTGTTCGTCATCCTGTTGACCATCATCGTGGGCCTGGTCTTCCATGGCCTCATGTACTCCGGCCAGCCGGCCATCATGGCCGAGATGTTCCCGACCCGCATGCGCTACTCCGGCGTCTCGATCGCCTACCAGGTCACCTCGATCGTGGCCGGCTCGCTCGCCCCGGTCTTCGCCACCGAGTGGCTCAAGGCGACCGGCTCGTGGTGGCCCACGGCGGTCTACCTCGCCGCCGCTGGCGTCATCACCCTCATCGCCGTGCTCGCCATGCGGGAGACCAAGGGCGCCTCGCTCCACGCGCTCGACGCCGCGGACGCCGCCCGCGTCCGGGGCACGGTGTCCGAGGCAGGAGCCCGCGCATGAGCCTCAACGGCCGCAGGGCACTCGTCACCGGCGGCGCGGCAGGCATCGGCGCCGCGGTGGCCCGAGGGCTCGCGGACCGGGGCGCGCACGTGGTGGTCGCCGACCTCGACGGAAGCGCCGCCGAGAAGCTCGCCGCGGACCTCGGCGGCACGGCGTGGGCCGTGGACCTGCTCGACACCGCCGCGCTCGAGGACCTGCGGCTCGACTGCGACATCCTCGTGAACAACGCGGGGATCCAGAAGGTCGCCCCCATCCACGAGTACGACCCGGAGGCGTTCCGGCGGATCCAGCGGCTCATGGTCGAGGCGCCGTTCCTCCTGGTCCGGGCCGCCCTGCCGCACATGTACGAGCGCGGCTGGGGCCGGGTCATCAACCTCAGCTCGGTCCACGGCCTCCGCGCCTCCGCCTTCAAGAGCGCATATGTCACCGCGAAGCACGCCCTCGAGGGCCTCTCGAAGGTCACCGCGCTCGAGGGCGCGGAGCACGGCGTGACGTCCAACTGCATCAACCCGGGCTACGTCCGCACGGCACTCGTGGAGAAGCAGATCAAGGACCAGGCGCTGACGCACGGCATCCCCGAGTCCGAGGTCCTCGAGAAGGTCATGCTGACCGAGATGGCCATCAAGCGGCTCGTCGAGCCGTCCGAGGTGGCCTCACTGGCGTGCTGGCTCGCCTCGGAGGACGCCGGGATGGTCACCGGCGCGTCCTACACGATGGACGGCGGCTGGTCGGCCCGCTAGGTCCGGCCGCCGTCCCGCCAACCCGAGCACAACGACACAACTCAGCGCCGTTTCCGCCCCGAAAGGGGCAGGAACGGCGCTGAGTTGTGTCGAAATGCCCGCGGGCGCCGAGGGTTACGCGCGCACCCGGTCGTCCGGGGAGACCACGGGCAGCGGGGCGGTCTCGTCGAGGAGCGCCGGCCGGCGCCGCCCGTCGCCGCGGACCCACAGGGCATACGCCCCGGCGAGCAGGCCGATCCAGGCGCCGCCCACCACGAGGGCCACGCGCGTGTCCTCGAACCAGCCCAGGAGCACGGTCACGAACGCCATGAACGCGATCGCGAGCACCGAGGCCACGGGCCACAGGGGCGAGGGGAACTCGCTGGGCGCGAGCGCGTACCGCCGGATCTCGCGCTTCATGGCCACATGGCTGGCGAGGATCATGGCCCAGACGAACACGGTGGCGAACGTCGCAATGGAGGCGATGACCGTGAACACGTCCTCCGGGATCAGCGCGTTGAGCACCACCCCGACCGCGAGCACGCCGGTCATGACCACCACGGTCATCCACGGCACTCCGCGCGACGACACCCTCCCGAACGAGGCCGGCGCGTGGCCCTGCTGCGCGAGGCCGAACAGGACGCGCCCCGCGCCGAAGATGTCCGAGTTGATCGCGGAGAGCGCGGCGGTGATGACGATCGCGTTGAGCACATTGGCCGCACCGGGGATCCCGAGCCCGCTGAAGATCTGCACGAAGGGGCTGCCCTGGGCGCCCACCTGGTTCCACGGGAACAGGCTCATGAGCACCGCGAGCGTGAGCACGTAGAAGAGCAGGATCCGCACGGGCACCGTGTTCACGGCCTGCGGAATGGCCTTCTTGGGGTCCGCGGCCTCGCCCGCCGTGACCCCGACCGTCTCGACGCCCCCGAAGGCGAACACGACCACCGAGAAGCACGCGAGCAGCCCGCCGAAGCCGTTGGGGAAGAGCCCGCCGTTCGCGACGAGCTGGTGCACGCCGGCCTGGCCGCCGGAGGGGGAGGAGAAGCCGAAGGCGATGAGGGCGGCGCCGCCGGCGATCATGGCGATGATGGCGGCCACCTTCACGAGCGAGAACCAGAACTCGAGCTCGCCGAAGACCTTGACGCTGAGCAGGTTGATGGCCGTGAGCACGAGGATCACGGCGGCGATCCACACCCACCGGTCCACCTGGGGGAACCAGAAGCCCATGTAGATGCCGAACGCGGTGATGTCCGCGAGTGCCACGATCGCCATCTCGAAGACATAGGTCCAGCCCGTCGCGAAGCCCCAGAACGGGCCGAGGTACCGGCCGGCGTACTGGCTGAACGAGCCGGCCACGGGGTGCCGCACGGCCATCTCGCCGAGCGAGCGCATCACCATGAACACGGCGGCACCGGCGATCATGTAGGCGATCAGGACGGCCGGCCCCGCCGCCTGGATGGCCTCGGCGGAGCCGTAGAACAGCCCGGTGCCGATGGCCGACCCCAGGGCCATGAACCGGATGTGCCGGACGTTGAGGCCGCGGCTGAGCGCGGCGGGATGAGTGGTCTGCATGGAGTCCTCACGTCGTTGGGAAGGGGCCTTCGGGCCAGGCTCCTCCCACTGTGCCGGGCCCGGCGGGGGCTGTGAGTGGCGTCACGACCAGAGTGTGTCTCGCATGCCAGATGCGCCCAAGAGGACTAGTGTCCGGTATTCCGGACGGTGAGCGCACGACGGCGGGTGCGCGGCCGCCGTCGTCCGCTCCACACTGGAGGTGGTCCGGGATTGCAGACAGCAGGCAGCCCGGCGGAGCGGAAGGAGTCGCCATGCCCCCCACCCAGGCACGGGAGAAGTCGAAGGTGCCCGCGGCGGAGAGCACGCTGCGGATCCTGCGCCTGCTCGCCTCGCGGCGCGGACCGCAGCCGGCCTCGGCGATCGCGGCGCAGCTCGGCCTGCCGCGTTCCACCGTCTACCACCTGCTCGCGGTCATGGAGGAGAACGGGTTCGTCCTCCATCTTCCGGAAGAGCAGCGGTACGGGCTCGGCATCGGCGCGTTCGAGCTCTCGAGTGCCTACTCCCGGCAGGAGCCGCTCTCGCGCCTGGGCCGGCCGCTGCTCGCGGCGCTCGTGGACGCGATCGGGGAGAGCACGCACCTTGCGGTGCTGCACGGCCGGGACGTGCTCTACATCGTCGAGGAGCGGGCCAAGAACCGGCCCTCGCTCGTGACCGACGTGGGGGTGCGCCTGCCGAGCCACCTCACCGCGAGCGGGCGTGCGATCCTCGCGGCGCTGCCCAAGTCCCAGGTCCGCGCGCTGTACCCGAACGCGGCGGCCTTCACGTCCCGGACCGAGGAGGGCGAGCAGATCCGCTCGTACTCGGCCCTCCAGTCGGAGCTGGACCAGGTCCGCCAGCGCGGCTACGCGACCGAGGGCGGTGAGGTCACACCTGGCTTGGCCTCGGTCGCGGCCGTGGTCCGGGACCACGCGGGCTGGCCCACGGCGGCCGTCGCGATCACGTTCGAGGCCGAGCGCGTGCCCGAGCGGCGGCGCGAGGAGCTCGCCGCCCGGGCCCAGAAGGCGGCCGGCGACCTCGCCGCGAGGATCTACGGCCGCGGCTGAACCCGGGCAGGCCGCGGCCCGGGCTGGCCCGCCGGCGGCGCCTCAGATCCGGACGAGCATCTTGCCGGTGTTCGCCCCGCGCATCATGTCCAGGAACGCATCCACCGTGTGCTCGATCCCGTCCACGATCGTCTCGTCGTAGGCGATGCTGCCCGCGGCGAACCACCCGGTCATCCGCTCGGTGAACTCGGGGGCGAGGTGCAGGTAGTGGCCGAGGGTGAAGCCGCGCAGCGTGAGCCCGCGGGTGATGAGGTTGGGCATGTTGTCCGGGCCGGCCGGGCGCTCGGTGGCGTTGTAGGCCGAGATCGCCCCGCACAGGGCCGCACGGCCGCCGTCGTTGAAGGCCTCGAGCGCGGCCTCGAGGTGCTCGCCGCCCACGTTGTCGAAGAACACGTCGATGCCCTCGGGGGCGGCTGCCGCGAGCTGGCCGCGGACGTCCCCGTCCTTGTAGTTGAAGGCGGCGTCGTAGCCGTACTTCTCCGTCAGGAGGGCGACCTTCTCCGCCGAGCCCGCGGAGCCGATCACGCGCTTGGCCCCGAGGAGCTTCGCGATCTGGCCCGCAGCAGTTCCCACGGCGCCGGCCGCGCCCGAGACGAACACCGTGTCCCCGGCCTTGAGGCCCGCGATCTCCGTGAGGCCCACGTAGGCCGTCATGCCGGTCATGCCCAGGATGTGCAGGCGGACCGAGAGCGGCACCCCAGGGACGTCGGCGAGCACCCGGAACGTCCCCGCGTCCGCCTGGATGACGTCCGTCCAGCCGTGCTGGTGGAGCACGACGGCGCCGACCGGCACCTCGTCGGCGGCGGACTCGACGACGCGGCCCACGGCGCCGCCGGTGATGGTCTCACCCAGCGCGTAGGGCGCCACGTAGCTGCGGGAGTCGTTCATCCGGCCCCGCATGTACGGATCGACCGAGACGAACTCGTTGCGCACGCGCACCTGGCCCGGCTCGAGGTCGCCGTAGGGCACGGTCACGGTGCGGAAGTCCTCGTGGGTCGGCCATCCCGAGGGGCGGCGGACAAGCTGGATCTGGGTGCTGGAGGTCTGCGACATGCTGGGTCCCTTTCGCCGGAACTGGGTCCACTCGTATTCTGTAACGACCGGTCCACTATATGCTGGACTGGTCATTACAGAAAGTGGGGTGGCCGGTGGGCAGGACCCAGTCCTTCGACCGGGAGACGGCGGTGCGCGGCGCCCGGGCCGTATTCTGGCAGTCAGGCTACGAGGATGCCTCGGTCCCGGACCTCGAGCGGGCCACCGGGCTGAGCCGCTCGAGCATCTACAACGCCTTCGGGTCCAAGCGCGGGCTCTTCGACGCGGCCGTGCAGAACTACCTCGACGAGGTGGTCCGCCCGCGGCTGGGCCCGCTCCAGGAGGCCGAGGTCGAGCCGGGCGCCATCACCGACTACCTCGACGGGCTGCGGGAGGCGCTCCGCGGTGCCGGGTCCGCGCCTGCCGCCAACGGCTGCCTGCTCATCAACGCCGCCGGGGCCCCGATCGCCCATGACGCCGAGGTGGCCCGCGTGATCGCCGCCTACCGGGACGAGCTGCGCGCCGCCGTCGGCCACGGGATCGCTGCGCGCCTGCCGGAGGCCGCGGCGGCCGACCGGGAGCGGCTCGCCGACGCCGTGACGGGGCTCGTCGTCGCCGCGTTCGCCCTTGTGCGCATCGCGCCGGAGGAGGCTTCGCGCAGCCTGCTCACCGCGCGGGGGCTCATCGACGGGTTCCAGCAGTAGGCCCGCAGGTGCGCTGATGCGCGCCGAAGGGCGGCGGGAGTATGGTGTGCATCACATGGATGCCCGCCGGCCGCAGGCGCAGCCGGGCGCGTCCTGCCGAGGGGGCTGCGCATGGCGGAGCAGGGAAGCGGGGCGGGCGCAGGGCCCGCGCGCCGGCGAAGATGGCTGCGCGCGGTGCTCATCGTCGCGACTGTCCTGGCCCTCGCAGGAGCGGGGGCTGTCGTCTACGTCGTGCAGCTGGCCGGGAGGTTCAACGCGAACGTGCACCGCTCCGATGCCCTCTCCGAGGCCTTCGCCGAGACGGCGAGCCCCTCGGCCACCGCCTCGACGCCCTCGGTCCCGAAGCTGTCCAAGGACACGAACATCCTCATCATGGGCCTCGACTCCCGGTTGGACGAGAACGGCAGGCCGCTTCCCCAGGACATCCAGAACGCGCTGCACGCGGGGGACGACAGCGGCGGCTTCTACAACGCCAACGTGCTCATGCTCGTGCACATCCCGGCCGACGGCTCCCGGTCGACGGCGATCTCGGTCCCCCGCGACGACTACGTCCAGACGGCCGGCTTCCCCGGCGCGGGATTCAAGACCAAGGTCAAGGAGGCCTACAGCTACGGCTTCGCGGCGAAGCAGGCCGCGCTCCTCGGAGCAGGCGGCCCGAACGACGACGCGACGTACCAGGCCGCCCGGGACGCCGGCCGCGCCGCCGAGCTCGCCACCGTGTCGGCCTTCCTCGGCGGGGTCCGCATCGACCACTTCGTCGAGATCACCATGGTGGCGTTCTACCAGGTTGCCCGCGCGATCGCCCCGATCACCGTGTGCGTCAACCGGGCCACCCAGGACACCTTCTCCGGGGCCGACTTCCGCGCCGGGACCCAGCAGATCGACGCCCAGCAGGCGATGGCCTTCGTCCGCCAGCGCCGCGACACCTCGGACCCCACCTACGACTTCACCGACCTCGACCGCACGCGCCGCCAGCAGGCCTTCATCGTCTCGGTGCTCCACCAGCTCAAGCAGGCGGGCACCTTCACGAACCTGCCGAAGATGGAGGCCGTGCTCGACGCGGTGAGCAAGAACATGGCGGTGGACCGGAGCCTGGACCTCCTCACGCTCGCCCAGCAGGCCACCTCCCTCACCGGCGGCAACATCTCCTTCAGCACGCTGCCCATCCTCGGCTTCGGCACCTCGCCGGACGGCGCCTCGGTCAACCTCGTGGACGTGGCGCAGATCCAGGCCACCGTCCGCGCCCTCCTCGCCCCGACCCCGCCGCCCGCGCCGAAGGCCACGCGGACCGCTCCGGCGCCCACGGCCGCGCAGAGCTCGCCGGCGGCGGGAGCCGCCTCGCCGTCGTCCGCCGCGGCCCCCGCACCGACCGCCACGCCGACGCCCACGACGGCCCCCACCACGACGACCTACGCGGACTGGCAGGGCCAGCTCCAAGGCGGCAGCGTGCCCTGCGTCAAGTAGCGCCTGCGGGGCCCAGCGGTGCCGCCGCGGCCTACAGGTGGTTGAAGAAGAACAGGCCCCAGGTGTTGAGCGTCGCCGCGAGGGCCGCCGCCGAGAGCGTGAGCCCGACCACCGTCAGGCCGAGGGACCAGCGCGCCGCGAGCGAGGCGATGCCCGAGCCGAGCCCCGCCACGGCCGAGCCGGCGCACAGCCAGACCGCCACGAGGGAGTCCCACTGGAGGAGCAGCCAGGTGCCGACCTCGGGTGCACCGCGGGGGCCGTACCAGCCGAGCTCGGACGTCAGGACCATGGACACGGAGAGGGCACCGGCGAGGGAGAGCACGCCGCACACGGTCGAGGCGATGCCGAGCACATGCCGCCCGCGCGGATTGCCCCGCTGCGCCGCCCTGCCCCAGCCGCCGTTGAGCAGCAGCCCGCGCCACGCGCTCGGATCCCTGTAGTCCACCGTGCCCCCCTTACGGAGGTAGTCAACA
The DNA here is from genome assembly GCF_001577305.1 of Sinomonas atrocyanea. NCBI lineage: Bacteria > Bacillati > Actinomycetota > Actinomycetes > Micrococcales > Micrococcaceae > Sinomonas > Sinomonas atrocyanea. The sequence continues at coordinate 379,741 of NZ_CP014518.1, forward strand.
CGGTCCAGGGCCCGCGCGGTAGCGTGGCGGGATGATCCTGCGCACCTACGCCGAGCCGGACCGCGAGGCCGTGATCGCCCTCTGGCACGCCGCGGGCCTCACCCGGCCCTGGAACGATCCCGGGCGGGACATCGACCGCGCCACGTCCACCTGGCCCGAGCTCTTCGTCGTGGCCGCGGCGGAGGAGGTCGTCGGGACGGCGATGGCGGGGTACGACGGCCACCGGGGCTGGGTCTACTACCTCGCGGTGGAGCCCGGGCGGCAGGGCGAGGGGATCGGCCGCGCGCTCTTGGCCGAGGCCGAATCGCGGCTCACGGCGCTGGGCTGTCCCAAGGTCATGCTCATGGTCCGGCGCGGCAACGAGGGCGCACACGGCTTTTACGGCGGTCTCGGGTACAGCGAGGACGAGGTCGCGACGTTCGGCAAGCGGCTCATCCCGGACTGAGGGGCCGGAGGGGGCTGGGCCGGTCTGGAATGCCGGACGGCACCCCGGCGGAGCCCCTGTTCGCGTCCGCCGCGGCGCGGTGTGATGGATGCAGAGGATCGAACGGTCCAGCAGACACCCATCCATCACGACGCAGGAGTCACGATGACGGAGACCACCAGCCCCGCCCCCAAGGCCGACTTCACCACCGGCGCCCGCCCGGTCCGTGCTCCCCGCGGCACCGAGATCACGGCCAAGTCGTGGCAGACCGAGGCGCCCATGCGCATGCTCATGAACAACCTCGATCCCGAGGTGGCCGAGCGCCCCGACGAGCTCGTCGTCTACGGCGGCACAGGGCGCGCCGCCCGCTCGTGGAAGGCCTTCGACGCGATCGTCGAGACCCTCAAGGGCATGGACGACGACGAGACCCTGCTCGTGCAGTCCGGCAAGCCGGTGGGCGTCTTCCGCACCAACGTCTGGGCCCCCCGCGTGCTCATCGCGAACTCGAATCTCGTGGGCGACTGGGCCACCTGGCCCGAGTTCCGCCGCCTCGAGGCCGAGGGCCTGACGATGTACGGCCAGATGACCGCCGGCTCATGGATCTACATCGGCACGCAGGGCATCCTCCAGGGCACGTACGAGACGTTCGCCGCCGTGGGCCGGAAGCTCCTCGCCGCCAGGCAGGGCACAGCCGACCACCCCGCGCCCCCCGCTCAGGACGCCGCCGAGGGCCCCCTCGCCGGCACCCTCACGCTCACCGGCGGCTGCGGCGGCATGGGCGGCGCCCAGCCCCTCGCCGTCACCCTGAACGACGGCGCGTGCCTCATCGTCGACGTCGACGAGTCCCGCCTCCGCCGCCGGGTCGGCAAGCGCTACCTCGACGAGGTCGAGACGGACCTCGACGCCGCGATCGCCAAGGTGTGCAAGGCCAAGGAGGAGCGCCGCGGCTGGTCCGTGGGCTACGTGGGCAACGCCGCCGAGGTGTTCCCCGAGATCCTCCGGCGCCACAGGGCCGGCGAGCTCACCGTGGACGTCGTGACCGACCAGACCTCCGCCCACGATCCCCTCAGCTACCTGCCCACCGAGTACACCGTGGAGCAGTGGAAGCCCGAGGCCGAGGCCGATCCGGAGGGCTTCACCAAGAAGGCCGAGAACGCGATGGCCCGCCACGTCCAGGCCATGGTCGAGTTCCAGGACGAGGGCGCCGAGGTCTTCGACTACGGCAACTCGATCCGCGATGAGGCCCGCAAGGGCGGCTACGGGCGCGCGTTCGCCTTCCCCGGCTTCGTCCCGGCCTACATCCGCCCGCTGTTCTGCGAGGGCCTCGGCCCGTTCCGCTGGGTGGCCCTCTCCGGCGACCCCGAGGACATCAAGGTCACCGATCAGGCCATCAAGGAGCTCTTCCCCGAGAACAAGCACCTGCACACGTGGCTCGACGCCGCCGAGGAGCGCGTGGAGTTCGAGGGCCTCCCGGCCCGCATCTGCTGGCTCGGCTACGGCGAGCGCCACCAGGCCGGGCTGCTCTTCAACCGCCTCGTCGCCGAGGGCAAGGTGAAGGCTCCGATCGTGATCGGCCGCGACCACCTGGACTCCGGCTCGGTGGCCTCCCCGTACCGCGAGACCGAGGCCATGAAGGACGGCTCGGACGCGATCGCCGACTGGCCGCTGCTCAACGCGCTCACCGCGGCGTCCTCGGGCGCCACGTGGGTCTCGATCCACCACGGCGGCGGCGTGGGGATCGGCCGCTCGATCCACGCGGGCCAGGTCTCCGTCGCCGACGGCACCGAGCTCGCCGCCGCCAAGCTCACCGCCCTCCTGACCAATGACCCGGGCATGGGCGTGATCCGCCACGTCGACGCCGGATACGAGCGCGCCGCCGAGGTCGCCGCCGAGCGCGGCGTCAAGATCCCCATGACCCCGGCCCCCGGCACGGCCAAGTAAAGGACTCCACGGACATGACCCTCACCGCCCCCGAAACCCACCTTCCCACCCAGGTGACCCTCTCCACCGCCGGCCTCACGGCCGAGGACGTCGTCGCCGTCGCCCGCCACCATGCCACGGTGGCCGTCGCGCCCGAGGCGCTCGACGCCGTCGCCCGCGTCCGCGCCCACGTCGAGGAGCTAGCCGCGTCCGAGATCCCCGCGTACGGGATCTCGACCGGGTTCGGCGCCCTCGCGAACCTGCACATCCCGCAGGAGAAGCGCACCCAGCTGCAGAAGTCGCTCATCCGCTCGCACGCCGCAGGCATGGGCCCGGCCGTCGAGCGCGAGGTGGCGCGCGCCCTCATGTTCCTGCGCGCCAAGACCCTCGCCTCGGGCCGCACCGGCGTGCGCCCGGTGGTCCTCGAGACCTTCGTGGCGCTGCTCAACGCGGGCATCACCCCCGTGATCCGCGAGTTCGGCTCGCTGGGCTGCTCGGGCGACCTCGCCCCGCTGTCCCACGTGGCCCTCGTGCTCATGGGCGAGGGGGAGGCATTCGGGCCCGACGGCGAGCGGTGCGGCGGGGTGGGTGAGCGCAGCGTCGCGGAGCTGCTCGCCGAGCACGGCATCCGGCCCATCGTGCTGGCCGAGAAGGAGGGCCTGGCCCTCGTCAACGGCACCGAGGGCATGCTCGGCATGCTGCTCATGGCGCTCGCCGACCTGCGCCAGCTGGTCACGACGGCGGACGTCACCGCGGCCCTGTCCGTCGACGGGCTCATGGGCACCGACCAGGTGTTCCTGCCCGAGCTGCACGCCCCGCTGCGCCCGCACCCGGGCCAGGCCGACTCGGCCGCCAACATGCTCGCCGTGCTGCGGGACTCCGCGATCGTCGCCTCCCACCGCGAGGGCGACTCCCGCGTCCAGGACGCGTACTCGCTCCGGTGCGCGCCGCAGGTGGCCGGCGCCGTGCGGGACACGATCGCCCACGCGCAGACCGTGGCCGAGCGCGAGCTCGCCGCCGCGATCGACAACCCGGTGGTGCTGCCGGACGGCCGCGTGTCCAGCAACGGCAACTTCCACGGAGCCCCGGTCGCGTACGTGCTGGACTTCCTCGCGATCGCCGTCGCGGACCTTGCGTCGATGGCAGAGCGGCGCACCGACCGGATGCTCGACCCTGCGCGCTCCCACGGGCTCCCGGCGTTCCTCGCCCATGACCCGGGCGTCGACTCCGGCCTCATGATCGCCCAGTACACCCAGGCCGGGCTCGTCTCGGACTGCAAGCGCCTTGCCGTCCCCGCCTCCGTGGACTCGATCCCGAGCTCGGCCATGCAGGAGGACCACGTGTCCATGGGGTGGCACGCCGCGCGCAAGCTCCGCAAGGCCGTGGAGAACCTGCGAAGGGTCCTGGCGATCGAGCTCGTCACCGCCGCCCGCGCGATCGACCTCCGCACCGAGGCCTCCGGCGGCGCGCTCGTCCCGGGCCCCGGCGGCGCCGCTGCGCTCGAGGTCCTCCGCCGCACGGTGCCCGGCCCGGGGGCGGACCGCTTCATGTCCCCCGAGCTCGAGGAGGCGGACCGGATGCTCGCCGGGGGCGAGCTGCTCGCCGCGGTGAGCGCCGCCGTCGGCGGTCTCCGCTGACGGCGGCGACGCCGGCCTGACGCGCTCTGGAAGGTTGCACAACGATTCGCGCGAATCGTGGTCAGACCCTACATGGCGACGCGCCGGGCAACCCGATAGAAAGAGGTATCCGCGATGACGCGGACCACACTGGGGCCATGGAGGCGTGGCCTGCATCACAGCACATCAACGGGCGCAGGTTTCTGCACAAGGGAGTGAAGAGGCAATGAAGGCACGTGGAGCAGTACTTTCCCGGCGCGGCGCATACCAGGCACCGGTGGAGAACTGGGCCGAACTCGCCGTGGGGGAGGTCGTGGAAGTGGTCCGGCACGCGCAGGTCGTGGCCCGCGGAACGGTCGAGGAGGTGTCCCTCAGCGGGAACGTGCTGTGGATCCTTCCGCAGGGTCCGCAGGACCGCCAGCTGTGCCTCAAGTCGGATGGAGTGATCGTCCGCCGCGGCTGAGCCACCGCTCGCCGCTGCGGCCTGCCTCGCAGAGGCTCGCAACGAGAGGGGCCCGCACCTACCGGTGCGGGCCCCTCTGCGTGCGCTGGGCGCCCTTCAGAGCCCCATCGTGAGCATCGTCTCGGGCGAGGGCTCGCCGGCCGCGGCCGAGAAGGTGTCCAGTGCTGCGACGATCGCGGCGCGCTCCGACGGCCCGAGCCGGCCGAGGATCTCCGCCATCGACTCCCGGCGGCGCTGCGTGGCCTCGTGGACGATCCGGGCGCCCTTCTCTGCCAGCTGCACGAGGATCTCGCGGCGGCTGCCAGGGCTGGGGCTCCGCGCGACGAGCCCCGCGTCCTCCATCCGGTCCAGGAAGCGGCTGAACGTGGACGGCACGGCGTTCAGGCGGGCCGCGACGGCGCCGATGGGCAGCGGGCCCGAGCTCGCGAGCACCACGAGCACCCGGAACTGGGGGAGGGTGACGGTCTCGAGCGCCTCGGTGACCGAGGTGGCGATGACCCCAGCAGGGCCCTGGAGGCCCTGATGACCGCCTCGACGTCGGCGTCCGCGCCGTCTGGAGTTCCCCCGCCGGCCTGCCGGCTGGCCGCATGCCTCTCGTCCATCACGGCTCCCATGCTAACCTCTTCGGCAAGAAGGATGCACAAATACAACTATTGTCGTTCTGCATAGGAGGAAGGGTGTCCATGCCGTCTGCATCGGTCCGCGGAGCCCGCTGGAGGTCGGCCGCGCGGGCGGTGGGGGACCGGATCGGGGTCGGCTCGCTGTACCTCGTGGGCCTCGCCGTGGTGGTCGGGCTCGGCGCCGGGCTCGCGGCGGTGGGCTTCCGCTGGCTGATCGTCGGCGCCACGCAGCTCTTCTCCGGCACGGCCGACTACGCGGCCACGACCGGGCACCCCGCGAACCACTGGGTCCCGTGGCTCGGCCCGGCGTTCATCGTCCTCGCCCCCGCGGTCGGCGGGCTCATCTACGGCCCGCTCGTGCACCGGTTCGCCCGCGAGGCCCGCGGCCACGGTGTCCCCGAGGTCATGTACGCAGTGGCCCGCAAGGGTGGGCGCATCAAGGGACGCGTCGCCGTGGTCAAGGCACTGGCCTCCGCACTCACCATCGGCTCGGGAGGCTCCGTGGGGCGCGAGGGGCCGATCGTCCAGATCGGATCCGCCCTCGGCTCGCGCCTGGGGACCCTCGCGGGCTCCTCGGAGTCCCAGCTGCGCACCCTCGTCGCGTGCGGGGCCGCCGGCGGCATCGCCGCGACGTTCAACGCGCCCCTCGCCGGCGTGTTCTTCGCCCTCGAGCTGATCCTGCGCGACTTCGCAGCCCGGTCCTTCGCCGCCGTCATGCTCTCCTCGATTGCGGCCTCGGTGGTCGGGCGCTCCCTGCTCGGCAACTACCCCTTCCTGCCCCTGCCCGCCTTCACCGTCTCGGACCCGGGCCAAATGCTCGTCTTCGCCCTCCTGGGGCTCGTGGCGGGCGGGGTCGGCGTCCTCTTCTCCAAGGTCCTCTACGCGATCGAGGACGCCTGCGACTGGCTCTGGCGCGGACCGGAGTGGCTGCGCCCCGCCGTCGGCGGACTCCTGCTCGGCTGCCTGCTCCTCGCGCTCCCGCAGATGTACGGTGTGGGCTACCCCGTGCTGCAGAACAGCATCCTCGGGCACTACGCCCTGCCGTTCCTGCTGCTGCTGACCGTGGCGAAGATGGCCGCCACGAGCCTCACCATCGGGATCGGCGGCTCGGGCGGCGTCTTCGCGCCCTCGCTCTTCATCGGGGCCACGACGGGGGCCGCGTTCGGCCAGATCGCGGCCGCGGCCATGCCGTCCCTCGCCGGGCAGACCGGCGCGTTCGCCCTCGTCGGCATGGGCGCGGTCTTCGCCGGCTCCACCCGGGCCGCCATCACGGCCGGCCTCATCATCTTCGAGCTCACCGGGGAGTACACGCTCATCCTGCCGCTCCTGCTCGCCGTCCTCGTCGCCACCGCGGTGTCTGCCCTCGCCAGCCGCGACACGATCTACACGCGCAAGCTCCTCCGGCGGGGCATCGACCTCTCGGCGCCGCAGCAGAGGGGTGCGCTCCATGGGCTCACGGTCGCCCAGGCGATGACGGCGCCGCCGCGGCCGCTCGCCGCGACCCTGTCGGCCCGCGAGGCTGCCGCGCTGCTCGCGGAGTCGGCCGCGCGGGCGGCGCCCGTGGTCGACGGCGCGCAGCGGCTCACCGGCGTCATCACCCCGGCGGTGCTTGCCGAGGGCCTCGAGGACGACGACGTCGCGGGGCTCACCGCGGGCGACCTCGCCCAGTCCTCGGGCGCGCTGCGGGAGTCCGAGGGACTCTCGGCCGGCATCGACCTCGTGCTCGCCGCCGCGGACACCGATGGCCTTCCGGTGGTCGACGACGAGGGGGTCCTCACGGGCTGGCTCGACACCAAGCACGTGCTGCGCTGGCTCATGGCCTCGTCCTGAGCAGCATCGTCGTCCCACGGGTCAAGGAGCATCATGGTACCGATCTGGCTGACTGCCCTCGCCTGGGCGTGCCTCGCCGCCGCAGCGGCCAGCGCCGCCGTCATCCTCGTCGACATCTACGGGCGCGGACACCGCCTCCGGATGCGCGTGATGGAGGCGGTCTGGCCCGTCACGGCCCTCTACCTCGGGCCCGTCGCGGTGTGGGGGTACTGGCGCTACGGGCGCACTACGAGTTCGCGGTGGCTCAAGGACCGCGGACTCGACGAGCCCCCGGAGAAGCCCTTCTGGGCCCAGGTCGCGGTCGGCGTCAGCCACTGCGGCGCGGGCTGCACGCTGGGTGACATCATCGCCGAGACCGGGATCTTCCTCCTGGGCCTCCAGATCGCGGGCACCGCGCTGTGGGCCGAATACGCCGGCGACTACCTCCTGGCCGTCCTCCTCGGGCTCGCGTTCCAGTACTTCGCGATCGCCCCGATGCGCGGGCTCGGCTTCAAGAAGGGGATCGTGGCTGCCGCCAAGGCCGACGTGCTCTCCCTGACCGCCTTCGAGGTGGGGCTCTTCGGATGGATGGCGCTCATGGCGTTCGCCTTCTTCCCCGGCCCGCACCTCCACCCCGACTCGCCCGTGTACTGGTTCCTCATGCAGGTCGGGATGGTGATCGGCTTCGCCACGGCGTGGCCGGCGAACGTCTGGCTCATCCGCAAGGGGGTCAAGGAGGCGATGTAGCCGCGGCGCCGGCGCCCTACGCCGTGGAGGCCTCCGGCTCGAGGTCGATCACCACGAGCTCCGGGGCGGCCGCGCCGTCGGCGGCGGCCGCCAGGCTCGCACCGAGGTGCCTGCTCACCGGGCCGTGGGGGACCTTGCGCACCACGAGCGCCCGGGCGCCGACCTGCGCCGCATGCCGGGCAAGGGCCTCCGCCGAGGCCGCGTGGTCGCCCACGCTGTGCAGGACGAGGCCCCGCACGGCCAGGCCGGTGCCGGCCAGTCGGTCGACGTGCGCGGAGACGGCGGCCCGCGCCTCCTCCTCCGTCTCGGGGCTCACCGCGAGCTCCTCGATGATCTCGGTCTCGCGGACGTGGACCACCTCGAGCGGTGCCCCCTCGTGGGAGGCGAGCTCGGCGGCGCGGTCCGCGATCTCGGCGGCGGCCGGGGTGGCCCGGACGGCGACGACGATCGGCCGGCTCCCGGTGGGCGCCGCCCCGAGCGGCTCGAGCGCCGGCAGCACCGCCTCGGGCGCCTCCGTCCCGCGCTCCGCCCTCGTGACGAGCCGTGCGCCCGAGGCGAGGACGGGAACCGCGAGCAGGAAGGCGATCGCGCCGACCCCGAACGCCACGCTCTGGTTGGTGGCCTCGGCGATCTTTCCCGCCACGAACGGCGCGAGGCCGCCGCCGATGAACCGGATGAACCCGTAGGACGAGGACGCCACGGACCGCTCCACCGGGGCCACGAGCATGACCGCCTGGGTGGTGAGCGTGTTGTTGATGCCGATGAACGCCCCGCTGACGATCACGGCCACGATCACGACGGCGGGCCGGCTCACCCCGAGCGCGATGACCGCCATCACGATTGCAAGGCCCACCAGGTTCGCGTACAGCACGGCCACCGTCCCGAACCTGCGCTGGAGCCTCGGGGCGAGGAACACGGCGAAGACCGCCACGAGGGCGCCCCAGCCGAAGAAGACGAGGCCGAGCTCGTGCGGGCCGAGCTTCATGGGGTACGGCGCATAGCCGAGCATCGTGAAGAAGCCCCAGTTGTAGAGCAGGGCCATGAGGCCCATGGTCAGCAGGCCGCGGTGCCTCAGCGCCGTCAGCGGGGCGCTGAGCTTCGTCTTCTGGGCCGGCTTGGGCTGCCGGGGCACGAACAGGAGGGTCGCGACGAGGGCGATGGCCATGAGCACCGCGACGCCGTAGAAAGGCCCGCGCCAGGAGATGCTGCCGAGCTCGCCCCCGAGCAGGGGACCTACCGCAATGCCGATCCCCAGGGCCGTCTCGTAGAGGATGATGGCGCCGGAGAAGCCGCCCTTCGCGGAGGCGACGATCACGGCCAGGCTGGTGGCGATGAAGAGCGCGTTGCCGAGGCCCCATCCGGCCCGGAAGCCGATGATCCCGCCGATCGTGCCGGAGCTCCCGGCGAGGGCGGCGAAGGCGACGATGAGGGCCAGCCCCACCACGAGGGTCCACTTCGACCCGATCCGGCTCGAGACCCAGCCGACGCCGAGCATCGCCACGGCCGTCACCACGAGGTAGCTCGTGAACAGGAGCGAGACGTCGCTCGGCGAGGCGTGCAGCCCGGCGGCGAGGGCGGGGAGGATGGGGTCGACGAGCCCGATGCCCATGAAGGAGATCACGCACGCGAACGCCACCGCCCACACGGCGCCGGGCTGCTTGAAGGGACTGGCCGGGGCGCTTCCGTGGTGCGCGCTCATGGGTGCTCCTCTTCCTGGCTCGGATTCTCGCGCTGCTTCGGGGATCGGAACGGGGGAGGGCCGGAGTCCACGAGGCGCTCGAGCGCCGGGAGCGCCGCGGCGATGGCCGCGCGGTCGGCCGGGTCGAGGCCGCCCAGCAGCTCGTCGAGGAACCCGACGTGGCGGGCACGCCGCCGCTCGAGGACGTCCCGGCCGTGCGCGGTGACGACCACGAGGACGCCGCGCCGGTCGCCCTCGGGGGCGGTCCGCGCCACGAGGCCGTCGGCGCTCATCCGGGCCACGAGCTGGGTCATGGCCGGCTGGGAGACGCCCTCGGCCTGGGCCAGCTCGGTGATCCTCAGGGGGCCCTCCGCCCCCAGCCGCCCGAGCGCACTCGCGGCGGAGGCGCTGATCCCGCCCACCGACGAGATGGTGCGCAGGCGCCGCACGAGCTGCTCGAGCAGGAGCGAGAACCGCCCCACGAGCTGCTGGTCGGAAAGGCGCACGGTCGGCATGCGGAGATTATTGCATAAGGTACTTATGCATCATCCGAGGAGGGTGTCCACGAGCCGCGCCGCGACCCGCGCGGTGCGCCCGTCGACGTCGAAGGCGGGGTTCAGCTCGGCGATGTCGGCGTGGAGCAGCTTCCCGCTCGCGGCGATCCGGCGCACGACGGCGATGATCACCTCGAGCGGCACGCCCACCGCTGCGGGGGCGGACACCCCCGGGGCCACCGGGGCAGGCAGCACGTCGAGGTCGATCGTGAGGTAGAGCGCGTCCAGGTCGGCGAGGAAGTCCTCGACGAACGACTCCGCGGTCTCCCACGTCGTGTACTCGTCCAGCAGGTAGCGCACGCGCAGCTCGTCGGCCCGCTCGAACAGCGCGCGGGTGTTGTTCGGCGTGGAGATCCCCAGCACCGCGTACTGCAGCTCGCGGCCCTCGGCGGCCTCGGCCCGGGCCATCTGGAGGAACGGCGTCCCCGAGGTCGCCCGGTCCTCGCTGCGCAGGTCGAAGTGCGCGTCGAGGTTGAGGACCCCGACCCGGGCCCCGCCGGTGCGCTCCGACTCGGTCAGGCCGAGATAGCTCGCATAGGCCGTCTCGTGGCCCCCGCCGAGCCCCACCGTGAGCGCGCCGGCGTCCAGCGCCGCGGCGAGCGCGGACCCGAAGCGCTCCTGGCCGCCCTCGAGGTCGCCGGGGACCTCGTCCCTGCCGGTGGCCACCGCCACGTCCCCCGCGTCGAACACCTCGCGGTCCAGATGGAAGGCGAGCGGGCCGAGGGCCGCGCGGATCGCCCCCGGCCCCTCGGCGGCACCGAGCCGGCCCTTGTTGCGGCGCACGCCTTCCTCCGAGCGGAAGCCGAGCAGCACGGCGGGGCGGGACCGCTCGCCGTCGTGCGCTGCGACCGCCGCGGAGAGCGCCTCGGGCGAGTAGGGCCGCACGGCCTGCCACCAGCGGCGGTGCTCCGCGGAGTCGCCGTCGTTGCGGCCGGACCAGGGCACGCGCGGGATGTCCAGGGGTTCGCTCATCCTCCCAGCACACCGCATCGGACCGGACCCGCGCCAGTGCCCGCCGCCCTTCATGTCCGGGCCTCCGGATTCGGTGCCGACGGCCACTCGCCTCAGGGCCGCACCGGGGGCAGGATAGGGGACACCATACGGCCGGCTGGGGAGCAGGAGCAGGAGGAACTCATGTCGGGCAGAGGGACCAACGGGGCCGCGAAGGCTCCCGTCTCCGCGGACCGTCCGGAGCTGATCCGGAATGTGGTGCTCGTGGGCCACTCGGGCGCGGGGAAGACCACGCTCCTCGAGGCGATCCTCGCCTCGGCCGGGGCGATCGCGCGCCGGGGCACCATCGCGGACGGCACCACAGTGGGGGACTCGGACCCTGCCGCCGTGCACCAGCAGCGGTCCGTGGCGCTGTCGCTCGCTCCGGTCATGGCGGACGAGACCAAGGTCAACCTCCTGGACACCCCCGGATACGCCGACTTCGTGGGCGAGCTCCGCGCGGGGCTGAGGGCCGCCGATGCCGCCCTGTTCGTCGTCTCGGCCGCCGAGGAGGTCGACGCCGCGACCGTCGCCCTGTGGGACGAGTGCGAGCGCGTCGGGATGCCGCGCGCGGTGGTAATCAGCAAGCTCGACCACCCCCGCGCGGACTACGCCGCCGCCCTCGCCCGGTGCCAGGGAGCCTTCGGCGAGTCGGTGCTCCCGCTCTACGTCCCCATGGGGCCCGGCGGCGCGCCGAGCGGCCTGCTCGGCCTGCTCACGCGAACCGTCTCGGACTACCCGGACGAGGCGGCGCCTCCGGGCACGCAGCCCGAGCTGCGCCCCGGCACCGCCGAGGAGATCGCCGGCTGGGACGGGGAGCGCGGGGCCCTCATCGAGGGCATCATCGCCGAGAGCGAGGACGAGACCCTCATGGACCGTTACCTCGGCGGGGAGGACATCGGCCTGGACACGATCATCGGCGACCTCGAGAAGGCCGTGGCCCGCGGCTCGTTCTTCCCTGTGGTGCCCGCCTCGGCCCCCACTGGCCTCGGGACGGCGGAGATCCTGGAGCTGGTCCGGCGCGGCTTCCCGTCCCCTGCCGAGCACGCCGTTCCCCCGTCACGGACCTCGACGGCACGCCGGTCAAGGGTCTGCGCTGCGATCCGGACGGGCCGGTCGTGGGCGAGGTCGTGCGGACCACCGTGGATCCGTTCCTGGGCCGTGTCTGCCTCGTGCGGCTCTTCTCCGGCACACTGCGCGAGGACACGCCCGTCCACGTCGCCGGGCACGGCCTGGCCGAGCGCGGGCACCCGGACCACGACGCCGACGAGCGGCTCGGGCACCTCTACACCCCGTTCGGCGCGACGCTGCAGTCCGCCCCTACGCGGTGGCGGGCGACCTCTGCGCGGTCGCGCGGCTGGGGGCCGAGACGGGGGACACCGTCTCGGCGCGCGAGCGGCCCCTCCTGGTCGCGCCGTGGGAGATGCCGGAGCCGCTCATGCCCGTGGCCGTCGAGGCCGCCTCACACGGCGACGAGGACGCGCTCGCCAAGAGCCTCGCGAAGGTCGCCGCCGGGGACCCCACCCTGCGGGTGGAGCGCAACCCGGAGACCCATCAGCTCGTGCTGTGGTGCATGGGGGAGGCGCACGCGGAGGTGGTGCTGGACCGGCTGCGCGACCAGGGGGTCAAGCTGCAGACGGTCGACGTCGTCACGCCCCTGCGCGAGACGTTCGCCGCCGCCGCGGCCGGCCACGGCCGCCACGTCAAGCAGTCAGGGGGCCATGGCCAGTACGCGATCTGCGACATCGAGGTCGAGCCCCTCGGGCGCGGCTCCGGCTTCGAGTTCGTGGACCGGATCGTGGGCGGCGCCATCCCGAGGCCGTTCGTCGAGTCCGTGGAGAAGGGTGTGCGGGCGCAGATGGCCAAGGGCGTGGCGGAGGGCTTCCCCGTGGTGGACATCCGGGTGACGCTCGTGGGCGGCAAGACGCACAGCGTGGACTCGTCCGACGCCGCGTTCCAGGCCGCCGGGGCGCTCGCGCTGCGCGAGGCCGCCGCCTCCGCACGGATCCAGCTGCTCGAGCCGGTCTCGGCCGTGACCATCAGCGTCCCGGCCGACTACGTCGGCGCGGTCATGAGCGACCTCTCCTCACGGCGGGGCCGGCTCACCGGGACCACCTCCGCCGGGGAGACGACCGAGATCAGCGCCGAGGTGCCTGACGCGGAGCTGCTGCGCTACGCCGTCGAGCTGCGCGGGCTCACCGCCGGCACGGGGACGTTCCGGCGCGAGTACCTCCGCCACGACCCCGTGCCGCACTGACCCTTGCAGGGCGGTCCCCGTGACCCTAGATTGTCTAGGTATGGGACGCAGCGGCGTGAACGGACAGCTTGACCTCCTCCTCCTCGCTTCGCTCGGCGCGGGCGAAGCGCACGGATATGCGCTGATTGCGCGCATCCACCAGCGCAGCGGCGCGCAGTTCGAGCTCCAGGAGGGTTCGGTCTACCCGGCGCTCCACAAGCTCGAGGCGGCCGGATGGGCGGCGAGCCGCTGGGCCGACGCCGCTCCGGCGCGCCGCCGGGTCTACTCCCTCACCGCGGCGGGCCGCGCGGAACTCGAGCGCAGGACCCGGGAATGGGACGGATTCGCCTCGGGCGTGCGCGGCGTCCTCGGAGCAGCGCAGTGAATCCGCGGCCGGAGGATGCGGGCGCCATCGACGCCTACCTCGATGAACTCTTCGCCGCGGCACGGGACTCCGAGCCCGCCGCCGCCCGCCGGCTGCTCGCCGAGGCGGAGTCGCACCTGCGCGAGTCGGCCGGCCGCCTCATGGCCCAGGGCCTGAGTCCCGAGGACGCCGAGGCGGAGGCCGTGCGCCGCTTCGGGCCGGTGGGGGCCGCGACCTCGGCGCTCCGGACGCCGCTGCGCTCCCTCGGCCGACTGCCGCTGCGCGCCCTCATGCGGCCCGCTGTGGGGCTGGCGGCCATCGGAGCGATCGCCGTGGGCCTCAGCGGCATTCTCTCCGAGGTCTTCGGACGGCTGTGGGGCGCGGGATTCGTCTCCGGCGATCTGCCCGGAGTCGCCTACACCGCCGCGCGCTGCGCCGTCCTGCAGGCGCCGTATCCCGGTCTCGACTGCGCCCAGGCGGCCGCCGAACACCACTGGGGCGAGGTCGTCGAGGGCCGGGTGTTCCTCGGTGCTGTCGGCCTCGTGCTCCTGGCCCTGTGGAGGATCCTGCCCCAGGATGTGCCCCTCCCGGCGGGGGTCGTCCCTGCGCTCGGCGCCGCGGCCTTCCTGCTGGCATCCGCGGCGACAGGCCTGGCCGCTGGAACGGCCGCCGTCCAGGGCGGCCAGGGGGTCGGCGCGTGGCTCAGCGCCACGAGCGTTGCACTTCCGCTCGGGATCGCCTTGGGGATCCTGGCCCTGGCCGGCCTGCGCCGCCAGGGTGGCCTCAGGCCCGGGGCAGCACGGTGAGGACCCGCTCGACGAACAGCGCGAACTCTTCCATGTAGTGGCGCAGGAACTCCTCCGTGCCCGCGTCGCCCACCTCGCCGTCGTCGCTGAACACGCCGGGCAGGAACTGGATGTACGCCTCCGGGGCGCTCATCTGCGGCGAGTTGCAGAACGAGAGGACGGCCCGCAGGCTCTGCTGGGCGAGGGCCGTCCCGATCTTGCCCGGCGACGCGCCGATGACGGCTGAGGGCTTGTGGTTGAACGAATTGGTGCCCCAGGGGCGGGAGGCCCAGTCGATGGCGTTCTTCAGCGAGCCCGGCATGTCCCGGTTGTACTCGGGCGTGACGAACAGGACGGCGTCCACGCGCTCGATCGCCTCCTTGAGGGCGCGGGCCTCGGGCGGGTAGTTGGCGTCGAGGTCCCGGTTGTAGAGCGGGAGGTCCCTGATGGGGATCTCCTCGAAGGCGAGAGAGTCGGGGGCCAGGCGGATGAGCGCCTTGGACAGCGTGCGGTTGATCGACTTCTGGGACAGGCTGCCGATGAAGTAGCCGACGGTGTAGGCCATCGCGCCAGCGTACGACTGCGCGAGTGCGGACCGGAAGGTCCCGGAGGAGGAAACACCAACGGCGGGCCGGCCCTGAGGAGCCGGCCCGCCGCCGTCGTGCGCGATGTCCGCTAGAAGCCGAGGACCTTCTCCACCGGCCCGATCCCGAAGAAGATGAGGAATGCCGCGGCGACGGCCCACATCAGCGGGTGGATCTCCCTGGCGCGGCCCTGGAAGAGGCGCACGAGCACGTAGGAGATGAAGCCCGCGCCCAGGCCGTTGGCGATCGAGTAGGTGAAGGGCATGAGGCCGATCGTGAGGAACGCCGGGATCGCGATCCCCAGATCGTGCCAGTCGATCCTCGCCACCTGCTGGAACATGAGGAAGCCCACGATCACGAGCGCCGGGGCCACCGCCTCGAACGGGACGAGGTTGATCAGCGGGGTCAGGAACATCGCCAGGATGAGCAGCGCCCCGGTGACCACGGAGGCGAGGCCGGTCCGGGCGCCCTCGCCGATGCCCGCGCCCGACTCGACGAAGATCTGGTTGGAGGAGATCGAGGTGCCGCCGCCGGCGATCGCGCCGAACGCGTCCACGAGGAGCACGCGGTCCACGTTCGGGATCTGGCCGTTCTCGTCCATCGTCCCGGCCTCGCGGGCCAGGCCAACCATGGTGCCCATGGCGTCGAAGAAGATGCTCAGCAGGATCACGAACGCCATGAGGAGGGCGCCGAGCGTGCCCAGGTGCGCGAACGCCCCGAGCGGGTTGGCCTGGCCGAAGAGACTGAGGTCCACGGGGGCGACGCTGCCGAGGCCGGGGACCACGAGGGACCAGCCTGCGGGGTTGGGCGCCTGGCCCGGGGCGACGGACGGGCCGACGTGGAAGACGAGCTCGACGATGTTCGCGAGGATCGTCGCGGCGATGATGCCGATCAGGAGCGCGCCGCGCACCTTGCGGACCATGAGGGCGATCGTGAGGACCAGGCCCACCACGAACACGAGCGTGGGCCAGCCGATGAGCCGGCCCGCATCGCCGAGGCCCAGCGGCACGGTGGTGCCCGCGGCGTCCGGGATGCGGCGCACGAAGCCCGCGTTGACGAGACCGATGAGGGCGATGAAGACGCCGATGCCCACCACGATCGCCGTCTTGAGCCCCTCCGGCACCGCCTTGAACACGGCCGTGCGGAAGCCCGTGAGCACGAGCACGAACATGACCACGCCGGCCACGAGCACGAGGCCCATCATGTCCGGCCACGTGACGTTCGGGTGGGTGGCCACGGTCACGGCCACGAACGCGTTGACGCCCAGCCCCGTGGCGAGCGCGAACGGGTGCTTGGCCCACACGCCCATGAGGATGGTCAGCACCCCGGCCACGAGGGCGGTCATCGCCGCCACGCGGGGGATCCCCAGGTGGTTCCCCGCCGCGTCGGCCCCCGAGAGGATGAGCGGGTTGAGGACCACGATGTAGCTGAGCGCGAAGAACGTCGCGAGGCCGCCTCGGATCTCGCGGGACACCGTCGAGCCGCGCTCGCTGATCTTGAAGTACCGGTCCACTGCCGATGCCATGGGCGCTCCTGATGAAGGGTCAAAGGGTGTGTGGGGTGGGGGCTTGACATCCCGGGCAGCCGGAAGGCCGGGTCAATACTACTCGCCAGTTGTGAGGCCCCCGGCCGAAAAATAGGCTGGTGTGATGCAGATCCTCCGAAGCCTCGGCGTGTCTTCGGCCCGTGCCGCCGCGGCGGCGTCGGCGGCCCTGGCCGCCCTCGCGCTCGTCCTCCTGGCCCCGGCCCCGGCGGTCGCCCACGATGCGCTGGAAGGCTCCGCGCCGGCGTCGGGCGCCACGGTGGCCACGGCTCCCGCGGAGGTGCGGCTGGATTTCGGCGAGGCACCCCTCGGCGTCGGCGCGCAGGTCATGGTGAAGGACCCCGCCGGGACGGACGTCTCGGACGGCGCTCCCGAGGTGGTCGACCGCAGCGTCCACCAGAGGCTCCGCGCCGGCGTCCCGGCCGGCGCCTACACCGTGGTGTGGCGCGTGGTGAGCTCGGACTCGCACCCGATCGAGGGCACCCTCACCTTCACGGTCGCCCGGGGAAGCACGACGCCGGCCTCCGGCGCCGCCGCGTCCGCTGCGCCGGCCACCCCGCCCGGGATCCAGGCCTCCCAGCCGGGTACGCCCCAGACGGCTCCGCCCGCCCCGGCGGCGCAGGCAGAACCGTTCCCGTGGATGATCGCGGTGTTCGCCGTGGTCGCCGTGGGCCTTCTCGCCGCGCTCGGCGTGGGCGCCCGGCGCCGGCTCTCCCGAGGGGACGAGGGGCCGGAGGGCCGCGCCGAGGACTGAGGGCCTGGACTCAGGCGGGCTGGAGGCCGGCGCCGACGCGCGCCGACACCTCGGCGCCCACGTGCTTGGCCTGCAGCAGCACCTCGCGCGTGCTGGGTGCGGCGAGCCCTGTCACCCCCACGAGGTAGAGGCCGATCTGCCCGAGGGCCTCGAGCAGGTGCTCCCCGAGGGAGTAGCCGAGGTCCGCGAGGAAGCGCCGCAGCTGATTGTGGGCGCAGCGGGTGAGGACCACGGCGTCCGCGTACAGGACGCCCGCGTCCGTGCGCACGGCCCACCGCGCCGGGGCATCCGGCTCCGGGGACTCGACGAGGGCGAGGTGACGGGCGGTGAGCTGATGGCGCACGTCGAGGCCGTGGCTCACGGCGTGCTTGCGGAGGTGCCGCAGCACCTCGAGGTACTCCATGGACTCGGCGCTCGAGAGGTCTGCGACCCTCAGGGCGCACGTGGCGGTGGTGGGGGCCGAGCTCTCGAGGCCGTCCACCGTGACGGCGGCCACGGCGTGGCGGGCGAGTTCGGCGGCCACCGCGAGCCCCGACAGGCCCGTCCCGATCACGACGGCACTGGTCGACTCGGCGACGGGGTCCTCGCCCTGGAGTGCCCGGGCCTGCGGGTCCGGCACATCCTCATGGCTCGACGGCATAGGCACGGGGCTGGTCCTCCTGCGGAATGGCACGGTCGGTTGCTGCTCGCGCGGTTCCCCCGACTTGCTTGCAGAACACCACCCCGCATCCGAAAGGATCGTTCCAGAACGGGGTGACGCACTCGACCCTACAGAAACTCGACCCTACAGAAAATCGGGGCGCTTCGGTAGACCGTTCCGTGACCTTGCGGAGGGTTCTCAGGATGGCCTTGACCGCCCCTGTGCGACGGGGGACATTGGCCGTGTGGGGCCCGTGTTAGGCTCCCAGCGAGTCGAGGAGGATGCCATGGACGCCCAGCTCCACCCCCAGGACGATGCGGCCGGAGGCGAGCCGGCCGAGGCCGATCTCCCCACCGGGATCGTGGTCGGCGTCGACGGCTCCGAGCATGGCCGGTGCGCCCTCGCGTGGGCTGCCCAGGAGGCCCGGCGGCGTCGGCGGCCCCTCCACGTGGTGACGGCCTACAGCGTTCCCCTCTTCGCGGCCTCGGGCCTGGACGGCGGCTACGCGACCTTCGACGACACCGTGATCCGCGACGGCGCCGAGGCCGTCCTCAAGGAGGCAATCGAGCAGCTCGGCGACGTCGAGGGCCTCGAGGTCACCTCCTCCGTCGAGTCCGGCGACGCGGCCGGAGTGCTCCTCGAGTTCTCCAAGGCGGCGGAGCTCCTCGTGTTCGGCTCCCGCGGGCGCGGCGGCTTCGTCGGCCGGCTCCTCGGTTCCGTCTCGAGCGCCCTCCCGGCCCATGCGCACTGCGCCACCGTGACCGTCCCGCTGCGCTTCGCGGAGCGGATCGGCGGCGTCATCGAGGACCGGCACATCCGCGAGGAGCAGTCCAAAGAGGGGCCGGTGCACGTCGAGGACGTGGTGGCGGTCGGCGTCGACGGGTCCGACCAGGCCCGAGTTGCGGTGCTCATCGCGGCCGAGGAGGCCATGATGCGGGGTGTGCCGCTGCGGGTCGTCTGTGCCGTGCCGCAGTTCAGCGGGAGCCTGGCGTGGGTGCCCGCCCCGGTGGACCGGGAGCAGCTGTTCCAGGACATCCGCGCCCAGCTCAAGGCCGGGACGGCGTGGCTCCAGAGCCACTTCCCCGACCTCGAGGTGCAGACGAGCCTGCTCGACGGCGCCCCCGTGGACGTGCTCGTGGACGTCTCGCACACGGTGGACCTCCTCGTGCTCGGCACGCGGGGCCGCGGCGGCTTCACGGGCATGCTGCTCGGCTCGACGACCGACGGCGTCCTCCACCACGCGAAAGGCCCCGTCATGGTGGTCCCGGACCGTGCCGACGAGCGGCTCGCCGACCGGTCGTCCTTCGGGCCGATGCTCGCCCCCTAACCCCCACCTCCGTTTCGGGTACGCATCTCGACGGCTTTTTCCCGTTTCGGGTACGAGGCGGCGGAGCTTCCGGCCGCCGTCCGCGCGCACGACGCCGGCCGCTCGCCCAGGCGCGACTCCGAGCGGCAGCCGGGTGGCCGGCGTCGTACCCGGAATGCCCGAGGGGCGACGAGATG
Source organism: Sinomonas atrocyanea (assembly GCF_001577305.1). Lineage (NCBI taxonomy): Bacteria > Bacillati > Actinomycetota > Actinomycetes > Micrococcales > Micrococcaceae > Sinomonas > Sinomonas atrocyanea. The sequence continues at coordinate 398,971 of NZ_CP014518.1, forward strand.
CGTACCCGAAACGGAGGGGAAGGCGGCCGGGTACCGGGGCAGAGAAGGGTGGCCCTGGTAGGTCAGCCCCAGCCCAGCTCGTGGAGACGGGCGTCGTCGATGCCGAAGTGGTGCGCGAACTCGTGCACCACGGTCACGAGCACCTCGTGGACGACCTCCTCGCGGGTGGAGCACACCTCGAGGATCGGCTCGCGGAAGATCGTGATCCGGTCCGGGAGCGAGCCGGCCGCGTACCACTCGCCCCGCTCGGTGAGCGGTGTCCCCTCATAGAGGCCCAGCAGGACTGTGTCCGGGTCCTCGTGCTCGCCCGGAACGTAGGTGTCCTCGATGAAGACGACCATGTTGTCCATGTGCTTGGCGACCCTCCGGGGGATCCGGGCGAGGGCGGCGTCCACGGCGGCCTCGAACTCGTCTTCGCCCATCCACGCCGCGCCCATACGGGCCACTCTACTGATTTGTCTGGCCAGAGAGCCGGGCCCTATAGTTTGATGGTCTGGCTGGCCCCCATCGTCTAGTGGCCTAGGACACCGCCCTTTCACGGCGGCGACACGGGTTCGAATCCCGTTGGGGGTACGCAGGATGAGGATTTGGGGTGGCCCCGAAGGGTCTGCTAGGATCTAAGTCTTGTGAGCGGGGAACAAACCCGCGAAAACGAGGCCCTGTAGCGCAGTTGGTTAGCGCGCCGCCCTGTCACGGCGGAGGTCGCGGGTTCAAGTCCCGTCAGGGTCGCTTCGGCGACATGGCCCACGGTCTGTTGCCTTTCGGTGAGAGATCATCGAGGCTCTGTAGCTCAGTTGGTAGAGCGTTCGACTGAAAATCGAAAGGTCACCGGATCGACGCCGGTCGGAGCCACTTCACAACAGAGGCCCCCGCAACTGCGGGGGCCTCTGTTGCTGTCTCCTGCCTGCCCGGCCCCGCGGGTGCAGGGCAGCTGCCGGGCCTTTGGGCAGTGGCCGGGTGCTGGCCGCCGCTCTAGCGTCATTCCATGGGACACATCAAGGTGGGCACCTCCATTGACGCGCCGGTCGAGCGGGTGGTCGAGGTGGCGGCGGATCCGAAGCACTGGGCCTCGTGGTGGGTGAACCTGGGCGAAGCCGAGAAGATCGAGGGGGACGGCGGCGCGGGCACCGTCGTGGAGCACAAGTACCTCATGGCCGGGGTCCCCTTCCACGTCACGACGCGGGTCGCCGAGAGCGGCCCGACCCCGTCTGGCGGCCACCGCATCCGCATCGAGTTCGAGGGCCCCTCCGCGGATGGCAGGTGTGGGACTACGAGCCGAACGGGGCCGGAACCGAGGTGACGGCGGAGTTCGACTACAACGTGCCCGGAAGCGCCATCGGGAAGTTCGCGGACGAGCTCATCATCGAGCGGATGCAGGAGCGGGCGCGCGAGCAGACGCTCGAGAACCTCAAGCTCCTGGTCGAGGCGGGCTGAGCGTGTCCGCGGCCGCACTCACGGCCGCCGAGGCCTGAGCGACAGCCCCACTGCAGCCACGAGCGCGAGGCCCGAGAGGACGGTGGCGGAGACGAACCCCGCCCGGCCGCCGACGAGGACATCGCCGGGGACCGCGAAGGCCGCGTAGGTCGACGCGACGATGGCAAGGCCCACCGCGCCGCCGAGCTGCTGCATGGTCTGGAACAGCCCCGACGCCGCCCCGGCGTGCTCTGGCTCGACGTTCCGGAGCGCGAGGGTGGTGAGCGGCATGAAGGTCATGCCCGCGGAGATCCCGGTGGCGATCAGTGCGCCCACGACGACGGGGAACGGGGTGTGCGCCCCGATCTGGGTGAGCGGGACGAACCCGACGACGCGGAGCAGGGCGCCGAAGGCCACAAGCCGCTCGGCGCCGAAGCGCTCGAGCAGTCGGGGGATGACCCGCGACATGGCGAAGACGCTCAGCGGCATCGGCAGGAAAGCCAGCCCGGTCACGAGCGGGGACAGGCCCAGGACGTCCTCGAGGTACTGGACCATGAGGAAGAACATCGCGAGCATGCCGCCGTACGTCGCCGCCATCGCGGCGAGGGCGCCGACCCGGCTCGGGCTGCGCAGCAGTTCGGGGCGCAGCAGCGGGTGCGCTACGCGGCGCTCGGTGATGGCGAGTCCGACCAGCAGCGCAGCACCCGCGGCCAGCCCGCCGAGCGTCCGGACGTCCGTCCAGCCGTGGTCGGCCGCCTGGAGGAGCGCCCACACGATGGCGACGGCGCCGCCCGTCGCCGTGACGGCGCCGAGCACATCGAAGCGGCCGGACCGGCGCGGGGTCTCAGGGACGAGCCGCGGGACGGCCACGAGGATCAGGGCGCCGATGGGCACATTGATGAAGAGCGTCCACCTCCAGCTGGCTGCGTCGGTGAGGACGCCGCCGAGGATCAGTCCCAGCGCGCCGCCCATGGAGGCGATGGCGGAGAAGAGGGCGAGCGCGCGGTGGCGCGCGCCGTCGTCCTTCGCGGAGGTCGTGACGAGCGCGAGCACGCTCGGTGCGGCGAAGGCGGCGCCGAGGCCCTGGAGGGCTCGGGCCAGAACGAGGAGGAGCGGTGACGTCGCCAGGCCCCCGAGCAGGGAGAAGGCGGTGAAGGCCGCGACACCGATGAGGAAGGTGCGGCGGCGCCCGAACACATCCCCGACCCGTCCTCCCAGCAGGAGGACGCCGCCGAAGGCGAGCGCGTAGGCGTTGAGCACCCAGCTGAGCTGGGCGGGGGAGAAACGGAGGTCGGTGGCGATGTGCGGAAGGGCGACATTCACCACGGTTGCGTCGAGGACGAGCATGAGCTGGGCGAGCATGACGAGCCAGAGGCCGATGCTGGCGGCGCGGCGGGGATGTGCTGCACCCGCGGACTGGGTCGCTGCGGGCGCGCGGACGGCGATGGGTTGCGGCATGGGGAAGTGTCCTGTTCTGGCCGAGGGGCTGACGTACACTAAAGGGGAGAGATCCTCCGGTTAGAACTATACGGAGACACTCTCCGTTTGGCAACCGTGCCCGAGGAAAGGTGTGTAGCCCGTGCGTGCTGACGCCCGCCGCAACCGCGATCGCATCGTCGAGATCGCTCGCGCCCTGTTCAAGGACAAGGGCTTCAGCGGGGTGTCGATGGACGAGGTGGCCAAGGCCGCAGGGGTCGGGGCCGGCACCCTGTACCGGCACTTCCCCACCAAGGAGGCCCTGTACGACGCCGTGCTCGAGGCCTGGACGGACAAGGTGAAGGCCGCCGTGGACCGCGCCCTCGGACTCGACGGCTCCGCGAGGGACAAGCTCGTGAGCTGGTTCGGCGACTACGTCGACCTGCTCAATGGCCACAAGGGCGCGGCCGCGCGCATCACCCTCGCGCTCGGCGACCCCGATTCTCCGTTCGTGGCGAAGTGCACGCGGTACCTCGGTGCCAACCAGCGCGTGATCGACGAGCTGGGGCCCGCCCTGCGCCCCGGGGTGAGCGCCATGGAGATCTCGCGCCTCGTCGGCGCCGTGGCCGCCGTAGCGGACGCGAGCGCGCTCGATCCGGACGAGGTCGGCTCGATGCTCGGCGTCGTCGCGGACGGCCTCGTCGCGGCCTGAAAGCTGTCCCGCGCGGGCCTCGGGCCCAGTGTCGGCGGCGCGTACTAAGGTAGTGCGCAGAGGCGACGAGGGGAGGCCGCATGACCCAGGAACCAGGCGCGGTCGGTGCTGAGTACGGCGCTGCTGTCGGCGCCACCGGACGGACCGTGGTCCATGAGAACGCTGTGGCCAAGGTCGCCGCGGCAGCCGCCCGGTCGGTCCCCGGCATCCATTCCCTCGGGTCCTCGCCCTCCCGCGCCCTCGGAGCGATCCGCGAGGCCGTCGGCCCGGCGCTGAGCGACCATGCCGCCGGCGTCCGCGCCGAGGTCGGCCAGGCGCAGGCGGCCGTGGACGTCACGCTCGTGGCCGAGTACGGGGTCCCGCTGCAGCAGCTCGCCGATCAGGTTCGCGCGGCCGTCTACCGCGCGGTGGAGGGGCTCACCGGGCTGCAGGTGATCGAGGTCAACGTCGAGATCGCCGACGTCTTCATCGGCGAGCCGCGCCAGGGCGCCAAGCCCGGAATCGAGGTGCAGTGAGTCTGGTCGTCGTGGGCATCGGCGCAGGAGCGTTCCTGGCCTTCATGTCCTTCCAGTTCGGTGTGTGGGGCTTCCTCGTCTCACTCCTCTTCATGGCGATCGGCGCGGCGCTGGGGAGGGCCGCCGAGGGGCGGCTCGACCTGCGGCGCGTCTGGGAGGCGCTGCTGGGGCGGCGATCCTCCTCGTGATCCAGATGCCTCTCCCGGGCGGCGGGGCGTTCGTGCCGGCGCCGCCCGCGCGTCCCCCCGGCAGCGCTCACGCCGGCCTCAACCGGGTGAGCACACAGGCCCTGACGAGTCTCGCGCAGGCGGCCGCCGCGGCCGAGCTCGGCATCCGCCCCGGTGACGTCCGGGCGGACTGGTCGGACGACGCCGGCCTGCTGGCTCTGCGGATCGTCGCACCGGTGGCGATTCCGGACCTCTCGGAAGCGGGTGCGCCGGTGGACCTCTCGGCCTGGGGCGGAAGCGTCTGGGAGCGCTGTGCCGCGGCCAAGGGCCGCATCCTCGATTCCGTCGCGCGGCTCAGCGGCACGACCCTCTCGCGCGTGGACATCCGCGTCTCGGGCATGCGGGCGGAGCGGCGGCCCGCGGTCCTCGGCCGCTCCGTGGGGGTCCCGCATGGCTGAGCGCCGCGCCGCCAGGGCTGAGGGCACCGCAGCGCCGTCGCCAGGCGGCGGCCATGGGCTCGAGTCCGCGGTCCGGCGCGAGACGAGCTCATCGCGGGCGTACGTGTCCGGCCTCGTTGCCCTCGTCGTGGCGGCCGTCTGCGCGTACGGCCTCCTCGAGTCCACGCTGCAGGCCGTGGGCCAGCCCGCGTGGCTCATCGATCCCGAGTCGGCGGCCCGCGCTGTTGCCGGGCTCCCTGCTGGGGCCAACCGCGGTCTCCTCGGGCTCGCCGGAGCGGTGCTCGCGATGGTCGGCCTCATCCTCATCGTCGTCGCGGTGCGGCCGGGGCGCCGGGGGCGCCGCTCGCTGCCCGGCGGTCGGATCGCCATCGTCGTCGACGACGAGGTGCTGGCCTCCGCGCTGGCGCGGCGCGCCCGGGCGGCCGCCGTGGTCCGGCCCGAACAGGTGAACGTGGTCATGACCGAGCGCGAGGCGATCGTCAACGTCCGCCCCACCTCGGGGATCCCCGTGCGGGCCGAGGACGTGCTCGCTGCGACCGAGGACGAGCTCGCCCGGCTGCGCCCGGAGCCATACCTCCAGCTGCGGGTACGGGTCGAGGGGGCAGGGGTGGTCGGCGCATGAACGGCACACCGAGGGCCCTCAACCGCGTCCTCATCTTCCTCTTCGGCCTCGTCCTGCTCGCCCTCGGGGCCCTGCTCGTGCTGCTGGCCGCCGTGCCCCCGGTGGCGTCCTGGTGGCACAGCTGGGCGCCGCCTGCCGCGGAGTCTGCGGGGACCGTCTTCACGGGGTCACGCGTGCCGGGGACCACGGTCTCCTGGCTCTGGCTCCTGCTCACCGTGGCCGCCGTCGTCGTCATCCTCCTCATGGTGTGGTGGGTCGCCCAGCAGGGGAAAGGGCGCAGCGACCTGGTCGCCGCGACCGGCCCCGACGGCGGCGCCGGGCCCGAGGGGGAGTTCGCCCCCGGCGAGGCTCGGGGCCGCGTGAGCATCGCCGCCGCCGCAGTGGAGCAGGCGGTGCGGGGAGCGCTCGCGCCGCGCAAGGACGTCCTGGGCAGCAGCGTGGTGGCCGTGGACTTCGAGGGCCGCACGGCCCTGCGCATCCGGCTCGTCGCGCGCCAGAGCGCGGACCCCGCCGCGATCGCCGAGGACGTCGAGGGCCTCGTGGACCGCCTCCGGCAGGTGGTCGGTGTCTCCGTCCCCGTGCTCCTGCACATCACCTCGGGCGCGCGCACCCGATTCAGCCGAGCCGAACGCGTCCGCTAGCGCCGCCCGAGCCGACTGAGGGGCTGCTTGAATCCCCGCAGCGCCACCGCCTAGCGTGAGGCGCGGGGGCGCATCCTCGCCCACGCCGAACTGGCCGGCACGGCCTCGACAGGAGGAAGCAGATGAGCGGGAACGGAACCGAGGGAGCGAAGGACGGCATCGAGGCCGCGGTCGAGAAGGGCAAGGAGTTCGCGACGGACGCGGTCGAGAAGGGCAAGGAGTTCGCGACGGACGCGGTCGAGAAGGGCAAGGAGTTCGCGACGGACGCGGTCGAGAAGGGCAAGGAGTTCGCGACGGACGCGGTCGAGAAGGGCAAGGAGTTCGCGACGGACGCGGTCGAGAAGGGCAAGGAGTTCGCGACGGACGCGACGGAGAACGTGAAGGAGTTCTTCTCCGGCGATGTCGGCCAGCACGCCAAGGACCTGGCCGAGGGCGTCAGCGGGAGCGTCAAGGATTTCGGCTCGAAGATCGCCGGCATCTTCACGGGAGACAAGGCCGAGTAGGCCAGCCGGCCCCCGGGCCGTGCGGGGGCGCTCTCTGGTTCAGCCAGGGGGCGCCCCCGCTGCGTGTCTGTCCCACCAGCCCCTTGCGTCCCGCTGGTGCGGCAGGTCACGGGGAGGAAACGATCTGCGTAAGCGCTTGCACAAATCCTTGCATCGCCCCTAGTGTGAGGTCCACCACAAATCACTGGGGCGGCGGAGCGTGAGCGCTGCCTCGACCGACACAGGAGTCGAGCATGAGAATCCGAACCTTCTCCAGATATGCCTCTCCTCTGGCCGCGGCAAGCGTACTGGTGCTGGCCCTCTCGGCCTGCAGCGGCGGATCCAGCGGGGGCGGGGGAAGCACCGGCGGCGGGGATGCAGCCAACAACCTCGACGGGCGCGGCCCGATCACCTACGTCCAGGGCAAGGACAACTCGAACGTCGTCCGTCCGCTCATCGACAAGTGGAACGCGGCCCACCCGGACCAGAAGGTCACCTTCAAGGAGCAGTCCGACCAGGCCGACCAGCAGCACGACGACCTCGTGCAGCACTTCCAGGCCAAGGACCAGAACTACGACGTCGTCGATGTCGACGTGGTCTGGACGGCCGAGTTCGCTGCGAAGGGCTGGCTCCAGCCCCTCAAGGACAAGATGGCCATCGACACCACGGGAATGCTCCCGGCGACGGTGAAGACCGCCACCTACAACGGCACCCTCTACGCGACGCCGCAGTCGTCCGACGGTGGCCTGCTGTACTACCGCAAGGACCTCGTGCCGAACCCGCCGAAGACGTGGGACGAGATGATGAGCATGTGCTCCATCGCGAAGCAGAACAACATCGGCTGCTACGCCGGCCAGTTCGCCCAGTATGAGGGCCTCACGGTCAACACGGCCGAGGCGATCAACTCGTTCGGCGGCAAGATCGTGGACGACTCCGGGAAGGCCGTGGTCAACTCGCCCGAGGCCAAGACGGGGCTCAGCAAGCTCGTCGACGCCTACAAGAACGGCAACATCCCCCAGGACGCCATCACGTACCAGGAGGAGCAGGGCCGCACGGCGTTCGAGAACGGCAAGCTGATGTTCCTGCGCAACTGGCCGTACGTCTACAACCTGGCCAAGACCGACGGCTCCTCGATGGTCAAGGACAAGTTCGGCATCGCCCCGCTGCCTGGCCAGAACGGCCCCGGCGCGTCCTCGCTGGGCGGCCACAACGCGGCGATCAGCGTCTACTCGCAGCACAAGGCGACGGCGCTGGACTTCCTGAAGTTCATCGCGAGCTCGGACACGCAGAAGTTCTACGCGACCCAGGGATCCCTGGCGCCGGTGCTCTCGTCCCTCTACACGGACCCGCAGCTGACGGCGAAGCTGCCGTACCTGCCGACCCTCCTGACCTCGATCCAGAACGCCGTGCCGCGCCCCGTCACGCCGTACTACCCGGGCGTCACGAAGGCCATCCAGGACAACGCCTACGCGGCACTGAAGGGGTCCAAGTCGGTTGACCAGGCCCTGACCGACATGCAGTCCGCCATCACCGCGGCGAGCCAGTAGCCGCTGCGGGGCGGGTGGTCCGGCGCCCTGCGGCGCCGGACCGCCCGCCCCCTTCCCAGAGCCGGCACAGTCCTCACAGAGGAGTCACACCATGTCCACTCAGGTCCCGCCCCGGGCCGCCAGCGAGGCGGCAACGCGCGAGCCGCACCACACCCCGGGCAAGGAGAGCGCCGACCGCAGGCAGATCACCCAGGGCCGCTCGGCCTCGATCCTGCTCCTGCCGACGATCATCCTGCTCGCGGTCGTCATCGTCTACCCGGTGGTCAACGCGATCATCATGTCCTTCCAGAAGGACGCCGGGCTGGTTAACGGCTTCTTCGTCCAAGGCGGGGCGGCCGGGTTCGACAACTACACCCACTGGCTCGCACAGCAGTGCAACGGCCAGTCGTGCCCCCCGGGCACCCTCGGGTCCCAGTTCTGGAACGCGTTCGGGACCACCTTCTTCTTCGCAATCGTCACCGTGGCGCTCGAGACCGTCCTCGGCTTCTGGATGGCGATCATCATGGCGCGGACGTTCCGCGGGCGCAGCGCGGTCCGCGCGGCCGTCCTCGTCCCGTGGGCCATCCCCACGGCCGTGACCGCCAAGCTCTGGTTCTTCATCTTCGCGGTCGACGGCATCGCCAACAGCCTCTTCGGCACCCACATCCTCTGGACGGGGTCCGAGTGGCCCGCGAAGTGGGCGATCATCATCTCCGACGTCTGGAAGACCACGCCGTTCATGGCACTGCTGATCCTCGCCGGCCTGCAGCTCATCCCGGACGAGGTGTACGAGGCGGCAAAGGTCGACGGCGCGTCGACGTGGCAGCGCTTCACCCAGATCACGCTTCCGCTCGTCAAGCCGGCCCTCATGGTCGCCATCCTCTTCCGCATGCTCGATGCGCTCCGGATGTTCGACCTGCCCTACATCATGACCCAGGGCGGCAACAACACCACCACCCTCTCGATCCTCGTCGTCGACCAGATCAGACAGGGGTTCAACAGCGCCGCCGCGCTCTCGACCATCACGTTCCTCGTGATCTTCATCGTGGCCTTCATCTTTGTCCGCTTCCTCGGCGCGAACGCCGTGGGCGCGGCCACCTCCGCGGGAAAGAAGTGACATGGCAGCCACCGCAACCCTTCCCCGGACCGCAGCAGCCCCAGCGCCGCGCAAGCGTTTCGTCTGGCGTTCGGTCCGGACCTACATTTCGGCCGCGATCATCCTCCTCTGGTGCCTCGCCCCGTTCTACTGGATGGTCGTCACGGCGTTCCGCGACGTGGGGTACACGTTCGATCCGACGTTCTTCTTCACCCACGTCACCTTCGACAACTTCAAGACCGTGTTCGACACGAGCCTGGGGAACCACTTCGCCCAGAACCTGCTCAACAGCTTCATCGTCGCGGGCGTCACGACGGTCGTGGCCCTTGTGGTCGGCGTCTTCGCCGCCTATGCGCTCGCCCGGCTCAACTTCCGGTTCAAGTTCGCCGTGATGGGCTTCATCCTGGGGGCGTCGATGTTCCCAGGCGTCGCGCTCGTGACGCCGCTGTTCCAGCTCTTCACCAACATCGGCTGGATGGGCACCTACCAGGCTCTCATCATCCCGGACATCTCGTTCACACTCCCGCTCACGGTGTACACACTGACCTCGTTCTTCCGCGAGATGCCGTGGGAACTCGAGGAGGCCGCGCGCATCGACGGGTGCACCCAGGGCGAGGCGTTCCGGAAGGTGATCCTGCCGCTCGCCGCGCCCGCGACGTTCACGACGGCGATCCTCGCCTTCATCGGGGCATGGAACGAGTTCCTCATCGCCAGCCAGCTGTCCTCCGACGCGACCAAGACGGTGACAGTGGCGATCGCCTCGTTCGCCGGCTCGCAGCCGCACGTGGAACCGTACACCGCCGTCATGGCGGCCGGCACCATCGTCACGATCCCGCTGGTGATCCTGGTGCTCGTGTTCCAGCGCAAGATTGTGGCGGGGCTCACCGCCGGTGCGGTCAAGTGATCGATCACCATGATCCGATGTCCATGGGTGGGGCGGCGTACCGCCGCTCCACCCCGCACAGGAAGGCCGTGATCGAGCAGTTTGAGATCTTCATCGGCTTCCTGGCCTTCTGGGGCCTGATCCTCCTCGTCGTGACCGTGTGGCTCGAGGTCACCGGCCAGCCCGCGCTCGGCTGGGCGCTCGGCCTGCTCGCCGTCCTGCTCGCGATCGCGGGCCTGTGGAAGCTGCGGCGCAGGGTGCTCCGCGGCGAGAAGGACGAGTTCAAGGGCTGATACTGGGCCGCCGCGGCGGCCTTCCCCGGGGAGGGAACATGGTAGGGATCGACGACGTCGCTGCCGCCGCGGGGGTGTCGACGGCGACGGTCTCGCGCGCCATCCGAGGTCTGCCGCGGGTCTCGCCGGACACCCGTGCCAGGATCCTCGCGACGGCCAAGGAACTGGGCTACGTGCCGTCCTCGGCCGCGTCACGGCTCGCGAGCGGCAAGACGCGCACCATCGGGGTGCTGGCCCCCTACGTGGACCGGTGGTTCTTCGGGAAGGCGATCGCGGGCGTCGACCAGGAACTGCACGGACGCGGGTACAACCTCTCCCTGTTCAATCTCGGGGGACGTTCCTCCCCGCGCGAGCGGCTCTTCAGCAAGGCCATGGTGCACAAGCAGATCGACGCGCTCCTGCTCCTGTGCATGTTCCTCCGCCCCGAGGAGATCGAGGACCTGCATGCGATCGACATGCCCCTCGTGGTGGTCGGCGGCCCGGTGCCCGGGTGCTCGAACGTGGGGATCGACGACTACCGCGCGGCGCGTTCCATCACTGAGCACCTCATCAACCTCGGCCACCGGCACATCGCACTCCTGCACGGGCAGGACGACTCGGACCTGAACTTCTCCGTGCCGCAGATCCGCGTCGAAGGGTTCAACGACGCCGTCCACGCGGCGGGGCTCGAGCTCCACCCCGACGCCTCGTTCTACGGCAACTTCACGGTCGCGAGCGGCGTCGAGGCCCTGCACCGTTTCGTGGCGCTGCCCGAGCCCCGGCCCACGGCAATCGTCTGTGCGTCCGACGAGATGGCCCTTGGCGTGCTCTTCGAAGCGCGGCGCCTGGGCCTGCGCGTGCCCGAGGACCTCTCGGTGGTGGGGATCGACGGCCACGAGATGGGGGCTTCGGCCGGCCTCACCACGGTGTGGCAGGATCCTCGGGCCCAGGCCCGCCGCGGGACCCAGATGCTGCTCGCCGAGCTCGGCGGCGAGACGGGGGCGGTCCACAGCGAAGTGGCCGAGCAGCGGCTCATCGTCCGGGAGTCGACCGCGCCGCCGTCGTCCGCGCCTTTCGTGTGAATTTCCGGGGATCGGGTATTCGACCATGCGTCAGGTACTCGACCTAGTGAAGATCGCGAAAGGAAAAGACCATGAGCGAATCTCTGTCTGGATATCCCGGAGGACCGGAGCAGTCACCATCCACCACGGACGCGGTGAAGGGCGAGGCCCAAGGGGTTGCGGGCGACGCGGCCTCCTCCGCTGGAGCCGTGGGAGGCGTGGCCAAGCAGGAGGCCACGAACGTTGCCCACGAAGCGAAGTACCAGGCGAAGGACCTCTACCACCAGGGGCGCCAGGAACTCATGGAGCAGGCGGCCAGCCAGCAGTCGAGGGCTGCCGAGGGGCTGCGCTCCATCCACCGCGAGCTGCACTCCATGGCCTCCAACAGCGAAGGATCCGGGGTCGGGACCGACCTCGTGCGCCAGGCGGCAACCCGCGCAGGATCCTTCGCGGACTGGCTCGACGCGAGGGACCCGGGCTCCCTCCTGGAGGAGGTCAAGGGCTACGCACGGCGCAAGCCCGGTGCCTTCCTCGCCATCGCGGCGGGGGCAGGCCTGCTGGCGGGGCGCCTTTCGCGCTCGCTCGCGGCGAACGCGTCCGACGGCGGGGCCCAGGCACCGTCGCGGTCCGCCCAGGTTCCGGCCCAGCCCACGCAGGCGCCGTCCCAGCCGGCTGCGCCCACTGCGGCGTACCCGACAGGTGAAGGCTTCCCGACCGACGGCAGCTACGCCGCCGGAGCGGGCGCCGGTGCCGGTGCCGGTGCCGGATCGGTGTACCCGCCTGTTGGCGCGTACCCCGAGGAGACGGGCTATGGAGCAGGAGCAGGCTACGGACAGGGCCTTGCGGGCGCCGGCGAGGGATACCCCGAGGAGACCGGCTACGCCGAGCAGGCAGCGGGTGCGGTGGGCAACCCCGACTATGCCGCCGGGCCCGAAGAGGTCGACGAGTACACGGGTCGGCACGCCTCCGGCCTCATGGAGCCGCGCGACCCGCAGCGGGGTGAGCTGCCGTGAGCCACAGTCCCGGGTACGAAACCTCCCCGGTGGCCGGGGGACCGGGCTACGCCCCGGGAGCCGGCGCCACACCGCCCGCCGAGGAGAAGGCCGCGACGAATTCGCTGGGCGATCTCGTCAAGGACGTCGCGGGTGACCTCTCGACCCTCGTGCGCCAGGAGCTCGAGCTGGCCAAGGCCGAGGCGCGGGAGACCGCGACCCGCGCGGGCAAGGGTGCAGGGATGTACGGCGGTGCCGGAATCGCCGGCCACTTCGTGCTGCTCTTCCTCTCCCTCGCCCTGTGGTGGGCCCTGGGATACTACCTCGTCGGTCTCGGCTGGTCGGCCGTGATCGTCGCCGTGCTCTGGGGCATCGTGGCCGCCATCCTGGCGGTCCGGGCCAAGAAGGAGCTGCAGGCTGCCAAGGGCCTGCCGCGCACCGCGGAAACCGTCAAGAAGATTCCTGAGTCGCTCAAGCCGAGTGAGGAGCCACGATGAGCCAGAACCCCGAAGAAGTCAGGCAGAACATCGAGCAGACGCGCGCGCGGCTGGGCTATGACGTGGACGCCGTGGCCGACAAGGTCACCCCGTCCCACATAGCGCACCGCCAGACCGAGAAGATCAAAGGGGCGATGACGGACATGAAGGACAGGGTCATGGGAACCGCCGAGGACGCAAGGGCCTCGACCAGGGACACGGTCCACGGGGCGGGCGACACCGTGGGGCACGCGCAGGAGGGCGTGGTCCGCAAGACGCGGGGGAACCCCCTCGCCGCAGGGCTCATCGCCTTCGGCGCCGGCCTGCTCGTCTCCTCGCTCGTCCCGGCCAGCGAGAAGGAGCAGGAGCTCGCCGACACCCTCAAGGACAAGGCACAGCCGCTCACTGAGCAGGTCACGGGCGCCGCGCGCGAGGTGGCCGACCACCTCAAGGCGCCGGCCCAAGAAGCCGTGGCCTCGGTGAAGGGCACCGCTGCCGACGGCGCGCAGAACGTGAAGGAGGAGGCGCAGACCCAGGGCGACTCCATGCAGGGCCGCGTCCAGGAGGCCCGCCAGAACGTGAGCGACGCCAGCAGCAGCTGACGGGCGCCCACCGGTCTTCCAGTTGGCCTCAGGAAGCGCGGGCCAGCTGGCGGATCGGGATCCACCGGGAGGCGAGGCGCCGGTAGGCGGCAGCGGCGCCCGTCATGTCCCCTTCGGCCAGGCACTCGATGCCGAGGAGGACATCCGTCGGAGAATCATCGGGGAAGACCCTGTCTGCCACGCTCCCGTAGTCGAGCTCGACCATCGAATCGGGGCTGAACTCCTCGAGCCACTCGGTGAGGGTCGTGAGTTCGTCCAGCAGATTCATCTCGGGCGCGGCGAGGGCGAGATTGGCGACCGCGAAGCGCGCCCGGCTGATCGCCTTGGCCCACGTGGCGGTGATCCGCACGGTCGCCACATGGTCGTCCTCCTCGACGACGTCGGTCGGGTCCCCTTCATGGAACAGCACGAACCAGCTGAACGGGATGCCCCAGAGCGACTCTCGCGTATTGATCCGGGGTGTCCCGGGCTCTTCGGCAAGCCGGTCCACCCGCTCCTGGTGCCGGGCGCGCGCCGTCTCGGGAAGCAGGACGGACGCGAGGGGAGCGGGCGCCGTCGTCAGCACCGACTCGGCGGCGAGCCCGGAGCGCAGGACGAGCTGGGACGGGCAGTAGACCGTCTTCCCATCCGCCGTGATGCTCCGGGTGAACTCTGCGCGGCCGTCCGGGAAAGGGTCGCCCGACTGGCGGGCGATGCGGCGCAGCGCGTCCTCGGCCTCGGCCCGGTCGAGCTCGTTCCGCCCCTGCTCCGAGAGCCCGCGTCTGATCCTCTCCTGCTCCTCGGCAGTGAAGGCGGAGAGGGGTTCGTACACGCGCAGCTGGGAGGCGAGAGGGCGCCCCGCGCGGACGCGCCGCGCGCTCATCCCGTTCCGCTCTTGGCGCGTGCGGGCGCGGATGCCGCGGTCACGAGGGGTCCGCCAGGTCCACGACGACGGGCGCGTGGTCGGAAGCGCCCTTCCCCTTGCGCTCCTCGCGGTCGATCATGGCGCCCGTGACGCGTGAGGCGAGGGCCGGCGAGCCGAGGACGAAGTCGATCCGCATGCCCTCCTTCCGGGGGAAGCGCAGCTGGGTGTAGTCCCAGTACGTGTACACGCCGGGCCCAGGGGTGAACGGCCGCACCACGTCGGTGTACCCCGAGGCCTCGAACGCCCGGAAGGCGTCCCGCTCGGGCTCGCTGACATGCGTGAGCCCCTGCGTGCGGAACAGGTCGATGTCCCACACGTCCTCGTCCTTCGGAGCGATGTTCCAGTCCCCGACGAGGGCGATCTGCGCCTCGGGATCCTGCGCGAGCCACTCGGCGGCGTGGCCCTGGAGCACCTTCAGCCACTGGAGCTTGTAGGGCATGTGCTCATCGTCGAGGGCGCGGCCGTTGGGGATGTAGAGGCTCCAGACCCGCACCCCGGCGCACGTGGCCGCGATGGCCCGCGCCTCCTGGGCCGCGTTCTCGCCGTTCTTCCCGAACGAGGGCTGGTCAGGGAAGGTCCGCTCGACGTCGGTCAGCCCCACGCGGGAGGCGATCGCGACGCCGTTCCACTGGCTCACCCCGAAGTGCGCGACCTCGTAGCCGTTGCGCTCGAAGAGCTCCCACGGGAAGTTCTCGTCCTTGCACTTGGTCTCCTGGATCGCGAGCACGTCGACGTCGCTGCGCAGGAGCCAGTTCTCGACGCGGTCGGCGCGGGCACGGAGGGAGTTGACGTTCCAGGTAGCAAGCTTCACGCCGCCCACGCTATCAACCGCACAGCGAGTCGGCACCGTGGGGTGCCGACTCGCTGCCGGCTCGCAGGGCGGAGGGCGCTACTTGGACCAGCTCGCGGCCCCTTCGCGCCACCAGGAGTCGAACAGTGTCACGGGGGTGGCGCGCTTGTGGCGGGTGATGAGGTACCGGCGCTCGATGGATTCGGCGACCTCGTCCGAGACGTCCCGACCCTCGAGGTAGTCATCGATGTCGTTGTAGGTGATGCCGAGCTCGTGCTCGTCCGTGCGCCCCGGCTGGAGATCGAGGAGGTCGGCCGTGGGAATCTTCTGCCACACCTGCTCCGGCGCGCCGAGGTGCTGAAGGAGCGCACGGTTCTGGCGCTTGTCGAGCCCGAACAGCGGAAGGATGTCCGCCCCGCCGTCTCCGTACTTGGTGAAGAAGCCGGTCACCGACTCGGCGCCGTGGTCCGTGCCGATTACGAGGAGGTTCCGCTCGCCGGCGATCATGTACTGGGCCGTCATGCGGGCACGGGCCTTGGTGTTGCCGCGGACGAAGTCGCTCAGCTCGCCGCCGGAGGACCGCTCGTACTCCGCCTCGAAGCCGTCGACAGCCTCCTTGATGTTGAATGTCAGGGTCGACTTCGGCCGGATGAAGCCGAGGGCGGCCTGGGCGTCGTCCTCGTCATGTTGGACGCCGTGGGGCAGGCGGACGGCGACGAAGTCCGCCTCGACCCCCTCCTCCGCGAGCGACTCGACCGCGAGCTGGGCCAGCCGTCCCGCGAGCGACGAGTCCAGGCCGCCGCTGATCCCGAGGACGAAGCCCCGGGAGCCGGTGGCCCGCAGGTAGTCCTTGAGGAAGGCGACGCGCGCCTCGACCTCCTCCGCGGGGTCGACCTCGGGCTTGACGCCCATCTCCTCGATGATCTTCGCCTGGAGTTCGCGCATGGGGATAGCGTACTGGCCATGGAGATTGCCCGCATTGAGACCTTCCTCGTGTCGCCGCGCTGGCTCTTCGTCCGCCTCGAGACCGACACCGGGATCGTGGGCTGGGGCGAGGCGACCTGCGAGGGCCGGTCGGAAACGGTCCGCACGGCCGTGGACCAGCTGTCCGAACTCCTCATCGGGCGGGACCCGCTGCGGATCGAGGACCACTGGCAGGTCCTCACCAAGGGCTCCTTCTACCGTGGAGGCCCGATCCTCGCGAGCGCCGTGGCGGGCCTCGACCAGGCCCTGTGGGACGTGGCTGGCAAGCACTTCGAGGCGCCGGTCCACCAGCTGCTCGGCGGCCCGGTCAGGGACCGGATCCGCGTCTACGGATGGGTCGGCGGGGACGAGCCGAACGAGGTGGCCGAGGCGATCGCCGCCCAGGTCGAGGCGGGACTCACGGCCGTGAAGATGAACGCGTCGGGGCGCATGTCGGCGAACGGCAGCGTCGCCGAGCTCGACGGCGTCGTGCGTCGCGTCGCCGCCGCCCGCGAGGTCCTCGGCCCCGACCGCGATGTGGCGGTCGACTTCCACGGCCGGTTCACACTCGCCACGGCGCGCCGGACCGCCGCGCTCCTGGCGGACCTGCACCCATTCTTCCTCGAGGAACCCGTGGTGCCGGAGAACTCCCACCTGATCGGGCGCATGGTGGAGTCCACCGCGATCCCGATCGCCACCGGCGAGCGGCTCTACTCGCGCCAGGAGTTCCTCCCGGTGCTCCAGGCCGGCATCGCGGTCGCCCAGCCGGACCTGAGCCATGCCGGCGGCATCACCGAGGTGCGCAAGATCGCCGCACTCGCCGAGACGTTCGACGTCCAGCTCGCCCCGCACTGCCCGCTGGGCCCGATCGCGCTCGCGGCCTGCCTGCAGGTCGGGTTCTCGACCCCCAACTACCTGATCCAGGAGCAGAGCATCGGCATCCACTACAACCAGGGCGCCGAGGTGCTGGACTATGTGGTGGACACCCGGCCGCTCGCGTTCGTGGACGGCTGCATCGAGCGGCTCACCGCCCCCGGCCTCGGCATCGAGGTCGACGAGGCGGCGGTCCGCGATGCCGATCTCCGGGGCCACGCCTGGCGCGGGCCGGTGTGGCGGCACTCCGACGGATCGTTCGCGGAGTGGTGATAAAGGGCAGCGACGGAAAGGCAGCCATGAGCACTCTCGACAACCCCACCCTCCTCGAGGTGGTCCGCGCGAGCCGCGTGGTCGCCGTCATCCGCGGGGACTCGCCCGAGCATGCCGCCGACGCCGCGCGCGTGCTCTTCCGCGAGGGCATCCGCCTCGTGGAGATCGCCCTCACCACGCCGGGCACGCCGGACGCGATCGCGTCCGTGGCCGCGGAGGTCCCCGAGGGCGCCTACCTCGGCGCGGGGACCGTCATGACCCTCGAGGACGTCGACGCGGTCATCGCGGCGGGCGCGACGTTCGTCGTGACCCCGTCCGTGAGCGAATCGGTCCCGTACGCCGCCGGCCGGGGCGTCCCCGTCCTCGCCGGCGCGTTCACCCCGACGGAGGCCTATGAGGCCTGGCGGCAGGGCGCCGCCGCCGTCAAGCTTTTCCCCGCCTCGGCGGTCGGCCCGGCCTATCTCAAGGCCCTCACCGAGCCGTTCCCGCAGATCCCCTTCCTCGCCGTCGGCGGCATGGGACTCGAGCAGCTCCCGCAGTACGTCGCAGCGGGCGCCCTGGGAATCGGCGCCGGCGGCCCGCTCGTGGGGGACGGCGCGCGGGGCGGCAGCGCCGAGGCGCTGGCCGAGCGCGCCCGGGCGTTCGTCTCGGCCGCACGGGAACTCGAGGGCGCGGCGTGAGGGGACAGCGCGGCGGTGCCGCCGTCACGCTGGGGGAGGCCCTCGTCTCGCTGCGGTCGGGCGGACCGCTCGCGATCGGCGGCCAGCTGACGATGCACGCCGCAGGGGCGGAGCTGAACGTCGCCGTGGCCCTCGCCCGGCTGGGCCACGAGTCCTCGTGGGGCGGCGTGCTGGGCGACGACGAGCTGGGCGAGTTCATCCTGCGCAGCCTCGCCGCCGAGCGCGTCGACGCCTCCCGCGTGCGCCGCGACTCCAGGCCGACGGGCATCATGTTCCTCGAGGCGCGCACCCCGGAGGTCTCGCGGGTCTTCTACAACCGGCGGGGCTCCGCAGGTGCCCGGCTCTCGCCGCATGACGTGGACCGCATCCTCGACCGGGATCTCGGGTGGCTGCACCTCACCGGCATCACCCCCGCTCTCTCCGACGTGGCCCGCGCCGCCGTGCTCCACGCGGCGGAGCTCTGCCGACGGCGCGCGGTCCCGTTCTCCGTGGACATCAACTTCCGCTCCAAGCTGTGGAGTCCCGAGGAGGCGGCAGAGGTCCTGCCCTGGCTCATCGAGGGCGCCGAGGTGGTCATCGGCTCCCCGGCCGAGCTCGCGCTCGCCGCCCCGGAGGGTGCCACGCTCGAGGCCGCCGCCGAGGAGCTCCTCGGCACGGGCGTGGGCGAGGTCGTGGCCAAGCTCGGCGCGGACGGCGCCCAGGCCTTCACGCCCCACGGCCTGCTCCACGCCCCCGCCTTCCCGGTCAGGGCCGTGGACACGGTCGGCGCCGGGGACGCATTCACTGCCGGGTACCTCTCGGCGAGGCTCGACGGCGACGACGTGGCAGGACGGCTGCGTCGGGGCTGCCTCCTGGGAGCCTTCGCCGTGGGGCACCTGGGGGACTGGGAAGGGCTGCCGCGCCGCGACGAGCTCGCCCTCCTCGATCTGGGCGACGGCGAGACGCACCGCTAGGCCGCCCGGCGCCGCCGGTGACGGCACAGGATGGCAACCGATTGCGACGCTGAGGGCGGCTCACTAGCGTGGAGGGATGCAGCCTCAGGAAACGCCCGTGCTCCGCGCCGCTGTGGTCGGCTGCGGCGACATCTCGGCCCAGCACTTCGCCGCGATCGGGGCGCTCGCGGCGCAGGGCGCGGCGCGGCTCGTCGGCGTCGTCGACCCTGACCCCGCGCGGCGCGGCGCCGCGGCCGCTGCCCACGGCGTCCCCGGCTACGCCAGCGTCGGCGAGCTGCTCGCCGAAGGAGGCACCGACGTCGTCCACGTCTGCACCCCGCACAGCGAGCACGCCCCGGCAGCGCTCGAGGCGCTCGCCGCGGGCGTGCACGTCCTGACGGAGAAGCCGCTCGCGCACACGTCCGCGGACGCGGAGCGCCTCGTCGGGGCGGCCGACGCCGCGTGGCTCGCCGGGCGGACCCAGCTCGGCGTGTGCTTCCAGAACCGCTACAACGCGCCCGTCGCCGCGATGCGCGACCTCCTGGCGGGCGGGGCGCTCGGCGCCGTGCTGGGGGCCCAGGCCACGGTGATGTGGCATCGGCCGGCCGAGTACTACGCGGCCCGGCCGTGGCGCGGCACGTGGGCGGGCAGCGGCGGCGGCCTGCTCATGAACCAGGCGATCCACACGCTCGACCTCCTCCAGTGGCTCGTCGGGCCCGCGAAGGTCGTGGACGGGCGCGCCGCGGCCCGGGTCCTGGGGGACGTGATCGAGGTCGAGGACACCGCGGACCTGGTCCTGGAGCATGCCGGGGGTGCGCGCAGCGTCTTCTTCGCGACCAACGCCAACGGCCTCAACGCCCCCGTGACCCTGGACATCCAGACGGAGTCCGCGGAGCTGAGCCTGCGCGGCGCCCTCACCGTCCGGCATGGCGACGGGTGCGTCGAGACGGTCGAGGAGGCCGGTGTGCTCCCGGGGGAGCGGAGCTACTGGGGTGCTTCCCATCAGCTGCTCATCGCAGATTTCTACCGCTGCGCGGCGGCGGGGGAGCGGTTCTGGATCGGCGCGCGGGAGGCCTCCGAATCCCTGCGGCTCATCAAGGACGTCTATGCGCGCTCGTATGCGCCGAGCGCCTGGGTCTAAATTCGGCAACTTCTGGCAAACGTTTACCATCCCGCGTGGGCCCTGCCTAGAGTGAAAGCACTCTGTGACGGCCGCCACGCAGATGCCGGCCGCGAAGAACGATTGAGGAGACCCATGGCCACGATCGGCGTGCAGGCAATGATGCTCAAGGAGAGCTTCGCGGATATTGGCCCGTTCGAGACGCTCCGCAAGGTCGCGGAGATCGGCTACCGCGCCGTCGAGGTCTCCCAGATCCCCATGGACGAGGCGAATGTCCGCGAGCTCGAGCGTTCCCGGGGCGAGCTGGGCATCGAGTTCGCCGCCCTGTCCGCACAGCTCGACGGCGAGCCGGGCGCCACGCCCTACGCGCTCGCCGTGGACGTCGAGCGCGCAGCCTCCCACTGTGCGCGGCTCGGAACCGACATGCTCCGCATCGGCATGCTTCCCATGTCCGAGCTGCGCAGCGAGGACCGCGTGGTCGACTACGCCCGCCGCGTCGAGAAGGCCGCGCTGGCCCTCGCCGACCACGGGATCACCCTCTACTACCACAACCACCACGTCGACTTCGCGAAGATGGGCGGCCGCTACGTGATGGACATCCTCGCCGAAGAGGCGCCCAGCATGGGCCTCGAAGTGGACGTCCACTGGGTCCAGCGCGGCGGCCTCGACCCCGTCCGGACCCTCGCGAAGTACGCCGGCCGCACCGCCATGGTCCACCTCAAGGACTACCGCATCGGCGCGCTGCCCGAGGAGGGCATCGCCGCCTACGAGTCCGGCGACTCCGCCTCCTTCCAGGGCTATTTCAAGGACGTGGTCCAGTTCGCCGAGGTCGGCGAGGGAAACCTCGACTTCGCCGCGATCGTGCCCGCCGCGATCGACGCCGGCGCGCGCTACCTCCTCGTCGAGCAGGACCTGCTCTACGGCCGGACCGTCTTCGAGGCCCTCACCACCTCCCACGACAACCTCGTCGCCCTCGGCTTCGGCGACCTCTTCTAGGAAAGGCTCCAGCATGAGCAGGAAAGTGCGCCTCGGCATCGTCGGGTTCGGCAACCAGGGCAGCCAGTACGCGGCGCTGGTCGCAGACGGGCGCGTGCCGAACATCGACGTCGTCGCCATCGCCGACACGGACCCGGGCCGCCGCGACCTCGCGGCCGAGCGCCACCCCGGGGTCGCGGTGTTCGATGACTACGCGACGATGCTCGAATCGGGTGCCGTCGAGGCCGTCGTGACCACAGTGCCCCACTACCTCCACCCGCAGATGGGCATCCAGGCGCTCGAGCGCGGCATCCACGTGCTCGTCGAGAAGCCGGCGGGCGTCTACACCAAGCAGGTCCGCGAGCTCAACGAGTTCGCCGCGAGCAAGCCGGAGCTGACGTTCGCGATCATGTTCAACCAGCGCACCAACCCGCTCTACCGCCGGCTGAAGCAGATCGTCGAGTCGGGGGAGATCGGGGCGATCCGCCGCACCAACTGGATCATCACCACGTGGTACCGCCCCCAGGCGTACTACGACCAGAGCGACTGGCGCGCCACGTGGGGCGGCGAGGGCGGGGGTGTCCTCGTGAACCAGGCGCCGCACAACCTTGACCTGTGGCAGTGGATCTGCGGCGTGCCGGAGAAGGTGTTCGCGAAGGCCGGCTTCGGCTTCCGGCGGAACATCAACGTCGAGGACGAGGTGGTCGCCGTCGTGGACTACGGCGGCGGGGCGACCGGGACGTTCACCACCGCGACCCACGAGCTGGTGGGCACCGACCGCTTCGAGATCACCGGGGACGCGGGCAAGATCGTCGTCACGGACTCGAAGACCGCGGTCGTGACCCGCTACCGCCGCTCGGAGCAGGAGATCAACGCCAGCATCCCGACCGAGGACATCTGGAAGATGACGAGCGACCAGTTCGACCCGAACGAGTACTACACGCACGAGACCCTCGAGTTCGACACGGCGTGGGGCGGCCAGCATGCGACCGTCCTCGAGAACTTCGCCGCGAACATCCTCGACGGCACCCCGCTCATCGCCCCCGGCAGCGACGGGATCCTCGGGGTCCGCCTCGCCAACGCGATCCACCTCTCCGCCTGGACCGGCAAGGAGGTTCCGATGGACTTCGACGAGGGCGAGTTCCTGGCCGAGCTCAACAAGCGGATCGCCGAGGAGGGCATCTTCCCGCAGCGTTCCTGAGGGGCTCGCTGGGAGGGCGGCTCCTGCGCACGATTCGGCGCCGGGGCCGCCCTCCGCTGCGCGTCAGGCCCTGGCAGGCCCCGTCGAGGCGCGGATCTTGAGGTGGGTGGGCATGACCGCGAGCTTGCGGGCCGTGCCGCCGTGGATCGGGTCGAGCTGCGCCATGAGCATCGAGACTGCGACCCGTCCTGCCTGCTCGACAGGCGAGGCAATCGTGGTGAGGGGCGGGTTGCAGAAGTCAGAACCGAACATGTCGTCGCACCCCACGATGCTCACGTCCAGGGGCACGCGCACGCCGCGCTCGTTGAACCGCTGCAGCATCCCGATCGCGAGCAGGTCGTTGAAGGCGACGATCGCCGTTGCCCCGGTGCTGAGGGCGGCATCGGCCGCGGCCGCGCCCGAGAACGCCGTCGGGGCGTAGGGGCCGATCCGCGTGGCCGTCATCCCGCGCTGCGCCACAGCCTCCTCGATCGCCTTCCAGCGCCGGTGATTGGACCACGAGCTCGTCGGGCCAGCTGCGTAGACCACGGACCTGTGCCCGAATGAGGCGAGGTGCTCAAGGGCTTGGACCACGGCGCTGGGCGTGTCGATCAGAACAGTGGGAGCGTCGGCGGTCGCGCGGTTGATGGTGACGAGCGGCTGCCGCAGCGCTGTATCCGCGAGCTGCTGGTCGGTGAGGCGCGACGCAGCGAGGATCACACCGTCGGTCGAGCGGCGCATCTTGCGCAGCGTGTCGAGCTCAACGTCCGTCGCTTCCTCGGTATCGACGAGCAGCTGCGTGTAGCCCGAGGCTTTCAGCTGGTGCTGCGTGCCCCGGATGATGTCGAAGAAGAAGGGGTTCGTGATGTCGGGAACGAGAATCGCGACGACCCCAGTGCGGCCCGAACTGAGCCCCCGCGCCTGGCTGCTCGGCACATAGTGCAGCTCCGACGCGATCCGCTCGATCTTCTCCCGCGTCCTGGCGTTGACGCGCTGTGGATTGGACAGCGCACGCGACACGGTTGAGGTCGCAACGCCGGCAAGCTCCGCAATGTCCCGTATGGTCGGCAGCCGCTCGGAGGAGGTGGGGTCCTGGGTCATGCATGCCATTGGAGCATCTTTGGCAACTTATGGCAATCGCTTGCCGCTAGTTTCGCCTTCTTCCTAAGCTCGACGGTATCGATGCATGGGGTGAGCTGAATCACATCAGCTGCCCGAGCAACCTCAAGGAGGAGTTTCATGCGTTTTGGCAAGAAGGCCGCTCTGGCCTCCGTGGCGACGGTCGCAGCCCTCGCTCTTTCTGCCTGTGGGGGTGGTGCGTCCAGCGGGAACTCCTCCGGCGGAGCCGTCAACGGCGCCGGTAAGACGCTCGACGTCTTCATCGCCAAGAGCACGACCTTCCCGCAGCAGCAGCAGCAGTGGATGACCGACACGGCCGCGACGTTCAAGAAGAACACCGGCGCAGATCTGAAGTTCGAGACGTTCTCCTCGGGCAACGACGAGCTCACGAAGATCCAGACCTCCGCCGTCTCCGGCCAGGGCCCTGACGTCTACGACCTCGGCACCACGTTCACCCCGACCGCCGTCGCAACCGGCGCGTTCGCCCAGCTCAGCGACTCCGACTGGAACGCCGTGGGCGGGAAGGCGAAGTTCAACCAGGCTGCGCTCGGAATCTCCGGCCCGGACAAGGATCACCTCTACGCGGTCCCCTTCTCCAGCAGGCCGTTCGTGATGGCGTACAACAAGAGCCTCCTCAAGGCCGCTGGGATCGACAAGCCCGCCACCACGTGGGACGAGCTCGAGCAGCAGGCCAAGAAGGTCAACGATCCCTCCAAGGGCGTCTACGGCATGTCTGTCGGCTACAAGGACGGCTACTCCCCGTGGAAGTACATCTGGGCGTTCTCGGAGCAGCAGGGCAACAAACTCGTTGACGGCAAGAACGCCAACATCAACAACGACACCGTCAAGAGCGCCTACCAGACCTACTTCGGCTGGCTCACGAAGGACAAGGTCGTCGACCCCGCGTCGGTAGGCTGGACCGACAGCCAGGCCCTCGCAAACTTTGCGTCCGGCAAGTCGGCCTTCTTCCCGATGACCTCGATCAGTTCTGAGGTGACCCTCGGCAAGTCGGCGATCAAGGACCAGTTCGAGTACGCGCTCATGCCGACCTCGGTCAACGGCTCGAACCCCAACGGCGGGACCCCCGTCGCGTCGATCCTGTCCGGCGACAACATGGGCGTCGCCTCGTACACGAAGAACAAGGACCTCGCCCTGGCCTTCCTCAAGCAGGTGACGGACAAGGACGCCCAGGTCAACTACCAGAAGCTCTTCGGCGACCTGCCGACCAACGCGGAGGCACTCGCGACGTTCAGCTCCGCGCCGCACATGGCGGGAATCACCGATGCTGCGGCCAAGTCCTACGCGACGCCCTTCACGGGTGCGTGGGCGGACATCCAGCTCGCCCTCGTGAACGTCGCGGTGCAGAGCATCCCCGACCTCGCCTCGGGGGAGGTCTCCGACTCGAACCTGAGCCAGCGCCTCCAGACTGCGCAGAACACCGCTCAGCAGTCGCTGAGCCGAGCCAAGTAGTCCGCCTCGCGGATCCACTGAGGTAATCATGACCACAGCAAGCAACCCCGCCCCGGAGACCCGGCTCGCCGCAGCAGCGGCGGGCCGGGGCCTCGGGCCCGCCCCTGCCCCGATCGATGACGGCCCCACCCCTGAACCGGACACGGGCAGGCGCCGCGGGCTCTCCGAGCGCAATCGCCCCCTGTGGATGCTCATCCCCGGCGGCGTCCTCATGCTGGTCGTCATCGTCGTACCCCTCCTGCTCGGCGTCTACATCTCCTTCCTCGACCTCGACCAGTACTCGCTGCGCCAGTGGCTCTCGGCGCCGTTCATCGGCTTCGCCAACTACGTCGAGGCGATCACCCAGTCCGGGATCCTGCGTTCGGTCTGGCTCAGCGTCTCCTACTCGGCGATCGCGACGATCGTCACCCTGCCCCTCGGAATCGCGGCGGCGGTAGCGACGCAGAACAAGTTCCGCGGCCGGGCGCTGGTCCGCTCCGTCTTCCTCATTCCGTATGTGCTGCCTGGCTTCGTCGTCGCCACGGTGTGGCGGACCATGTTCCAGCCCAGCGGCGTCATCACGATCGCGCTGCACCACCTGGGCATCGACCCGGGGCTCTTCCTCAACGGCCCCAATACGTACTGGGTCCTCGTCTTCGTGCAGATCTGGTCCTCGTGGCCGTTCATCTACCTGCTGGCGCTCTCCGGCCTCCAGGCCGTGGACCACGAGGTCCACGAGGCCGCAGCCCTGGACGGCGCCCTGTGGTGGACGAAGCTCCGGTACGTGATCTTCCCGTACCTCAAGGGCCCGATCTCGCTCGCGGTTCTGATCGGCATGCTCAACCACATCAACAACTTCACGCTCCCGTACGTGCTCTTCGGGCTCCCTGCCCCGAACGACATCGAGGTGCTCCCGTACCTGACGTACGCGACGAGCTTCGAGAGCTTCCGCTTCGGCCTGAGCGCCGGGATGGCGGTCGTCTCGCTCATCCTCGTCGCGATCCCGCTCTTCATCTATCTGCGCGCCGTCAAGCTGGACGACGCCGAGACCCCCGGAGGTCGAAAGTGACCACCACCGCAGCAATTCGCCCCTCGGACGGCAGCACCGCCGTCGACCGTCCCGGATCGCAGCAGCAGCGTGAGGTGACCCGCCTCCTGCCAGGGTGGCTGCTCGTCCTCATCGCCGTGCTGCTGTGTGCCGCGGTCCTGCTTCCGATCGTCTATATCGGCCTGGCGAGCTTCAACTCGGACATCGGCGTCGCGTCCGGAGAGTTCTGGCCGAGCTCCTGGACCATCAGCAACTACTTCACCATCTGGACGAGCGTCGGGCTCGCCAACGGGCTCATGAACTCGCTCATCGTGGCCGGCTCGACCGCTGTTGTCTCCGCCGCGTTCTCCATTGGGACGGCGTATGTCCTCGTCCGCTACCAGTTCCGGGGGCGGCGCACGATCCTGCGGGCCCTCCTGGGCCTCCAGAGCATTCCCGGTACGCTGCTCGTGCTGCCGCTCTTCGTGCTGTTCTCCTCCTCGGCCACGTACCTCGGCCTTCAGGTCATCGGCACTCGGTGGGGCCTCTTCGTCACCTATCTGACCTTCTCGCTCCCGTTCTCGACATGGGTGATGGTCACCTACCTGCGCGGCCTGCCGAAAGAGCTTGAGGAGGCGGCCCGCATCGACGGCGCGACCAACCTCGGCGTGCTGACCAGGATCATCCTGCCGCTGAGCTGGCCCGGTCTGGTCGTCTCCGCGATCTTCGCGTTCCTTCCTGGGTGGAATGATGTGCTCTTCGCCTCGGTGATGACCCGGCCTGACACCCAGACGGCGGCGGTGGCCCTGGAGATCTTCTCGAGTGCAACCGAGGGGGGAGCGATCCCGCAGTACGGCCAGATGATGGCGGCCTCGCTCGTGAGCGCAGCGCCGGTGGTCCTGATCTACATGTTCTTCCAGAAGTACCTAGTGGGCGGTCTGACGTCCGGAGGAGTCAAGTGACAATGTCTGAAGCAGTCCAGTGGGAGCTGTCCGGTTTCGGTGACGAGATCGACGCGGACCCGCGGGTCCAGGCGGCCGTGATGCGCGCGCTGGGTGCGGGCCACATCGAGGTCCGCAGCGCGTGGGGCACGAACATCGTGGATCTGTCCGAGGAGCAGCTCGGTGAGCTCAAGTCGGTCCTCGACGAGGCTGGTCTCAAGGCTTCCGCGATCGCCTCGCCGATCGGCAAGGTGGACGTCGCCCTCCCCGTCGAGCACGAGCTTGAGCGCCTGGGGCGGGCCCTCCGCGCCGCCGAAGTCCTGGGCGCCCCGTACATCCGCATCTTCTCCTTCTACTACGAGGGCAAGGCCCCGGAGGAAGTCCGGGACGCGGTGATCGAGCGTATGACGGCGCTGGCCCGACGGGCGGAGGGCACGGGCGTGGTGCTCGTGCACGAGAACGAGAAGGACATCTTCGGCGACGTGCCCGAGCGCGTCCTGGACATCGTCGAGTCTGTGGACTCTCCTGCCCTCAAACTCGCATGGGACCCCGCCAACTTCGTCCAGTGCGGGGTCAAGCCGTTCACGGAGGGCTACGAGGAGCTCCGCCCGCATGTGGTGTACCTGCAGGTCAAGGACGCTCTGGCCTCGTCGGGAAAGGTGGTCCCGGCCGGCGAGGGGGACGGCGAGGTGCTCCGCACTGTCGAGGCCCTGCGCGACAGCGGCTATTCCGGCTTCGCCTCGCTTGAACCCCATCTCGCGTATGCGTACGAGACGGGCGGCTTCAGCGGCCCGTTCGCGTTCGGCGTCGCTGCGCGCGCGTTCGCGAAGGTTCTCGAGGCCGCTGGCGTCGAGGCCCGCTGACCCGGCATCCGCCGCCCAGAGAGAGAAGAAGCACCCATGAGCCAGTCCATCGCGGCCAACCCCGACCGCCTCCTGCCGGTCGACCCGGGAACCCGGGCGATCGCGCGCGAGCTGCTCGCCGAGGTCGAGCACCTTCCGCTCATCTCCCCGCACGGGCACGTGCCGGCCGAGATGCTCGCGGAGGACACCACGTTCCCCGACCCCACGGCCCTCTTGGTCAGCCCGGACCACTACGTCACGCGGCTCATCCATGCCGGCGGCGTGGGGTTGGATCAGCTCCGCGTCGGCCCCGGACCGCACAGCGTGGACTCCCGCACCGCGTGGCGGCACTTCGCCGCGGCGTGGCCGCTCTTCGACGGGACCGCCTCGGGCTACTGGATCCGCAGCGAGTTCGAGCACGTCTTCGGCCTTCCGGCCGAGACCGTGGACTCTTTCGGCGCCGAGACAGCCGACGCCGTCTACGACGCGATCGCGGCGAAGCTCGCCGAGCCCTCCTTCCGGCCGCGGCAGCTGTTCGAGGACTTCGGCCTCGAGGTGCTCGCCACGACTGACGACCCGCTCGACAGCCTCGAGGCGCACCGGCTCCTGGCCAAGGACGAGTCGTTCACCGGACGGGTCCTGCCGACCTTCCGCCCCGACCCCTACATCAACGTGGCGCACCCCGAGTGGGCCGCGCGGGTGGACCGGCTCACCGCAGAGGCGGGCGACGGCGTCGGCGGCTACGCGGGCTACCTCCGGGCGCTGGAGAACCGGCGCCGCTACTTCGTTGAGAACGGCGCCGTCTCCGCCGACCACGGGGTGCGCACCCCGCTCACGCTCAAGCTGAGCGGCCCCGAGGCGGAGGCGCTGTTCGCCAAGGCATGCCGCGGCCAGGCGACCGCGGCGGACCGCGACGCCTTCGAGGGCCACATGATGTACGAGATGGCCCGGATGAGCGTCGAGGACGGCCTCGTGATGACGGTGCACCCCGGCTCGTTCCGCAACCACCACACGGCCACCTTCACGCAGTTCGGGGCGGACACCGGCCACGACATCCCGTTCGCGGTGCACTACACGGAGGGGCTCCGCCCGCTCCTGCAGGACTTCGGCACGGCCAAGGACTTCCACCTCGTCCTGTTCACCCTCGACGAGACGGTCTTCAGCCGGGAGCTCGCGCCCCTGGCCGGGTTCTACCCGTCCGTGTACGTGGGCGCCCCGTGGTGGTTCCTCGACGCACCGGACTCCATCCTCCGGTTCCGCTCGGCCGTCACGGAGACGACCGGCTTCACCCGGACCTCGGGCTTCATCGACGACACGCGGGCGTTCTGCTCCATCCCGGCACGGCACAACATGAGCCGTCGCATGGACGCGGGCTTCCTCGCGAGGCTCGTCGCGGAGCACCGCCTCACCGAGGCGAGGGCCCACGAGATCATCGTGGACCTGGTCGACGGCTCGCCGCGGCGCGTCTTCAAGCTCTAGTTCCCAGTCCCGAAAGGGGAGTCACCATGCATGCCACCGTCTCGACCGAGGTGCTTCCCCTCCTGGGCAGGTCCGGCGCCCCCGCACCCCCGGTGCGGATCGTCCACCTCGGCCTCGGCGCCTTCCACCGTTCGCACCAGGCCTGGTTCACCGCCCACGCCCCGGACGCCGCCGAATGGGGGATCGCCTCCTTCACCGGGCGCCGCCCCGACGCCGCCCGCGTCCTCGCGGCCCAGGACGGGCTCTTCACCCTGATCGAGCGCGGCGGCGACGGCGACCGCTTCGAGGTGGTCGGCTCGATTGCCGAGGCGATCGACGGCGCGGACACCGCCCGCCTCGACGCCCTGCTCGCGGCGCCGTCCACCGCGATCGTGACCCTTACGGTCACCGAGGCGGTCTACGAGAAGCACGACGCCGACTCGCCCCTCGCGCGGCTGTGCCACGGGCTCTCGGCGAGAAGGCAGGCGGGCGCCGGCCCGATCGCCGTCGTCAGCTGCGACAACGTGGCCGGCAACGCCGAGGTGGCGCAGAAGGCGCTGCTCGCCATCGCCGAGGGCCTTGACTCCGGGCTGGCCTCGTGGATGCGGGAGAATGTCAGCTTCGTGGGCACCTCGGTGGACCGCATCACGCCCCGCACGACGCCGGACGACGTGGCCCTCGTCGCGTCCGAATGCGGTTACCGCGACGAGGCCCCCGTGGTGGCCGAGCCGTTCGCGAACTGGATCCTCGCAGGCGACTTCCCGGCGGGACGCCCGCGCTGGGAGGACGCGGGGGCGCAGTTCGTGGCGGACATCGAGCCGTTCGAGAACCGCAAGCTCTGGCTCCTCAACGGCGCCCACTCGATCCTGGCCTATGCCGGGCAGCTGCGCGGCCACACCACGGTGGCCGAGGCGATCGCCGACCCCGTGTGCCGGGACGCCGTGGAGGCCTTCTGGGACGCGGCCGCCCGGCACCTGACGCTGCCCGAGCTCGCCGTCCCGCAGTACCGGGCGGCCCTGATCGAGAGGTTCTCGAACCCGAGGATCGCCCACCACCTCGCCCAGATCGCCGCCGACGGCACCACGAAGCTGCGCATGCGCGCCGTGCCGGTGCTCTCCGCCGAGATCGCCGGCGGCCGCACGGGCGTGGCGGCCGCCCGGATGATCGCGGTGTGGATGGACTTCGTCTCCGCCGCTGCCTCGGGAGACTTCCAGGATCCGCTGAAGGACCAGGTGCTCGAGGCCGCGTCCCTCGAGGGCAGGGAGCGGACCCAGGCGCTCGCCGAGCTCGTGTCCCCAGCCGTCGCCGGGGACCCGGTCCTCGTGGACCGCATCCACTCCCTGCGGGGCACCCTCGACCGGCAATGACCCCGATTGCCATGGCAAAGTATGGCAAGCGGTTGCCGCCGCCCAGGCCACCCTCAGTATGCTGAACTCCGAGCCCCCGGCCCCAGTGAAAGGACGCGACGATGAAGATCGTCTCCGCTGAAGTCTTCGTGACGAGCCCCACGCGCAACTTCGTGACCCTGAAGGTCACCACGGACGAGGGGATCACCGGGATCGGCGATGCGACGCTCAACGGGCGTGAGCTCGCCGTGGCCGCGTACCTGAAGGAGCACGTGGCCCAGCTGCTCGTGGGGCGGGACCCACACATGATCGAGGACACCTGGCAGTTCCTCTACCGCTCCTCCTACTGGCGGCGGGGGCCGGTGACCATGGCCGCGATCGCGGCCGTGGACGTGGCGCTGTGGGACATCAAGGGCAAGGTCGCCGGGCTGCCGGTGTACCAGCTCCTCGGCGGCGCCTCCCGCCGGGGCCTGCGCGCCTACGGGCACGCCTCGGGCACCGACCTTCCCTCGCTGTTCGACTCGATCCGCGAGCACCTCGAGCTCGGCTACAAGTCCATCCGCGTCCAGACCGCCATCCCGGGCATCAAGGCCGTCTACGGGGTGGCCGCCCAGTCCCAGGCTTCGGGCGAGCGCTACGACTACGAGCCCGCCGGCCGCGGCGCCTACCCGCAGGAGGAGGACTGGGACACCCGCGCCTACCTGCGCCACCTCCCGACCGTCTTCGAGGCCGTGCGCAACGAATTCGGCCCCGAGATCCCGCTCCTGCACGATGGCCACCACCGCATGACGCCGATGCAGGCCGCCAAGCTCGGAAAGGCCCTCGAGCCGTACGACCTGTTCTGGCTCGAGGACTGCACCCCGGCCGAGAACCAGGAGGGCCTGCGCCTGGTCCGCCAGCACACCACCACGCCCCTGGCCATCGGCGAGATCTTCAACACCGTCTGGGACTTCCAGCTGCTCATCCGCGAGCAGCTCATCGACTACGTCCGCGCGGCCTCGACCCACTTCGGCGGCATCTCGCCGCTGAAGAAGGTCATGGACTACGCGGCCCAGTACCAGATCAAGTCCGGCTTCCACGGCCCCACCGACATCTCCCCGGTCGGCTTCGCCGCCCAGCTGCACGTGGGCCTCGCGATCCACAACTACGGGATCCAGGAGTACATGCAGCACTCCGAAAAGACGAACACCGTCTTCGAGCAGTCGATGACGTTCACGGACGGCTACCTCCACCCGGGCGACAAGCCCGGCCTCGGCGTCGAGTTCAACGAGGAGGCCGCGAACTCCTTCCCGTACCAGCAGGCGTACCTGCCGTACAACCGCCTCATCGACGGCACGGTGCACGACTGGTGACCGACGCAGCGGACCCCGGGATGCTCCACGTCATCGTGATGGGCGTCTCCGGGTGCGGCAAGAGCACCGTGGGGCGGCTCCTCGCCCAGGAGCTGGGCGGGGAGTTCCTCGACGGCGACGACCTGCATCCGGAGGCCAACGTCGCCAAGATGGCGGCGGGCATCCCGCTCGACGACGCGGACCGGGAGCCCTGGCTGCGCCTGATCGGGGAGAAGATGGCCGGCGCCTCCGGCACCATGGTGATCGGCTGCAGCGCGCTCAAGCGCGCCTACCGGGACATCATCCGTCACGCGGCCCCGGACACGGAGTTCGTGCACCTGCACGGCACGCGCGAGCTCCTCGCCGCCCGCATGGCCGCGCGGCCGGGGCACTTCATGCCGGTGTCCCTGCTCGATTCGCAGCTCGCTACACTCGAACCCCTCCAGGAGGACGAGCGCGGGCGGGTCTTCGACATCGCGGAGCCGCCCGAGAAGATCGCCGACGAGGCCGCGGAGTGGCTCCGCTCCTGAGCGGATACTTGAAGCGGCAACTTTTGGCAAACGGTTGCCGCAAGTTTCACTGAGTTCCTAGGCTGGAGGCGGACCTGATTCCTCCAGCCCAAGGATGTGCAGCACGATGCTCAAGCCGCAAGACGGCCCCACCCGTGAACTCGTGAGCCTCGACGGGCTCTATGCCTTCGCGGTCGACTCGAGCGGCGTGGGCGTCCGCGAGCGCTGGCAGGACGCCCCGCTGGCCACTCCGCTCGAGATGGCGGTCCCCGCCAGCTACAACGACGTCTTCGCCGACCCGGCCATCCGCAGCCATGTGGGCCGGGTCTGGTACCAGCGCGAGGTCCGCGTCCCGCGCGGCTGGGCCGGCGAGCGGATCGTCCTCCGCTTCGCCTCCGTCACCCACGGGCCAAGGTCTTCGTGGACAGCGCGCTCGTGGCCGAGCACCAGGGCGGCTACACGCCCTTCGAGGCGGACATCACCTCCCACGTCACGGCCGGGGAGACCTTCCGCCTCACGGTCGCCGTGAGCAACGAGCTCACCCAGTCCACGATTCCGCCCGGCAGCATCGCCGAGGACGCCGCGGGCCGGCGCACGCAGACCTACATGCACGACTTCTACAACTACGCCGGCATCCACCGCAGCGTGGTCCTCTACTCGACCCCCGCCGTGCACGTCGAGGACGTCACGGTCGTCACCGGCTTCGACGGCGACGGCACCACCGCCACGGTCGACTACGCCGTCGTCGTCGCGGGCGAGGGCGCCGACATCCACCCCGTCCGGGTGCGCGTCCTGGACGCCGAGGGCACCCAGGTGGGCGCCGCGGAGGGGATCTCCGGCACCGTGGCGATCCCCGACGTCGTCCGCTGGCAGCCCGGGAGGGGCTACCTCTACCGCCTCGTCGTCGAGGTCCTGGCGCACGACGGCGGGTCCGGCGCGGGTGCCGCAGCCGGCGGCCCCGCCGTTCACGACTCCTACACCCAGACGTTCGGCGTCCGCACGGTCGAGGTCCGCGGCACCGACTTCCTCATCAACGGCGAGCCCTTCTACTTCACCGGGTTCGGCATGCACGAGGACCACGGGACCATCGGCAAGGGCCACTCCGGCGCGCACATGGTCAACGACTTCTCCCTCCTGGAGTGGATCGGGGCGAACTCCTTCCGGACCTCGCACTACCCCTACGCCGAGGAGGTCATGGACTACGCCGACCGGCACGGGATCGTGGTGATCGACGAGACGCCCGCCGTGGGCCTCAACGCCGACTTCGCGGGGTTCTTCGGCACCGGCGCGAAGAAGACCTACGGGCCCGAGTTCGTCAACGGCGAGACCGCCGCCGCGCACCGGCAGGTCATCGAGGAGCTCATTGCGCGGGACAAGAACCACCCGTCCGTGGTGGTCTGGTCGATCGCCAACGAGCCGCAGTCCTCCGAGGAGGGGGCCCGCGCCTACTTCGAGCCGCTCGCCGCGCTCGCCCGGGAACTGGATCCCACGCGACCCGTCGGCTTCGTCAACGTCATGTTCGACGGCCCGGACAAGGACACGATCACGGACCTGTTCGACGTGATCATGCTCAACCGCTACTACGGCTGGTACGTCAACACCGGCGACCTCGCGGCCGCGGAGGCCGCGCTCGAGGCCGAGCTGCGGGCGTGGGAGGCCAAGCTCGGCAAGCCGATCATCATGACGGAGTACGGGGCGGACACCCTCGCCGGCTTCCACTCCCTCTACGAGGCGCCGTGGAGCGAGGAGTACCAGGCCGACCTGCTTCAGATGTACCACCGGGTGTTCGACCGGGTCGACGCCATGGCCGGCGAGCACGTGTGGAACTTCGCCGACTTCGCGACCTCGAACGGGATCATGCGCGTGGACGGCAACAAGAAGGGCGCCTTCACCCGGGACCGGCGTCCCAAGGCCGCCGCCTTCGCGCTGCGCAGGCGCTGGACCCAGAACAAGACCGCATCCCAGGCCTGAGCCCCCGCCGCCGGCCGCACCACAGCACGACCATGACAATGACGTCTTCACCCACCCCCGCCCCGTCGAAGGCCGGCACGCTCGGCCTGAGGAGCATCATCGGCTACGGCGCGGGCGACGCCGCGAACAACCTCGCCTTCACCACCACCACGATGTTCCTGCTCGTCTACTACACCGACGTGGCCGGAATCTCCGCGGCCGCCGCGGGGACCCTGTTCCTCGTGGTGCGCGTCTTCGACGCCTTCTCCGATCTGTTCGCGGGCCGCATGGTGGACCGCACCTACACCAAGCGGTGGGGCAAGTTCCGCCCCTTCATCCTCTTCGGCGCCGTGCCGCTCATGGTGCTCACGGTCCTGAACTTCCACATCCCGCAGATCGGGGCCGGCGGGAAGCTCGCCTACGCCTACGTCGTGTACGCGGCCTTGGGTCTGGCCTACTCGCTCGTGAACATCCCCTACGGCTCGATGGCCGGCGCCATGACGCCACAGCCCAAGGAGCGCGCCAAGCTCGCATCCTCGCGGACCATCGGGGCGCTGCTCGTCGGCTCCGCCCTCGGCATCTTCGTGGCCCCGCTGCTCAAGGCCGGCGCCGACCTCCAGCCGATCTTCACGACCGTGACGGTCGTCTTCATGGTCCTCGGCGTCGCCCTGTACCTGGTCACGTTCTTCACCACCCGCGAGAAGGTGGTCCGCGACGTGCCGAAGGTCTCCTTCAAGCAGAGCATGCGCACCCTCAAGGGCAACCGGCCCCTGCTGATGCTGTGCCTGTCCTCGGTGCTCTTCCTCTCCGGCTACCTTTCCCTGACCACCGTGCAGGTCTACTACTTCCGCGACGTGCTCCACAGCCTCGGCCTCGTCCCCGTGCTCTCCATCGCCCAGCTCGTCGTCACGCTCGCCCTCGGCGCCGTGATGCCCGCCGTCGTGGCCAGGGCCGGCAAGCGCGCGGCCTACATCGCCTTCGTCGGCGTCCTCGTGGTGGGCGGCGTGATCGTGCTCCTCGCGCCCGCCGCCCTCGCGTGGCTCGGCTTCCTCGGCTTCCTCATCGCGATGGCCGGGATCGTCGGCGTCAACATCGTCGTGTGGGCGCTCGAGGCGGACACCGTCGAGTACGGCGAGTGGAAGACCGGGGTCCGTTCGGAGGGCATCATCTACTCCCTCTTCTCGTTCACCCGCAAGACGGGCCAGGCGATCGGCGGTGCCCTCGCCGGCTACGCGATCGCCTGGGGCGGCTACAACGGTCACGCGGCCCAGCAGTCCCCGCAGGCGGTGCTCGGGATCCAGATCGCCGCGGGCCTCATCCCGGCCGTCCTCGCCCTCGCCGCCGGCGCGATCATGGTCTTCTACAACCTCACCGACGAGCGGCACGCCACGATCGTCGCCGAGATCCGCGAGCGGCACGCCCAGGCAGGGGCCGGCCTCGGCGCGGATTCGGAGACGGTCGCGCTGCACTCGCAGCCGGAGGCCTGAGCCGGGGACGGCAGCGGGGCGGGACGGCGACGGGAGGCGGGCTCCCCGCCGTCGCCCGCCTCGGCGTTCCCTCCAAAATCCCCCGGGCATTGGCCAGTTTGTGGCGCGTTAACTGGACATTCACCCGCGCGATGTCTTGGATGTGTGCACTGGGGAAACTGACTCCGAGACGATAGAAGGGTCCCGATGGGCACCATCCAGGCCGAGCATCCGCGGCCGCGCCACTTCCTCCTCCACGTCAGCGACACGCACCTCCTCGGCGACGGCCTCCTCGCGGGCTCCCTCGACTCCGAGGCCCGGCTGCGCCGCCTGTTCGCCCAGATGCACGACGCCGGGGGCTCGCCCGAGGCGATCGTCGTCACCGGCGATCTCGCGGACCGGGGCGAGCCGGAGGCGTACGCGCGGCTGCGCGAGATCGCGGAGCCGGCCGCCGAGGCCCTCGGAGCGCGCCTGATCTGGGCCATGGGCAACCACGACTCGCGGCCCGCGCTCCGGGAGCACCTCCTCGGCGAGGAGCCGTCGGCGGAGCCGTTCGACCGGGTGCACTGGGTCAACGGGCTGCGCGTCGTGGTGATCGACACGAGCGTTCCGGGCGCCCACCACGGCGAGCTCTCGCCCGGGCAGCTCGACTGGCTCGCCGAGGAGCTGAGCTTCCCGGCGCCGGACGGGACCATCCTGGCCATGCACCACCCGCCCGTGCCGAGCGTGCAGGAGCTCGCGGTGCTCGTGGAGCTGCGCGGGCAGGCCGCGCTCGCGGACGTGCTGCGCGGCTCGGATGTGCGGGCGATCCTCGCCGGCCACCTGCACTACTCGACCTCAGGCACCTTCGCGGGGTCCCCGTGTCCGTCGCCTCCGCCACGTGCTACACGCAGGATCTGGCCGCCGCCGTCCACCCGGCCACGGGCCTGCGGGCCACGCGCGGCCGGGACGACGCCCAGGCGTACAACCTGGTCCACGTCTACGCGGACTCCGTGCTGCACTCGGTGGTGCCGGCCGCGGGCGGCGACACGGTGGGACGGTTCGTGCCCGCCGAGGATGTGGAGCGCATCCTCGCCGAGCACGGGGTCACCTTCCCCGCCGACGACGGCGCGGGCCGGCGCTCACGCCGGAGCACGTCCGAGAGGATCGGGCCCGCCACCGGCATGCTGCCCACCGTCTGAGACGGCGGGGTTACCGCTCCCAGGGCGCGGGGATGGGGAAGTACTTCTCGAGGAAGTCCGTCACCCGTTCCTGGCGCTCCTCGCCGGAGACCTCGGGGAACGAGCCGTCGTTGAGGCAGAAGAAGTCCTGATTTCGCTTCTTGAGCAGCTTGGGCAGCGCATCGAGCCCCGCGCGCACCGTCGTGTCGATGTACTGGACCTTCGCGCCGACCTTCGTCACCGCGCGGCCCGTGAGCAGCGCGTAGTAGTGGTAGAAGGAATTGGTGACCGAGATGCTGTCCCACGAGCGGAAGCGCGCGGCCGCCGTCCGGGCGAACTCCTCGGGGAACTCCTGCTCCATCTCGAGCAGCACGGACTTCCGCAGGGGCGCCGCCGTGTGCTCGAGGTGCCGCGTGGTGATCCGGCCGAACCGCTCGTAGAGGAGCCGCCGGTTCACCCGGGCGGCGTTCTCGTGGCCGGAGCGGTCGAGGTGGTTGTCGCCGAGCCCGATCCGGGTCGAGGCCTCGATGAACTTGGTGATGCCGCCGGGGGAGAAGAACATGTCCGGGCCGAGGGGCCGGCCGAAGAACATGTCGTCGTTCGAGTACAGGAAGTACTCCGAGAGGCCCTCGATGTGCTGCAGCTGGGACTCGATGGCCTGGGAGTTGAAGACCGGCAGCACCGACGGGTCCTTGAAGTGCTCCGCAGCCGGGACGACCGTGACCCTCTCGTGGGCTGTGTCGAGCCACGCCGGCGGCTTCGAGTCGGTGCAGATGAAGATCCGCCCGATCCAGGGCGCGAACATGTGCACGCTGCGCAGGGCGTACTTGAGCTCATTGATCTGCCGGACGCGGGCATCGGCGTCGTCGCCCTCGCCGTGCACCACGCCGGGCAGGAAGGACTCGCGGTAGCGCCGCAGCTCCGGGTCCGCCCCGTCCACCCACGAGAACACGATGTCGATCGTGAAGTCGATGTCCGTCGCATGGTCCGCGAACATGTTCTCGATCGTGGGCCAGGTCCGGCCGAAGCGCTCGACAGTGCCGCGGACGGCCTCGTTGCGGGGGAGCGTGCGCCGGGTGAGGGAGTTCTCGATGGGCAGCTGGAGGGTCTCGCCCTCCCACTTCCACAGCTCCACCTGCACGCCCGTCTCGTGGCCGTACCGCAGTCCGCCGGCCGGCTCGATCCGCGGCCGGTAGAGCCGGAACATGCGCGCCTGCCCTGATTCGGCGAGGCGGCCGTCGGCCACGAGCAGCGCCCGGTCCTTCCGCGCGTCGACCGTCAGGGAGTAGAAGGGCTCGTCGCGGCACGCCTCGACCAGGGCGCGGCGCAGGTCCTTGCGCCGGGTCCAGTCCACCGCGATCACCGGGCGCGCGTCGTTGCCGCGCACCAGGAGGTAGGGGATGTCGGCGCGGTCCAGCACGTCCCGGACGAACAGGAGGTCCTCCACCATGGCCTCGTGGGGCGTCTGGGTCCTGTTGACGAGCGCGTAGCCGCGCTTCCTGTGCCGCAGGACGTCGTCCCTGTCCGCGAGCCGCCGCCCAGCTTCGGCGGAGGTGACCTCGAGCGCAGCGGGCGCCGGTTCCGCGGTGTCTGGGGTCGCATGGTAGACCTCGGCGGGCGTCGGGGACGTGTTCACTGGCCTCCTCTGGGAAACATTGGGGTTCTCGGCACATGATAGGCCCCGCAGGCCCTCGCCGCGGGCCGCCTCCTCGCTAGGCTGGGCCCAGCAGTGGCCGGCCGGGCGACAGGCCCGGGGAGAGGAGCACCGTGGGCGCAGGGGAGTCGTTCGCCGTCGTGGGTGCGGGGATCATCGGCGCGGCTGTGGCACGGGAGCTCACACGCCGTTTCCCGGGCGCCGCGGTCACGGTGTTCGAGAAGGAGCCGCGCCCCGCCGCGCACCAGACCGGACACAACTCGGGGGTCGTGCACGCGGGCCTCTACTACGAGCCCGGCGGCCTCAAGGCCCGGCTGTGCCGCCGTGGCGTGGGGCTCCTGAAGGACCTGTGTGCCGAGCGGGCGCTGCCGTACGAGGCGTGCGGGAAGGTCGTCGTCGCCCTCGACGCCGAGGAGGAGGCCAGGCTCGAGCAGATCTACGAGCGGGCTGTCGGCAACGGCGTGCCCGGCGTGCGCCTGGTGGACGCCGGCGAGCTGCGCGAGATCGAGCCCCACGCCGTGGGCCGGCGCGCGCTCTACTCGCCCGAGACCGCGATCGTGGACTACGCCCGCGTCACCGAGGCCCTCCTCGACGACGCCCGCGCCGCGGGCGGCTCCGTCCGGTTCGGCACCGAGGTGCGGGCCGTGACGGAGGCCGGCGCCGCCGCGACGGTGGAGACGGCCCACGGGCGCGAGCGCTTCGATGCGGTCATCGCCTGCGCGGGGCTGCAGTCCGACCGTCTGGCCGCCCGGTCCGGCGATGAAGCGGGGCCGGCCATCGTGCCCTTCCTCGGCCAGTACTTCGTCCTCGAGCCGGCCTACCGCGACGTGGTCCGGGGCCTCGTCTACCCCGTCCCGGACCCGCGCTACCCGTTCCTCGGCGTGCACCTGACGAAGCGGGTCGACGGCGAGATGACCGTGGGGCCCAATGCCTTCCTCTCCCTCTCCCGGGAGGGCTACGCGGGGCTGGGCCTGGACCTGCGGGATGTGGCGTCCACGCTGGGCTTCGGCGGCTTCTGGCGGTTCTCGGGCCGCAACCTCGCCACGGCCGCGCGGGAGATCAGGACGCTCGCCTCGCCCGGGCGCTTCATCGCCGAGGCCGGCCGCTACGTCCCCGCGCTCGAGGGCGCGCGGGCTGTCGGCGCCTCCCGGGGCATCCGGGCCCAGGCCATGAACCGCGACGGCAGCCTCGTGGACGACTTCGCGATCCAGCGCCGTGGCCGCATCACCCACATCCGCAACGCCCCCTCGCCCGGCGCGACCTCGTCCATGGCGATCGCGGAGCACATCGTCGAGAACCTCTCCCACCCCGCCTGACCGCCGAGGTCACCCCCTGCAGTCGGCGGAATCCTGCCGCTGCGGCCAAGTGCAGAGCTTCAAAGCTGGGAGCGCGGGCGGGGAAGTTGGGGAAGAAGGCCCTGGGGTGACCTCGCGCCTCGACGGGGTGACGTCGGCGGCTCGCCCGGCACCGCCACTAGAATCGGTGCCATGACTGACGCCGCACCCGCCGACACCGCTGCCGCCCGCGCCCGCCTGCTGGAGCTCATCAAGGAGCTCGCCGTGGTGCGGGGCAAGGTGACCCTCTCGAGCGGCAAGGAAGCGGACTACTACGTGGACCTGCGCCGCATCACCCTGCACCACGAGGCGAGCCAGCTCGTGGGCCAGGTCATGCTGGACCTGATCGACCGCGCGGGGGTCCAGATGGACGCCGCGGGCGGGCTCACGATGGGCGCCGATCCGGTGGGCACCGCCCTCATGCACGCGGCCCGCGAGGCCGGCCGCGCTGTGGACGCCTTCGTGGTGCGCAAGGCGCAGAAGTCCTACGGCATGGGCCGGCAGGTCGAGGGACCTGGCGTGGAGGGCCGCAAGGTCGTGGTGCTCGAGGACACCTCGACCACCGGCGGCTCGGCGCTCGCGGCCGTCGAGGGCGTGCGCAACGCGGGCGGGGAGGTGACCGCGGTGGCCGTCATCGTGGACCGCGCCACGGGCGCGAAGGAGCGCATCGAGGCCGAGGCCGGTGTGCCCTACCTCTACGCCTTCGGAAAGGACGAGCTCGGTCTCGACTGAGGGACCAGGCCCGGGCAGCGACGTGGGGGGACCATCCGTGGACCCGGCTCTGCTCCGGGCCGCTCTGCGGGTCAAGGCCTTCTCCCGCCGTGCCTTCTTCGGCGGCGCGACCGCCTCCGCGCTGCTCGCCGCGGACATGTTCGTCACCCGCGAGGTGCAGAGCCGGCGCCGCCAGACGGTCCTGCTCGACCTCGCGGACGACGCCGCGCGGGAGCGTTTCTCCGGCACCTCCTGGATCCTGTTCCCCGGCTACAAGACGAGCTGGGAGGAGGCGAGGATCATCCTCGCCTCCCTGCGGTCCTCCCTCTCGGAGCGGGGGCAGCTCGCCGCGATCGGCTACTCCAACCTGGGCCTCGATCTGGACGAGATCCTGGACACCCTGCGGGTCTACATCCGCCAGCGGCGCCTGCGCACCCTGTACTTCTACGGGCACTCGTTCGGCGGGATGGTCGCGGTCGAGGCCGCCTCGAGGCTGCTCGCCGAGGACGGCCTCCAGGTCGAGGTGATCCTCCTCGACTCG
The DNA here is from genome assembly GCF_001577305.1 of Sinomonas atrocyanea. NCBI lineage: Bacteria > Bacillati > Actinomycetota > Actinomycetes > Micrococcales > Micrococcaceae > Sinomonas > Sinomonas atrocyanea. Next base: position 439,833 of record NZ_CP014518.1, read on the forward strand.
ACGCCGGCCTCGAAGTTCGACGTCCTCGACCAGGGCTGGTTCGACTCGGTCGTGTACCTGTACGACCTCGGGGTCCGGATACCGTCCGTGGTGCGCGGCGGTTACGAGTTCGGCGAGCGGGTGGTTAACAAGAACGAGCGGACGTGGGGCCAGATCGTGAACCAGACGCTCGAGCAGCTCTCGCCGCTCGCGCCCTCGAGCGTGCTCATCCAGAGCGAGTCGGAGTACATCTACCAGTGGGACGCCACCCGGTTCACCGACTCGCTCGGCACGGCGCAGATGGCGTTCATCGGCAACCCGGGAGACCAGACCGTGGACTACTCCTCGGCCCGGTCGCGGTGGGAGCGGCTGTTCGCGAAGAACCTGGTCAGCTCGGACCTGCAGACCATCGGGGCCTTCCCGGCCCACGCGAGCCCGCAGTGGAGCGGCATCGTCTACAACCGCGTCCTCAACCGTCTGCTGCCCCAGCTCCTGCCGCTGCCCCTGAGGGTGGGAGCGCCCGGGGGCGGGGCGGGGTAGGGGGCACAGGCGAAGCGGCCGGCCACCCGCATGGGGTGACCGGCCGCCGTCGTGGGCGCGGCTCAGACGGCCGTGTAGCCGCCGTCGATGAGGTAGTAGCCGCCCGTGACGAACGAGGCATCCTCGGACAGGAGGAACGTCACGACGTGGGCGACCTCCTCGGGGCGCCCGAGCCGGCCGAGGACATGCTTGGCCTTGAGGGCCTCCATGACCTCTGCGGACAGGTTGTTCTCGAGCAGCGGGGTCTGGATGTAGCCGGGGCCCACGGCGTTGATCCGCAGCCCCTGGGGGCCGTACTCCGCGGCGGCGTTCTTGGTCACGCCCACCACGGCGTGCTTGGCGGCGGTGTAAGCGCTGTTGCCGAGCGCCGCGACCATCCCGTGGATCGAAGCCATGTTGACGATCGCGCTCTCCGCGGCGCCGGCCTTGAGCATCTCGGGGATCTGGTAGCGCATCCCGTACAGCACGCCGTTGAGGTTGATGTCGATGACCTTGTCCCAGTCATCGAGGTCGAGCTCGCCGGTAGGCGCGTTCTTCCCGCCGATCCCGGCGTTGTTGACGGCGTAGTTCAGCTTGCCGTACGTCTCCACGGCGAACTGGACCGACTTCTCGGCGTCTTCCTTCTTCGCCGTGTCGGCCCGGAAGGCGGACGCCGTCCCGCCGGCATCGGTGATCTCCTGGGCCACTCGCTGGGCTGCTTCGAGGTTGATGTCGGTCAGGACCACGCTCGCGCCCTTGGCCGCGAGCTCCTTCCCGATCGCCTCGCCGAGACCCGAGCCGCCGCCCGTGACGAGGGCTACCCTGTCGGTGAACTGTGCCATGTCGATCTCCTCTGTCTTCGCTGGATTGTCAACCGTTCAGTGCAGCGCGCCGCGGTGTATGCGCATTCCGTCTGGGGCTGTCTCGTTGCGGACACCCAGGAGTGACCGGCCAGACACTAGAGCTGCTGCAGGAGGTCCTTGACGGAGCTGAGGATCTGGTTGGGACGGAACGGGTAGGCGGCGATGTCCTCGCGCCGTGTGATGCCGGAGAGGACGAGCACGGTGTGCAGCCCGGCCTCCATGCCCGCGATGATGTCGGTGTCCATCCGGTCCCCGATCATGGCCGTGGTCTCCGAATGGGCGTCGATCTGGTTCATGGCCGAGCGGAACATCATGGGGTTCGGCTTGCCGATGGTGTAGGGCGTGCGGCCCGTGGCCTTGCTGATGAGCGCGGCGATCGCTCCCGTGGCCGGGAGCACGCCGTCGCGCGAAGGACCCGTGGCGTCGGGGTTGGTGGCGATGAAGCGGGCGCCGTCGAGGATGAGGCGGATGGCGGTGGTGATCGCGTTGAACGAGTACGTGCGCGTCTCGCCGAGCACCACGTAGTCCGGGTCCTGGTCGGTGAGGATCATGCCTGCCTCGTGCAGCGCCGTGGTGAGCCCGGCCTCGCCGATCACGTAGATCCGCGCCCCGGGCATCTGGTCCTTGAGGAACACCGCCGTGGCCAGCGCCGAGGTCCAGATGTTCTCCTCGGGGATGCTCAGGCCCGAGGAGGCGAGGCGGGCGGCGAGGTCGCGCGGGGTGTAGATCGAGTTGTTCGTCAGGACCAGGAAGCGGCGGGAGGTGTCCACCCACCGCTGGATGAGCTCGGCGGCGCCGGGGACCGGATGGTTCTCGTGGACGAGCACGCCGTCCATGTCCGTCAGCCAGCATTCGATCTCCTGGCCGCTGCGGTAGACCACCGGGCCGGCGGGCTGCGTCGGCTCGACGTCGGGGGACTCGCTCATGAAACGCTCCTCGGGTCGGGGGGAGGGTGCGCGCACGACGGCGGACGCACCCTCAGTCTTCCATCTCGCCGGTCGATTCAACCCCATTTCCGCAGCTGCGCCCTTCTGATGGGCTCTTTCTCCGCAGTTGCGGAACTTGGCCCGTAGACTGCCCCCATGGGACTGCTACGCATTGCCGACGCCGCCCGGCTCACCGGCGTCTCTGACGACACCGTGCGCCGCTGGGTCGACTCCGGCACACTGACGGCCCACAAGGACGAGTCCGGCCGGGCGGCGGTGGACGGCGCCGAGCTCGCCGCGCACGCCCGGGCCATCGCGGCCGCCCCATCGGACCCCTCGGGGGTGGGGCGCTCGGCCCGGAACCAGTTCGTCGGCCTCGTGACCGCCGTGACGGTGGACACGGTCATGGCCCAGGTGGAGCTGCAGTGCGGACCCCACCGCGTCGTCTCGCTCATGAGCTCGGAGGCCGTGCGGGAGCTCGGGCTCGAGCCCGGGTCCGTGGCCACCGCGGTGGTGAAGGCCACGACCGTGATCGTCGAGACCCCGGGCGGGAGGGCCCTGTGAGGCGCGCGGCCGCGGCGCTGGCCGGACTCCTCGTGGTGGCGCTGCTGACGGCGTGCGGGGGGACGACGGCGGCGGGCGGCCCGGCGTCGTCGTCCGGCAAGGGCGGGGGCCGCACCCTCACGGTGTTCGCCGCCGCGTCCCTGAAGAAGAGCTTCAGCGCGATCGGGCAGCAGTTCGAGGCCGCGCACCCCGGGACTCGGGTGACGTTCAGCTTCGCGGGGTCCTCGGACCTCGCGGCGCAGATCGCCAACGGGGCCCCCGCGGACCTCTTCGCCTCCGCGGACACCGCGACCATGGACAAGGTCACCGGGGCCGGGCTGGCTGACGGCGCCCCCGCGGACTTCGCCACCAACGTGCTCACCATCGCCGTGCGGCCCGGGAACCCCGCGGGGATCAGGGGACTGGCGGACCTCGCCCGGCCCGGGCTCAAGCTCGTCGACTGCGCGCCGCAGGTGCCGTGCGGGGCCGCGGCGCAGGCGGCGGCGACCTCCGCCCACGTGGCCCTCGCCCCGGTGTCGCAGGAGTCCAACGTGACCGACGTCCTCGGGAAGGTGATCTCCGGGGAGGCCGACGCCGGGCTCGTGTACGTCACGGATGCGCGCGGCGCCGGCGGGAAGGTCGCCGCGGTGCCGTTCCCCGAGGCCGGCTCCGCGGTGAACCGCTACCCGATCGCCGTGCTGCGCGACGGGAAGGACAAGGAGCTCGCCCGCGAGTTCGCCGACTACGTCGCGGGCCCCGAGGGACGGAAGGTGCTCGCGGATGCCGGCTTCGGCGCGCCCTGACCCCTCAACGCAGGAACATGACCCCTCAGCGCAGGGACCGTCTGGAGGGCACCTCCTGAAGGTCAGCTCCCGCGGGTTCACCGGGCTCCCGGGCTGGCTCTGGGTGCCCGCGGCGGTCGGGGCGCTGTTCGTGGTCGTTCCCCTCGCCGGGATCCTCGCCCGCGTGGACTGGCCGCACTTCATCCCGCTGGTCACCTCGGACGCGTCCCTCGCGGCGCTGCGGCTGAGCCTGGTGACGGCCGCGGCGAGCACCGCCCTCGTGCTCGTGCTCGGGGTGCCGATGGCCATGGCCCTGGCCCGGGGCGGCGTCCCCGGGCTGCGGTGGCTCCGGGCCCTCGTGCTCCTGCCGCTCGTGCTGCCCCCCGTGGTGGGCGGCCTCGCCCTCCTGTACACGTTCGGCCGGCTGGGGCTCGTGGGGCGCTGGCTCGACGTGCTCGGCGTGCAGGTCGCCTTCACCACCACGGCCGTGGTCATGGCGCAGGCCTTCGTGTCGCTGCCCTTCCTCGTGGTCTCCCTCGAGGGGGCGCTGCGCACCGCGGGCGGCCGCTACGAGGCCGTGGCCGCGACCCTCGGCGCGTCTCCCACCCACGCGTTCCGCCGCGTCACGCTCCCGCTCGTGCTGCCCGGCCTGGCCTCCGGGCTCGTGCTCGCCTTCGCCCGCTCGCTCGGCGAATTCGGTGCCACCCTCACGTTCGCCGGCAGCCTCCAGGGGGTCACCCGGACCCTGCCGCTCGAGGTCTACCTGCAGCGCGAGACGGATCCCGACGCCGCCGTGGCCCTCGCGCTCGTGCTCGTCGCCGTCGCCGCCGCCGTGGTGGGCCTCGCCTACGGCCGCCGGGCCGGGGGCACGCGGTGACCGCGCTCCCGGGCGGCCACCTGGTGGTCGACGCCGGCCTGGCCGCCCGCGGCGTCCGGCTCGCCCTCGCGGTCGGGGAGGGCGAGACGGTCGCGGTCATGGGCCCGAACGGGGCCGGGAAGTCGACGCTGTTCGGACTGTGCGCGGGGCTGCTCCGGCCGGACACCGGCAGCGTCACGCTCGCCGGCCGGGTCCTCGCCGACGCCCGCGGCGCCTGGATCCCCCCGCACCGGCGCGGGGTCGCCCTGCTGGCCCAGGAGCCGCTGCTCTTCCCGCACCTGAGCGTGCTCGAGAACGTCGCGTTCGCGCCGCGGGCCGCCGGCGCCCCGCGGGCCGAGGCCCGCGCCGCTGCCGGCCGATGGCTGCGCGAGGTCGACGCGGAGGAGCTGGCCGGGCGCCGGCCCGCCGAGCTCTCCGGAGGCCAGGCGCAGCGCGTCGCGATCGCCCGGGCGCTCGCGGCCGAGCCCCGGGTCCTCCTGCTCGACGAGCCGTTCGCCGCGCTCGACGTCGCCGCCGCCCCCGCGCTGCGCCGGCTCCTGCGCCGCGTCCTCGCCGACCGCACCGCGCTCGTGGTCACGCACGAGCCCCTCGACGCGCACCTGCTCGCCGACCGGGTCGTGGTCCTCGAGTCCGGCCGCGTCGCCGAGTCCGGGCCCACGGCCGAGCTGCTCGACCGGCCGCGCAGCCGCTTCGCCGCCGGCCTCGCCGGGCTCAATTTCGTCGAGGGGCGCGCCGCGTCCGGGCGCACGACGCCGCCCGGCCGGCTCAGCGTCGACGGGCTCGGCGAGGTCTCGGGCACGGTCCCGGACGGGGTGGAGCCGCCGCGCCCGGGCGAGGCGGGCGTCGCCGTGTTCCGGCCCGCCGACGTGGCCCTGTACCCGGTCCCCACGGCCCCGGGCGGGGAGCCCGGCGTGCCGCACGGGTCCCCGCGGAACGCGTGGCGCGGCGTCGTCCGCGAGCTCGAGCCGCGCGGCGCCCAGGTGCGGGTGCACTGCGGCGCCGGGGGCCACGCCCTCGTCGCGGACCTGACCCCGGCGGCGGCCGCCGAGCTCGACCTGGCCCCGGGCGCCGCCGTCGTGCTCGTCGCGAAGGCCGCGGCGGTGACGGTCTACGGCGCCTGAGCGGGCGCCTTCACCGGCCTAGTACCCGCCCGTGCTCGCGGCCGTCGAGGCCAGCGGCGTCTGGATCATGGTCCCGTCGGCGCCGATCACGTACCACACGTTGGCGACGCCCTGGCCGTTGAACTGTCCGGGCGCCGTGTCCTTGGCGTAGTAGTAGATGGGCATCCCGTTGACCGTGATCTGCTGCCTGCCGTTCACGCCGGTGATGCTGCCGATCTTCCCGGTCACGCCCTGGAGCGTCGGCGCGCCGGCGCTGGTCACGGCGGGCCAGAGGGAGGCGCACCCGCCGGTGCAGGCACTCGCGGTCGCGCCCGCGTTGTCCCGGGTGTACACGTAGACGGCCTTGCCCTCGCCGTCGACGACGACGGTGTGGCCCGCCACGGTCGCGGTCTTGAGCGTCTCGACCTCTGCCGACGCCGACGATGCGGGCGCCGACGACGACGAAGCGGGCGCCGCTGCAGGGGCGCTCGACGAGCCCGTGCCGCCCCCACCGCCGCAGCCGGCGAGGGCGAGGGCGGAGGCCGCCGATGCAGCGGCCAAGAAGAGTGCTGCTCGCTTGTTCATGGTGTCGCCTTCCCTGATCCGGCGGCTGTCTGCCGCTGCCCATGAGACGCCGTGCGCGGCGATCCGGTTCATCGGCAGTCCGCGCGGGGGCCGGCTCCGAATGATGGAGCAGCAGCAACCATGGTGCCGAGGTCGCGGGGCGACGCCGGCGGAGGGAAGGGACACGACGATGGGCGCACGCCTTGTTCGCCGCCTGGCCGCGCTCAGTTGCGCGGCGCTGATGATGAGCGGCTGCGCGTCCGCCCAGGGCGCACCTGCGCCGCGGGAGGCAGCGCAGCAGTCCGCTGCGGCACCTTCCTCTTCCGCCTCGCCGGCCGGGCCGTCATCGGCGGCGGCAATGGTGTGCGGGCAGGAGATCAGGGCGAAGATCGCCCAGATCCTGGCGCTGCCCGCCGACCCGTCACCGTCCTCGACGTGGGCCGGCGGCCGCTACACCTGCACCTACCGGCTCCCCTCCGGCGCGCTGGTGCTCGCCGTCCAGGAGTCCCCGGATCCGGCGGCGGCCCGCGCCACTGCCCACAGCGCGGTCGCCGCACTGCCCAGCGCTGCCCCGATCGAGGGGCTGGCGAACCTCGGCCTGCCCGGCTACCAGAGTCCCGCGGGCACCGTGGCCTTCGCGAAGGACAGCTTCGCCCTCACCGTGGACGCCACGGGCCTGAAGGAGCCAGTGGGCCCCCACGGCGTCTCCCGGAGCTCCCTCGCCTACCAGATCGCCACCGACGTGCTGGCGTGCTGGAGCGAATGAGCAGGCGGCCCCGCACCGGTCCAATCCGTGATCCGGACCACTCCGAACAGTTGCTGTCGGACAGTTCCAGAGCCCGGCGACCGGCGCCACCCGGGGCCGGCGACGCGACAACGAGCATGGAGGAATCACCATCATGAAGAAATCTGCCTTCCTGATCGCCCCGGCCCTCGCCCTCGGGGCCATGGCCCTCTCCACGAGCCCGGCCCTGGCGGCGGACAGCACCACGTACCAGGCGAACCTGGGGGCCATCAACGGCTCCAATGCCTCGGGCACGGCCATGATCACGCTGAACGGAAACCAGGCCACCGTGACCGAGAAGGTCTCGGGCCTCGCCGCGACCTTCAACGGCAAGCCCTACCCGCACGTCCAGCACATCCACATCGGCGCCAAGGGCACCTGTCCCGGACCCTCGGCCGACACCAGCGGCGACGGGGTGATCAGCACCACCGAGGGCGCCCCGTTCTACGGGGGCATCGGCGCCACCCTCTCCACGAGCGGTGACACCAGCCCCGCGGCGGGCACCGACCTCGCTGTCGCAGGGATGGGCTCCTCCTTCACCTACCAGCGGACCATCACGCTGGACGCGAAGACGCTGGCATCGCTGCAGTCCGGCACGGCTGTCGTCGTCGTGCACGGCCTGGACCCCGCGACCCTGCCGGCCGGAGCCCAGAAGGAGCCCAGCGACCTGGTGCCCTCGCTGCCGCTGGCGGCAACCTCGCCCGCCCTCTGCGGCACCCTCACCGCGATGCCCGCCGGCGCCCCCGGGACGGGCATCGCTGCCCCGGCACAGCAGCAGGGAGTGGACCTGGGTCTCATCGCGACCGGTGCAGGCCTGATTGCCGCTGCAGGCGGGGTCTACGGCATCCGCCGCCGTCTGGCCGCCAAGGCCTGATTCCGCCGTGCGAGCAGGAGGGTCAGACCCGATGAGAGAAGGTGCCGCCAACGGTGGCCGTGGGCGCCGTCTCGCCTCCGCCGGTGCCACCCTCCTGCTCGCCGGAGGCCTCGCGGGGATCGGCCTCGGTCTGGCCCACGGGAACGCCCCCGTGGGCCAGACCGGAGCCCCCACGGGGGTCCCCGCGACGGCCCCTGCCTCCCCGCCCGCGCCGTCCCCCGCGGGCGGGGAGAGCACGCCATCAGCTGATGCAGGGAGGTCCGCACAGGCGGTCCCGCCCCCCGCCCACTCCGGCCCGGTGCTGCCCGCCTCCGCGCCCACCCGCCTCCAAGCGCCCTCGATCGGAGTGGACACGCCCCTGATCCAGCTGGGCAAGCAGCCCGACGGCGAGGTCGCCGTTCCGCCGGGCGCACCCGGGTCTCCGGCCGGCTGGTACACCGGGTCGGTCGCGCCCGGCGCCTCCGGGTCCGCCGTCATCCTCGGGCACGTCAACGCCATCGGCACACCCATCGGCGTGTTCTACCGCCTCCACGAGCTCGCGCCCGGTGCCCAGGTGACTGTGGTGCGGGCCGACCACACCGCAGCCGTGTTCGTCGTGGACCGCACCGACGTCTACCACAAGTCCCAGTTCCCCACCGTCGAGGTCTACCGCAACGCGGACCGGGCCGAACTGCGTCTGATCACCTGTGGCGGCTACGACCCGGCGTCGGGCCAGTACCTGGACAACACCGTCGTCTACGCCCACCTCGTCTCGAGCCACCCGGCCTGAACCGGGCCGATCTTCCCGAAGGACCCTGACCATGGAACTGTCCCCACGCTCCCGCCGGCGCCTGGCTGGCCTGGCCCTCCTCCTCAGCGCAGTATCGTTGGGCGCCACTGCCTGCTCCGGCGCTGCCATGGGAAGCCCCGGCAGCGCCAGCGCCGGCAGTGGCGCGGCCCAGTCCGCGCCTGCCGCGACTGCATCGATGGACCCGGGCATGGCCATGGGCCCCTCGGGGTCCACCTCCGCAGCGGCGGTCACCATCCACATCAGCGCCTCGGCCTACTCCGATCCCGGCACTGTCGGCCCCGGCGCCACGGTCACGGTCATGAACATGGACGCGCAGGCTCACACCGTCACGGCGGACGGCGGCGCCTTCAAGGTCACGGCGCCGGCCGGCCGCAGCGTCACCTTCACCGCCCCGGCCGCGCGCGGCACCTACCCCTTCCACTGTGAGTACCACGCGGACATGCACGGCACCCTCACCGTGGGATGACGCGGACGCGCCGCCGGCAGCTTCCGCGTTTGATTGTGGCGGGCGCGGGGTAAAGTTCCGGGTGGCCCATGTGGCTGGCCCTACCCCCGGGGCGGACTGAGGCCCACGAGCGCTAGGAGCATTGATACGGTGACCATCCCGAGGCGACCGGGCAGGCCCCCTGCCGCAGACCCGGTCGCGGCCGTGGGAGTCGAGGCGATCACAGCCACCCCGGGCGCGCCCGAGAAGCCCCTGAACGATCCGGCAGCACAGCGCCGCCGGGCCCGGCATCCGCTCCGCACCGCAGCCATCGCCATGGGTGTCGTCATCGCCTTCACTGTGGCCGGCTCCATCCTGCTCGGGCTCGGCCTCCGCGCGGCCCTGAAGATGGACAAGGTCACGGACTATCCCGGCCCGGGCACCGGACAGGTCCAGGTGACCGTCCCCGCGGGCGCGGGCCCCCTGTCCGTGGCGCAGGAACTCCAGCAGGACGGAGTCATTGCCGACGCCGAGACCTTCGTGCGGGCCCTCGCCGGGACCGGCGGGAAGATCAGCCCCGGTGACTACACGTTCAAGAAGGAGATGAAGGCCTCGGACGCGGCGGCGATCCTGGCCGGCTCGGACAGTGCGAAGGTGATCTACTTCGCCCTGAGCGCGGGGATGCGGGTGGGTGACTCGCTCGATGCGATCGCGAAGGCTGCCTCGGTGGACCGCAAGGACCTCGATGCGCTCAACTCCAAGCCGGGGGACTTCGGGCTGCCGGCGAAGGCGAAGAGCCTGGAGGGCTACCTGGCGCCGGGGGAGTACCGGTTCCCGGTGGGGACCTCGGCCAAGGACATCCTGGCCAAGCTGGTCTCGACCACGGTGGACGAGCTCAAGCAGGACGGCATCACCGACCCGGACCAGCAGTACCAGGTCCTGACGGTGGCGAGCATTGTGCAGGCCGAGGGCGGGCAGGCGGACTACGGGAACGTGGCCGGGGCGATCGAGAACCGGCTCAAGCCCAACGACCAGACCAACGGGCTGATCCAGTCGGATGCGACGGTGACATACGGGCTCGGCACGAAGACCGTGCAGCTGACCGATACGCAGAAGCAGGACGCGTCTAACCCGTACAACACGTACGTCCGTCCGGGCCTCCCGCCCGGGCCGATCGGCTCGCCGGGGTCCAAGGCCGTGGCCGCGGCGGCGCACCCGACCCCGAATGACTACCTGTACTGGGTCACCGTAAACCTCGACACGGGTGAGACGAAGTTCGCCAAGACCTACGCCGAGCACCAGGGCTACGTGGCCCAGTACGAGCAGTGGTGCACCGCCAACCCGGGCAAGTGCCAGTGACGTGAAAGCCCGCAGCCGGGTCGGAGCATCTGGGGAAGGCTCCGGCCCGGCTGCATTGGACAGGGTCAGCCGGGCCGCAACCAGATGGGGGGACAGGTGCCGCCCGGCTTCCATCGCTGTAATCGTCCGGCGCCCCCGAAAGGTTACGCGGTCCCAACATTCAATGCCTGAGCACGCTCTCCGGGCCGTCCGCAGCCTCGGCCGCCCTCACCCCGGTCCTCGGCCCGAAGAGCGCCAGCGCGAGCGCCCCGACGAGCCAGGTCCCGGCAATGAAGATGAAGACACTCTGATACCCGCTCCCCGTGTACAGGGCAGCGATGATGAGCGGGCCCACGGCGTTGGAGAGCCGGCCCAGCCCGTAGGAGACGGCGGTGCCCAGGGACCGCGCCCGGGTGTCGAACAGCTCGGGTGAGTAGGCGTACGCCACGGCCGTGTAGCCGCGCTCGAACATGTTCACGAGGAACCCGAACGCCACGATCATGACCGGGTTGAACGTCAGGCCGTAGAGCAGGCCGCTGATCGCGATGGCGGTGCCGAACACGACAAGCGACCACTTGCGCTCCCACCGGTCCGAGACGAGGGCCGCGATGAAGGAGCCGAGCGGGGCGCCGACCGTGGTGAGGGCGACGTAGAAGATGGAGCTCTCGACGCTGAAGCCCTGCTTCGACAGGAGCGTGGGCGCCCAGCTCGAGTAGCCGAAGAAGCCGATGGTCTGGGTGACCCACAGCAGCGAGAGCAGCAGGGTGGGCCCGAGGTACTTCCTCTGCAGGAGCATCCGCAGATGGGCCCTGGCCTGGGGTGCCACCTCGACGGGCGCGGCCGGCGCCGGGAGGGGGCCCTTCTCGGCCGCGACGATCGCCTCGATCTCGGTCAGGACGGCGTCCGCGCGCTCGGGCTGGCCCTTGCTCTCGTACCAGCGGGGCGACTCCTTGAGGTGCCGGATGAAGAGGACGAACAGCAGCCCCAGCGCGCCCCACAGGTACACGAGACGCCAGGACCAGTCGGAGAGGGGCACCACGGCGCTCGCGATGAGGTTGGTGGCAGGGGTGCCGCAGATGCCGATCACGATCGCATAGGCCTGGTACTTGCCGCGCTTGGCCGCCGGGAAGAGCTCGTTGACGTAGATGACTGCGACCACGGTCATCGCGGACAGGCCCGCGGACGTCAGGACGCGGAACGCGCCGAGCGAGACGACGTCCCAGGAGAAGACCGAGGCGAGCGAGAAGACCCCGAACCAGAGGGTCGTGACCGTGAGGGCCTTCTTCCGACCCCAGCGGTCGGCGAGCCAGCCGGCGGCGAGCGAGCCGAGGAACATGCCCACGAAGGAGAGCGAGGTGACGTAGGCGATCTGGCCCACCGTCACGCCCCACAGCTTGATGAGCTTCGGTGCGGTGGTGGCGAACGTGTTGGTGTCGGCGAACTCGAAGAAGTAGGCGAACGAGACGGCGAGCAGGGTGATCTTGTGGAAGCGGGAGATGGGCAGCCGGTTGACGCGGCTGACGACGTTGGGATTCGGCACTGAAGCCCTTCCTGGGATTCTCGGGGGTCTAGAGGGCCTCGTCGGGGAGGGCCTCTTCTGGCCAGTAGAGGCGCATGGGGTTGGCGACGAGCAGCAGGTGCTGCTGCTCGGCCGTCACGGCGATGTGCGGGATGAAGTCCACGAGGAGCCCGTCGTCGGGCATGTGGTCGGTGAGGTTGGGGTGCGGCCAGTCGGTGCCCCAGAGGACGGCATCGGGGAACTCCTCCACGACCCGCCGCCCGAAGGGGACGACGTCGCGGTAGGCGTCCCGCTCGCCGTCGAGCGCGGGCGGCCCGGCGAGGCTGAGACGCTCGGGGCAGGAGACCTTGACCCAGACCTCGTTGCGCTCCACGAAGCGGAGGAAGCGGCTGAATTCGGGTCCGCCCACCGGCTGGGAGACATCTGGGCGGCCCATGTGGTCCACGACGAGGGGGGCCGGCAGCGAGGCGAAGAAGCCCTCGAGCTCGGGAAGGTCCGCTGCCTCGAAGTAGATGACGATGTGCCAGCCCAGCGGGGCGACCTTGCGCGCGATCTCGGCGAGCTCGTCCCGGGGCGCCGCGCTGACGAGGCGCTTGAGGAAGTTGAATCGCACCCCGCGCACGCCGGCCTCATGCAGCCGGGCGAGCTCGGCTGCGGACACGTCCGGCCGGACGGTCGCGACGCCGCGCGCCCGGCCGCCGGCGGAGCGGACGGCGTCCACCATCGCGCGGTTGTCGGCGCCGTGGCACGTGGCCTGGACGATCACGTTGCGGCTGACGCCGAGGCGGTCGCGGAGCGCGAAGAGCTGGTCCTTGCCGGCGTCGCACGGGGTGTACTTGCGCTCGGGAGCGAAGGGGAACTCGCTGCCGGGCCCGAAGACGTGGCAGTGCGCGTCCACCGCGCCGGCGGGGAGGGCGAAGGCGGGCGTGGACGGGGAGGCATACCAGTCCAGCCAGCCGGGAGTCTTCTCGAAGACGGGAGTCATAGGGCCTTTCAGGATGGGTTCGGTCCGGCCGGGGCGTCAGTCGAGGTAGCGGAGGCCGGCGGCGTCGAGCTTCTCGCGCATGCCGTAGATGTCGAGGCCGAGCTCCCCGGCCGCGAAGCGGGCGCGCTTGCCCTCCTCGTTCTCCTCGCGCCGCGCTGCCGCCTCGGCCACCTCGGCGGCTCGGCCCGCGGGGACCACCACGACGCCGTCCGCATCCGCGACCACAACATCGCCGGGGTGGACGAGGGCGTTGGCGCAGACCACGGGGACGTTGACGGAGCCGAGGGTGGCCTTGACGGTGCCCTTGGCATTGACGGCGCGGCTGAAGACGGGGAAGTCCATGCCGCGCAGGGCGTCGATGTCGCGGCAGCCACCGTCGATCACGAGCCCGGCGCAGCCGTGGGCCCGGGCCGAGGTGGCCAGGAGCTCGCCGAAGAATCCGTCCTCGCACTCCGTGGTGCACGCGGCGACGAGCACGTCCCCGAGGGTGAGCTGCTCGACGGCCACGTGGAACATCCAGTTGTCCCCGGGCTGGAGCAGGACGGTGACGGCGGTCCCGCAGAGGGCTGCGCCCTCGTAGACGGGCCGGATGTAGGGACGCATCAGTCCGGTGCGGCCCATCGCCTCGTGGACGGTGGCGACGCCGAACGGCGCGAGCGCCTTCACCGCGGCGGGCTCGGCGCGGGTGATCGTGCGGTGCACGACTCCGATCTCGTACATGCTTCTGAAGTCCTCCTCGGGAGTGCGGTGGGGCAGTGGTGCCGAGCGGGTCAGCGGCCCTGGGCGGCGAGGCGGGCGTCGAGGCGGGGGTAGACGCGGCGCGCGTTGCCCTCCTCGACGGCGGCGAGGTCCGCGGGAGAGAGGCCGGCCGCCTCGACGTAGCGGCGCGTGTCGTCGAAGTGGTGCCCCGTGCGGGGGTCGATGCCGCGGACGGCGCCGATCATCTCGGAGGCGAAGAGGACGTTCCGGTGGGGGATGACCTCGAGCAGGAGGTCGATGCCGGGCTGGTGGTAGACGCAGGTGTCGAAGAAGACGTTCCCGAGGAGGTGCTCCTCCGGCTCCGGCTTGCCGAGCGCCTGCGCGAGGCCGCGGAAGCGCCCCCAGTGGTAGGGCACGGCGCCGCCGCCGTGCGGGATGACGAGCCTGAGGTCGGGGAAGTCGCTGAAGAGGTCGCCCTGGAGCAGCTGCATGAACGCGGTCGTGTCCGCGTTGAGGTAGTGCGCGCCCGTGGTGTGGAAGCACGGATTCACGCTCGTGCTCACGTGGACCATGGCCGGCAGCCCGTGCTCCACGAGCGCCTCGTAGACGGGGTACCAGGAGCGGTCGGTGAGCGGCGGTGCGGTCCAGTTCCCGCCCGAGGGGTCCGGGTTGAGGTTCACGGCGACGGCGCCGAGCTCCGTCGCCGCGCGCTTGATCTCGTCCACGCAGGTGGCCGGCTCCACGCCGGGGGACTGGGGAAGCATGACGGCGGGGGCGAACCGTTCGGGGAACAGTTCGCTGACGCGGTGGCACAGGTCGTTGCAGATCCGCGCCCACGCCGCCGAGGTCCCGAACCCGCCGATATGGTGCGCCATGAACGAGGCGCGCGGCGAGAACACCGTGACGTCGATCCCGCGCTCGTCCATGACCTTGAGCTGGTTGGCCTCGATGCTCTCGCGCAGCTCATCGTCGCTGATGCGCAGCTCGGCCGGGTCGGGCTCCGCGGCGCCCCGCGCGACCGCGTCGACCTGACGGTCGCGCCACTGCCCGAGAGCGAGTGGCGCGGTCGTGTAGTGGCCGTGGATGTCGATGATCATGAGGATGAGCATAGATGCACACAAAATTGTTGACAATATCTCGTCTGCATTTCGTCCTACCCTTGTCCGGTGGCAGATCAGGTGGCCGAAGGGCGCGAGGCGGGGCACGAGGTGGGAGTCGGCCCCTGGGAGGGCCCGTGGCCCGAGGGCGAGCAGTGGGACCCAGAGCTGCTCGAGCACGGCGACCGCCGCAACGTCCTGGACCGGTACCGGTACTGGCGGCACGAGGCGATCGTGGCCGAGCTGGACACCCGCCGGCACGAGTTCCACGTGGCCATCGAGAACTGGCAGCACGATCTCAACATCGGCACCGTGGTGCGCAGCGCGAACGCGTTCCTCGCCCAGGAGGTGCACATCATCGGCCGACGGCGGTGGAACCGGCGCGGGGCGATGGTCACCGACCGCTACCAGCACATCCGCCACCATCCGAGTGTCGAGGACTTCGTCGAATGGGCGCGCGCCGAGGACCTGCCGATCCTCGCTGTGGACATCTTCCCGGACTCTGTGCCGCTGGAGACCTACGAGCTGCCGCGCCGGTGCGTGCTCGTGTTCGGGCAGGAGGGCCCCGGCCTCACCGCAGAGGTCCACGCTGCGGCGGAGGCAACCCTGTCCATCGAGCAGTTCGGCTCGACCCGGTCCATCAACGCCGCCTCGGCGGCCGCCATCGCGATGCACGCGTGGGTGCGCCGCTGGGTCTTCGGGCAGGTCGCCGCGCCGGCGGGGCGCCAGCCTTAGGCTAGACCCATGGCATCAGCCGCGAGCGTCGTCGTCTTCGACGTCAACGAGACCCTGTCCGACCTGGCGCCGATGGGGCAGCGCTTCGCCGATGCCGGTGCGCCCGCCCACCTCGCGAAGCAGTGGTTCGCCGCGCTCCTCCGCGACGGCTTCGCCCTCGCCGCCACCGGGGACTCCGCGGGCTTCGCGGAGGTCGGCGCGGGAATCCTCGCGCCGCTGCTTGACGCCGCTGGCGTCGCCCAGCCGGGGGAGACGGCGCGGCGCCTCGCGGGATCGCTCGGCGACCTACCGCTGCACCCGGAGGTGGCCGACGCCGTCCGCTCGCTGAGTGCAGCGGGGCACCGCCTTGTGACCCTCACCAACGGCTCGGCCAAGGTAGCGGAGAAGCTCCTCGACGCGGCCGGCATCCTCGGCGAGTTCGAGAAGCTCCTCTCGGTCGAGGACGCGCCGAACTGGAAGCCGCACCCGTCCTCCTACGCCTACGCGGCCCAGGCGTGTGGAACCCGGCCGGATCAGATGGTGCTCGTCGCCGTGCACCCCTGGGACATCCACGGGGCCGCCCGCGCGGGACTGCGCACCGCCTGGGTGAACCGCGACGGCGGGGCGTACCCGGGCTACTTCGCCTCACCGGACCTCGTGGTCTCCTCGCTCGCCGAGCTCAGGGCAGCGCTCCGCTAGGTCATCCGAGGACGGGGGCGACCGGGCCGACGTCGTCGGCCTCGATCCCCTCGGCCTCGCGGAAGGCCTTCCGCAGCGGCACGAGGTGTGCGGCGTCCTTCGGCATGAGCGCGGTGGTCCACGGGGGCAGGACTCCCACGGCAGAGTCTAGGCAGTGAGCGGGCAGCACACGACGGCGGCCCGGTCACCAGGGGCGACCGGCCCGCCGTCGTGCGTCGCGTCCCGTTAGGAGGCGCCGGGTCAGCGCGCCGTGAACTCGGCGTGCCGCTCGTGGGCCTGGGCGACCTTGGCCCGGATCGCCTCGATGTCCTTGACCTTGTCGCGGTACTTCTTGTCCATCCGGAGGATGTCCTGCTCCTCCTCCAGGAGGGCGCGGTACACGCGCTCGCGCTCGGCCAGGTCCGCAGTGTAGCCGAGGTCGAGGTAGCTCTCCGCGTGGCGCCGGGCGTTGTTGACGGCCGCGTGCGCCTTGCCGGCCCGGCTGTAGAGCGAGGCGAGGACCGTGACCAGGAGGACGCCGATGATCACGCTGAGCGAGAGGGCCGTGGTGATCTCGAAGACCGCCACGTGCTCGCCGCCGTTGATGAAGGGCAGCGTGTTCTCGTGCAGAGCGTGCAGGATGAGCTTCACCCCGATGAACGCGAGGATGGCCGCGAGCCCGTACGAGAGGTAGATGAGCCGGTCCAGCAGGCCGTCGAGCAGGAAGAACAGCTGGCGCAGGCCCATGAGGGAGAACGCGGTGGCCGTGAAGACGACGTACGGGTTCTGCGTGAGGCCGAAGATCGCGGGGATCGAGTCGAGGGCGAACAGCAGGTCCGTGCCGCCGATCGCGACCATGACCAGGAGCATCGGGGTCAGGACACGCTTGCCGTTCTCGACGGTGAAGAGCTTGTCCCCGTCGTAGTGCTCGGAGGTCCGCAGGAGCCTGCGGGCGAGGCGGATCACGACGTTGTCCGCCTCCTCCTCGCCGGAGTCCTCGCTCTTGAGGAGGTTTCCGGCGGTGACGAGCAGGATGATGCCGAAGAGGTAGAACACCCACGCGAACGCGTTGATGAGTGCGACGCCGGCGAAGATGAACGCCGAGCGGGCCACCAGCGCGAAGACGATCCCGAACAGGACCACCTTCTGCTGGTCCTCGCGGGGCACCCGGAAGCTGGCCATGATCACGAGGAACACGAACAGGTTGTCGACCGAGAGAGCCTTCTCGGTGATGAAGCCGGCGAAGTACTCGCCGCCCATCGTGGGGCCGCCGAACATGAGCACGAGCAGGCCGAACACGATCGCGGCCCCCACGTAGAGGGAGGACCACACGGCCGCTTCCCTGAGGGTGGGAACGTGCGCCTTGCGGATGTGGAAGAAGTAGTCGAAGGCCAGCAGGGCCAGGATCACCACGATGGTGATGCCCCAGACAAGGGGAGAGACGGACATCGAAGTCCCTTTCGCAGGTAGGCGTAACCGCCACAAGTCTCTCCACCACCCGATTCCGCGGATGGCCGCTGCACCCGGCCGGGCTCCGGCGCCCGACGTGCTGACGTGTGCAGCGCTTGGGATACTCCCCTGCGCAGGATCAAGCCTACCGGGCCGCCGGGCGCGCTGCCAACTCATGGCGAACTCCCAGCTTCTGGACACTCCCTGTAAGGCATTCGGTGCAACTAGTGTCGCTCGAAGCCGGATGCACTGGGGTGTCCGGCCGAAGGGGAGATGAAGCATGGCACCAGATCACGGTTCCCACCGGCTGTCCCTGCGCGTCCTGGCCGTCACCGCGGCCGTGGCCAGCGCAGTCGGGCTCGCCGCCACGAGTGCGGCGGCCGCGCCGCCCAACCCCCCTCCCAAGAGTTCGAAGTCGTTCCCCGGCTCGGTCCCCTCGTGGGCAGGATCGCGGACCAAGACCGGCATTCCGCTCAGCAACACGACCGTCGAGGGCGAGATCTACTTCAACCTCCCGGACCTGGCCGGGGCGAAGGCTGCGGCGGACGCAGTGTCGACCCCAGACAGCGCCGCCTACGGCCAGTACCTCAAGCCCGGGGACTGGATCTCGAAGTACGCCCCGACGCAGGACACGGTGGATGCGACCGTCAACTGGCTCAAGGCGCAGGGCCTCGTGATCATGGGCGTCCCGCAGAGCCGCCTGTACGTGGTCTTCCGGGGCACCGTCGCCCAGATCAACCAGGTGTTCAGCACCACCGAGCAGAACTACTCGTTCGGGGGCCAGACCCTCATCGGGCCGGCCACGGCGCCTTCGGTGCCCGCGGACATCGCGGCCTCGATCCAGTCGGTCTCGGTGGACCAGGGCCGGCTGCTGACCCGCCCGGCCCTCGCGTCGCCCACCTCCGGTGAGGCGTCCCCGTCGTCGCCGGACGGCAACAAGCCGATCCAGCCGCCGGTGACGGCGCCGTGCTCCACCTCCTGGGGCGAGAAGAGCGTCACCCTGCCGGAGGCCTACGGCACCACGAGCTTCCCGACGTTCATCTGCGGGTACACCCCGAAGCAGCTCCAGGGCGCTTACGGCGTCTCCACGCCGGGGACGGTGAGCAGCACCGCGGGCTCCGGCCAGACGGTCGCGATCATCGACGCGTACGCCTCGCCGACCATCGAGTCGGACACCAACACGTGGGCCGCTGCCAGCGGCGTCCCCGCCCTCGCGCCCGGACAGTACAGCCAGATCGTGCCGGACTCGCAGATGTTCCTCGACC
Source organism: Sinomonas atrocyanea (assembly GCF_001577305.1). Lineage (NCBI taxonomy): Bacteria > Bacillati > Actinomycetota > Actinomycetes > Micrococcales > Micrococcaceae > Sinomonas > Sinomonas atrocyanea. The sequence goes on from NZ_CP014518.1 coordinate 458,602, forward strand.
AGGCGCTCTGCGCGCAGCCGAGCGGATGGCAGGGCGAGCAGACCCTCGACGTCCAGGCCGTGCACGGCCTCGCGCCCGGGGCCAACATCCTCTATGTGGGCGGGTTCAACTGCGGCGGCGGCCTCGACATCGCGATGTCGACGATCCTCGACGGGCACCTCGCGAACATCGTCTCCAACAGCTACGGCAATGTGGGCGAGGCGCTCTCCCCGGACGCCCTCCAGGGTGAGCAGAACATCCACCTGCAGGCGGCAGGGGAGGGCATCGGCCTGTACTTCTCCAGCGGCGACTCGGGCGACGAGAAGGCCAACCTCGGCTACGCGTCGCCGGACTTCCCCGCAAGCTCCCCGTACGTGACCGCGGTGGGCGGCACGAGCCTCGCGGTGGGCGCCGATGACACCTACAAGTTCGAGACCGGCTGGGGCACCGCGCGCCAGCGCGTGGTGCAGGACGCCTCGGGCAACCTCACCTACGCCGGCTCCCTGCCCGGGCCGTTCAGGTTCGGTGCCGGCGGCGGCACGAGCGCCGTCTTCGCCCAGCCCGCCTACCAGAGCGGGCTCGTGCCAGCAGCCCTGGCCGGCGGCCACCGCGTCTCGCCGGACGTCGCGTCCCTGGCGGACCCGTACACCGGCTACCGCATCGGCCTGAGCCCCATCACGAACGACCACGTCCTCAAGACGGGCGGCTTCGCGTTCGAGACCTACGGCGGCACCTCGCTCGCCAGCCCCCTGACGGCCGCGCAGATGGCGGTTGCCCAGGCCACGGCCAACAAGGTCATCGGGTTCGCGAACCCGGCGATCTACGACACCGCAGCGGCGGGAGGGGCGGAGCATGACGTCGCGCCGCCGGCCAACCCGGTCTCGGTCGCCTTCTCGAGCACGGTCAGCGGCAACACCTACCTGGTGGGCATGGACCACGATTCGTCCCTCGCGACGGCGCCGGGCTACGACGACGTCACCGGCGTCGGCAGCATGACCGAGGCGTTCGCGCAGCAGGTGGCGGCGGCGCACTGATCCGCTCCTGAAGGAGCGCGCACGGCGGGGCGCACGACGGCGGGTGGGGACCGGCGTCGTGCGCCCCGCCGCTGTCCTAGGGTCGCCCCGGGAAGGGCGACCCTAGGATGAGTCGCATGGACTCCACCGTGGTCGTGGTCGGATCACTCAACGCGGACCTCGTCTTCTCCGCGGAGCGGATGCCCGCACCGGGCGAGACCGTCGCCGGGACGGGCTTCGCCGTCCATCCCGGCGGCAAGAGCGCGAACCAGGCGGTCGCCGCGGCGCGGCTCGGGGCCGCCGTGCGGCTCGTGGGGAGCGTCGGCGACGACGCGCACGGGCGCCTGCTCCTGGCCTCCGCCACCGCCGCGGGCGTGGACGTCTCCGCGGTCCGAGCGGCCGGCGGCGTGCCGACCGGGGTCGCGGGGATCACCGTCGACGCGGAGGGCGAGAACAGCATCGTGATCGTGCCGGGGGCGAACGCCCTGCTCGGCCCCGCCGAGGTCGCAGAAGCGGCGCGGCCGCCCCTCGCCGCCTTCGAGGGCTCCGCCGTGGTGTGCCTGTGCCTCGAGGTGCCCCAGGCCGCGGTGCTCGCCGCGGCCCGGGCCGGCCGCGCCGCGGGCGCCCTCGTGCTCCTCAACCTCTCTCCCTACGCCAGCGTCCCGGCGGAGCTCGCGGCGTGCGTGGACGTGCTGCTGGTCAACGCCCAGGAGGCCGGGCAGCTGCTCGGGCGGGACGGCCTCGGGTCCGGCGCCCTCGACTGGGACCTCGTGCGGACGGGCCTGGCGGACCTCGGGTTCGAGCGGGCGATCGTGACCCTCGGCCCGCGCGGCGGAATGGTGCTCGGCCCGGACGGGACGGCGCAGATCGAGACGATCGGCGTGGAGACGGTGGACACGACCGGCGCAGGAGACGGGTTCGCCGGCGCCCTCGCGGCCCGGCTCGCCGCAGGCGACGGCCTCGAGGACGCGGCCCGCTACGCCGCGGTCGCCGCCGCGCTCGCGACCACGCGCCACGGCGCGCAGCCCTCGTACCCGGACGCCGACGAGGTCCGGGCTGCGCTCTCGCGGGAGGCTGCGGGCTCGTAGGCGTACCGGAGTTTCTGCGGTCAGAACGGCGGGGGTGATTCCTCCCGCACCGCGACATCCGCGCCATGGGCCGGAGTGCCCGGTGGTTCCCCGCGCGTTGCCGGCTTGCCCGATGGTCCCCGTGGTGGGTGGTCGGTGGCCCTGGGGGCGAGGACGTGGTCGCGGTCGAGGGGCTCGGCGGGGAGGGCCTGGCCGAGGAGGGTGGTCCAGATCAGGGCGGGGGCGGGTGTGCCTGTGCCGTCTGTGCCATCGGTGTCCTCGGTGGTGCGGTCGTGGGTGAGGTGGTGGAGGGCGAGGGACTTGAGGGCGTGGTGCTGGGGGCACAGGAGGGCGAGGTTGGCGGCGTCGGTGGTGCCGCCGTCCTGCCATTCGGTGGTGTGGTCTGCCTCGGTGTTCTGGGCGGGGCGGGTGCAGCCGGGGACGCGGCAGGCGCCGTCGCGGTACTGGAGGAAGCGACGCAGCCCGGCCGGGGGCCGGTAGGCGGTGCGGCCGAGGGCGAGGGGTGTGCCCTCGGCGTCGGTGAAGAGGCGCTGCCATGTGGGCGCGGCGGCGGCGAGGGCGCGGGCGGTGGCCGGGTCGATGGCTCCATGGCCGTCCAGGATGGCGGGGGCGTCGGAGGCCCCGAGGGCGACGGCGAGGGGGATGTGGACGACGATCTCGGCCTTGACCTCGGCGAGCAGTTCCTCGGGGAAGGGGACGGCCGCCGAGGGCGCCGCCGCCGTGCGTTCCCGGGCGCCGAGGACCGCGTGGGCCAGGGCATCCGCCCGGAGCTGGGCGAGGGTGCGTGCCTCGCCGTCGGCGCGGCGGGCCGCGCGGGCGAGGGCGTCGGTGCGCTCGTACATCCCGGTGGCCGTCTCGGCGGGAAGGAGTGCGGAGAGGGTGCACATGCCGTCGCCTTCGGGCTGCAGCCAGACCCTGCGGTCCTCGCGGGCCGCGGCGCGGCGGTGGGCCATGGAGCCGGGGTGGAGGCGCTCGCGCAGGTCGCGGGCGAGGGCGCGGAACTCGCCCGGGGTGCGGAGGCGTCCCTGGCGGGTGCGGACCCGGGCGAGGGCCTCGAGGGCGTAGGGCTCGGCGGCGTGCTGGGGCAGGGTGGCGGCCTGGTCGACGAGGGCGCGGGCGTGGGCCTCGGTGATGTCTCCGGAGGCGAGGGCCTCGTGCACGGCCGGGTGGGTGTTGACCAGCGCGGTGGAGAAGTTCAGCGCCCGGGCGGCGGTGTGCTCGGAGGTGCCCTGCAGGGCGGCGAGCTCGGAGACGGCGACGGCGTGGGCGATGTTCCCGCTGAGGCGGGTGGGCTGGCCGTGGCGGCCCTCGAGGGGCTCCTCGGCGATCTCGGCGGCGAGCCGGTCGACCAGGACGGCGCGGAGGGCGGCGCTGTAGGCGTCGAAGTCGGCCAGGGCATGCAGCGCCCGCGCAGTCCCTCCTGGGCCGGCCAGGGCCTCGGCGGAGACCTCGAGACCACCCGCGAGGACATCGGGGAACCGCGACGCGAACTCGAGCTCCACCACCGCACCCACCACGGTCTCACCCCCCAGCACCGAATCGTAAATGTATTCCCATCCTATCGTCGATCACAAGCGGAAACCATAGACATATTCGATCGCTTGTTCGATGGCAATGCCGGATCTGGGCTCTCCCTGTGAGCCAGCCACACGCCGTCGTCATCTGCCGCGACCGAGAGGGACCACCCCGGGGGCCCGTCGCTAGGATGGGCAGTGGCCCATAACACGCGGTTCGCGTGGACCCACCGTCGAGGAGCACTCAATGCCTATCGCCACCCCTGAGAAGTACGCAGAGATGATCGACTCCGCCAAGGCCGGCGGCTACGCATTCCCTGCGGTGAACGTCACCTCGTCGCAGACCCTCAACGCCGCCATCCGCGGCTTCGCCGAGGCCGGCTCCGACGGCATCATCCAGGTCTCCACGGGCGGTGCGGCCTACTGGTCCGGCGCCTCGGTCAAGGACATGGTGATCGGCTCCCTCGGGTTCGCCGCGTTCGCCCGCGAGGTCGCCAAGAGCTACGACGTCAACATTGCGCTCCACACGGACCACTGCCCCAAGGACAAGCTGGACGGCTTCGTCCTGCCGCTGCTCGCCGCGTCCGAGGCCGAGGTCAAGGCCGGCCGCGACCCGCTGTTCAACTCGCACATGTGGGACGGCTCCGCCGAGACCCTCGAGGAGAACCTGCGCATCGCCAAGGAGCTCCTGCCCCGCACCGCCGCCGCCAAGATGATCCTCGAGGTCGAGATCGGCGCTGTGGGCGGCGAGGAGGACGGCGTCGAGAACGCCATCAACGAGAAGCTCTACAGCACCGTGGCGGACGGCCTCGCGACGGTCGAGGCCCTCGGCGCCGGCGAGAACGGCCGCTACATCACCGCCCTGACCTTCGGCAACGTCCACGGCGTCTACAAGCCCGGCAACGTCAAGCTCCGCCCGGAGATCCTCAAGGACATCCAGGCCCAGGTCGGCGCCAAGATCGGCAAGGACAACCCGTTCGACCTCGTCTTCCACGGCGGCTCCGGCTCGAGCGAGCAGGAGATCGCGGACGCCGTCTCCTACGGCGTGATCAAGATGAACATCGACACCGACACGCAGTACGCGTTCACCCGCCCGGTGGCCGGCCACATGTTCGCGAACTACGACGGCGTGCTCAAGGTCGACGGCGAGGTCGGCAACAAGAAGACCTACGACCCGCGCGTGTGGGGCGCCGCCGCGGAGGCCGGCATGGCCGCCCGCGTGGTCGAGGCCGCGCAGCAGCTCGGCTCCGCCGGCAAGTCCATCAAGTAATGGCGGGGGAGCACCGCACCAACCTCCTCGGCCCGGAGCCCACCCGGCTGCCGGCCGAGACGGAGGTCTACCGCGGCCTCGCCCTCGGGGAGTCCGCCGAGGAGCTCGTGGCCGACTACCCGGCCTCCTCGCTCCTCTGGGCCATCCTCGCCGATGAGGCGTGGGCGAAGGGCCGCACCGTCGAGTCCTACGCCTACGCCCGTGTGGGGTACCACCGCGGCCTTGACGCCCTCCGCAAGAGCGGGTGGCGCGGCGCCGGGCCGGTGCCCTGGGAGCACGAGCCCAACCGGGGCTTCCTCCGCTCGCTGCACGCCCTCGGCCGCGCCGCCTCCGCCATAGGCGAGCCGGGAGAGCCCGAGCGCATCGACGAGTTCCTCGCCGGTGCCGACCCGACCGCCAAGGCCGCGATCGAGGCGCTCGGCGCCGAGGCGTAGCGCCCGGCCTTCCCGGCGCACGACGGCGCGTGGCCGGCTTCCGTACGGAGGCCGGCCACGCGCCGTCGTGCGTCTGCCGCGTCGCGCCGGGGGCGGCGACGGCTCCGCGGCCTAGGATGGCGGCGTGGCGATCATCCATCACGCGACCCTCGTGCCCGGCAAGCTCGACCTCATCGCCTCCTGGCTCGAGCGGCAGCCGTGGAGCCCCGGCCCGCCGGCGGTCGGCCGCCTCGAGCGCGTGGGCACCTACCGCTTCGATGACCCGCAGGGCGAGGTCGGCATCGAGGGCTTCCTCGTGCGCAGCGGGGAGGCCGTCCTCCACCTGGTCCTCACGTACCGCGGGGCGCCGCTCGACGGTGCGGAGGACGCCCTGATCGGCACGATGGAGCACTCCGTGCTCGGCACCCGCTGGGTCTACGACGCAGCGGGCGACCCGGTGGGCCGGGCGGCACTGATCCGCGGCGCCCGCGGGGAACAGCCCCAGGCCGTGCTCGAAGTGCACGGCCCGGAGGGCACCACGGTCCGCGCATCGGACCTGCGCGTCCGCTCCGTGGCGGCGGCCGCGGGCGAGCCGGAGGGGCAGGACGCGGCACCGCTCAGGATCGCCCGAGTGCTCGGGACTCCCGGCGTCCCGGCGGACACCGTCACGGGCCGGTGGCTGCTCGTCACGTCCCTGGACGGAGAGGACGTCACCCTCGCGGCCGCCCATTGAGAACTTTCTGCCCGATTTCGGGCAGATCTTTGGCGATGGCCCGGCTGGCGGTGCAGACTCGGTGGCGTGCCTGATGAGGAAATCGTTCGACGCATCGCCGGAACCACCGGCCTGACCGCAGGGGAAGCGGCGCGCGTCATCGAGGACGTCATCGCGTGGTACGGCGAGTCGGCGGAGGAGTACGTCCGCCGGCGGCACGGGCAGCTCCAGACCTACGGCACGCGCAACGCCGAGGCATTCCGCATCATCGCCGAGGAGCTGGCCGGCAGGCCCGTCAAGGCCCCGCCGCTCACCGAACGCCAGCTGCGGCGCATCATCTACGGCTGACGCCGCGGCAGAGCATGCCCGGCCGGTCATCGACCATCCGCCCGCCCCTGACGGGTGCGCGGTCAGAACGAGGGAGCAAGACCATGTGTGGAATCGTCGGCTACATCGGCACCGAGGCCGCCGCGCCCTTCCTCATCGAGGGGCTGGCCCGGCTCGAGTACCGGGGCTACGACTCGGCGGGGATCGCGGTGCTCGGAACCAACGGTGCGACCGTGGTGCGCACCGTCGGGCGCGTCCGCGCCCTCGAGTCGGCGCTCCCCAAGCGGCTCTCCGGCAAGGTCGGGATCGGCCACACCCGCTGGGCCACGCACGGGCCCGTCGCCGAGCGGAACGCCCACCCGCACAGCAGCGCCGACGGGCGGATCAGCGTGGTGCACAACGGGATCATCGACAACGCCGCCAACCTCCGCACCTCCCTGCGGGCCGCCGGCGTGGACCTCGCCAGCGACACCGACACCGAGGTGATCGCCCACCTCGTCGCACGCTCGGAGGCCGAGACGCTCGAGGCCGCAGTCCTCGAGACCCTGGGCCGGATCAGCGGGACCTACGCCCTCGCCGTCGTCGACACCCGGCACCCGGACCGGATCGTCGTTGCCCGCAGCGGGTCCCCGCTCATCCTGGGTGTGGGGGAGAAGGAGATGTTCGTCGCCAGCGACGTCGCAGCGCTCGTCCGCCACACGAACCGGGTGGTGCACCTCGAGGACGGCGAGCTGGCCACGGTCACCGCCTCGGGCTTCCGCACCTTCGACCGTGCCGCGAACGCGACGGACCGCGTGCCGGTCGAGATCGCCGTGGCCGCCGAGGACCTCGAACTGTCCGGGCACGAGCACTACATGCTCAAGGAGATGCAGGAGCAGCCCGCCGCCGCCGAGACGTGCCTGCGCGGGCGGCTCGACGAGCGCTTCGCCACCGCCCGCCTCGACGGGCTCGGCCTCGAGCCCCGCGAGCTCCGCAGCTTCCGCCGCGTCAAGATCCTCGGCTGCGGCTCGGCCTACTACGTCGGGCAGCTCGGCGCGCAGCTCATCGAGGAGCTCGCCCGGATCCCCGCCGACGCCGAACCGGCCTCCGAGTTCCGCTACCGCCAGCCGATCATCGAGCACGATACCCTCTACGTCGCCGTGAGCCAGAGCGGCGAGACGGCGGACACCGCCTTCGCCGTGAACGAGATCCGGCGCAAGGGCGGCCGGGTGATCGGCCTCGTCAACGTCGTCGGGTCCACGATCGCCCGGGAGGTCGACGGCGGGATCTACCTCCACGCCGGCCCCGAGGTCGCGGTGGCGTCCACCAAGGCGCTGACGAACATGGGCCTGGCGTTCGCCCTCCTCGCGCTGCACCTGGGCCGCCTGCACGATCTCTCCCACGCCGACGGCCAGCGCATCCTGCGCGGGCTCAAGGCCATCCCGGAGCAGATCCGGCGGATCCTCGACGCCGAGGACCAGGTCGCCGCCGCGGCCCGCCGCATCGCCTCGGCCAGCAGCGCGTTCTACATCGGGCGCGTGCGCGGCTTCCCCGTGGCCCGCGAGGGCGCGCAGAAGCTCAAGGAGATCAGCTACGTGCACGCCGAGGCGTACCAGACGAGCGAGCTCAAGCACGGCCCGCTGGCCCTGATCGACGAGGCGATGCCCACCATCGCGATCATCCCGGACGACGAGCTGACCGAGCGCAACATCGCCGCCGCCGAGCAGGTCCTCGCGCGCAGGGGGCCGGTCCTCGCCATCACCCACGAGGGGGTGGAGCTGGACCTGCCGGGGGTCGAGAGCATCCAGGTTCCCAAGAACGAGCCGGAGCTGGACCCCATCCTGCTCACGATCCCGACCCAGATGCTCGCGTACCACGCGGCCCTGGCCCTCGGCCACGACATCGACAAGCCGCGCAACCTCGCCAAGTCCGTCACCGTCGAATGAGGCCCCAGAAGGGGCGCGCGCCTAGCGGGCGAGCCGCCGCGGATCCACCGAAGGGTCGGCGAGCCGGTCGGGGTCGGGGACGAGCCCGCGGTCGATGATCCGCCGGGCCGCCCGCACCACGAGCGGCTGGTCGATCGCGGCGGCGCCGAGCAGGTGCCCGTCCGCGGCGACGAGGAACGCCGCGACAGGCACCCCGTCCGCCTCCCGCAGCACGGTCCGGGCTCCAGGGGCCTGCCGGGCGTCCATCGTCCCCACGGCCTCGACGTGCACGCCGTGCCGGTCCGACCAGAACCACGGCGCACCGACCTCGGCCGGGGCCTCGCCGAGCATCCCGGCGGCCGCCGCCTGGCCCGAGCGGACGGCCGCCTCCCAGTGCTCCGCGCGCCGCTGCAGCACAGCTGGGGGGCCGCCGCGCACGACGGCGACCTGCCGCCGCACCCGGGTCGCGTCGCCGGCCGCGAAGACCGCGTGATGGGACGTGGAGCCGTCCGGACCCACCACGATCCCGTCGTCGGCCTCGAGGCCTGCCGCCTCGGCGAGCGCGGTGTCCGGGGTGACGCCCACGCCGACCACCACGGCGTCGGCGGCCACCGCGCGGCCGCCGGCCAGGCGCACGAGGTGCGGGGCGGCGTCGTGCGTCCCGTCCTCGATCGCGGCAGGCGCCGCCACGAGCGTGGCGACTCCGCGCTCGCCGTGCATCGCGTGGAGCCTGAGGGCCAGATCCTCGCCGACGGCCGGCACGAGCGGGGTCGCGACAGGGTCGATGAGCGTGGCGTCCGCGCCGAGGGCCGCGGCCGCGGAGGCGACCTCGGCGCCGATGAGGCCGGCGCCGACCACGGCGATGCGGGCCCCGGGGACGAGGACGCGGCGGAGCGCGTCGGCGTCGCCGCGGGAGCGCAGGGCGAGGGCCCGCTCGCCGCCGGGGATGCCCAGGCGCCGCGGGAGGGCGCCGGTGGCCACCAGGAGGCGGTCGGCGCCCAGTCGCGTCCCGCGCTCCAGCACCGCCACGGGACGGTAGCCGGAGAGGTCCAGCGCCGTGGCGCGCGCGGCGACGACCTCCACGCCGTGCTCGGCGTACCAGGACTCGGGCGCGAGCAGGATCCGGCCGGCGTCCTCGGTGCCGAGGAGGTAGCCCTTGCTCAGCGGCGGCCGGTCGTAGGGCAGGCCCTCGGGGGAGACCAGGGTGAGGGCGCCGGCGTAGCCGCGGGACCGCAGCTCCTGCGCCGCGCTGAAGCCGGCGACCCCGCCACCCACGATGACGATGCGCTCGGGCGTGCCCACGGTCCTACTGGGCGCAGGCGTCGGGATCGGCGCCCGTGCCAGGGAACAGGACCACCTGGCCGTCGCGGACCTCCACCCGGTGGGTGCGGGTGTCCTCCGTGGCGGGCAGGCACAGGACCTTCCCGGTGCGCAGGCTGAAGCTCGAGGAATGGAGGGGGCACTCGACGGTCTCGCCCTCGATCCAGCCCTCGGCGAGGGAGGCGTCCTCGTGGGTGCACGTGTCGTTGAGGGCGAAGAAGCAGCCGGTCTCCGTGTGGAAGACCGCGATCGGTTCGTCGAAGCCGGACTCCTCGGGCTCCACGACCTTCGCGGTGCCCTCCTCGATCTCGTCCGTGCCGCCGACCACGATTCCTTCGCTCATGGGCTCCACTCTAGCGAGCGCTCGGATGCTGTCCGGCCGGAGCTCACAGCAGGCGCCGCTGGCCGGGGGCTGCACCCGTAACCAAGCGTGGCCGTAGCTGCCGAGGGAGATCTCGACGTCGCCGTCATCGGACACCCCGAGCCCCTCTTGAGGGAAGGTGCCGGACTTCAGCAGGTCAAGCAGCAGGAAGCCGCTCCAGCCGGATTCTCCGTCGGGTCGGTCGGGTCGGTCGGGTCGGCCGGGAGGTTGCCCGAGGTTGAGCGGCACGGTCACGGCCTCGGGCGAGAGGTTGTGCAGCGCGAGCATGCAGGCGTCCTCCCAGGTGTTCAGGTGGGCCAGGACAGCGTGGTGCGGGGGGTCCAGGACCCGGCACGTGCCCCAGCCGAGCTCGGGACACTCCCGATAGCGCTGGGTGAGCAGGATGATGAAGTTCAGCAGGGAGTCCGGGTCCCGCCGCGCGGAGGCGACGTTGACGTGCTGCGGCCCGTAGCCTCCTTCGGGCAGCGGGCTCACTAGATCCGCCGGCGGCGCGGTTGAAAAGCCGGCGCTCGGCTCCGCGGTCCACTGCATCGGCGTCCGCACAGCCATCCGGCCCTCGGCCGCGAGGTCCTCTCCCATCCCGATCTCCTCGCCGTAGTACAGCACCGGTGTGCCAGGAAGCGCGAACAGCAGTGAGTAGACCAGACGGATCCGGCGGGGGTCGCCGTCGAGCATGGGCGGGACCCTGCGCTTGAGGCCACGGCCGTAGACCTGCATCTGCGGTTCGGGGCCGAAAGCGGCGAAGACCTCTTGGCGTTCCTCGTCCGTCAGCTTGTCCAAGGTCAGTTCGTCGTGGTTCCGCACGAACGTAGCCCACTGGTTGTCCGGGGGGAGCGGCGGCCGGTCGCGGAGGGCGTCCGCCAGGGGGCGAGCATCCTGTCGGGCCAACGACAGGTACATCTTCTGCATGACGACGAAATCGAACAGCATCGTCAGCTCGTCGCCGTCCGGGCCTCCGAAGTAGTCCATCTGCTCGTGGTACGGGAGGTTCACCTCGCCCAGGAGGATGGAATCACCGGCGCGGCGTCCCATGAACTTCCGGAGCGCGCGCAGATAGTCATGGGGATTGTGGACCTTGTGGAGCTCTTCCTTCCTGACCCCCTCCATCGAGAGGAAGTACGGCACCGCATCGACGCGGAACCCGCTGATGCCCAGATGCAGCCAGAAGCCGATCACCTTGGCGATCTCGTCGCGGACTTTGGGGTTCGCCACGTTCAGGTCGGGCTGCTCCTTGTAGAAGTGGTGCAGGTACCACTCCCCGGTCGCCTCGTCCAAGGTCCAGATCGACGTCTCCTGATCGGGGAAGACGACGTCGCCCGAGGTGTCCGGGGGAGGATCGGAGCGCCAGATGTAGAAATCGCGGTACGGGCTGTCCTTGGAGGATCGGGCGGCCTTGAACCAGGGATGCTGGTCCGAGGTGTGGTTGACCACGAGGTCGACGATCACCCGTAGCCCGCGGTCCTGGGCCATCCGGATGAACTCCACGAGGTCACCGTGGTGGCCGAGGCGCCGGTCGACGCCGAACAGGTCCGTCACGTCGTAGCCGTCGTCGCGGCGGGGTGTGGGGTAGAACGGCATGAGCCAAAGGCAGGTAATACCCAGCTCGGCGAGGTAGTCCACGCGCTCGGCCAGTCCTGCCAGGTCGCCGCAGCCGTCACCGTTGGAGTCGTAGAACGTCTCCACGTCGAGGCAGTAGATGATGCCGGTCTTCCACCACAGGTCGGAGGTGTCCGTGATGCGCATGAGGGGACATTCCCCCCAGCGGGCCACGGGAAACGGGCGGCGGACTCCCACGTAGGCTGCCGCCCGCCGTCGTGCGCGTCGTCCTACTCCTTCGCTCTACCACGCAGCTGCTGTCCACGCGGATCAGGACAGCGGTGCCGTGGACTCCCGGACCACCAGCTGCGTGGCCAGCTCGACCCGATGTGAGTCCAGCTGTTCTCCCCGGGACTGCCGCAGGAGGGTGCGCAGCGCGATGCGCCCCATGTCCTGGAGCGGCTGGGCGACGGAGGTGAGGGCGGGGACCGAGTCCTCGGCCAGCGCGGTGCCGTCGAAGCCCACGAGGCTCAGGTCCTCGGGCACCCGGATCCCGCGGTGCCGGGCCTCCCGGAGCACGCCGACAGCGATCGCGTCGCTGCCGGCGAAGATCGCGGTCGGAGCCTTCTCGAGCGCGAGCAGCGCGGTGAGGCCGCTGATGCCGCTCTCGGCGCGGAACCTGCCGTGGATCACGTAGCCCGCCTCGACCGAGATGCCCCGCGACATGAGGGCGGAGAGGTAGCCGTGCAGGCGTGCCTGGTTGCACTCGGCTGACTCCGGGCCGCCCAGATAGGCGATCCGCTCGTGCCCCAAGTCGAGGAGGTGCTCAGCGGCGGCCCGGCCGCCGGACCAGTTTGTGGCACCGACGCTGACCACGCCGGCGGGGGGCGGGTTGAGCGGGTCGACGACGACCACCGGGAGACGGCGGCGGCGGAAGGCCGCGAGGTGCGACGGCGTGAAGGCGGAGGTCACCACGATCAGGCCGGCTCGGCCCTCGTCGACCATGCGCCGGGCCTTGCGGTCCAGGTCGGCGCCGGGCCCGCGGCTGCTGCCGCTGATCCCCACGACGATCTCGGCCCCCGCCTCGGCGGCTCCCTCCAGGATGCCGTCGAGCAGTGCCGAGGAGTAGTTGGAGGTGACCGAGTCGAAGGCCACCTCCACGGTCTGGGGGCCATCGCTGTTCCGGCGGTGGGCCGGAGACTCGTACCCGGCCTCTTCCAGCGCCGCGAGGACCTTGGCCCGGGTGCCCTCGGCCACGTCGCCGCGCCCGTTGACCACCTTGGACACGGTCGGAGCGGAGACGCCCGTGAGGCGCGCGATGGCGGCCAGCGTCGGCTTGCGGGTGGGAGGGGCGAGGCTCACAGCGGTCCTAGCGTCGAAACATTTCGTGGAGATCAGCTTGGCGTGAGCGATGGGGCCGCGTCAAGAACTGGTTGCCCTGCTGCGGGTCTTGCGCATTTGTGAAGGTTCTGAACTTTTTCCTGCGATTGCTTGACCGTGACATGGATCACCTTCTACGGTTGCCGTGCAGGCCGAATATTTCCGAAATGTTTCGAGATACGGCGACTGCTGGAAGCTATCACCCCGACCCGCTGGGAAGGCCATGCTCCCGCTGTTGAGAGCGCAGGCCTCCACCCGGACAGGCAGCCCGACCTTGGAGGATGAACTCACCACGATGAAGATGCACACTCTGCGCAAGGGCTCGGCGGCGCTCGCCGCGGGCGCGCTGGCCGTGACCCTCGCAGCCTGCGGCTCCGGCGGCCCCGGCAACTCCGTGAGCGCCGACTCCGCGACGATGTGGGGCCTCACCGGAGGAAACCAGCCGGTGCTCCAGAAGTCGGTCGACTCCTGGAACTCCGCGCACTCGAGCGAGACCATCAAGCTCGACTTCTTTGCGAACGACGCCTACAAGACCAAGGTGCGCACCGCCGTCGGCGCCGGCCAGGGCCCCACCTTCATCTATGGCTGGGGAGGCGGCGTGCTCAAGTCCTACGTCGATGCCGGCCAGGTGGAGGACCTCACCTCGTTCCTCGACAAGAACCCTGACGTCAAGGACCGCTACCTGCCGTCGGTCCTGAAGAACGGGCAGGTGAACGGGAAGCAGTTCGCGGTCCCGAACAACAACGCCCAGCCGGTGGTGCTGTATTACAACAAGGAGCTCTTCGACAAGGTCGGAGCGCAGGCGCCCAAGACCTGGGACGACCTGATGGCGCTCGTGCCGAAGTTCAAGGCCGCCGGCATCGCCCCGTTCTCCCTGGGCGGCCAGTCGAAGTGGCCCGACCTCATGTGGCTCGAGTACCTCACCGAGCGCATCGGCGGCCCCCAGGTCTTCGCCGACATCGCCGCGAACAAGCCGAACGCCTGGTCCAACCCCGCGGTGACCGATGCCCTGACCAAGATCCAGCAGCTCGTCGACGCGGGCGGCTTCGTCAATGGCTTCTCCTCCATCGCCGCGGACAGCAACGCCGACCAGGCCCTCCTGTACACCGGCAAGGCGGCGATGATCCTCCAGGGCGGCTGGATCTACCAGACAATGAAGAAGAACGCCGCAGACTCGATCAAGAACGGCAAGATCGGCTGGGTCACCTTCCCGACGGTCGACGGCGGCAAGGGCGACCCCGCGGACATCGTCGGCAACCCCTCCAACTTCTGGTCCGTCTCCTCGAAGGCGACCGATGCGCAGAAGAAGTCGGCCGAGGACTACATCAAGAGCGGCATGTTCACGGACGCGGACACCCAGGCCCTCATCGACTCGGGCGCGGTGCCCGTGGTCAAGGGCATCGAGGGCAAGCTGCAGGCCTCGCCCGACAAGGACTTCCTGACCTTCGTCTACGGCATGGTCAAGGACGCGCCGAGCTTCACGCTCTCCTGGGACCAGGCCCTCAGCCCGGCCCAGGGGGACGCGATGCTGTCCAACCTCGACCAGATCTTCCTCAAGAAGATCACCCCGGAGCAGTTCGTCAGCACGATGAACGCGACGATCGGCAAGTAGCCATGGCGCTGACCCGCACTGCTACCCGACGGGCCCGTGAGGCGGGCCCGTCGGGGTGGCTCGCCGTCCCTGCCCTCGTGTTCTTCCTCGTCTTCGCGATCATCCCGCTCGGCGGCGTCGTTGCCCTGAGCTTCACGTCCTGGGACGGCCTCGGAGAGATCCGCTTCGACGGACTCTCCAGCTGGGTGCGCGCCCTCGGCGACCCGGTGACGGCCAACGCGATCTGGGTGACGGTGAAGGTCATGGTCTTCAGCTACGTGGTCCAGACACCCATCAGCCTCCTGCTCGGCGTCTTCACCGCCGGCCGCCAGCGCTACCGGGCCGTCCTGGCCGTGCTGTACTTCCTGCCGCTCCTGCTTTCCTCGGCGGCCATCGCCATCGCGTTCAAGGCCCTCCTCGACCCGAACTTCGGAATGGGTCCCGGCCTGGGGCTCCCGTTCCTCGCCCAGGACTGGCTCGGCAACTCGGACCTCGTCCTGTTCGTCGTCGTCTTCGTCATCGCCTGGCAGTTCGTTCCGTTCCACACGCTCATCTACCAGGGCGGCGTGCGCCAGATCCCCACATCGTTCTACGAGGCCGCCCAAATCGACGGGGCCGGCCGTGTCCAGCAGTTCTTCAGCATCACGCTGCCGCAGCTCAAGTACACGGTCATCACGTCCTCGACCCTCATGGCGGTCGGTTCGCTCGCGTACTTCGACCTCATCTTCGTCCTCACAGGCGGCGGTCCGGGCTACTCGACCCGCCTCCTGCCCCTGCACATGTACCTGACCGGGTTCAAGGCCAACGACATGGGCGCGGCGAGCGCGCTCGGCGTCGTCCTCGTCGTCGTCGGCCTCGCCCTCGCCCTGCTCCTGCAGCGCCTCGGCGGCAAGAACCGCGGCGCGAGCCAACTGGAAGGCGCCTGAGATGGCCTCCACTGCACAAGCCCCCATGACCCAGGCACCACCTGCCCGCCGGCCCGCGGAAGAGCATCGGCGCCACCGGCTCGGGCGGGACAGGCCCAACATCCTCGGCGGCCTCGGGGGCTGGGTCTGGCTCGCCGTCATCATCCTGCCCATCTACTACGTGGTGATCACGAGCCTCAAGGGGCAGGAGGGGTTCTTCTCCTCCAACCCGCTGCTCCCGCCCGCCACCCCGACCTTCGAGAACTACAGCCTCGTCCTCGAGAGCGACTTCGCCCAGTACTTCGGCAACAGCCTTCTCGTCACGGTGGGCAGCGTCATCCCGACCCTCCTCGTCTCGTTCATGGCCGCCTACGCGATCATCCGGGGGAGGGGCCGGTTCCTCAGCTGGACGAACCGGCTGTTCCTCCTCGGCCTCGCGATCCCGCTGCACGCCACGATCATCCCGATCTACTGGATGATCACCCGCGCGCACCTGTACGACACCCTGCTCGCGCTCATCCTGCCCTCGATCGCGTTCGCGATCCCGATCTCCGTGCTCATCCTGGGCAACTTCCTCCGGGACGTTCCGAACGAGCTGTTCGAGTCGATGCGCCTGGACGGGGCCTCCGACTGGGCGATGATGTGGCAGCTGGCGCTGCCCCTGGTGCGGCCCGCGGTGGTCACGGTGGGGATCTACGACGCGCTCACGGTGTGGAACGGGTTCCTCTTCCCGCTCATCCTCACGCAGAGTCCCGCCACCCGGGTCCTGCCGCTCTCCCTGTGGACCTTCCAGGGCGAGTTCAGCGTGAACATCCCGGCGGTCCTGGCCTCCGTGGTCCTGGCGACGCTGCCGCTGCTCGTGGTGTACGTCGTGGCCCGCCGCCAGCTCGTCAGCGGCCTGACCGCCGGCTTCAGCAAGTAGAGAGGTTCTCCATGGAAGAGACCAAGCCCCTGAGGGTCGGCATGGTGGGCTACGCCTTCATGGGCGCCACCCACTCGCAGGCCTGGCGCACCGCCCCCCGGTTCTTCGACCTCCCGCTGTCCCCGCGCCTCGCCGCCGTGGCGGGCCGCGACCCCGGGCGCGTCGCGGCGGCCGCCGCGAAACTCGGCTGGGAATCGACCGAGACCGACTGGCGCCGGCTGATCGAGCGGGACGACATCGACCTCATCGACATCTGCACCCCCGGGAACACCCATGCCGAGATCGCCATCGCGGCCCTCGAGGCCGGCAAGCACGTGCTGTGCGAGAAGCCGCTCGCCAACTCGGTCGCCGAGGCCGAACGGATGACGGCGGCCGCGGACTCCGCGGCGGCCCGCGGCGTGTACTCGATGTGCGGGTTCTCCTACCGCCGCACGCCCGCCCTGTCCCTCGCGAAGCGGCTGGTCGACGAGGGGGCGCTCGGACAGCTGCGGCACGTGCGGGCCCAATACCTGCAGGACTGGCTCAGCGACGAGGACGCGCCGCTGACCTGGCGGCTCGACAGGACGAAGTCCGGCTCGGGCTCGCTCGGGGACATCGGAGCGCACGTCATCGACGCCGCCCAGTGGATCACCGGGCAGGACATCGCCGGAGTCTCGGCGCTGCTGGAGACGTTCGTGAAGCAGCGGCCGGTCGGCGGCGACTTGGTCGGGCTCGGCGGGCACGGCTCCGGGGGCGAGCGGGGAGAGGTGACGGTCGACGACGCCGCAATCTTCTCGGCACGGTTCGACGGCGGCTCCGGTACCGCGGGCGCGATCGGAGTGTTCGAGGCAACCAGGTTCGCCCTCGGCCGGAAGAACGCGATGCGGCTCGAGCTCAACGGCTCCAAGGCCTCGCTCGCGTTCGACTTCGAGGACATGAACTCGCTGTGGTTCTACGACGCGGCGGACGAGCCGAACGCCGGCTTCCGGAAGATTCAGGTCACCGAGCCGGAGCACCCCTATACCGGGCACTGGTGGCCCGTGGGGCACGGGCTCGGGTACGAGCACGCCTTCACCCATCAGGTGGTGGACCTCGTCGAGGCGATCGCGGCAGGGAAGCAGCCCACGCCGTCGTTCGCCGACGCGCTGCAGGTGCAGCGCGTCCTCGACGCCGTCGAGACGAGCGCCGCGGACGAATCACGCTGGACGAAAGTGGAGGGAGCCTGAGCATGGCCCGACGACCTATTACCCTCTTTACCGGCCAGTGGGCCGACCTGCCCTTCGAGGAGGTGGCGCGCCTGGCCGGGGAGTGGGGCTTCGACGGGCTCGAGATCGCCTGCTGGGGCGACCACCTCGACCCCGTCAGGGCCGCGGAGGACGACGCCTACGTCCGGGACCGGCTCGACATCCTCGAGCGCAACGGCCTGGAGGTCTACGCCATCGCGAACCACCTGACCGGTCAGGCGGTGTGCGACGACCCGATCGATGCCCGGCACCAGGGCATCCTCTCCGAGGAGGTCTGGGGCGACGGCGAGCCCGAGGGCGTCCGCCGCCGCGCCGCCGAGGTCATGAAGGCCACCGCCCGGGCCGCCGCCCGGCTCGGGGTCACGACCGTCACCGGCTTCACGGGGTCCTCGATCTGGAAGACGGTGGCGATGTTCCCGCCGGTGCCGGAGGGCATGGTCGAGGCCGGGTACCAGGACTTCGCCGACCGGTGGAACCCGATCCTGGACGTCTTCGACGAGGTCGGGGTGCGCTTCGCCCTCGAAGTCCACCCGTCCGAGATCGCCTACGACTACTGGACCGCCAAGCGCACCCTCGAGGCGATCGGCCACCGGGAGTCCTTCGGGCTCAACTTCGATCCCTCGCACTTCATCTGGCAGGACCTCGACCCGGTCATGTTCCTGCAGGACTTCGCTCAGAAGGTCTTCCACGTCCACGTCAAGGAGTCCATCCGCCAGCTCAATGGCCGCAACGGCCGCCTCGGCTCGCACCTCGCGTGGGCAGACCCGCGCCGCGGCTGGGACTTCGTGACCGCCGGGCACGGCCACGTGCAGTGGGAGCCCATCTTCCGGACCCTCAACGCGATCGGGTACGAGGGGCCCACGAGCATCGAGTGGGAGGACGCCGGCATGGACCGCCTCATCGGGGCGCCCCAGGCCCTCGCCCTCGTGCGCGGCCTCGCCGAGATCGCGCCCCCCGCCGCGGCGTTCGACGCCGCCTTCAGCAGCAGAGGAGCCTCATGACCACCAAGAACGCGCTCGTGGTGCGCGGAGGCTGGGACGGGCACCAGCCCATCCAGGCCACCGAGCTCTTCATCCCCCACCTCGAGGCCCACGGCTACGAGGTCCGGATCGAGGAATCGCCCAAGGTCTACGCCGATGCCGAGTACATGGCCACCGTGGACCTCGTGATGCAGTGCATGACCATGTCCACCATCGAGAAGGACGAGTTCGAGGGGCTCCGCACCGCGGTCGAGAACGGCACCGGCCTCGCTGGCTGGCACGGCGGGATCGCCGACTCGTACCGGAACACCTCCGACTACCTGCACCTGATCGGCGGCCAGTTCGCCTGCCACCCGGGCAGGCATCCCGACGAGCGCACCGGGGAGCAGTCGGACAACTACGTCCCGTACACGGTGACCATGCTCCCCGCCGCCGCGAACCACCCGATCACCGAGGGCATCGGGGACTTCGACCTCGTGACCGAGCAGTACTGGGTCCTCGCCGACGACTACATCGACGTCCTCGCCACCACCACCCAGAAGGTCCGGGCCTGGGACCCGTGGCACCGGGAGGTCACCTCCCCGGCCATCTGGACCCGCGAGTGGGGAGCCGGGCGCATCTTCGTCTGCACGCCGGGCCACCGCGTGGAGGTCCTCGAGGACCCGAACGTCCGCACCATCATCGAAAGGGGCCTGCTGTGGGCAAGCCGGTAGGAACTGAAGGGCCGCTCAAGGTCGGCATCATCGGCTGCGGGAAGATCGTGGGCCAGTACCTGGACAGCTTCCGCCGGCTCGCGGGCGTGCGCCTCGTCGCGGTCGCGGACCTCGACCCGGCGCGCGCCCGGGAGGTCGCCGACGAGTACGGCGGGGGCGTGCGCGCCGTGGGCGTGGACGAGCTCCTCGCGGCCGGCGACGTGGACCTCATCCTGAACCTGACTGTCCCGGCCGCGCACGCCGAGGTCGCCCTCGCGGCCATCGCCGCCGGCAAGCACGTCTACGGGGAGAAGCCCCTCGCCGCGACGACCCGCGAGGCCCGCGAGGTGCTCGACGCGGCGCGGGCGGCCGGCGTCGTGGTCGGCTGCGCGCCGGACACCGTGCTCGGCACGGGCCTCCAGACCGCGCGCAAGGCGATCGACGACGGCCTCATCGGCGCGCCCGTCGCGGCCACGGCCACCATGGTGACCCCCGGGCACGAGCGCTGGCACCCCAACCCGGACTTCTACTACGTCCCCGGGGGAGGGCCGCTGCTGGACATGGGGCCCTACTACGTCACCGCCCTCGTGACCCTCCTGGGGCCGGTGGCCTCGGTGGTCGGGGCGGCGAGCCACACGCGCCCGGAGCGGGTCATCGGATCCGGGCCGCGCGCCGGCGAGGCCATCCCCGTCACGACCGACACCCACGTCACCGGCGTCCTGACGCACGCCTCCGGCGCCCTCTCCACCCTCGTGATGAGCTTCGACGCCGTCGCGACCCACGCGGCGAACATCGAGGTGCACGGCCCGCTCGGCACGCTCGCCGTCCCGGACCCCAACCACTTCGACGGCGACACGCGCCTGCACCGCCTCGGCGGCGACACGTGGGAGACGCTCCCGGTCTCCGCGGGCTACGTGGACTCGGGGCGCGGCTACGGCATCGCGGACCTCGCCCGCACCCTGGGCTCCTCGGACGGGCCCCGGGCCGGGGGAACCCTCGGGTACCACGTGCTGGACGTCATGGAATCCCTGCTCGAGTCCGCCCACACGGGGCGGGCCGTCGAGGTGACGAGCCGCGCGGAGCGGCCGCCCGCCGTCGGGCTCGAAGACCTCGCGGACCGCGCGCGCGAGGGCTCGCTCTCCGCATGAGCAGCGTGAGCGCCGCGATCCGTGCCGGTGGCTACGCCGCGACCGTCACCGGCACGGCCGGCGCCCTCGCCTCGCTGACCTACCAGGGCCGGGACCTCGTGGTGCCCTTCGAGCCCGGCGCGCCGATCCCGGCCTTCCGCGGGATCGTCGCCGCCCCATGGCCCAACCGCCTGGCCGACGGGCGCTACACGGCCGGAGGCCGCGACCTCGCCGTCCCGGTCACCGAACCCGAGCGCGGCTGCGCGCTGCACGGCCTCGCGCTCGCGCGGGAGTGGCGGCTCGTGGCGCACGACGGCGCCTCGGTGGCCTTCGCGCTCGACCTCGCCCCGAGCGAGGGCTATCCCTTCCGGCTGCGTCTCGAGGCCCGGTACGCGCTCACCGCGGACGGCCTCGACTGGTCGGTGCGCGCCGCCAACGCCGGCGAGGACCTCGCCCCCTACGGCGTGTGCCCGCACCCCTACCTCGTCGCCGGACCGTCACCACTGGACGCGTGGGAGCTCGAGGTCCCGGCCGCGGAGTTCCTGGAGGTCACCCCGGACCGGCTCCTGCCCCTCGGGACGCGCGCGGTGGAGGGGCACGGGTTCGACTTCCGCGAGCCCCGTGCGATCGGGCGGACGCAGATCGACCATGCCTTCACGGACCTCCGCTTCGATCCGGGCGGCACCGCGCGGGTCACGGTACGCGACCCCTCGGGGTCCGGGGTGGCCATGGCCTGGGACGCCGGCTGCCCGTGGGTGCAGGTGTGCACCGCGGACGCGGCGCCGTCCGGGCCGAGCCGCCTCGGCCTCGCCGTCGAGCCCATGACGTGCCCGCCCAACGCGTTCGCGAGCGGGACCGACCTCGTGTGGCTCGCGCCCGGCGAAAAGCACACCGCCCGGTGGCGGATCCATGCCCTCGAGGGGTGACGGCTGCTCGGAGACCGTCAGCCGAGGAGCGCGTGCGGCGCCGCGAGCGCGCGCCGCACCGCCGCTCCGGCCGCGCCCCTGAGCGCAGCGGACGCGCCGAGGTCGGAGAAGGTGACGGCGGTGATCCGGCCGGGTGCGAGGTCCTCCAGCGCCGCGTCGAGGGCGGGCCCGAGGACGTCGCGGAGGATCCCGAAGTGGCCCCCGAGGACCACGGCCGAGAGGTCCAGGAGCCGTGCGGCGGCGACGACGGCCACGGCGAGGGCCTCGCCCGCCCGCTCGACCGCGCCGATCGCCCGGGCGTCCCCGGCGGCCAGGGATGCCGTCAGCGCGGCGAGGCGGCCCGTCGTCGTGCTTCCGCCGCCGGTGATGCCCGCGGCGGCAAGGATCGCCTCCTGCCCGGCCACGGTCTCGACGCAGCCGCGGCCGCCGCAGGAGCAGCGCCGTCCGCCGGGGTCGACGACGACGTGGCCCACCTCGCCGGCATGGCCGCCGGCGCCCGTGAACAGCTGGGAGCCGATGACGAGGCCGCCGCCCACGCCCACCTCGCCCGAGAGGTACAGGTACGAGCCGAGGGCCCGTCCGCGCCCGTACCAGAGCTCGGCGAGGGCCGCGCTGTCCGCCTCGTTGGAGAGCTCGGCCGCGAAGGGCGCTCCCGGCGCGAGGTCCTCGAGCGCGCCGGCGAGCGGCACGCCGGCCCACGCAAGGTTGGGGGCGGTGGCGACGGTGCCCGAGGCCGCGTCCACGATTCCGGGGACGGCCAGCCCGCCGCCCAGGAGCTCGATCCCGTCCGCCGCGGCGGCGTCGCGGACGCCGGCGGCCAGACGGTGGAGCTCAGCGAGGACGTCCGCGGGGGCCCGGCCGTGGTTGGAGGCCTCGACCGTCTCGTGCACCCGCAGCTCGCCCCGCAGGTCGAGGACGCCCACGGCGAGGTAGTCCACGTTGACCTCGGCGCCGAGTGCCCCGCGGCGGGGGTTCAACGCGAGGCCCACGCCGGGCCGGCCGCGCTCGCCGCCGCGGGTGACGCCGAGCTCCTCGAGGAGGCCGGTCTCGAGCAGGTCCGCCACGAGGCTGGAGACCGAGGCCTTGGTCAGGCCGGTGGCGGCCGCGATCTCGGCACGGCTCGCCACAGTCTCCGGGCCGAGACGGCTCAGGACGAGCGCCAGGTTGCGCCGCCGGACATCGCCCACCCGTCCGGGTGCGGGCGTGGCCTGAGACGTCATGGATCCTCCCGAGGAAAAGTGTTGACCACATCACATCATGGTCCATATAGTTCAGAACAAATACTAATTCCTCCAGTCCTAACCCACCCCCCATCGAGGAGCTCCCCATGGCACTGGCGCCTACCCCCGAGAACAAGTTCACCTTCGGCCTGTGGACCGTCGGCTGGACCGGGAACGACCCCTTCGGCGTGCCGACGCGGTCCGCGCTCGATCCCGTCGAGGCCGTGCACCGGCTCGCCGAGCTCGGCGCGTATGGGATCACGTTCCACGACAACGACCTGGTCCCGTTCGGGGCGCCGGCCGCCGAGCGGGAGCTGATCCTCAAGCGGTTCCGCGCCGCGCTCGAGGAGACCGGGCTGAAGGTCCCGATGGTGACGACGAACCTGTTCAGCCACCCGGTCTTCAAGGACGGCGGCTTCACCTCGAACGACCGCTCGGTGCGCCGCTTCGGCCTCGCGAAGGTCCTGCGCAACATCGACCTCGCGGCCGAGCTGGGCGCGGAGACGTTCGTCATGTGGGGCGGCCGCGAGGGCTCGGAGTATGACGGGTCGAAGGACCTCGCGGCGGCACTGGACCGCTACCGCGAAGGCGTGGACACGGCCGCGGCGTACATCAAGGAGAAGGGCTACGGGCTGCGGATCGCGCTCGAGCCCAAGCCGAACGAGCCGCGCGGGGACATCCTCCTGCCCACCGTGGGCCACGGGCTGGCGTTCATCGCCCAGCTCGAGCACGGCGACATCGTGGGCCTGAACCCCGAGACGGGGCACGAGCAGATGGCCGGGCTGAACTTCACCCACGGCATCGCGCAGGCGCTGTGGGCGGGCAAGCTGTTCCACATCGACCTCAACGGCCAGCGGGGCATCAAGTACGACCAGGACCTCGTGTTCGGCCACGGCGACCTCACGAGCGCGTTCTTCACGGTGGACCTGCTCGAGAACGGCTTCCCGAGCGGCGGCCCGCGCTACGAGGGCCCGCGCCACTTCGACTACAAGCCCTCCCGCACCGACGGGTACGACGGCGTGTGGGAGTCCGCGAAGGCGAACATGCGCATGTACCTGCTCCTGGCCGAGCGGGCCGCGGCGTTCCGCGCCGACGCCGAGGTCCAGGACGCACTGACGGCCTCGGGCGTGTACGAGCTCGCCGAGCCGACCCTCGCCGCGGGGGAGAGCACCGCGGACCTCCTCGCCGACGCCTCCGCGTTCGAGGAGTTCGACGCCGACGCGGCCGCCGCGCGCTCGTACGCGTTCATCCGGCTCAACCAGCTGGCCCTCGAGCACCTCCTCGGCGCCCGCTGAGTCCATGGCCCAGAACGCATCCGGCGGCCGGCTCGTCGCCGGAGCCGACAGCTCCACCCAGTCCTGCAAGGTCGTCATCCGCGACGCCGCAACCGGGACGCTCGTGCGCTCCGGCTCGGCGCCCCACCCCGCCGGCACCGAGGTCCACCCGGACGCGTGGTGGGACGCCCTGCAGGCCGCGATCCGCGACGCCGGCGGCCTCGACGACGTCGCCGCGGTCTCGGTGGCCGGGCAGCAGCACGGCATGGTCTGCCTCGACGCGGACGGCGCCCTGGTCCGCCCGGCCCTGCTGTGGAACGACACCCGCTCCGCCGCGGCGGCCGAGCAGCTGATCAAGGAGGCGGGCGCCGCGTCGGATGCGGCTGACGCCGACGCCGGCGCCCGCTGGTGGGCCGAGGCGACCGGGACGGTGCCGGTCGCCTCGATCACTGCGGCCAAGCTGCGCTGGCTCGCCGAGAACGAGCCCGAGAACGCCGCCCGGACCGCGGCGGTGTGCCTGCCGCACGACTGGCTCAGCTGGCGCCTTGCGGGGCACGGGCCGGGCACGGGCGGGTTGGAGGCGCTCACGACCGACCGCTCCGATGCCTCCGGCACCGGCTACTGGTCCCCGGCCACCGGGGACTACCTGCCGGGCGTCCTCGAGCAGGCCCTCGGGCATGTCCCCGCCCTGCCGCGGGTGCTGGGGCCGCTGGAGGCGGGCGGCCGCACCCCCGCGGGCGCCCTGATCGGGCCGGGCGCGGGGGACAACGCCGGGGCGGCCCTCGGAGTCGGCGCCGGGGTGGGCGACGTCGTCGTCTCGATCGGCACCTCCGGCACCGTCTTCGCGGTGGCCGACCGGCCGACGTCGGACGCCTCCGGTCTCGTCGCCGGCTTCGCCGATGCGAGCGGCCATTACCTCCCGCTCGCCTGCACCCTCAACGCCTCCCGCATCCTCGACGCCACCGCAGCCCTCCTGGGCGCCACCCTGCCCGAGCTCACCGACCTCGCGCTGGCCGCCCCGGCGGGCGCCGAGGGCCTGACCCTCGTGCCGTACTTCGAGGGCGAGCGGACGCCCAACCTGCCGGACGCGACCGGCTCCCTGCACGGGATCACCCTGCGCAACTACACGCGCGCCAACCTCGCGCGCGCCGCGGTCGAGGGGATCGTGTGCTCCCTCGCCGACGGCCTCGCCGCGCTCACTGCGCAAGGGGTGGCGGCCGAGCGGATCATCCTCGTGGGCGGCGCCGCGCGCTCCGCCGCCGTCCAGCAGGCCGCCGCCGGGATCCTCGGGCTGCCCGTCGTGGTCCCCGAGCCGGGGGAGTACGTGGCCGACGGCGCGGCGCGCCAGGCCGCCGGCGTCCTCCTCGGTGCCCTCCCGCAGTGGGAGACTGCGGGCACCGCCACGGTCACCGCCCACGCCACCCCGGACGTGCTCGAGCGCTACCGGACCGCGGCACAGGCGAAAGGCAGGTCCGCGACGTGAGCGCACTCAGGGCCCTCTTCATCGGCGGCAGCGGCACCATCAGCTCGGCCTGTGCGCGGCTCGCCGTGGAGCGCGGGATCGAGCTGACGGTCCTCAACCGCGGCACCGGCCGGCGCGAGGTCCCGGCAGAGGCCGAACAGCTCGTGGCGGACATCCGCGACCCCCGGTCCGTGCGGGACGTGCTGGGCGGGCGCGAGTTCGACGCGGTCGTGGACTGGGTCGCGTTCACCCCCGACCACGTGCAGACCGACCTCGGACTGTTCGAGGGCCGCACCGGGCAGTACGTCTTCATCAGCTCCGCCTCGGCGTACCAGACCCCGCCGGCGCGGCTGCCCATCCGCGAGTCCACGCCGCTGCGGAACCCGTACTGGCAGTACAGCCGCAGCAAGATCGCATGCGAGGACGTCCTCACCGAGGCCTACCGGGAGCGCGGCTTCCCCGCGACCGTCATCCGGCCCTCGCACACCTATGACAGGACGCGGCCCCCGTTCGAGGGCGGCTGGACCGTGGTCGAGCGGATGCGGCAGGGCAAGGAGATCGTGGTCCACGGCGACGGCTCCTCCCTGTGGACCCTGACCCACCACGAGGACTTCGCCCGCGGCTTCGTCCCGCTGCTGGGGCACTCGAGGACCCTCGGGGAGGCGTTCACCATCACGTCCGACGACGTCCTGACGTGGGACCAGATCGCGCACGTCCTGGCCCGTGCGGCGGGGGCGGAAGCCCGGATCGTCCACGTGCCCTCCGATGCCATCGCCGCCGTGGACCCGGAGTGGGGCGCCTCGCTCCTGGGGGACAAGGCCCACTCGGCGGTCTTCGACACCTCCAAGCTGCGCAGCCTCGTGCCGGACTTCGCCCCGCGCATCCCCTACGAGCAGGGCGCGCGGGAGATGGTGGCGTGGCATGACGAGGACCCGGCGCGCAAGGTCGTGGACCCCCACGCCGACCGGCTGATGGACGAGCTCGCGGAACGCTTCCGCGTCGCCCCGGCCACCCACTGACGGCACAGGAGCTGGAAGCGAGACGATGAGGAACTGGGCAGGAAATCTCGAGTACGCGGCGGCCTCGGTCGTGCGGCCTGGATCGGTGGAGGAGCTCGCGGAGTTCGTCGCCTCAGCAGCGCAACGAGGGGAGCGGGTCAAGGCGCTCGGCTCGCGCCACTGCTTCAACGACGTCGCGGACACCGGCGGGGCCCACATCGTCCTCGACCGGATCCCCGGGGGCATTGAGGTGGACGCGGCGCGCCGGGTGGTCCGCGTGCCGGCCGGCACCACGTACGGAGCCCTCGGCGCAGCCCTCGAGCGGGAGGGCTGGGCGCTGCACAACATGGCCTCGCTGCCGCACATCTCGGTGGGCGGTGCCGTCCAGACCGGCACCCACGGATCCGGCATCACGAGCCCGGCCCTGGCCTCCGCCGTGCGGGCGATCGAGCTCGTGCGGGCCTCCGGCGAGCTCAGCCGGCTCGAGGCGGGCGCCGGCGACGAGTTCCTCGGCTCCGTGGTGGGCCTGGGGGCCCTCGGGATCGTGACGGCGCTCGAGCTCGCGATCGAGCCGAGCTACCTCGTGCGGCAGCAGGTGTTCGAGGGCCTGCCCTGGGAGGCCGTGCTCGCGGACTTCGACGCGGTGGCCGGGGACGGCTACAGCGTCTCGCTCTTCACCGACTACGCCGGCGACACGGTGGCCCAGGCCTGGCGCAAGGTGCGCGTCGGCGCCGGCGAGGAGGGGAGCGGGGGCGCCGCGCCGTCGTCCTTCTTCGGTGCCACGCCGGCCCAGCGGCCGCGGCACCCCCTGCCCGAGATGGATGCGGGCAACTGCACGCAGCAGCTCGACGTCCCCGGCCCCTGGCTCGAGCGGCTCCCGCACTTCCGGCACGAGTTCACCCCGAGCGCCGGCGACGAGCTGCAGACGGAATACCTCCTCCCTCGGGCCCGGGCGGCGGAGGCCCTCAGTGCGGTGCGGGCGCTCGCTGCGCGGCTGGCACCGCTCCTCTACGTCTCCGAGGTCCGCACGGTCGCGGCGGACGAGTTCTGGCTCAGCCCCTCCTACCGCCAGGACAGCGTGGCGCTGCACTTCACCTGGAGGCCCCTGCAGCGCGAGGTGGAGGCGTTCCTGCCGGAGCTCGAGGGCGCCGTCGCCCCGTTCGGCGCCCGCCCGCACTGGGGCAAGCTGTTCGCCGCGCCCGCGTCCTCGATCGCGCCGCTCTACCCCCGGTTCGAGGACTTCCGCGGGCTCGCCGCGCAGCGGGACCCGGACGGCGTATTCCGCAACGCGTACCTGGACCGCCTCCTCGGCTGAGCGGTGCAGCGCCCCGGCGTCGGGGCTACCCCCAGAGCGCCCGCTGGAGCAGAGCCCGCAGCGAGCCGACCTCGTCCGTGGTGAGGGCCGCGAACTGCTCGGATTCGCACGCCGTGAGCGCTGCCTCCGCCTGCGCGTGCAGGCGCTCGCCGGCCGGCGTGGCCAGGACGATCTTCTGCCGCCGGTCGGTGCGGCCCTGCTCGCGCGCCACAAGGCCCCGCTGCTCGAGCTCGTCGATGAGGGCCACGATCTGGCTCGGGTCCAGGCTCAGGAAGTCGGCGAGCTCGCGCTGGGTGGGCTCGAGGCCGCTGCACGCGAGCCGCAGCACCGAGTAGGAGCGCTCGCGCAGGCCGAACTCGCCCAGCGCCCGGTTGTTGAGGACCGAGCCCACCGCGTGGACCTTCGCGAGCAGGAGCCCGATGTCCTCCGCGATCGCCGACTCCGCGAGCCGCGGGACGCCAGCCTCCACACCGTGGCCAATGCTCACCGTGGCCTCCAAACCTCGTGAAATTCAATCGTTGACATTCTCAATGATCCAGTATCTCATGGACTGTGACAAGGGTCTCACGGACGAGGCCACCCCACAGACCGCAAAGGGAGCATGGGCATGAGCCTGGCAGGCAAGGTAGCGATCGTCACCGGCAGCGGGCAGGGCCTCGGCCTGGCGTACGCCCGCGAACTCGCGCGGCAGGGTGCGGCCGTCGTCGTCAACGACGTCAACGAGGCCGCCGCGGCGGCCGCCGTGGAGCAGATCGAGGCCGCCGGCGGCACGGCGACCGCCGTCGTCGTCCCCGTCGGCTCGACGGAGGCCGCCAAGGCGCTGGTCGCGGGGGCGGTCGAGGCCTTCGGCCGGCTCGACATCCTCGTCACCAACGCCGGGATCCTGCGGGACAAGAGCCTTCTGAAGATGACCGACGAGGACTTCGACCTCGTCATCAACGTCCACCTCAGGGGCACGTTCACCTGTGTCCGCGAGGCGTACGCCTACTTCAAGGAGCACGGGATCGCCGGCCGCATCGTCACGATCGGTTCGCCCACGGGCCAGCGCGGCAACTTCGGCCAGACCAACTACGCCGCGGCGAAGGCCGGGATCGTCGGCATGGTGCGCACCTGGGCGCTGGAGATGAAGAAGGCCGGCGTCACGGTCAACGCCGTCATCCCCGTCGCCGCGACCGCGATGACCAAGACCGTCCCGTACTTCGCCAAGGCCGTCGAGGCGGACGAGCGCGGCGAGGCCATGCCCGCCTTCTTCCGCCACGACCTCGGCTTCGGCACGGCCGACGACGTCGCCGGCCTGATTGCCTACCTCGCCTCCGACGAGGCGGCCGGCATCACCGGCCAGGCCATCGGCGCCGGCGGCGACCGCCTCCAAGTCTGGACCCACCCCGAGCCCGCCACCACGGACTACCGCGAGGGCGGCTGGACCTACGAGGCCCTGCAGGAGAAGGGGGCCGAGCTGATCGGCGGCCACCTGCAGAGCGTGGGCGAGGAGTTCCTCCCCCTCCCGGCCGAGCTGCAGCCCTCAGAGGCCCGCTGACGATGGCACGCTACGAACTCGGCCTCGACGTCGACAAGCTCGACGCGATCGACATGCACGTGCACGTCGAGATCGACGGCCACGGCCACTGCTCCCTCCCCGACGTGCTCAACGACGCCTCCTCGAAGTACTTCAAGGCCGAGGACCGGCACC
Source organism: Sinomonas atrocyanea (assembly GCF_001577305.1). Lineage (NCBI taxonomy): Bacteria > Bacillati > Actinomycetota > Actinomycetes > Micrococcales > Micrococcaceae > Sinomonas > Sinomonas atrocyanea. The sequence goes on from NZ_CP014518.1 coordinate 487,765, forward strand.
CGAGCCTGGAGAAGATCGCGGACACGTACCGCGGGCTGAACATGGCCGCCGTCGTCTTCACCGTCGACGCCCGCACCCAGCTCCACCACGAGCCCAACTCGATCGAGGACCTCATCGCGGGCGCCGCCGAGCACAGCGACGTCCTCATCCCGTTCGGCTCCGTCGACCCGCGCACGGGGGAGGAGGCGATCGCCCGCGCGAAGCACCAGGCCCTCGAGCTCGGCGCCCGCGGGTTCAAGTTCCACCCGTCCCTGCAGGGCTTCGACCCGAGCAGCGAGGCGTTCTACCCGCTCTGGGAGGCCCTGGCCGAGCTCGGCCTGCCGGCCATCTTCCACACCGGCCAGAACGGCATGGGCGCCGGGCTCCCCGGCGGCCACGGCATCAAGCTGCGCTACTCGAACCCGCTCCTGCTCGACGACGTCGCCGCCGACTTTCCCGGCCTGACCCTGATCATGGCCCACCCCTCGGTGCCCTGGCAGGAGGAGGCGATCTCGATCGCCACCCACAAGTCCAACGTCTACATCGACCTCTCGGGCTGGTCCCCGAAGTACTTCCCGGAGTCCCTCGTGCGGGCCGCCAACTCGATGCTGGCGGACAAGGTCCTCTTCGGCACGGACTTCCCGCTCATCACCCCGGAGAAGTGGCTCGGCGCATTCGCCGGCCTGCCGCTCAAGGACGAGGTCCGGCCCCGGATCCTCAAGGACAACGCCGTGAAGCTCCTCGGCCTCGGCCCCGCAGAGGGAGGGCGCTGAGATGGACCTCTACTCCGTCTGCGACTGGTACGACGCCGCCGCCCTCCTCACCGAGGACGAGCGCCTCGTCCTCGGCCGGCTGCGCGACTTCCTCGAGACCACCGCCAAGCCGCTCGTGGGGGAGTACTGGGAGCGCGGTGAGTTCCCCGACGAGATCGCCCGGCCGCTCATCGGCCTCGACCTCATGGAGCCGGCGGAGGCCACGGCGAACCGGACGCGCCCCGCCCGAGGGATCTACCACGGCTTCCGCATCTTCGAGCTGGCCCGCACCGACGCCTCGATCGCCACGTTCTACACCGCCCAGGCCGGGCTGTTCCGCACGGCCATCCGCGTCGGCGCCTCCGAAGAGCAGAAGAAGGAGTGGATGCCCAAGGTCATCGACTTCACGCTCAAGGGGGTCTTCTCCCTCACGGAGCCCGAGCACGGCTCCGACATCGCCGGCGGCCTCGCCACCACGGCCCGGCGCGACGGCGACGCCTGGGTGATCGACGGCGCCAAGCGCTGGATCGGGGGCGCCTCCACGGCCGACGTGCTCGCGGTGTTCGCCCGCGACGTCGCGGACGGCCAGGTCAAGGCGTTCCTCGTCCCCCGCGGGGCTCCCGGGGTCACCCTGACGAAGATCCACCGCAAGACCGCGCTGCGCATGATGCAGAACGCCCACATCACGCTCGACGGCGTGCGGGTCACCGAGGCGGACCGGCTCCACAACGTGAACTCGTTCCGCGACGTCGCCGCGATGCTGCGCGCCATGCGCTCCGACGTCGCCTGGATCGCCACCGGCATCCAGGCCGGCGCCTTCGAGGCGGCCCTGCGCTACGTGACGGAGCGCGAGCAGTTCGGCCGCCAGCTCGGCGGCTTCCAGCTCGTCCAGGAGAAGCTCGCCCGCATGCTCGGGAACCTCACTTCGAGCCTCGCGCTCGTCGTCCGGCTCACCGAGCAGCAGGAGAAGGGCGTCTACCGCGACCAGGACTCCGCCCTCGCCAAGATGCAGACGTCGCTGCTCATGCGCGAGACGGTGGCCCTCGCCCGCGAGGTCGTGGGCGGCAACGGCATCACCCTCGACGCCGACGTGGCCCGCTTCCACGCGGACGCCGAGGCCGTCTACTCCTACGAGGGCACCCACGAGATCAACGCCCTCATCGTCGGCCGGGCCCTCACCGGCCAGAGCGCCTTCACCAAGTAAGGAAACCCACCATGACTGCACGCACCGCCGACCGCCATTCTGACCCGAGGCTCATTGTTGACTTCGACAAGCTCCTCACCATGGCCGGCGCCGACCTCGGCGCGACCGACTGGATGGAGATCACCCAGGACCGCGTCAACCTCTTCGCCGACGCGACCGACGACCACCAGTGGATCCACACCGACCCCGAGCGCGCCAAGGACGGCCCGTTCGGCGCCCCGATCGCCCACGGCTTCCTCACGCTCTCCCTCATCATCCCGTTCTGGGGCGAGCTGTTCGACGTCGAGGGCGTCACCACCAAGGTCAACTACGGCCTCGACAGGGTCCGCTTCACCGCGCCCGTCAAGGTCGGCTCGAAGGTCCGCATGGCCGGCACCATCGCCGAGGTGACCGAGGTCAAGGGCGGCGCCCAGATCAAGGTCAGCGCCACGATCGAGATCGAAGGCCAGGAGCGCCCGGCCGTCGTCGCCGAGTTCCTCGCGCGGTTCTACAAGTAGACCGCGCGCCTTCCAGAGCCCCGCCCTTCCTACCCTTCCCACCCTTTCCGCCCTTCCCACCCTTCTGTCCCGAGGAAACCCCATGTCCGGAACCCCCACGCTCCGCCAGATGAGCACGGCCGCCCAGCGCAAGGAAGCGCGCACGGTCATCCTGTCCAGCTACCTGGGCAGCACCATCGAGTTCTACGACTTCCTCCTGTACGCGACGGCCGCCGCCGTCGCCTTCCCGAAGGTGTTCTTCGCCGGAACCGACCCCTGGGTCGGCGTCGTCGCCGCCTACGCGACCTTCGCCGCCGGCTACGTCGCGCGTCCGCTCGGCGGCGCCATCTTCGGCCACTTCGGCGACCGGATGGGCCGCAAGGGCATGCTCATCGTGTCCATGACGGTCATGGGCCTCGCCTCGGCCGCGATCGGCCTCATCCCCGGCACGGACCTCATCGGCCCGTGGGGCGCCGTCATCCTCGTGCTGCTGCGCGTCCTGCAGGGCATCGCCGTCGGCGGGGAATGGGGCGGCGCAGCGCTCATGGCCCTCGAGCACGCCGACCCGAAGCGGCGGGGGTTCGCGGCGTCGTTCGTCAATGCCGGCGCCCCCACGGGCGCGGTCCTCGGCACGGTCATGATGGGAATCGTCTCCGCGCTTCCCGGCCCGCAGTTCCTCGCCTGGGGCTGGCGCGTGCCGTTCCTGCTCTCCTTCGCGCTCCTCGCCGTGGGCCTGTTCGTGCGGCTGCGGGTGGCCGAGAGCCCGATCTTCGCAGAGGCCGTCGCCGCGGAGAGGAGCGCCGCGGGGTCCCCCGGTGCGCAGCGCAGGGTCCCGCTCCTCGACGTCCTCCGCCGCCCCAAGGCGCTGGTCTTCATCATGCTCGCGGGCGCGGCCGGGTTCGGCCTCCAGGTCGTCCTCCCCACGTTCTCCGTCACCTACGCGGTCTCCAAGGGCGCCCCGCAGGGCGGGGTGCTGTACGCGTTCGCGGCGGCCTCGGCCATCTCCATCGCGTTCGTCCTCTTCGGCGGCCGCCTGTCCGACCGGTTCGGCCGCAGGCCCGTGATGGTCGCAGGGCTCGTCCTCTTCGTCGCCTACCTGGTCCCGATGTTCGGCCTGCTCGGCTCGGGCAACGTGTGGCTCGTGTTCCTGGCCTTCACGCTGGCCCTCGTCTTCCACTCGACGCTCTACGGCCCGCTCGCGGCGTTCGTCTCGGAGCAATTCGGCACCACCTCCCGCTACACGGGCGCCGCCCTCGGCTACCAGCTCGCCACGCTCATCGGGGCCGGCTTCACCCCCGGCATCGTCGCCTCCCTGTACAAGGACGCGGGCCAGAGCATCGTCCCGGTCGTCGGGTTCCTTGCGGCGATGTCCCTCGTCTCCGCGGTGTTCATCCTGCTGACCCGGGAGTCCAAGGACAACGACCTCACGGCCGTCCGCTAGCCCCGCCCACCCCACCGACCAGGAGGTCCCCATGTACAACAACGGTGTTGGCTCGTGGCTCCACCGCCGCCGCCCCAAGTCCGGCACCAAGGTGGCGCTCGTGGCGGGCCAGCGCGAGCTCAGCTACGCCGAGCTGTGCGAGCGCGCCGACCGCCTCGCGAACGCCCTGCGCCGCCGGGGCGTGGCCCGGGGCGACCGCGTGGCCTACCTCGGCGAGAACGATCCCGCGTTCGTCGAGACGTTCTTCGCCGCGGGCCTCCTGGGCGCGATCTTCATCCCGCTCAACACCCGGCTGGCCGCCCCCGAGCTGCAGTTCCAGCTCCAGGACTCCGGCGCCCGCCTCCTGGTCCACGGCGCCGCCCTCGAGGGCCTGGCCGCCGGGTCCGTGGCCGGCACCGGGGTGCAGGTCCGCCTCGTCGTCACGGGGGCGGACGACGCCGGGGGTGCCGCTCCCGCTGGAAGCGGCACCCCCGCCGTCGAACGCTACGAGGACGCCCTCGCGGCGGCGCCCGACGACTGGATCGACGAGACGGTGGGCCTCGACGACGGGGCCATGATCCTCTACACGTCGGGGACCACCGGGCGGCCCAAGGGCGCCCTGCTCACCCACGGGAACATCACGTGGAACTGCATCAACGTCATCACGGACATGGACGTCAACCGCAACGACGTGGCGCTCATGATCTCCCCGCTGTTCCACGTCGCCTCGCTCGACATGGGCCTGCTGCCGATGCTGCTCAAGGGCGCCACCGTGGTGCTCGAGCAGAAGTTCGACCCCGGCCGGGCGCTCGAGCTCATCGAGCGGCACCGCATCACGGCCCTCAGCGGCGTGCCCACCACGTACCAGCTCCTCGCCGAGCACCCCGCCTGGGCGAGCACGGACATCAGCTCGCTCGACAAGCTCACGTGCGGCGGCTCCGCCGTCCCCCTGCGCGTCCTCGAGGCCTACGAGGAGCGCGGCCTCGGGTTCTCGAACGGGTACGGCATGACCGAGACGGCCCCGGGCGCGACCACACTGCCGGCGTGGCGGTCCCGGGAGAAGGCCGGCTCCTCCGGGCTCCCGCAGTTCTTCACGGACATCCGGATCGCGGACCCACTCGGCGAGGTCCTCGCCCCGGGGGAGGTCGGGGAGATCCAGATCGCCGGGCCCAACGTCATCAAGCAGTACTGGAACCGTACCGAGGCGACCCGCGACTCCTACGCGGACGGGATCTGGTTCAAGTCCGGGGACATGGGCTACCGCGACGAGGAGGGCTTCCTGTTCGTCTCCGACCGGCTCAAGGACATGATCATCTCCGGCGGCGAGAACATCTACCCCGCCGAGGTCGAGGCCGCCATCGTGGAACTGCCCCAGGTGGCCTCGGTGGCCGTCATCGGGGTCGCCGACGAGAAGTGGGGCGAGGTGCCGCGCGCCGTCGTGACGCTGCGCGAGGGAACCTCGCTCACCCAGGAGGACATCCGCGCGCACTTGGACGGGCGCCTCGCCCGGTACAAGATCCCCAAGTCTGTCGTGTTCGTGGAGGAGATGCCCCGCACCGCGAGCGGCAAGATCCGCAAGGCCGAGCTGCGGAGGCAGTTCGCGCAGTAGGCCCGTCCCGGACAGCGCGCGGCGCGGGCTACTGGTCGAAGTTGCCGTACTTGGCCCGCGCCGCGCTGTAGACCCCGTAGCAGGCGAGGCCGAGCGCCACCACGCCGAGGATCCAGCCGCCGAACGGCTGGGACGCGAGAGACTTGAGCGCGCCGTCGAGGCCGGACTGCTGCTTCGGGTCGTGGTGCACGGCGGCGACGAGGATCAGGATCCCGAGGACTGCGACCGCGACGCCCTTGGCCGTGTAGCCGATGCTTCCCACGACCTTCACCCAGTCCGGCGCCGACTCGTTCGGCTGGGCGTCCTTGCCCAGGAAGCCGCGGGTCACGCCGCGGAAGCCGAAGTACACGCCGATGCCGAGGACCACGAGCCCGGCGATGAAGAGCACCACGGGGCCGAAGGGGACCGAGAGCACATTGGCTGTGGTCTGCTGGGACTGCTGGCTCGAGTTCTTCTGGTTGCCGAGGGCGAAGCTGATGAACAGCCACGTGAGGCCGAAGTATGCGATCGCGGTGCCGCCGGGGCCGAGGGCCTTGGTCGCCTTGCCCTCGCGCCGCCACTTCGCGACCGCGTCGATGACCATCCAGACGGCGAGGGCGGCGCAGCAGACGACGCCGGCCCACAGCAGCACCGGTCCGCCGGGAGCCGAGGCGATCTGCCCGACCGCGCTCGACTGGTCGGCGTTGTTGCCGCCGCCGAGCGCCACCTGGAGCGCCAGCCACGCGATGAGGATGTGCAGCAGGCCCACGAAGGCGAAGCCTGCGCGAGCCACCGTGCGCGCGGCGGGCGAGCTCGCGGCCCGCTCCGCATGGTGGGCGGCGTCCTTGGCGCCCCGCTCGGCCGAATTGCCGGCCCCGCCTGAATGACCGTCCACTGATGACCTCCTGATACGAGTGCTTCCCATCATCTTCGGTGTCTCTTGCCCTCCTTCGGTAGACTTGGGTGGCAAGAGCCCCGGAAGTCTTGCCACGACGCGCGAGAGACGGGGTCTTTGCATGTAGGCCAGCGGCCAGCCGGGCCGTGGGCGGTGTCCGGGGAGGAATCCATGCCAGCAATCGTGATCGTCGGAGCCCAGTGGGGCGATGAGGGCAAGGGCAAGGCAACGGACCTGCTGGGGGGCCGCGTGGACTACGTGGTCAAGCCCAACGGGGGCAACAACGCCGGCCACACGGTGGTGGTCGGCGGCGAGAAGTACGAGCTCAAGCTCCTGCCCGCCGGCATCCTGAGCCCCAACACGATCCCGGTCATCGGCAACGGCTGCGTGGTGAACCTCGAGGCGCTCTTCCAGGAGATCGACGGCCTCGAGGCCCGCGGCGCGGACACGTCCCGCCTGCGCGTCTCCGCCAACGCCCACCTGGTCGCGCCGTACCACCAGACCCTCGACAAGGTCACCGAGCGGTTCCTCGGCAAGCGCGCGATCGGCACCACGGGCCGCGGGATCGGCCCCGCCTACATGGACAAGGTGGCCCGCCTCGGCATCCGCGTCCAGGACGTCTTCGACGAGTCGATCCTGCGGCAGAAGGTCGAGGGCTCGCTGCACCAGAAGAACGAGCTCCTCGTCAAGGTCTACAACCGCCGCGCCGTGGACATCGACGAGACCGTGGACTACTTCCTCGGCTTCGCGGACCGGCTGCGCCCCCTCGTCATCGATTCGACCTACGAGCTGAACAAGGCGCTCGACGACGGCAAGGTCGTGCTCATGGAGGGCGGCCAGGCCACGTTCCTCGACGTGGACCACGGCACCTACCCGTTCGTCACCTCCTCGAACCCCACCGCCGGCGGCGCCTCCGTGGGCTCCGGCATCGGTCCCACCCGCATCTCGCGGGCCATCGGGATCGTCAAGGCCTACACCACGCGCGTCGGCGCCGGCCCGTTCCCCACCGAGCTGTTCGACGAGATGGGCGAGTACCTGCAGAAGACCGGCGGCGAGTTCGGCGTGAACACCGGCCGCCCGCGCCGCTGCGGCTGGTACGACTCGGTCCTGGCCCGCCACGCCTCCCGCGTCAACGGCTTCACCGACTACTTCCTCACCAAGCTCGATGTGCTCACCGGGATCGAGCGCATCCCCGTGTGCGTGGCGTACGACGTCGACGGCGTGCGCCACGACGAGATGCCGATGACGCAGACCGAGTTCCACCACGCCCAGCCGATCTTCGAGTACTTCGACGGCTGGACCGAGGACATCTCCGGCGCGAAGACCCTCGACGAGCTCCCGGCCAACGCCCGGGACTACGTCCTGGCGCTCGAGAAGCTCTCCGGGACGCGGTTCTCGGCCATCGGCGTCGGCCCCGACCGCGACCAGACCATCGTGGTCCGCGACCTCATCGACTGAGCCGAAAAAAGTTCTCAGAAAAAAATCCGGAACCGCGTAACCCTCGAGGGGCCGCGGGCGATTACCTCAGTGCAAGCCGGGCTGGAATCTGTCCCCCATCATGTTCCAGTCCGGCTTCCTCTCTGCCCAGTCCGAGCCGTTGGCGCAGCTGGCCCACGGCTAGACTGGGCGGGTTCTGCCTTCAGACTCCAGGGTCAAGAATCCAGGGGATAGCCGTGTTCGAATCGATCACTGACGACGATCTCGCGCCGGGTGCGCTGACGGAGCACGAGCGGTTCACCCTCGTCTACCGTTCACTGGCACCCGCGGTGATCGCCTACATGTCCGCCCGCGGGGTGGACGACCCCGAGGCGCTCGCGCAGGACGTGTTCGTCGCGGTCCTGCCGCGTCTCGGGTCGATCACCGGCGGTGCGGCCGGGTTGAAGACGCTCGTCTTCTCCGTGGCCCACGCCCGCGTGGTGGACCACTACCGCCGCACCGAGCGCCGGCCGCGGATCGTCGACTACGATCCGCTGCTGGACACGCGCGAGACCGCCTCCGCGGAGCACGATGCGCTCCTCGCCACGGGCCAGACCGACGCGGAGAACCTGATCGGCAGGCTCAAGGGAGACCAGAAGGAGGTGCTCACCCTCCGCATCGTGGCGGAACTGAGCATCGAAGAAGTCGCCTCCGTGCTCGGCAAGACGCCGGGCGCGGTCAAACAGCTCCAACGCAGGGCACTGCTGGCCCTCAGGGAGCACGTGTCCGAGGAAGAGTGGGTCCGATCAGCGTGAACAGGCAGGTGCAGGCGGTGCTCGCCGAGGAGGGGCTCGAGCACGACGCCGCGCTGACGCGCGCGCTCGAGCGGATCGCGGCGCTCCGGATCGCTGAGCCGCCCGCGCCCTCCGGCGAGCTCGCACGCCTCCTCGCCGCCAGTGCGGCGGCCTCTGCCGGGCAGACGCCCGCGGCGGGGGAGAGCGCGACAGCGCCGCTCGCCGTCGTGCTCCCGCTCACCCGGGCCGCGGCCCGCAAGGCGGAGGCCGCGGCCGTCGCGGCCAGGCCGCGGTGGATCAAGCGCCACCGCGGCGCGATGATCGGCGTGCTCGTCGCGGCCGGCATGGGCCTCGGCGCGAGCGGCGTGGCCGCCATGACGGGCCAGGCCTGGGACTGGCACGCGCCACTGCACCCTGCCGTGGGCCCGTCGCTCACCCACGACGCCGAGCCCTCGGCCCCGGGCGGGGGCCCCGGCACGCCCTCCGGCGCCGCGGCGCCGACGCAGGACACGGGTGCGGGCGCGACCGGCGCGGGCCGCACCCTCGGCCAGTCCGGGGCGCGCAGCGCCGACGGGTCGGCCCAGAAGCAGGGCGCCGCCACCTCCTCCCCGTCGCACGACTCCCGGGAGCAGGGGTCGCAGGACCCGACCCCGCAGGGGAGCGACCGCGGGCACGGTTCCGGTGGTTCCGCGGACTCGGTCCCGTCCTCCCAGAGCACGGCGCGGCCGAGTCCGAGCGCCGGAAGCCAGGACGGGTCCGGCGCGAGCGGCCACGACGGGAACGGCGGCGGCTCCGACGGCCAGCCCACCAGCCGGTAGGCGCCCGCAGTAGCATGGCCCCATGCGGCACGTGAACGATCCTGCTGTCATCGACCGCCTCATGAGCACCCCCGGGACGTGGGCGATCGTCGGGCTGACCCGGAATGAGTGGCGGGCCGCGCACGCCGTCTCCCTCACGGTCCGCGACGTCATGGGCAACCGCATCATCCCGGTGAACCTGCGCGGCGAGGACGTGCACGGCGAGAAGGGCTACGCGCGGCTCGCGGACATCCCCGCCGAGCTGCACCCGATCGACGTCGTGGACTGCTTCGTGAACTCCGGCCGGGTCGGCGACATCGTGGACCAGGCGATCGCCGTCGGTGCGAAGGCCGTGTGGATGCAGCTCGGCGTCGTCGACGAGGGCGCGGCGGAGCGCGCGGAGGCCGCGGGGCTCGACGTGGTCATGGACGCCTGCCCCGAGCGGGAGCTGTGGCGGCGCGGCCGCGGGACGGCGTGATGGACGCTTCCCTGCTCAGGGAGCTCTGCCTCGGCTTCCCCGGCGCGTACGAGGACTTCCCGTTCGGGCCCGAGGCCTCGGTGTTCAAGGTCCGGCCCCCGCGGGGCGGCGACGAGCGGCCGGGAAAGATGTTCGCCCTCTCCAACCTCGACGCGGTCCCCCTGACCGTGGCGCTCAAGTGCGACCCCGCGCTGGCCGTGCAGCTGCGGGCGGCGCACCCCGAGATCACCGGCGCCTGGCACATGAACAAGAGGCACTGGAGCGACGTGCGCCTCGACGGGGCCCTCGCCGAGGAGGATGTCCGCGACCTGATCGAGGACTCGTACGACCTCGTCGTGGCCGGCCTGCCCCGGGCGCAGCGCGAGGCGCTGGGCTGGAGCCGGCTCGCCCGCTGAGCGCGCTAGGGTGGGGAGCGTGCTCGAACAGTCCACGCTCGATGCCCTGTGGGACTTCTCCGACCCGGCCGCCTCGGAGGCAGCGTTCCGCCGCGCCCTCGAGGACCCGCAGTTCGACGCCGCGGAGCGGTGCGAGCTCGCCACCCAGCTGGGCCGGGCGATCGGCCTCCAAGGCCGCTTCGAGGAGGCCGATGCGCTCCTCGACGGCATCGACTGCGAGCCCGACCCCACGATCGGCGTGCGGGTCGTCCTCGAACGCGGCCGCCTGCTCAACTCCTCGGGGCATGCCGCCATGGCCGTGCCGCTGTTCGAGCAGGCCGCCGAGCTCGGCGAGCACCTCGGGGAGGAGTTCCTCGCCGCGGACGCGTTCCACATGCTCGCGATCGCGGACACCGAGCACGCCGAATCCTGGGCACGCGCCGGCATCGAGTACGCCAGCAGCTCCCACAGCAAGCGCACCCAGCGCTGGTGCGCCTCGCTCCACGGCAACCTCGGATGGATGTTCGTGGACGCCGGCGAACCCCACCGCGCGCTCGTCGAGTTCCAGCTCGCCGAGCAGTGGGCCGAACGCGTGGGCACCCCCGCCCAGGTCGAGTGGGCGCGCGAGGGGATCGCCGCCTGCCGCGCCACCGGCGGCTGACCAACCTACCGAAAGGACACCATGTACTTCATCGTCGTGAAGTTCGAGACCAAGCCCGAGTACACGGAGCAGTTCCCCGAGATCGTGCGCGAGTTCACCGAGTCCACGCGCAGGGAGCCCGGGAACCTGTTCTTCGAGTGGTCGCGCTCCCTGGAGAACCCGGCGGAGTACGTCCTCGTCGAGGCCTTCACAGACGACGGCGCCGCCCCGCACGTGCAGAGCGAGCACTTCGCGAACGGCCTCGAGGCCATGCGGCCCTGCCTGGTCAGGACCCCGAGTATCGTCTCCCGGCTCGTCGACGGCGAGGGCTGGGGCGAAATGGGCGAGCTGCAGATCGGCTGAGGGCCACCACAGCGCGGCGCCCCCGAAGCACGACGGCGGCCCGGTCACCTTCCGAGCGGAAGGCGACCGGGCCGCCGTCGTACCCCCGTCTGAAGGTCACCTCCTGAAGGTCAGCTCCTGCGGGTCACTCGGCGACGTAGTAGAGGCGCTTGTTGACGAACTCGTCCATCCCGAGCGGGCCGAGCTCGCGGCCGAAGCCCGAGCGCTTGACCCCGCCGAACGGCATCTCCGCGCCCTCGGCGGCCGGGATGTTGACGTTCGACATGCCGCTCTCGAGGCGCGACGCGACCTTCTCCGCGCGGGCGGTGTCCGTGGAGAAGACGGCGCCGCCGAGGCCGTACGGGGTGTCGTTCGCGAGGCGGAGGGCCTCCTCGTCGCTGCCGACCTTGTAGACCACCGCGACCGGGCCGAACAGCTCCTCGCGGTACGCCCGCATCTCGGGCGTGACGCCCGTGAGGACGGCGGGGGAGTAGTACGCGGCGTCGCCCTCGCCGAGCACGCCGCCCGCGTGGAGCGTGGCACCCTTGTCCACGGCGTCCCGCACCTGCTCGGCCAGGCCCTCGGCGGCCGCGCGGGAGGACAGCGGCGCGTACGTGTTCTCGGCGTCGGCGGCGGGATCGCCCGGGGTGAGGGCCTGCGCGCGGGCGGTCAGCTGGGCCACGAAGTCGTCGAAGATGTCCTCCATGACGATCATCCGCTTGTTCGAGTTGCAGGCCTGGCCGGTGTTCTCCATGCGGGTGTCCCACGCGGTGTCCGCGACTGAGGCGACGTCAGCGGCGTCGAGGACCACGAATGGGTCCGAGCCGCCGAGCTCGAGCACGGCCTTCTTGAGGTTCTTGCCCGCGAGCTCGCCGATGATCGCGCCCGCCCGCTCCGAGCCGGTCAGCGAGACGCCCTGGAGGCGCGGGTCCGCGATGATGTCCGCGATCTGGGCGTGCGAGGCGAAGAGGTTGACGTAGGCGCCGCGCGGCACGCCGGCGTCGTCCATGATCTGCTGGATCGCGAGGGCCGAGCGGGGGCAGTTCTCGGCGTGCTTGAGGATGATCGTGTTGCCGAGCATGAGGTTCGGCGCGGCGAACCGGGCCACCTGGTAGTACGGGTAGTTCCACGGCATGATGCCCAGGAGCGGGCCCACGGGCAGCTTCTGCACCACGGCCCGGCCGCCGGAGAAGGTCTTGATCTCCTGATCGGCGGCGAGGGTCGGGCCCTCGGTGGCGAAGTAGTTGAAGATGTCCGTGCAGAACTCGGCCTCGCCCTTGGACTGGGAGAGTGGCTTGCCCATCTCTTCGGTGATGATCGCGGCGAGCTCGTCGGCGCGCTCGGTGAACAGCTCGGCGATGCGCGAGACCACCTTGGCGCGCGCCTCGATCGGAGTCTCGCGCCAGGACTCGAAGGCGCTCTGGGCGGAGGCGAGGGCGGACTCGACGTCGGCGTCGGTCGCGGTGGGAAACGTCTCGACGACCTCGCCGGTGGCGGGATTCAGGACACGGTATCCGGGCTCACTGCTAGTCATGGCACCATCTTGCCCCGTTTGGTGGCGCAGATCACTGTGCTTAAGGACGACGCCGAGGGGTCGCCGCTGTGCGGATCGTCCCCCGGCGTCGCTTCGGTTCGCTTCCCGCGCGTCGAGGAGTCACCTCCGTCCCGTTGAGGAGTCACCTCCGCGACGTCGAGGAGCCAGACGACGCCGGCCGGGCACCTTCTGCGCGGAAGGCGCCCGGCCGGCGTCGTACCCGAAAGGGGGAAATCGCGACGAGATGCGTACCCGAAACGGTTAGGGGAGGACCTGGCGCTTGCTCGAGATCACGCCCGTGTTGAAGCCCGCGAGGTGCAGGCCGCCGTGGAAGCGCGCGTGCTCGATCTTCACGCAGCGGTCCATTACCACGTTCAGGCCGGCGGCCTCGGCGTCCGCGGCGACCCCCTCGTGCCAGGACCCGAGCTGGAGCCAGATGGTCTTGGCGCCGACCGCCTTGGCCTCCTCGAGCACGCCGGGGAGGTCGTCGTGCTTGCGGAACACCTCGACGAGGTCCGGGGTCTCGGGCAGGTCCGCGAGCGAGGCGTAGACCGGCTGCCCCAAGATGCTCTTCACGACCGGGTTGACGAAGTACACGCGGTACTTCGTGGACGAGAGCAGGTACGTGGCCACGAAGTAGCTCGCGCGGCTGGGCTTGTCCGAGGCTCCGACGATCGCGATGACCTTCGTCTCGTGCAGGATCCTCAGCCGCTCGGGGGCGGAGGGACCCACCCAGGTGCGCTCGGCTTCTGTCGTTCCGACGACGCTCACTTGTTCGCTCCCTTCGCGGGCACGGAGCAGGCCTCGCCGCTGTAGGTCGGCGCGGCGAACTCCTCCTCGAGGCCGGTGATCTCCTGCGGCTCTGTCTGGCTTGCAGCCAATGCCTGGTCGAGGTCCCAGATGATGTCCTCGACGTCCTCGAGCCCCACCGAGAGGCGGATGAGGTCCGCCGGCACGCCGGCCGCGACGAGCTGCTCCGCGGAGAGCTGCTGGTGCGTCGTCGAGCCGGGGTGCAGCACGAGCGTGCGCGCGTCCCCGATGTTCGCCAGGTGCGAGGCGAGCTGGAGCGCCTCGATAAACCGGGCACCGGCCTCGCGGCCACCCCTGACGCCGAAGCTGAACACCGAGCCCACGCCGAGGGGCAGGAGCTCCTTCGCGTACGCGTGCTGCGGGTGCGAGGGCAGGCCCGCGTAGTTCACGTAGGTGACGCGCGGATCGGCCTCGAGCCACTCGGCGACGCGCTGGGCGTTCGCGAGGTGGTTGTCCATGCGCTGCGGGAGCGTCTCGACGCCCTGGAGGAGCTGGAACGCGGACTGCGCGGACAGGGACGGCCCGATGTCGCGCAGCTGCTCGGAGCGCAGCTTGGTGAGGAATCCGTACTCGCCGAAGTTGCCCCACCATGAGACGTTGCCGTAGCTGGGCACCGGCTCCGTCATGGTCGGGAATCTGCCGTTGCCCCAGTCGAAGGTGCCGGACTCCACGACCACGCCGCCGAGCGTGGTCCCGTGGCCGCCGAGGAACTTCGTGGCCGAGTGGATCACGATGTCCGCGCCGTGCTCGATGGGCCGCAAGATGTACGGCGGGGTCAGCGTCGAGTCGACCACGAGCGGGACTCCGTGCTCATGGGCGACGGCGGCGAGGCCGGCCAGGTCGGCGATGTCGCCGGAGGGGTTGGCCACCACCTCGGTGTACACGGCCTTGGTGTTCTCGCGCAGGGCCGCCTTGAACGCGGCCGGATCGGTCGAGTCCACGAACGTGGTCTCGACCCCGAACCGGCGCAGCGTCACGTCGAGCTGGGTGATCGTGCCGCCGTAGAGCTTGGAGGAGGCGACGATGTGGTCCCCGGCCTGGGTGAGCGCGGCGAACGTGATGAACTCCGCGGCCATGCCGGAGGACGTCGCGACCGCTCCGATGCCGCCCTCGAGCGAGGCGATGCGCTCCTCGAAGGCGGCGACGGTCGGGTTGCCGATGCGGGAGTAGATGTTGCCGTACTTCTGCAGCGCGAACAGGTTGGCGGCGTCGTCCGAGTCCTTGAACACGAACGAGGTCGACTGGTAGATCGGGACCGCCCGGGCGCCGTGCTCGGCGTCGGGCGTGCCGCCGGCGTGCAGGGCGCGGGTGCGGAAGCCGAACTGGCGCTCCGCCATCAGGCGTTCGCCCCGGCGAGGTCCGCCCCGGTGAGGTCCGCGCGGTGGCGGGCGGCGCCGTCGTGCCTCGTGACCGGCAGCAGGTCAGTGCGCAGCTCGGTGCCGTTCTTGCGGGCGAGGTCCGCCTCGAGCTCGCGCACGATCGGGAGGACGTCGCGGCCGAACGCCTCGAGCTCCTCCTGGAAGTGCAGGTAGCCGGTGAGGAACAGGTTCACGCCGATCTTCTTGTACTCGACGATCCGCTCGGCGATCTGCTCGGGGGTGCCGATGAGCTTGGTGCGGAAGCCGTCGTTGTACTGGACGAGGTCCTCGAACGTGGAGTCCTCCCACATGCCCTTGCCGTCCTTGGTGGACTGGCCGGCCTCCTTGACGGCGGCGGCGAAGCCCTCGACGGCGGGCCGGTGGGCCTTGGCGATGATCTCGCGGAGCGTGTCCTGGGCCTCCTTCTCCGTGTCGCGGGCGATCACAAAGCCGTTGAGGCCGAAGCGCGGCGCGGCGGGGGCGGTGCGGCCGTCCTGGGCGGCGGCCAGGACCCCGGCGATGTTCTCCTTGAAGCCCTCGATGTCGCGGCCGTTGGAGAAGTACCAGTCCGCGGTGCGGCCTGCAGCGGCCTGCGCGGCCGTCGAGTTGCCGCCGAAGAAGATCTCCGGGTGCGGGCGGCCCGGGACGTCCAGCGGCGCCGGGTTCAGCGTGAAGTCGGAGATCGTGTAGTACTTGCCCGACTGCGAGTACTCCTTCTGCGTCCACAGGCCTCGGAGGGCGTTGATGAACTCCTCGGTGCGGACGTAGCGCTCATCGTGCTCGAGCCACTCCAGGCCGAAGTTCACGAACTCGTCCTTGAGCCAGCCCGAGACCACGTTCACGGCCGCGCGTCCGCCGGAGAGGTGGTCCGCGGTGATGATGAACTTTGCGAGCACCCCCGGGTGCCACATGCCCGGGTGCACGGCCGAGATGACCTTGAGCCGCTCGGTGGCCATGAGCAGCGCGAGACTGAACGAGGTGGCCTCGTGCTGCTTGTCCGCGCCGTAGCTCGCGGCGTAGCGGGTCTGCGTCAGGGCGTACTCGAAGCCCGAGTCCTCCGCGATGCGGGCGAGCTTCCTGTTGTACTCGAACTCCCAGTTGGTCCGCTGCTCGATGGTCGAGACGACGAGGCCACCCGAGACGTTGGGCACCCAGTAGGCGAACTTCAGCGGGGTCTCGAGGTCGATCCCAGACAAGGACATAGTGCGCTCCTTACGTGCGGGCGCGACGTGGGGCTCGGGCCGAGGCTCCATAGCACTCACCATCGCTTCTGGCAGTAGCACCTTTGGCTCCGGACGGCGGTCCCGCCGGGGCCAGGGTTGCTGCGGCGTCACAGATCCAGATCTCTCAGCCGCTCGGGATGGTCAGTCCGATTCTGTCGAAAGACCGCGTAACGATGCAAATTATTTCGTCACACTCGCGGGAGCCGGTGCCGCGCCGAATACTGTTCGGTGGCGTGCCCGCCGGTCGGCCCGCCGGAGAGGGGAATGCACTGATGGGACGCACGACGGCGGGCGGTTCCGCCTCGTACGCGGAGCTCGCCGAGCGCTTCGCCCCGGTCTTCGCGCGGATCGAGGGCGGCGCGCTCGACCGGGAGCTGGCCAGGGCCCTGCCGTTCGAGCAGGTCGGCTGGCTCAAGGACGCCGGGTTCGGCCGCGTGCGGGTGCCAGCCGAGTACGGCGGCTTCGGCGCCTCCATCGAGACGCTCGTCCGGCTGCTCATCGACCTCTCCGCGGCGGACTCCTCGGTGGGACACCTGCTGCGCTCCCACTTCGCGTTCGTGGAGACCATCTCGCTGCAGGACGAGGCCTTCCGGGCCCGGTGGTTCGGCCGGGTCGCGGACGGCGCCCTCTTCGGCAACGCCGCGACCGAGAAGTCCGGCAACGCCCTCGGTACCGTCCAGACGCGCCTCGCCCCCGCGGCCAACGGGTGGCTCCTCACCGGCGAGAAGTACTACACGACCGGCACGATCTTCGCCGACTACGTGGCCGTCATGGCGTCCCCGGAGGAATCGGCCGCGCGGCTGTACGCGATCGCGCCGACCGGGCATCCCGGCGTCGAGATTCGCGACGACTGGGACGGCTTCGGCCAGCAGATGACCGGCACCGGGACGGCCGTGTTCCGCGATGTCCCGATCCCGGATGAGGACGCCGTGCCCCGCACCGAGTCCACCACGCATGAGCCGGCCTTCCTCCAGCTCATGCTCCTGACGGTCCTCGCCGGGATCGGGAAGGCCGTGGTGCGCGACGCCTCGGCGCTCGTGGCGAAGCGGACGCGGACCTTCTCGACCGGGTCCGGGCAGCTGTTCCGCGAGGACCCGCTCATCCTGAACCTGGTGGGGCAGCTCGCGGCCAAGTCGTTCGCCGCGGAGTCCTCCGTGCTCGCCGCGGCCCGCGAGCTCGACGCCGCCCTCGCCCTCGGCCCCGACGCCCCGGCCGAGGACCGCTACGTGCGGGGAGCTGTCGCCGTCGACCTCGCCCAGGTGGCCGTGCCGCCGCTCGTGATCGACGCCGCGCAGCAGCTCTTCGACACGGCCGGCGCCTCCGCCGTGTCCCGGGGCAAGGCGCTCGACCGGCACTGGCGCAATGCCCGGACCGTCGCGACGCACAACCCGGCGGCGTTCAAGGCGCGCGGGCTGGGGGACTGGTTCGTCAACGGGACCTCGCCCGTGGCCCTGCACAGCATCGGCGAGGCAACGGCTCCGGCGGGGTCGGCCCGCTAGGCGCAGCTGACTCCTCAACGGCGCGTAGATGACCCCTCGACGGTGCGGACCTGACTCCTCAACGGCGCGTATCCCTCGTTGAGGAGTCACCTACGCCGTTTCGAGGAGTCACCTACGCCAGCTTGAAGAGTCACCTACGCCGTTTCGAGGGCTCACGCCCGGGCCAGGAGCTCCTCGCCCACCCGCCCGCGCTGGTAGAACACCTCGCGCCCGGCGCGCACCGGCTCGGTGAGCCCCGACTCCGCGAGCACCTTGAGGTGCGCGTTGACCGTCCCGGCGGCGAGGTCGAGCGCGCAGGCGAGCTGCGTCGTCGTCATCGGCACGTCCAGCTGCGCGAGGATCTGCGCGCGCGTCCGCCCGAGCAGGCGTGAGACCGGCGACTCGCGCGTCTCCCGCGTCGCCTCCCACAGCCGCCCGACGCCGCGGGGCGCGTACGTGATGGTGGGCACGAACGGGGCAATGTTGAGCACGAGCGTGTTGGGCCACACGAAGGCGTTCGGCACGAGGATCAGGCCGCTGCCCGGCTTGGGCCGCTCCGTCGCCTCGCACCCGCGCGTGATCTCCAGGCCGGTGTCGGTGGGGCGCACGCTCGGGTGCAGGGTCTTGAACACCTCCTGGATGCCGTACCGCGCCAGGTCGTCCAGGCGCGAGTCGATGTCCGCGAGCAGCACCGAGCGCAGCCTGGGCCAGTAGGGCTCGAGGGCCGTGGTCCAGTACCAGCGCAGCGCCGCCACGATCCGGCCCACCGAGCCCTCCGGGTCGGCGCGCAGCTCGGTGAGGGTGGCCCGCATGTAGCCGACGAGCTGGCACTTCTCGAGGCAGTCGAAGTCGCGCGCCCACAGCTCGGCGGGCACCTCGGCGACGGCGTCGAGGGCCTCCGCGAACGTGTCCGCGCGGGTCGGGGTCGGCGTGAGGGAGTCGGCGATGAAGCCCTTGGGCTGCACGAGGGTCGTCAGGACCCGCAGGTGCTCGCGGGAGAGCGGGTCGCCGCTCGCGGAGATGCGCTGGCGCGCCTCGGTGATCCAGGGCCGGTGCAGCGGCGTCCCGGCCTGCAGCGCGCGCAGGCTGGTCACCGTCTCCCACAGCGGGGAGGCCTCGAAGTGGACCTTGGTGAGGTCCTCGCTCGTGAGCGTGATCTGCATGGGCCCAGCGTAGGTTTCGGCGTGGCCCCGGTCGAGGATTCGGTGAGGGCCGAATCGTTTCGTCCCCCCTCGGCCCCGCGCAGACTTCTGGGCATGGAACCGAAGACCACCACCGCACCCTCCTCCTCCGACCACGGCTCGGCCGCCCGGATCCCGGACGCCCACGCCCTCGACGCCCGCCGGGGCGACGCCGCAGCCTCCGCCGTGGCCCCCGTCCGCGGGCGG
Source organism: Sinomonas atrocyanea (assembly GCF_001577305.1). NCBI lineage: Bacteria > Bacillati > Actinomycetota > Actinomycetes > Micrococcales > Micrococcaceae > Sinomonas > Sinomonas atrocyanea. The sequence goes on from NZ_CP014518.1 coordinate 506,711, forward strand.
CTCCTCCACCCCCTCCAGGCCGCCGAGCGCAGGCCCGCACGCGCTCCGCACTCCGTCCCCGCACCCGCCGCGGCACGCACGACGGCGGAGGCGAACCGGCCGTCGGCTCCTCGCCGGCCGGAGGGCGCACCGCGGGAGCTGGCGCCACGGGACCTGGTTCCGCCGACATCCCTCCCGGACACCTCGGGCGACCTGCTCGGGCTGCCCGATCTCCGCCCGCTCGTGCGGGCCCTGCGCGCGGGGTGGGCGTGGCTCGTGCGGCAGGCGCGGGCTTCCACCGAGGTCGACGCCCGGCTGCGGGCGCGGCGCGACGAGGATTCGGCCACGATGGCCCGGTCGGGAGCGATCCCGGGGCGCCTCATGTGAGCAGAAGGTTGACGTGTCAATCGCTCAGGCCTACAGTTGATTGAAGCATCAACTAAGACCTTGGAGGCATGCATGTCCTGGCTCAAGAAGCTCTTCGGCACGACCGACTCGTCCGCCGCCCACCGCGCCGAGGCTCCGGCCGCGGAGGCGACCCGCGCTCCGGCGCTCCCTTCCGCGGAGGCGCCCACCGCCGTCGTGCGGGAAGGCGCCCCGCGGATCGCGGTGGTGACCGGAAGCACCCGCCCCGGGCGCAACAGCCGCCAGGTGGCGGAGTGGGTCGTTGCGCGCGCGAACCAGCGCGGCGACGCCTCCTTCGAGCTCGTGGACATCGCCGACTTCAATCTGCCGCTGCTGGACGAGGCCTTCCCCGCCGCGTACGGCAACTACCAGGGCGAGCACACGAAGGCGTGGGCGGCGAAGATCGCCGAATTCGACGGCTACGTGTTCGTCACCCCCGAGTACAACCACTCGACGGCGCCGGCCCTCGCCAACGCGCTCTCGTTCCTCAACGCCGAGTGGGCCAACAAGGCCGCGGGCATCGTGGGCTACGGCTCGGCGCTGGGGGCGCGGGCGGTCGAGCACCTGCGGGGAGTGCTGTCCGAGCTGCAGATCGCCCACGTGCAGAAGACCGGCATGTTCTCGCTCTTCAACGACTTCGAGGACTTCTCGGTGTTCAAGCCGACCGACCTGCAGGCCGTGTCCGTGGACCCCATGCTCGATCAGCTCGTGGCCTGGACCGTGGCGTTCGCCCAGGTCCGCGCGGGCGAGCTCGAGGCCGCCGCGGTCTGAGCGGCTCCTGGAGGTGCCGTAGGTGGCTCCTCAACGGCGCGGAGGTGACTCCTCAACGGCGCGGAGGTGACTCCTCAACGCAGGTGGTTCAGGAGTCAGCTACGTCCGGTTGAGGAGTCAGATCCGACGAGCTTCCAGGACTTGCGCGATCTCCGCGATGCACGGCTCGTTCTGCAGGCTCGTCGTGTCCCCCAGCGCCGTGCCCTCGAACAGCTGCGTCAGGAGCCTGCGCATGATCTTGCCCGAGCGGGTCTTGGGCACGTCCGGCACCACGACGATCTCGCGCGGTTTCGCGATCGGCCCGATCTCCCGCGCAACATGCGCGCGGAGCTCCGCCGCGAGGTCCCCGCGCCGCTCCACCGCGGCGACGGCCTCCGGATTCACGACGACGAAGGCCGCCGCCGCGTGCCCCGTCACCGCATCCGCCACCGGGCAGACGCCGGCTTCGACCACGGCCGGGTGCGAGACGAGGGCCGACTCGATCTCGATCGTGGAGAGCCGGTGGCCGGAGATGTTGAGGACGTCGTCGGTGCGGCCCAGGATCCAGGTGTCGCCGTCGGCGTCGTACTTCGCGCCGTCGCCGGCGAGGAACCAGCCCTGCTCGGCGTACTTGCGCCAGTAGGAGTCCAGGTAGCGCTGCGGGTTGCCCCAGACCGTCCGCGCCATCGCGGGGCCGGTCGCGGTGACCACGATGTTCCCCTGCACGCCCGGCGCGACCCGGGCGCCGTCGTCGTCCACGATCGCCGTGGCGAGCCCGGGCAGCGCCCTGGTGGCGCACCCGGGCTTGAACGCAGCGTCGGCCTGCCGCGGCGAGAGCACGGTCGCGCCGGTCTCCGACTGCCACCACGTGTCCACCATCGGCACCTCGCCGCGCCCGATGTTCGAGCGCAGCCACCGCCACGCCTCCGGGTTCACGGCCTCCCCGACGGTGCCGCACACCCGGACCGAGGAGAAGTCGTACTCCGCGGGCACTCCCTCCGGGAACCAGCCCATGAGCGAGCGCACGAGCGTGGGTGCGGTGTAGTAGCTCGTCACCCCGTAGCGCTGGATGATCTCGAAGTGCCGGCCCGGATGCGGCGTGTTCGGGGTGCCCTCGAAGATCACCTGCGTGACGCCGTTGGAGAGCGGCCCGTAGATCTCGTACGTGTGCGCCGTGACCCAGGCGAGGTCCGCGGTGCACCAGTGCACGTCCGCGTCCCGCAGTGCCGGGTCGGGGTGGGAGAACAGGTACTCGTGGCTCCAGGACGCCTGGGTGAGGTAGCCGCCGGTCGTGTGGACCAGGCCCTTGGGCTTCCCCGTGGTGCCGGAGGTGTACATGATGAACAGCGGCGTCTCGGCCTCGAACGCCTCGGCCTCGTGGACCTCGGGCTGAGCGTCGACGAGCTCGTGCCACCACACGTCGCGGCCCGGCGTCCACGCGATCTCCGAGCCCGTCCGGCGGATCACCAGGACGTGGTCGACGGCGTTGTCCCCGCCGGCTGCTCCGCCGCGCACCGCGGCGTCGGCGTTCTCCTTCACCGGCACGGCCTTGCCGCGGCGGTACTGGCCGTCCGTGGTGACGAGCAGCTTGGCACCCGTGTCCTCGACGCGGAAGCGCAGCGCCTCGGCCGAGAAGCCGCCGAACACGAGCGAGTGCACCGCGCCGATCCGGGCGCACGCGAGCGTGATGACCACGGTCTCGACCAGCACGGGCAGGTAGATCACCACGCGGTCGCCCTGGCCGATCCCGAGCGCGAGCAGGGCGTTCGCGGCCTGGGAGACCCGGCGCTGCAGGTCCGCGTACGTGACGGTGACGCGGTCGCCCGGCTCGCCCTCGAAGTGCAGGGCCACCTTGTCCCCGCGCCCGGCGGCGACGTGGCGGTCGGCGCAGTTCACGGCCGCGTTCAGGCGCCCACCTTCGAACCAGCGGATCACGGGCGGTGTGTCGGTGGAGGGGTCCGCGGGGATCCACGTGTGGGCGGCGTCCCACGGCTCGGCCCACGTCAGGCGCCGCGCGGCGTCCTCCCAGAAGGCGATCCGCTCGGGATCGAGCTGGCTGGTGGCGGTCGTGGGGGGTTCGAGGACAGACGTCATGGCTCTCTCTCCATCGGTTCTGGCGGTAGCACCTGTGGTCCTGCGCAGAGGGTGGTCCTGTGCAGAGGGCCATGGTTGCTGCGGCGTCACGGAGCCAGATCTCTCGGCCGCTCGGGATGGTCACCTCACTGTTGCGCGCCGGATGCAAACCGGCCAAAAAAGGCGTGCAGGGTCGCGTAACAAAGTTCAATGTGACCTTCTGTGTCCCAGGCCACGGCTGGACGGTGGACGCCTCGGAGACGCTTTTCGTAGGGTGGAAGGCAGGATCAAGAGTCCCGGTGCGAAGCTCTGGCTGGCCGGGCGGCAACCCTCTCCCGTAGTGGGGTGCCCCAGATGAGGATCCGGCCGCGGTGGCCATCCGCGGCAAGTACGGCGCCCGGAACCGCGGGCGTCCGGCCGTTTCGCTGGAGGACTCATGACTGCCACCCCGCTCGACCTCGTGACCGGTGCCGACCTGCGCCGGGCCATGGGGTGCTGGGCCACGGGGATCGCCGTCATCACCACCTCGGACGGCGGCACCCTCGCGGGCCTCGTGAGCAATTCGTTCACGTCGATCAGCCTGGATCCGCCGCTCGTCTCGTGGGCGGTGGACAAGTCGTCGAGCTCGTTTGCGACATGGATCAACACCGACAACTACGCCGTGCACATCCTCTCCGAGTCACGGCGGGACCTCGTGCAGCGGTTCGCGGCGAAGGGGACGGACAAGTTCGCGGGGCTGGACTGGGAGCCCGGCGTGCTGGGCTCGCCCGTCGTGGCCGCCGACGTCCCGCGTGTTGAGTGTCGCCTCTGGCAGCGGGTGGACGCGGGGGACCACGTCATCCTGATCGGCGAGGTTGTCAGCATCTCGGGCCAGGACGACTTCCGCCCCCTCACCAACCACGTGTACTGGGCAAAGTAGACCTACTGGCGCACAGCCACGCTGCCGGGGCCCCGGCTCCGCCTCAACGGAGGGGGCCCCGGCATGCTCCGTGCGCCCGACCTACTCTGGACCCGACGTACTCTGGAGGGGTGTCCCCTGACATGCTCGGGCCGCTGCGGAAGCGGCTCCGCCTGACGTTCGCCGGCGAGTCCGAGACCATCCCCGCGTGGGAGACGGCCCTCGAGGACGGCGACGACGCGGGCTTCTTCCCGCCCGACTCCGCCGTCTGGGCGGTGCACGGCTCCATGTCCACGATCGCCGCCGGAATCCGCGCGCTCCTCACCCAGGCGCTCCACCCCGGCGTGCTGGCGGGGGTGGTGGACCACTCCAACTACCGCGCGGACCCCCTCGGCCGCCTGGCCGGGACCATCCGCTGGATCTTCACGGTCACCTACGGCGACACCGCGGCCGCCCGCGCGGCCTGCGCGTGGGTGCGCGGCGTGCACGTGCCGGTGACCGGCACCTACGTCTCGCCGGGCGGCGCGCACGAGCAGTACTCCGCGAACGATCCGGCCCTCGCCGAGTGGGTGCACATCGCGTTCACCGACGCGTTCCTGCGCAGCTACGAGGCCTTCCACGGCCCGGTTCCCGGCGGCGCCGACCGCTATGTGGCCGAGTGGGCCACGGCCGGCGAGCTCATGGGCGTCGCGGACCCGCCCCGCACCGAGGCTGACCTCGCGGAGCGCATCCGGGCGTACGACGCCGCGGGGCAGCTCTCCGGCGGCCCCCGCGTCGACGAGGTGGTCGCCTTCATCCGGCGACCGCCGCTGGACCCGCTCCTCAAGCCCGGCTACGCGCTGCTCTTCGGCGCGGTCCTCGACACGCTTCCGCCGCGGCATCTGGAGCTCCTGGGGCTCTCGCGTCCGCGGCTCGGGCCCGTGCCGCTGCCGCTGGCGGGGGCCGCGAAGGCGACGCTCGCCGTCATCGGCCGGGCGCTGGGCCCGATGGCGCCGAGCGAAGCCGCCGCCCGGCGCCGCCTGGTCCGCCTCGGCGTGCTCTGAGTCCCCGCCCGCTCCCTCGCCTTTCCCCGCCCCGACGCGGGGTCACCTCTCAGCCGACGCGGGGTCACCTCTCGACAGACCCGGGGTCACCTCTCAGCCGACGCGGGGCCTAGGTACTGACATCCCTCCGTGAGTGAATGGGCGCATGTGGATTGCCTGGATCGAGTTCGACCTGCTCCTCGGCGATGTGCACTCCCTCAAGGAGAAACGCTCAGTGGTCCGGCCGATCGTCGCGGAGCTGCGCCGACGGTTCGACGTCTCGGCGGCCGAGGTCGGGGACATGGACCTGCACCGCCGCGCGCGCATCGGCGTCGGCATCGTCAGCGCGGACAGGGCTCACGCGGTGGAGGTGCTCGACGCCGTCGAACGCCTCGTCGCCGGCCGCCCGGAGGTCGAGCTGCTCAGCGCCCGCCGGCGCGAGGCCCGCAGCGACGACTGACCCGCCGCGACGGTGGATCAGCGCACGAACAGCAGGATCACGTGCAGCGCACTCAGCGCGACGCCCGCGACCGCCATCGCCGAGACCCGCGCCGCCCGCACCTTCGACCGGGCGAACGAGCCCCACGCGGCGAACGCGGAGCCGAGGAGGGGCCCTGCAGCGAGGAAGGCGCCGATCCAGGGCACGGCGCCCAGGGTCAGGGCCAGGATGCCGAAGCCGAGCGCCACCCCGCCCAGACCGGTCGCGAGCCGCGAGACGGGTTTGGGCGGCCTGCGCTCGCCCCCTCGCGGCTGCCCGGCGCTGGCGGGCGACGCCGGGCCCCCTCCCGCGCGGACGATCTCGCCGCGGCGGGTGCCGTCCGGCAGGAGGCCATCCAGCCCGCGGCCGGACGCGGCCGCACCGGGCTGGACCCCGTCGGGCCAGTAGGCGCTGGGGTCCCGGTAGGGATTCCGCCGAGGGGCATTGCCGGGGGTGGTCACCGTCCCATTATGGGCGGCCGGCCCCGTGCACGTCCTCAGGGTTCACCCTGAGCAGACCCCGGATCCGCGGGCACCCCCATATGCCCTGCGCTTCGGTCACAGCCCTGCGTTGAAGGCCGGGGCAATGACCGAAGCGCAGGGCATTTCCTCGCCGCGGAGGCCGCGGAGGCCAGGGACATCCGGAGGGAGGGGCTCCTCAGAGCCCCCCGGCAGAGGCGTACTCCTCCGGCGACGCTCCGTAGGCGTGTGTGAACTCGCGCGTGAGCTGGGCAGGGGGGATCCCGGCCGCGAGGGCGAGGGCCGCAACGTCGAACGGGAGCCGCCGTGCGCGGTCGTGCGCGGCCCGGAACCTCCTCGCGCCGTCCCGGTCGATCAGATCCCGGAGGCGCCGCACCCCCACGAGCTCGCGCGGGGCCGGCGCCGGGCTGCGCGCCGGCCCCCACGCGGGATGGCACATCAGCGCAGCTCTTGGATGCGGACGAGGTTGCCCGCGGGGTCGCGGAAGGCGCAGTCCCGCAGGCCGTACGGCTGCAGGGTGGGCTCCTGCACCACCTCGGCGTCGGTGGCCTGGACCTTCTCGAACACCTCGTCGAGGTTGGGCGTGGCCAACAGGATCCAGCCGTAGGTGCCCTTGGCCATCATCTCCGAGATGGTGCGCCGCTCGTCCTCCGTGATCCCGGGATCCGTGGCCGGTGGGGCGAGGAGGATCGACGTGCTGGGCTGGCCGGCGGGGCCGACCGTGATCCAGCGCATGGTGCCCCGGCCCACGTCCTGGCGGACCTCGAAGCCGAGGGCGTCCCGGTAGAACGCGAGGGACGCCTCGGGATCGGTGTGGGGGAGGGCGCTTGCATGAATGGTGAGTTCCATGGCTTCACGGTACGGAGGGCGCCGGGAGCCGTGCTTCTTGATTCCTGATCGGTCTGGTGACCTGCTTGGCGATGCACGGCAGCATCCCTGCCGCGATATCGGCGCCCTGGTCGCGGTACACGCTCGGCGGGACGCCGACCAGCTCGGCGAACCGGGTGCTGAACGTGCCCAGGGAAGAGAAGCCGACGGCGAAGCAGACCTCGGTCACGCTGAGCGTCCCGACGCGCAGCAGCGCCATGGCCCGCTCGATGCGCCGGGTCATGAGGTACTGGTAGACCGACTCGCCGTACGCCGCCCGGAACTGGCGGCTCAGGTGGCCGGCCGAGACGTGGATGCCGCGCGCGAGCGCCTCGACGTTGAGCGGCTCGGCATACTCCCTGTCGATGCGGTCCCGCACGCGCCGCAGCAGGGCCAGGTCCCGCAGCCGCGGGTCGGCGGGCGCACTGGAGGTCATGTCCACGATCGTGGCAGGCGGCCTCCATGCTGTCGAGTGAGAAGTGCATGACGTCCTTGTCACGTCGTGTGACATACGCCATAGTGGGCGGATCACTGCTTCCCTGGAGGTCTGCATGCGGTTCCGCCCTGTCTGCCCGCGCGCCGCGCGCCGCGCGCGCTCCCCGAGGGCGAGGGCGGCCAGCACCGCCGTCGTCCTCGCTGCCGCCCTCGCGCTCGGCGGTGCCACGACCGCGACGGCCGCCCCGCCGCCGTCGTCCGACGCCGGTGGCCCGGGGGCGGCGCATTCGTTCCGGACGGCGGCGGGCACCGAGAACTACTACTTCGTGATGACGGACCGCTTCGCGAACGGCACCGCGGCGAACGACCAGGGCGGCCTCGGCCCGGATCCGATGGTCTCCGGCTTCGACCCGACCAACAAGGGCTTCTACCACGGCGGCGACCTCAAGGGCCTCACGAGCAAGCTGGACTACATCCAGGGCCTGGGCACCACCGCCATCTGGCTCACGCCGAGCTTCAAGAACAAGGCCGTCCAGCCCGAGGACCACAGCGCCGGGTACCACGGCTACTGGATCACGGACTTCACCCAGATCGATCCCCACCTGGGCACCAACGCCGAGCTCGGGACCTTGATCACCCAGGCCCACGCGCGGGGCATGAAGGTCTACTTCGACATCATCACCAACCACACCGCGGACGTCATCAAGTACCAAGAGGGCTCCCGCATGCCCTACGTGAGCAAGACGGCCTCCCCGTACAAGGACGCCTCGGGGCAGACGTTCGACGACGCCGCGGTCGCCGACCAGCCGAGCTTCCCCGCGATGGACCCGGCGACGTCCTTCCCGTACCACCCCTACATCCCCGCCGGCGAGCAGGACGTGAAGGTCCCCGCGTGGCTCAACGACGTGACCCTCTACCACAACCGTGGCGACTCGACCTTCGCGGGGGAGAGCGCCAACTACGGCGACTTCTCGGGCCTGGACGACCTGTTCACCGAGAACCCGAAGGTCCTCAACGGCTTCATCGACGTGTACAAGAAGTGGATCGGCGACTTCGGGATCGACGGGTTCCGGATCGACACGATGAAGCACGTCAACGACGCGTTCTGGCAGAAGTTCTCGCCCGCGATCCTCGACTACGCGCACTCGGTGGGCAAGAAGGACTTCTTCATGTTCGGGGAGGTCTACGACACCTCGCGCGACTTCACCTCGAAGTTCACCACCTCCGACCACGTCCAGGCCGTGCTCGACTTCCCGTTCCAGCAGGCGGCGCGCTCCTACGCCTCGGCCTCCTCGCCCGCCACGACCCTGCAGAAGCTCTTCCAGGGCGACGACTGGTACACGACCGCGACCTCGAACGTCTACCAGCTGCCCACGTTCCTCGGGAACCATGACATGGGCAGGATCGGGTCCTTCATCGACCAGGACAACCCGACGGCGTCCGACGCCGAGAAGGTGGCCCGCGACCGGCTCGCCAACGAGCTCATGTACTTCTCCCGCGGCAACCCGATCGTCTACTACGGCGACGAGCAGGGGTTCACCGGCACCGGCGGGGACCAGCTCGCCCGGCAGGACATGTTCGCGTCCAGGACGCCGGAGTACCTCGCCGATCCGCTCCTGGGCACGACGGCGACGCACGCCGCGGACAACTACGTCACCACCCATCCGCTCTACACCTCGATCGCGGACCTCGCGAAGGTGGTCAAGGACAACCCGGCCCTCCGCACGGGCGCGCACCAGGACCGGTACGCCGAGACGACGGCCGGGGTCTACGCGTTCTCACGCATCGACGCGGCCGCCCAGCGCGAGTACGTCGTGGCCCTGAACAACACCGCCGCGGCCCGCACGGCGGCCGTGCCCACGTACATCGCCCAGCGTCCGTTCGCGAAGGTCTTCGGCGCCGGCGCCGCGGACCGGCTCAAGACGGCAGCGGACAGGACGCTCACCGTCACCGTCCCCGCGTTCTCCGCGGTCGTCTACGAGTCCGAGGGCCGCATTCCCGACTCGGCGGCGGCCCCCGTGCCGGCGATCGGGACCCCGGCCGCGGCCGGCGGGGACAACACCCGCGTCAACGTCACCGCCGACCTCCCGCACGACTCGTTCTACGAGGTCACGTTCCAGGCCCGGGTCCCCGGTGCCGAGGGAGCCGCCGGCCAGTGGCACAACATCGGCACCGACGACACCTACCCGTACCAGGTCTTCGACGCCACGAAGGGCATGACGCCGGGCACCCCGCTCGAGTACCGGGCCGTCTCGCTCGACAACGCCGGCCACACCGCCACCTCGGCGACCGTCTCCGCCGTCGTGCCAACCCCCGTGGACCCGGACGCCCCCAAGGGCCCCGCCCCGCAGCCGCTCTCGGTGACCGTGGCCGGCGACATCCAGCACCTCGCCGGCTGTGCCGGCGACTGGGCCCCCGCGTGCCAGGCCACCATGGCCCAGTACGACCCGATCGCCTCCGAGTGGCGCCTCACCCTCGACCTCCCGGCCGGCACCTACCAGTTCAAGGCGGCGCTCAACGGGTCCTGGACCCAGAACTACGGCGACGGAGGGGCGCCCAACGGGGCGAACATCACGCTCACCCATCCAGGCGGCCGGCTCACCTTCACCTACCGGCAGGACACCCACGAGACCACGGTCTCCGAGCACGCGGCCCAGCCCTCCGCCGTGGCGGTGGCAGGGACGCTCAACACGGCGATGGGCTGCCCCGGCGACTGGCAGCCGGCGTGCCCGCAGGCGCAGCTGGCGTTCGATCCCGCGCAGGGAGTCTGGCGCGGGACCTACACCCTCCCGCAGGGCAGCTACTCGTACAAGGCCGCCCTCAACAAGTCCTGGGACCTCAACTACGGTGCCGGCGGGGCGCCGAACGGGCCGAACATCGCGCTCGACCATCCCGGCGGGACCATCGTCTTCAGCTACAACGACTCGACCCATCTGGTCTCGGCGGGCCAGCCCGCCGTCCAGCCCTCCGCGGTGAACTTCCCGGGCACCTACCAGCACCTCGCCGGCTGTGCGGGCGACTGGGACCCGGGGTGCACCGCGACGGCGGCCACGTGGGACCCGCGCTCGCAGGGCTGGATCCTCCGGCTCGCCTCGCTGCCGGCGGGGTCGTATTCGTTCAAGGTCGCGCTCAACGGATCGTGGGACGTGAACTATGGGACCAACGGCGCGCTCAACGGGTCCAACATCGGCTTCGACCACCCGGGCGGCCCGGTCGCCTTCCGCTACGACCCCACGACGCACCTCGTCACGATCGTCTCTGGCTGACCCTCTGCGCGGGGCGCGGGCGGGGACGAGCCGACCGGCCCTGTCCCCGCGCACGGCCGCGGGCGAGAATGGGCGCCATGCGCGCATGGTGGGTGGACAGGCCGGGGCCGGCGGGCGGCAGCCCCGGACCCCTCGCGTTCGGCGAGCGGCCCGGTCCGGTGCCCGGGCCGGGGGAGGTCCTGGTGCGCGTGTCGGTCTGCGGGGTGTGCCGCACTGACCTGCACCTCGCCGAAGGGGACCTGGCTCCCCGGCGCCACGGCGTCATCCCCGGCCACGAGGCCGTGGGCCGCGTGGAGGCGCTCGGCCCCGGCGCCCGGCGGTTCGGGCTCGGCGACCGCGTCGGCATCGCCTGGCTGCGCGGCACCTGCGGGACCTGCCGGTTCTGCCGCTCGGGCCGGGAGAACCTCTGCACAGCACCCCGGTTCACGGGGTGGGACGAGGACGGCGGGTATGCGGAGCTCGCCGTCGTGCGCGAGGACTTCGCCTACCCCATCCCGGAGGCGTTCAGCGACCGCGAGGCAGCGCCGCTGCTGTGCTCGGGCATCATCGGCTACCGGGCGCTGCAGCGGGCGGCGCTCCCCGACGGCGGCCGCCTGGGGATCTACGGCTTCGGCGGCAGCGCCCACATCACCGCCCAGCTCGCCATGCACCGCGGCGCCTCCGTCTACGTCATGACCCGCGCCCCGGAGGCCCGGCAGCTCGCGCTGGACCTGGGCGCGGTATGGGCGGGCGGCGCCGACCAGGCGCCGCCCGAGAAGCTCGACGCCGCGATCCTCTTCGCACCCGTGGGCACGCTCGTCCCGCCGGCCCTGGCCGCACTGGACCGCGGCGGAACCTTGGCCGTCGCTGGCATCCACCTCAGCGACATCCCGCCCCTGGACTACCAGCAGCACCTCTTCCAGGAGCGTCAGCTGCGCAGCGTCACCGCCAACACCCGCGCGGACGGCGAGGAGTTCTTCCGGCTCGCCGCCGAGATCCCCGTCCGCACCACCACCGTGCCCTACGCGTTCGAGGACGCGGACCGGGCGCTCGCCGACCTCGCCGGGGACAGGATCACCGGCGCCGCGGTCCTCGAGGTCACGCCCGCAGGCGGCGCCTGAGCACCTGGTGGGCCGCCTCGATGACCACGCAGGCGCCGGCCGCGAAGGCCAGGGCCGCGAGGGTCAGCTGCGCGTCCGGGTCCGCGAGCTGGTGGTACTCGAGGGAGAGCGGCACGGTCAGCACGGCAACAGTGCCGGCGTACATGCATCCCACGAGGAGCAGCCGCCATCGGGTGAACGGGCGCGCCGCGATCACGAGGACCCAGAGCCCGCTCACGGTGAGGGTGAGGAACGCGGCGGCCTCGATCTGCTCCTGGGACGCGTCCGTGGCCCACCGGCCGTACGCGTACACGCCCAGGATCGCGGCAGCCATCGCGAGCCCGGAGGGCACCGCGGCCGTGACCGCGCGCCGCAGGAAGCCCGGCACGTAGCGGCGGGCATTGGGCAGGAGGGCCAGCACGGACGCCGGGAAGCCGAGCATGAGGAAGTCCGAGGTAGAGAGCTGCCGCGGCAGGAACGGGAACGCCCAGGCCAGCGCGCCGAAGCTGATCCCCAGCACGAACGCGTAGACGGTCTTCGTCAGGAACAGCCGCGAGACCCGTTCGATGTTCGCGATGACCCGGCGTCCCTCCGCGACGACCGCCGGCAGCCGCGAGAACCGGCCGTCGAGGAGCACGAGCCGGGCCACTGCCTTGGTCGCCGGCGCGGCGGTGCCCATGGCGATCCCGAGGTCTGCCGTTTTGAGCGCGAGCGCGTCGTTCACCCCGTCCCCGGTCATCGCCACCACGTGCCCCCGTGCCTGCAGGGCGCGCACCATCGCCTCCTTCTGCTCCGGCCCGACCCGCCCGAAGACGCTGTGCCGCTCGAGCGCGTCCGCCAGCGCGGCGGGATCCTCGGGCAGCGACCGGGCGTCCACCGGGGACGCCGCGTCCATCCCGGCGGCCCGCGCCGCGGCCGCGACGGTGCCCGGGCTGTCGCCCGAGACGACCTTGAGGGCCACGCCCTGCTCGCGGAAATAGGCGAGGGTCTCGGCCGCGTCCGGCCGCAGGCGCTCGCGGAAGGCAAGCACGACGGCGGGCCGCACCTGGGCGGGCAGCGCGCCGTCCGGGGGGAGCCGGTCGGCGTGGCACAGGACCACGGTGCGCAGCCCCCGCGCCGCGCGCTCGGCGGCGGCCTGCCGCGCGGGGGCGGCCTCCGGGTCCTGGCCGAGCAGGGCCTCGGGCGCGCCGAGCAGCCACGCGCCGTCGGCCGTGCCGCCGTCGAACTGGACCGCGCTCCAGCGCCGGGCCGAGGAGAACGGCACCACCCGGGAGGGCGCGCGGTCCGGCGGTGTGGAGAACCGCTCGGCGAGGGCCGCCGCGGTCGGGTTGGCGTCCGGGTCCGCGCCGATCCACGCGAGCGCGCGCTCCCAGCCCGGGGTGGCGACGGCCGGGCCGTGCACCGGGACGGCGTCCTCGAGGTGGATCCCGCCCTCGGTGAGGGTGCCGGTCTTGTCGAAGCACAGCACGTCCACGCGGGCGAGCACCTCGACGGCGGCGAGCTCCTCGACGAGGACCTGCCCGCGGGCGAGGCGCAGGGCGGCGACGGCGAAGGAGACCGTGGTCAGCAGGGCAAGGCCCTGCGGGACCATGATCGTCACGGAGGCGACCGCGGCCACGAGGGCGTCGCGCCAGGCCCCGGAGGCGAACGCCGCGCCCCAGCCGCCCGCGGCCTGCAGCTGGCCGTTGAGCACCACGGCGATCATGGGCACGATCGCCACGCTGATCCACCGCACCACGCGCGCCAGCGCCTCCCGGAGTTCCGAGGTGACCTGGGTGAAGCGCCGGGCCTGCGCCGTGAGCCGTTCGGCGCGGGAGCCGGCCCCGAGGGCGGTCACGCGGATGCTGCCGTGGCCCGCGACCACGGACGAGCCGGAGGAGACCTCCGCGCCGGCGGCCTTGGATACGGGGGCGGACTCGCCGGTCAGCATCGACTCGTCCACGTCGAGCTCCTCTGCGCGCAGCACCGTGCCGTCCACGGGGATCTGGTCGCCGCGGCGGAGGAGCACGACGTCGTCCATCACCACCTGATCGGGGGGCACCTCCGCCGGGGCACCGGCGCGGAGCACCCGGACGGGACTGCGGTCGAGCACCGCGAGGCGGTCCAGGCGGCGCTTCGCCTGGAGCTCCTGGGCGAAGCCGATGGCGATGTTGGCCGCCGCGGCGGCGAGGAACATGAGGTCGAGCCAGCGCCCCAGCACCACGAGGGTGGCCCCGCACAGCCCGAGGATGAGGTTGAAGACGGTGAAGAGGTGGCTCCGGGCGATCTGCCAGACCGGCCGGGAGGTGCGCCGGTCGAGGGTGTTGACGAGCCCTGCGGCCTGCCGTGCGGCGACCGCCGCGGCGTCGAGCCCCGTCAGCTCACCCGCGGGGGACGGCAGTGGCCCCGCCGGGGACGGCGCGTCGGAGCGCGGCCTGTCCTCTGGCGGGGCCACCGTGGTCTGCCTCGTCGGGCGGGATCAGCCGAAGTGCTTCGGAAGGGTTCCCTCGTGGACCTCGCGGAGCTCGTCGATGGGCAGGTCGAACAGGCCCTGCACCTCGAGGCTCGTCGCGAGCACGTCGACGATGCCGAGGCGGATCACGGGGTAGTTCCGCGCGGAGGCCATGTCGTTGAACCGGACCTCCTCGGAGCGCGGCACCGCCACGATCGCGCGGCCCTGCGACTCCGAGAAGAGCGCAGTGAACGCGTCCACGCCGTCCCGCTCGCACAGGTCGCCCAGCGCCACCCGGGCGCCGACGCCGAAGCGCAGCACCATCTCGGACAGCGCGGCGGCGAGGCCGCCCTCGGAGAGGTCGTGCGCCGAGTCGACCATGCCGTCGCGCGAGGCGTTGATGAGGATCGCGCCGAGCGTCTTCTCCGCCTCGAGGTCGAGCTTGGGCGGAAGGCCGCCGAGGTGGCCGCGGAGGTTGGCGAACTCGGAGCCGTCGAGCTCGTCGCGCGTCGTGCCGAGCAGGTAGATCGCCTGCCCGTCCGCGTTCCTCTGCCAGCCCGAGGGCGTGCGCCGCGCCACGTCGTCGAACCTGCCGAGGACGCCGACCACCGGGGTGGGGTGGATCGGGGTGGTCCCCGTCTGGTTGTACAGGGAGACGTTGCCGCCGGTGACCGGGATGCCGAGCACCTGGCAGGCGTCGGCGAGGCCGCGGACGGCCTCGGCGAACTGCCACATGACCTCGGGGTCCTCGGGGGAGCCGAAGTTGAGGCAGTCGGTGACCGCCATCGGCACGGCGCCCGAGGTGGCGACGTTGCGGTAGGACTCGGCGAGGGCGAGCTGGGCGCCCGTGTACGGGTCCAGGTAGGCGTAGCGGCCGTTGGCATCCGTGGAGAGGCCCACGCCCATGCCGGTCTCCTCGTCGACGCGGACCACGCCCGCGTCGTCGGGGGAGGCGAGGGCGGTGTTGCCGCCCACGTAGTGGTCGTACTGCCTGGTCACCCAGGACTTGTCGCACATGTTCGGGCTGGCCATGAGCTCGAGCACGGCGGCCTTGAGCTCCTCGCCGGTGGCGGGCAGGCCCTTGCCGGCCTCGGAGGCGCGGAACGTGTCCGCCTGGACGCCGTCGAGCCACTCGGGGCGGTGGAACGGGCGGTGGTAGACGGGCCCCTCGTGGGCCACGGTGCGGGGGTCGACGTCCACGATCGTCTCGCCGTCCCACGTGATGACGAGGCGGCCGGTGTCCGTGACCTCGCCGAGCCACGAGTACTCGACGTCCCACTTGTCCATGACCTTCTCGAATGCGGCCACGTTCTCGGGCGTCACGACCGCCATCATGCGCTCCTGCGACTCGGACATGAGGATCTCGCCCGGGGTCAGGGTGGGGTCGCGCAGGAGCACGTCGGTCAGCTCGACCTGCATGCCGCCGTCGCCGTTGGACGCCAGCTCGCTCGTGGCGCAGGAGATGCCGGCGGCGCCGAGGTCCTGGATGCCCTCGACGAGGGAATGCTTGAACAGCTCGAGGCAGCACTCGATGAGGACCTTCTCGGCGAACGGGTCGCCGACCTGGACGGCGGGCCGCTTGGAGGGCTTGGAGTCGTCGAAGGACTCCGAGGCCAGCACCGAGGCGCCGCCGATCCCGTCGCCGCCCGTGCGGGCGCCGAAGAGCACCACCTTGTTGCCCACACCGGAGGCGTTGGCGAGGCGCAGGTCCTCGTGGCGGAGCACGCCGACGGCGAGCGCGTTCACGAGCGGGTTGGCCTGGTAGACCGAGTCGAACACGACCTCGCCGCCGATGTTCGGCAGGCCCAGCGAGTTGCCGTAGCCGCCGATCCCCGAGACGATCCCGTGCACGAGGCGGGCCGTGTCGGGGTGGTCGATCGCGCCGAAGCGCAGCGGGTCCATGACCGCCACGGGGCGCGCGCCCATCGAGATGATGTCGCGGACGATCCCGCCGATCCCGGTCGCGGCGCCCTGGTAGGGCTCGACGAAGGAGGGGTGGTTGTGGGACTCGACCTTGAACGTGACGGCCCAGCCGTCGCCGAGGTCGGTCACACCGGCGTTCTCGCCGATGCCCACCATCATGTCCTTCTTCATCTCGTCGGTGAGCTTCTCGCCGAACTGGCGCAGGTGCACCTTGGAGGACTTGTAGGAGCAGTGCTCGCTCCACATCACCGAATACATGGCGAGCTCGGCGGCGGTGGGGCGGCGGCCGAGGAGCTTGACGATCTCCTCGAACTCGTTCTCCTTCAGACCGAGCTCGGCCCAGGGCAGCTCGGTCTCCGGCGTCTGCGCGGCGTGCTCGACCGTGTCGATGTTGAACTTGCGGGCGGTCACGGCGTTGGTGTTCCCTGCGGTCACTTGGTGCCCCCTGCGACGAGCGTGGTCAGGACGGACGTGAAGAACCCGAGCCCGTCGGTGGAGTATTCGCCGGAGTCGGTGCTGAGCGGGCCGAAGCCGGGCTCGACGGCGTGCTCGGGGTGCGGCATGAGGCCCACGACGTTGCCGGCGGCGTTGGTGATGCCGGCGATGTTGCGGCGCGATCCGTTCGGGTTCCAGCCGACGTACCGGAACGCGACCCGGCCCTCGCCCTCGAGCTCGTCGAGCGTCTTCTCGTCCGCGACGTACTGGCCGTCCTGGTTCTTCAGGACGATCGTGATCTCCTGGCCGACCTCGTACTGGTTGGTCCACGCGGTCGAGGCGTTCTCGACGCGCAGCACCTGGTCGCGGCAGATGAACTTGAGGTGGTCGTTCTTGATCATCGAGCCGGGCAGGAGGTGGCTCTCGGTGAGCACCTGGAAGCCGTTGCAGATGCCGAGCACGGGAAGCTTGGCGTCGGAGTTGGCGGCGTCGACGATGCGGCCCATGAGCGGGGCGAACCGGGCGATCGCGCCGGCGCGGAGGTAGTCGCCGTAGGAGAACCCGCCGGGGAGCACGACGGCGTCGACGTCACCGAGTGCGGTGGGCGAGTCGTCGGCGTGCCAGAGCGGGACCGGGGTCGCGCCCGCGAGGCGGACGGCGCGCGCGGCGTCGCGGTCGTCGAGCGTTCCCGGGAAGGTCACGACGCCGATCTTGGCGCCGGAGAGCGGGGCCGGCTCCGGCCCGCGCAGGTCTGCGATGAGGGGAGTCTCGCTCATGTGTTCAGTCCACCTCGGCGGCGTCGGCGTCCGCACGCACCTCGGCGCCGTCCTCGGGCAGGACCTCGACGTTGACGACGTCCTCGATGACGGGGTTGGAGAGCATCGTCGCGGCCGCGTTGCGGGCCTGCTCGAGGATCTCCTCGGTCACGGGGCCCTCCACGGTCAGCTCGAAGCGCTTCCCTTGGCGCACGCCGCTGAAGGCGGTGAAGCCCAGGCGCGGCAGGGCCCCGACGATGGCCTTCCCCTGCGGGTCGAGGATCTCGGGCTTGGGCATGACGTCGACAACGATCCGCGGCATCGGGACAGGCTCCTGTGGATAGGGGAGGGGGCACCCCAATTCTACCGGAGGGGCCACGGGGGGCCGCGACGCGCAGGCGTCATCGAACAGCCGCCGCTCCGCGAAGTGACGCAGGCCACGCGTGGCACGCCGTCCGGCCTCGGATCCGCGGCGGCCGCGGAGCCGAGGGGGCAGGCGGGAGAGGCGTCACGCCCGCGGTGAGGAGGAGCACCTCGCTACGCTGGTCGGCATGCCCCTCGACGCTGACTCCCGCTGCCCGTGCGGCAGCGGCGACACCTACGGCTCCTGCTGCGGCCGGTTCCACCTCGGCCTGGCCCGCGGGACGGCAGCTCCGACGGCGGAGGCGCTCATGCGCTCGCGCTACAGCGCCTTCGCCGTCGGAGGGCCGGAGATGGCCGACTACCTGCTCGCCACGTGGCACCCGTCCACCCGCCCGGCCACGCTGGAACTCGACGGGTCGACGCAGTGGCGACGCCTCGACGTCGTCCGTGTCAGCGCCGGCGGCCCGTTCGACACCGAGGGGACGGTCGACTTCGCGGCGCACTGGCGCGACGGCGCGGCGCGCGGGGCCCAGCGCGAGCACTCCCGGTTCGTGCGCGAGGGCGGCCGGTGGTTCTACCTCGACGGCGACGCCGAGGCGGCCTGACGCCGGGCCCGGGCCACGCCACACGGGGCATGAGCACAGAAGAGGGGCGCGCCGTCACTGGCGCGCCCCTCGTTGGCATCTTGTTTTCTGTTGAGTGATTGACGTGAAATCCGGCCTCTTCGGATCCGGACCGCTCGGGGCTCGAGGCCTTAGCCCAGCTGCGGTGTTCCGGCGTCTGTATCCCTCGCTGCCTGTGCCTCCCATGTCGTCGTCGTACTGATGAGGACCTGAAGAAGTACCCAGAAATATACTCCGCGGCTAGGGCAAAAGCGCCCGATAAATAGGGCGAATATATCTTTCGTTATTGTCGGGTCCGCCCTGGGGCGACCCCGCCGCTGCATTATCATCACGTGGCTGTGACGGTCCTGTGAATAACCCGCGATGAAGCTGAAGAATTACTGGTGTGAAGCAGTCGCTTCGGGTAGCTTGGGTGTCACTCCGCCCGTGGCGGAGGTCACATCGCCCCAGTGAAAGGTCTCATCGCGTGAAGAGACAACCCCTTCGCGGCGCCGTGCCGCGGCGGCAGCGACTGGCTGCGCTCGCCGTCGGCATTCCGCTCGCCCTCAGCGTCGCGGCCGCCCCCGCGCACGCCGCGCCGGACATCATGCCGGCCGCACCGTCGTCATCGCCGTCCGCCGACACCGGCAAGGTCTACGAGGACGGCCGCTACATCGTGGTGCTCGCCGAGCAGGCCGTGGCCTCCTACGACGGCGGCACCCCCGGCTACGCGCCCACCAAGCCGGGCAAGGGCCGCAAGGTCGACGCCGGAGCCCCCAACGTCAAGGCGTACGACGCCCACCTGCGCAAGGCGCAGCGCGACGTCGCCGGCAGGCACGCCGTGCAGGTCGGGCAGCAGTTCACGACGGCGCT
The DNA here is from genome assembly GCF_001577305.1 of Sinomonas atrocyanea. Lineage (NCBI taxonomy): Bacteria > Bacillati > Actinomycetota > Actinomycetes > Micrococcales > Micrococcaceae > Sinomonas > Sinomonas atrocyanea. Next base: position 525,824 of record NZ_CP014518.1, read on the forward strand.
CAACGGCTTCACCGCCACGCTCACCGCGGCGCAGGCAGCCTCCCTCGCCAAGGACTCCCGGGTCCTGACTGTGGCCAAGGACGAGCAGGCCGCACCGGACTACACCTCGAACGACTTCATGAAGCTCACGGGCCCTCAGGGGTCCTGGGCCACGCAGTTCGGGGGCAAGGCGAACGCCGGCAAGGCCACGGTGGTCGGCGTCATCGACACCGGCTACACCCCCAGCAACCCGTTCCTCACGGGGGACCCCGTCAAGCCCCTCGCCGCCGGCGCGGCGCCGCAGGTCGGTGTCCCGTACCTCGACACCGACGGCACGATCGCGATGCTCAAGGGCGACGGGCAGACGTTCAAGGGCGAATGCCAGCCCGGCCAGGGGACCGGCGCAGCGTTCGACGGGTCCGCCTGCAACTCGAAGGTCCTCTCGGCGCGGTACTTCGCCGATCCCTTCCTGGCCACCGTCACCCCCGAGCACCGGGCCCCCGAGGAGCTCATCTCCCCGGTGGACGTCGGCTCCCACGGCACGCACACGGCATCGACCGCCGCGGGCAACGCGGACGTGCACATGAGCATCGCGGGGACCGACTTCGGCGTCAGCTCCGGCGTCGCCCCCGCCGCCAAGGTGGCCGTCTACAAGGTCTGCTGGGAGGACGACGACCCGAACACGGGCGGCTGCTACTCCTCCTCCTCGGTCGCGGCCATCGACGCGGCGATCACGGACGGGGTCGACGTCCTCAACTACTCGATCTCCGGCAACACGGACTCGACCACCGACCCGGTGGCGCTCGCGTTCCTCAACGCCGCCTCTGCCGGGATCTTCGTCGCCAACTCGGCCGGCAACTCCGGGCCCACCCCCTCGACCGTCAACCACGCCTCGCCGTGGGTGACCTCCGTGGCCGCCAGCACCTTCCCGGGCGACCTCGTCGGCACCGTCGTGGTGTCCGACGGCTCGAAGTACCGCGGCGCGACCGTGATGAGCGGCGAGGTCAAGGACAAGCAGCCCGTCCTGGCCCAGAACGCCGCCCTGGCCGGCGCGCAGGACGCCAACCTCTGCATGGCGGGCACCCTCGACCCGGCCAAGGTGACCGGGAAGGTCGTGGTCTGCGACCGCGGCGTCAACGCCCGTGTGGACAAGAGCGCCGAGGTCAAGCGGGCCGGCGGCGTGGGCATGGTCCTGGTCAACCTGACCCCGAGCTCAGAGGACTCCGACCTCCACTCGGTGCCGACCATCCACGTCAACGCCCCCGACGGGCCCGCGCTCAAGGCCAAGATCGCCGCCGACCCGGCGCTGACCGTGAGCCTCGTCAAGGGCGACCTCACCGGCAAGCCGGCCAGCCCTGCGCCGCAGATCGCCGGATTCTCCTCGCGCGGGCCCTCGCTCGCCTCCGGTGGCGACCTGCTCAAGCCGGATGTCGCCGCCCCCGGCGTGAACGTCCTCGCCGGCGTCTCCCCGATCGCGAACAACGGCGAGCAGTTCGGCTTCATGTCCGGCACCTCGATGGCCTCCCCGCACATCGCCGGTGTGGGAGCCCTCGTGCTCGGCAAGAACCCGACGTGGACGCCGGCCATGGTCAAGTCCGCGATGATGACCACGGCGTACCCGCTGGTCAACGCGGACGGCAGCGCGAACACCAACCCGTTCGACGGCGGCGCCGGGCACGTGGACACCACCAAGGTCACCGATCCCGGCCTCGTGTACAACGCGGGGACCAAGGACTGGCTCGCGTTCCTCAACGGCCAGGGCTATCCGACCGGTGCCCCGCAGGCAGGCTCTATCGAGGCGAAGGACGTCAACCTGCCGTCGTTCGCCCTCGGCTCCCTCGTGGGCGAGGTCCAGGTCACGCGGCAGATCACCGCGCTCGTGCCGGGCCTGTACCGGCCCAGGGTCAACCTGCCGGGCATCGACTTCCACGTCGAGCCGCAGGCCCTCAATTTCGCCAAGGCGGGCCAGACCCGCGAGGTCACGATCACGATCAAGAACGTCTCCGCGCCCGACGGCAGGTTCACCACCGGCTCGCTCTCGTGGGTCGGCCCGCGCACCGTGACGTCGCCTATCGCGATCCGGCCGGTCGAGGCCAAGGCCGACCCGGCCTACAGCTTCTCCTCGGCCACGGGCGCCGGCTCCGGCACGTTCACCGTGACGTCCGGCTCCGACAGCCCGATCCCGGTGGGCCTCGAGGGCCTCGCCGCGGTCGCGCAGAAGGCCGTCACCAAGGTCCCCGGGCAGGTTGCCGCGGCCAATGATGCGTCCAACGGGCTCGTTTCCGTGACGGTCCCCGCGGGCCAGAAGACCGCGCGGTTCGTGCTCAAGGCCGCCGACGCCAGAACCGACTGGGACATGTACGTCCTCGCCCCCAACGGCTCCGGCGGCCTCAAGCAGTTCACCGCGGCCACCGGGTCCGCGAGCGAGTCGCTCGAGATCCCGAACCCGATCGCCGGCACGTACTACGTCATCGCCAACCTCTTCGCGTCACCGGGCAACGGCGCGACGGACGCGGTGATCCAGGCGGCCGCGTGGGCCGGCGATGCCGGCAACGCCACGGTGACCCCGAACCCGATCGTGGCCGCCAACGGCACCCAGGCCACGGAGACCCTGGCCTGGAACGGGCTCGCCGCCGGCACCTACATGGGCCGGCTCACGTTCGGCGCGAGCGGCGTCACGAGCTGGGTCGACCTCACGGTCGGTTCCGGCGCGGCGGCCTCGGCTCCGGCCGGCGCCCCGACGATGGCGACCGCGGACGGGATCCCAGGCCGGTGACCTGCTGACCACGGGGCTCCGGCCCGCCTCGCCGCACCCTGAGACTGCCCCGCAGCCGCCGTCGTGAGACGGAGGCTGCGGGGCAATCTGCGTTGAGGGGTCACGTCCGTGCCGTTGAGGGGTCACGTCCGCTGGGTTGAGGGGTCACGTCCGCTGGGTTGAGGGGTCACGTCCGCTGCGTTGAGGGGTCACGTCCGTGCCGACGGGCGCTGCGGCGGAGGGCTCAGCCGAGGCGGCCTCGAGCGGAGCGAGCGCTGCTGTGAGCCGCTCCCGCAGCACCGCCGCCTCGGAGGCGAAGCCGCGCTGGGCCTCGACGTACGCGGCCTTCCCCGCGGGCGTCTCGATCGCGATCGGCTCGAAGCCCCAGTCCGAGAGGTCGTACGGCGAGGCCTGCATGTCCATGGTCCGCACGCGCCAGGCGAGCTCGAAGCAGTCCATGAGCAGCTCGCCCGGGATGGCGGGCCCGAGCTTGTAGGCCCACTTGTAGAGGTCCATGTTGGCATGCAGGCACCCCGGCTGCTCGAGGTCGCGCTGGGCGGCGCGGGTGGGCTGGAGCTCGTTGAGCGGTGCGGCGTCCGGGGAGTAGAAGCGGAACGCGTCGAAGTGCGTGCAGCGGATACGGTGCTCCTCGACAACGCGGTCGGTGCCGTCCGCCCCGAGCCGCAGGGGAGGTACTCGTGCCGGATCCCGAACTTCTCGCTCCGGTACGCCATGGCCCACTCGTGCAGCCCGAAGCATCCGAACTGCGCGGGCCTCGCGGCGGTCCCGCGCAGGATGATCCCGCAGAAGCGGATGGTCTCTTCGCGCTCGGCGGCGTAGGCGGGCAGATCGAGCACCACGGCGGCTCCCTCGTCCGTGAGCCCGGCGGCGCGGCGCTCCTCCGGGGCGAGGGGGCGGTAGTGCTTCCAGCCAAGGCGCTCGTGCGCCGCGTCGCCGACGAGCGCGACGCCCGCGCCCGGGTGCCAGCGGCCAAGCTGGCCCGGCTTGTGGGTGTAGTACGTGAACAGGAAGTCCTCGATCGGGTGCTTCCTGCGTGCGTTGCGCCGGGCGACGAACGGCTCGGCGAAGCGGGCCACCCGGGCGGCGTGGGCCTGGGCGCGCGGGAGCCACTCGTCCTGCGCGAGCACGGCGCCCAAGGACGCCGGGGGTCGAGAGGCTGGGGAGGGCATCGGTCAATTATCCCCCTGGGGGACCGCGCCCCGCATTTCGGCCGGGCAGCGTGCGTTCCTGCCCACTGTGGCCGACCGGTTCGGCATCCTCCCGGCGTGTCCGGTCCCGACTCGCCGTGCGCGCCCCTCAAAAGTGGACAGGAAGGCACGGGCTTCCGCTAGACGGCCCCGCCGGGCGCCCCAAGGAGCGGGGTCGCGATCGCCCAGGCAGAGATGCCGCAACCGTCGGTGCGGGTGAAGCGCCGGTCCACCCGGGCCCCGTTGACGGTCCCGGTCACCGTGGCCACCTCTGGCCCGCCGTACTGCTGGGTGCACAGCTGGTCCCTGGGCGGGGGCGCGAGCACCTCCGGGCGGGCCGCGATGAGGGCGCAGGCCGCGGCGGCGGTGGGATGAGTGCTCCCCAGGAGCACGTCCGCGCCGGAACAGCGCAGCGTCCACCGCTGCTCCGGCCCGCCCGGAGAGCGCACGACGACGACCTGCAGCTCCGCCGTCGCCGCGCCCGGCGTCCTGCCGGCCCCGGTGGTCGGCGCTGGGCTCGACGCGCCAGCCGAGGGCCCCGAGGTCGCCGACGGCTCCGAAGGGCCCGTGCCCGGCGACCGCTCCGGCCCCGGGGAGCACGCGGCGAGGAGCACGGTGGCGGTGGCGAGCCCCAGCAGCGCCGGGGCCACGAGATGACCGGTGAACCGCATGGCTTCCCTCCCTCCGGGCTGTCTCCACTGTGCCACGAAGGGCACCCCGCAGACTCCTCAGCGGTGCGGAAGTGACTCCTCGGCGGTGCGGAAGTGACTCCTCAACGGGAGGCGCGGGAGGGAGGGCGGGGGCGGGTCAGGCGGAGGCGTCTGCCGCCCGGCTGGCCTGGGCGGCGGCGATGAGGCGGGTCATCGACCCGTGGAGCTCGGCGGCCTCCTCGCGGCTGATCCCGAGCCGCGCCATCATCGTGGTGGGCACCGAGAGCGCCTGCTCCCGCAGGGCCGTGCCCTTCGGGGTCAGCGCGACATCGAGCGCGCGCTCGTTGCCCTGCTGCCGAGCCCGCGTGAGCAGCCCCGCGTCCTCGAGCCTCTTCAGCAGCGGCGTGACCGTGGCGGGCTCGAGGAGGAGCGCCTCGCTGATCTCCTTCGCGGTGCGCGGGGAACGCTCCCACAGGGCCAGCATCACGAGGTACTGGGGGTGGGTGATGCCGAGCCGGTCGAGGACGGGGCGGTAGGACGCGACGACGCTGCGGCTCGCCACGCTCAGCGCGAAGCAGAGCTGGCGCTCCAGGAGGAGGTCGTCGTCGGTGTCGGGCATCGCAGTCTCCTATTGGTTAGTGCACTAATGATCACGGTACTATGCAGGGGAAGGATCCGTGGAAAGGGAGGACGGCCAATGTCGGGGGAGAACTTCGCGCAGAGGTTCATGCGCACCACCGGGAAGCTGCGGTTCTTCTTCGGGCCGGCCAACCGCAGCTCGGCCACGCACGAGATGACCGAGGCGAACAAGGACCTCCTCGTCCGGCGCCAGGCCGAGGCGCAGCAGTTCGAGACCGTCACGCGGCCCGACGGCAGCACCTACGTGGTCCCCAAGGACCCCGCGGACCAGTCCCTGCGCTGACCCTCTCCCTGCGGCACCCCCGGACGTACAATGCCCGTACCGGAAGGGGGTGATGAGAGATGCCCCACTCGCACAGGGTCCTGAACGCGTTCACGCACGTCGCCGACCGCGCCGCGGCGGTCTGGGGTCCCGCCTCGCACAGCGATCTCGGCGCGCCGGTGGTCCACAAGCACGACGACTTCGAGCGGGCCTCCGAGTCCGAGCTGCTCACGTTCGACGTCGAGACCGACTCCGAAGGACACCACTACGCCGTCCGCAAGGACGAGAAGCCCCCGATGACCCACCACTGAATCCTGCCTGCAGACCGGGGCACGCACGACGACGGCCGGCACCTTCCGCGCGGAAGGTGCCGGCCGTCGTCGTGGGGCTATCGGCGAAGAGCGTCGGGCCGGTCAGCGGCCGGTGCCGCCGTAAACCGTCGCCTCGGACTCGGCGTCCAGGTTGAAGGCCGAGTGGATCGCGCGGACGGCGGCGTCGAGGAGGTCGGCGCGGGTCACCACGGAGATGCGGATCTCCGAGGTCGAGATCATGTTGATGTTGATCCCGGCATCGGAGAGCGCCTGGAAGAACGTGGCGGAGACGCCCGGGTTGGAGCGCATGCCGGCCCCGATGAGGGAGAGCTTGCCGATCTCGGCGTTGTACTCGATGTCCTCGAAGCCGATCTCGCCCTGGGCCGCCTTGAGGGCCTCGAGGGCATCCGCGCCCTCGACGATGGGCAGCGTGAACGAGATGTCCGTCTTGCCGCGCCCGAACGTGGAGATGTTCTGCACGATCATGTCGACATTCGCGTGCGCCTTGGCGATGACCTGGAAGATCGCAGCCGCCTTGCCGGGGATGTCCGGGACGCCCACCACGGTGACCTTGGCCTCGGAGCGGTCGTGCGCGACGCCGGAGATGATGGGCTGTTCCAAGGCGACTCCCTCGCTGATGGTGATCTTGTCGTCGGGGCTGGGCAGCACCCAGGTCCCCTCATGCTGGCTGAACGAGGACCTCACGTGCAGGGGTACCCCGAAGCGGCGCGCGTACTCGACGCAGCGCAGGTGGAGGATCTTGGCGCCCGAGGCGGCGAGCTCGAGCATCTCCTCGCTCGAGATGCGGTCGATCTTCTTCGCGGTGGGGACCACGCGGGGATCCGCGGTGTAGACCCCGTCCACGTCCGTGTAGATCTCGCACACGTCGGCGTCGAGGGCGGCGGCGAGCGCCACGGCGGTGGTGTCCGAGCCGCCCCGGCCGAGGGTGGTGATGTCGTGGCTCTCGCGGCTCACGCCTTGGAATCCGGCGACGATCGCCACCGCGCCCTTGTCGAGGGCAGTGCGCACCCGGTGCGGGTCGACGTCGATGATGCGCGCCTTGCCGTGGATGCCGTCCGTGATCATGCCGGCCTGCGAGCCCGTGAAGGAGCGGGCCTTCGCACCGAGCTTGTTGATGGCCATGGCTAGCAGGGCCATGGAGATGCGCTCCCCGGCGGAGAGGAGCATGTCCATTTCACGTGCGGGTGCCTGGTCCGTGATCTGGCTCGAGAGGTCGAGGAGTTCGTCGGTCGTGTCGCCCATGGCCGAGACCACGACCACGACCTCGTGGCCGGCCCGCTGGGTGTCCACCACGCGCTGGGCCACCCGCTTGATGCCGGCCGCGTCCGCGACGGAGGAGCCGCCGAACTTCTGGACGATCAGCTGCCGGGCAGGCACTTCGAGGGGCAACGACATGCGGGCACACTCACAGGGGTCGAGGGCGGCGGGAAGGGACCCACACATTCTATCGGGCGAGGGTGGGGCCGCTGAATCATGACGGTCGTGCTATGCGTCCCGTTCCGCTGCGGAGCGGCGCGTCCTGCGCGTCGCCGACCAGTCAGGTGTCTTTGCCCTCGACCTCGTCGTCCTCGTTCTCGTCCGGGGCCTCGCGGTCGGTGTAGTGCCCGGGTGTGTGATCGGTGCCCGAGTGCATGGTCCCGTCGGGAAGCTCTTCGTCGGTGTACTGGCCCACGTGCTCATCCGGCGACACGGTGGCGTCGCCGCCCTTGTAGTAGTGGCCGCGTGCCTTGTCGGCGTGGGCATCTCTGCCGCTGTCGTAGTAGTGACCGCGGGGTTCGGGCTGGTCTTGTCCCATGCGTCCACTGTAGGTCCGGCAGTGCCCTGTGGGCACCTGCGCGTGTGTGCCGTTCAGCCGACGAGGTCGGGGTAGTGGAGCCGCGCCGTCTGCGGATGGGCGCGCAGCCACCCCTTGAGGACGTTCTCACCGTAGGAGGAGAGCATCGGGTTGTCGGGATCGTCGGAGACGCCGCGAGCCTGCGCGGCGAGGTCGGCGGGAAGCTCGACCTTGTCGATGACGGCGTCCAGGCGCGGGGACCAGAAGAACGGCACGGAGTAGCGGTCCACGCCCGCGGCCGGGGCAATGACGCGGTGGATCGTGGCCATGAGGTAGCCGTCGGTGGCGACTTCGAGCATCTCGCCCAGGTTCACGACGAGGGCGCCCGGCGTCGGTGGGACGTCGATCCATTCCTCCTGCCCGTAGGGCTGGACCTCGAGGCCCCCGACCCCGTCCTGCAGCAGCAGGGTGACGAAGCCGTAGTCCGCGTGCAGGCCCACGCCCTGCTGGCCGGCCTCGGGCACCACCCCGGTCCCGACGTAGTGCACGAGCTTGCCCATCCACGCCGGCGTCCCGGCGAAGGGCTCGGCGAAGTGGTCCTCGGGCAGGCCGAGCGAGGCGGAGATGGCGGAGAGGAGCTCCGCCCCGACCGCGGACATGAGCTCTGCCCATTCCATCGCGGCCTTCTCGAGCGCGGGGAACCCTGCGGGCCACTGGTTCGGCCCCTGGAGGCGCAGGTAGGGCTGGTCGGCGGGGACCTGCTCGAGCGGCGCACGCTCGGGGCCGTAGTCGATCTGCTCGCGGGCGTCCGCGCGGCCCCGCGTCACTTCGGTGCCCAGGCGCGTGTACCCGCGGAACTGGGCGGAGGTGCGGTTGTCGAGGGCGAGGCGCTCGTCCAGCGGCAGGCGGAAGAACTCGGCAACGGTGTCGAGGAGCTCCTGGTCCTGTCCCGGGCGCCCCCCGTAGCCGACGATCTGGAAGAAGCCGACGCTGTGGGTCGCGTCGCGCAGCGCGTCGAGGAACTCGGGTCTGAAGCCGCCGTCCGCGCCCCTCGCGGTCGAGAGGTCGAGGACCGGGATGGACGTGCGTGCAGTGCTCATGGATCCAGCATGCGCCCGCCCTCGGCCGGCACTTAACAATCTGTCATAAAGTTCCGGCGCGCTACTATGCCCTCGCTCAGCCGATGGCGCTGCGCCGGCCCTCGAACGCCCGGCCCAGCGTGACCTCGTCCGCGTACTCGAGGTCGCCGCCCACGGGGAGCCCGGACGCGAGGCGCGTGACCTTGACCCCGATGGACTTGAGCATGCGCGCCAAGTACGTCGAGGTGGCCTCGCCCTCGAGGTTCGGGTTCGTGGCCAGGATGATCTCGGTGACCTGCTCGTCGTTGAGCCGGGTGAGCAGTTCCCGGATGCGCAGCTGGTCGGGGCCGATTCCCGCGATCGGATTGATGGCGCCGCCGAGCACGTGGTACCGGCCGCGGTAGGCCCGGGTGCGCTCCACCGCGAGCACGTCCTTGGACTCCTCCACCACGCAGATCACGCTCGGGTCCCGGCGGGGGTCGCGGCAGATCGCACACGTGTCCTGCTCCGAGACGTTCCCGCAGATCTGGCAGAACTTCACGCGCTCCTTGACGCCCACGATCGCGGCGGCGAGCCGCTTCATGTCCTCGGCGTCGGCCTCCAGGATGTGGAAGGCGAGCCGCTGGGCCGACTTGGGGCCGATGCCGGGGAGCCTGCCGAGCTCGTCGATCAGGTCTTGGACTGCGCCTTCATACACCCCACTACGCTACCGCGGGGGAATGACAGTGCCGTCCAGGCCCCGCTCCTCGATGAGCTTCCCGCCGAGGATCCGCTCGACCGCGGCCCGGCCGAACAGGGTGGACTGCTCGATCGTCTCGTCATCGGCGCTCGCGACGTCCTCGACGTACTCCCGCGGTGCCTGCTGCGGCTGCGCGTGCACCTGTTCCGCGGCGGCCTTGCGGCTGAGCCGCTCGTACATGCTCAGCTTCCGGCCCGACTCCTGGCCGGACGGGCCGCGCTGCGGCGGCTGGGCTGCGGCGGGCTCGTACGTGCTCCGGGCGGCGACCGCCGTGGCGGCCGGGGCCTGCTGGGGACCGCCCGCCGGCCCCGGTGCCGCGGCCTCACCCGGTACGGACGACGACGCCGGGCCGGCTGCCGCCGCACCGTCACCGGAGCGGGTGTTCGGTTCGGCGCCGATGGTCCACACGCCGGGGGTGCTCTCGCGGGCGTAGGCCCACGGATCCTTGGGGGCCTCGGCAGGAGCCGCGGGCTGCGTCCCCCGCGGTCCCTGGCCGGGCGCCGTCGCACCAGGCGCCGTGCCGCCGGGCGCGGCGGCTGCCTGGAGCCGGGGCGCGGGCGCCGGGGGCTGGGTGGCCCGTCGGGGTGCTGGACGGCCCTCGTCCTCGGGGTACGGCTCGTCCCAGTCCCCGGGCGGCTCCTCATCGGAGAAGGGGATGTCGTCGTAGGGAGTGGGCGTCGCGGCGGCGGCTCGCGGGCCGGGCACTGTCGGGCGGCGCCCTGCAGGCTCTTCCGGTGCGGGCTGTTCCGGCACGGGTTCCTTCGGCGCGGCATCCCTCAACGGGCTCTGCGCCTGCGGCGCCCTCGCTTGCGGGGCGTCCACCTCCGGGGCGGCGGAGTTGCGGGGGGCCCGAGGGGCCGCCGCCGCTGCCGGCGGAGCCGGGGAGGGTGCCGGCTGCACGGGCGCGGCTGGCTGCGGCCCCGGGGCAAGGCCCCAGGCGATGTCGGCGGCGGAGGGTGCGCTGCTGGCCGGTGCGGCCGGCGGCTCGGCGGACGCAGGGGAAGGCGCCGCGGCGGAGGGGCCGCTGGGAGCAGCCGGATCCCTGCGCGGGGCGGTTTCGGGCGCAGGAGTGCCCTGCTGCGGCTCAGCCGGCGCTTTTGGGCGCTGCCCGCCCCCTGCCGTGGCCGGGGTGCCCGGGCCGTTGCCGCCAGTGACCGCATCGATCTGGCAGTCGACGCCCAGCACGGTCTTGATCGCCGTGTGCAGGTTGGCGGAGTGGTCGCCGCGGGTGAAGGCGGACGCCAGGCCCGAGGTCCCGAAGGCGAGCGCGAGCGTGCGGCCGTCGAATCCGGCGACCGACGCGTTCGGCCCCACGAGCGCCCACGTGCTCCGCTTGACCTTGGCGAGGGCGTCGAGGATGTCGGGCCAGGCGCGGCGGAACATCTCGACGCTGCCCGCGCCGCCGTGCTGCGCCTCGGGAGTCTGGCGGGACTCCGGCTCGGCTTCGCTGTGCGTGGCCGCCGGGGGCTCGCTGCGCGGGGCCGCCGGCTCGGGAGCAGCCGCTGGTTCGGCATCGCTCCGCTCGGCCACCGGCTCCGGGGCTGGGACGGGTTTCGGCTCCGCTTCCCTGTGCGGGGCCACCGGCGCCGGGGTGGGCGCGGCGGGCTTCGCCTCCGCTTCCGTGGGCGGGGCGACCGGCTCTGGGGCGGTGACGGGCTTCGGGGCGGTGACGGGCTTCGGCTCCGCGTCGCGGCGCGGGGCCAGCGCACGCTCGACCACCGGGGGTTCGTGGCGCTCTGCCGCCGGGACAGCGGCGGCCGGCCCATCGCCGTCGTGCGCGAAGGAGAGGCGCCGCTCGAGGCGGTCCACGCGCGCGGCCCAGCCCCTCTCGGTGGCATCGGCCGCGGGGAGCATGAGGCGCGCGCACAGGAGCTCGAGGTGAAGGCGGGGTGAGGTCGCCCCGGTCATCTCGTTGAAGGCGCCGTTGGTGACGTCGGCGGCGCGCGAGAACTCCGCCGCGCCGAGGTTCTGCGCCTGGACGCGCATGCGCGCGAGCTGGTCGGCGGGGATGCCGCGCAGGATCGACTCGGCCGCGTCCGGCAGCGCCTGGACGATGATGAGGTCGCGGAACCTCTCGAGCAGGTCTTCGACGAAGCGCCGCGGATCGTGGCCGGTCTGGATCACCCGATCGACGGCGCGGAACACGGTCCCCGAGTCCCCGGCGGCCATGGCGTCGACGACATCGTCGAGCAGGGCCGCGTGCGTGTAGCCGAGCAGCGCGACGGCGAGCTCGTAGTCGATCCCGTCGGTCCCGGCGCCCGCCATGAGCTGGTCCAGCACGGACAGGGAGTCGCGCACCGAGCCGCCGCCGGCGCGGACCACGAGGGAGAGCACCCCCGGCGCCACCGGAACGTGCTCCGCCGTGCACAGCTGCTCGAGGTAGGCCATGAGGGGCTCGGGCGGCACGAGCCGGAACGGGTAGTGGTGAGTGCGCGAGCGGATGGTGCCGATGACCTTGTCCGGCTCCGTCGTGGCGAAGATGAACTTGATGTGCTCCGGCGGCTCCTCGACGATCTTCAGGAGCGCGTTGAAGCCGGCCGAGGTCACCATGTGGGCCTCGTCGATGATGAAGATCTTGTAGCGGTCGCGGACCGGGGCGAACGTGGCGCGCTCGCGGAGGTCGCGGGCATCGTCGACGCCGCCGTGGCTGGCCGCGTCGATCTCGATGACGTCCAGCGAGCCGGCGCCGCCGCGGGCGAGCTCGACGCAGCTGGGGCACACGCCGCAGGGCTCGGGGGTGGGGCCCTGCTCGCAGTTGAGGCAGCGCGCCAGGATGCGCGCCGAGGTGGTCTTGCCGCAGCCGCGCGGCCCGGAGAACAGGTAGGCGTGGTTGACGCGGTTCTTCCGCAGCGCCGTCATGAGCGGCTCGGTGACGTGCTCCTGCCCGATCACGTCCTGGAACGTGTCCGGCCGATACCGGCGGTAGAGGGCGGCTGGAGCATTCACGTCAGAAACCCTACCAATCGGGGCCGGTGCCCGGCCCGGTTATCCACAGGTACGGAAAAGGCCCCTCATGCACCCGCCAGAGCCCACTTACCCTTGCTACCTTCCGGTCCTGGGGGAGTTCAGCAGGATGACGCCACATGAGGGGCTGGAATCCATCGTAGCCCAGTTCCGGGCGAGTCCCGAATCGGGTCCTGCGGGGTGTGCGGGCGCGACACGCAGGGCGCTGCCCACGCGCGTGATATGCAGTGATCGGGCCCCGCACCCGGGGTTCCTCAAGAGCATGGAACAGGGGGAAGCCGTGGGGAATATCGCATCTGTGGGGGCCACGCGGGCGGGGGCCCGCAGGCTCGGTGTCGGGACGATGGGGGCCATCGCGGCGCTCGCGCTGGCCGGGTGCGGGGCCGGCCAGGCTCCGCCGCCTGCCGGGACCAGCTCGGCGGCGTCCGCATCTGCCGGCGGCTCCGCATCGGCCTCGGCTCCGGCGTCGGCCACCGGCCTCGCGACCGCGTCGGCCGCTCCGAGCAGCGCCGCGCCGCCGTCTGCCGCGCCGTCTGCCGCGCCCCCGGCGGCCCCGGCGCTGAAGAAGTTCACGTTCCCCGACGGGCACCTCTCCTTCGAGTACCCGGCCGGCTGGTCGGTGAGCGTGGCCCAGGGGCCCGTGCTCCCCGACGGGGGCCTGGACTCGAAGATCGCGACCGTCCGCGACGCGACAGGCAACGAGCTCGCGACCGTCCACTCGGGCATGTACGCGGGCGGGGCGGCGGGGCCGGTCAGCAGCAGGACGATCATCGAGCAGGCCAGGGTGCCCCTTCCCGACCAGCGGGGACAGGCGGTCTATGCCTTCTACGCGGACGCCACCCCGGATGGCCGCACGTGGTACAGCATGGGCATCGAATCGGGGCCGCTGAGCGCCTCGGACAAGTCCACGACGGGCGGAGCGGTGGAGCTGCCGAACGGGTTCCTGCTGGCCCACGTGGTGTTCGCCGACGCGCCATTCGGCAGCGTCGCGGCGGCGAAGGCGTGGTACGCCTCTGCCGAGGGGGAGCAGCTGCGGGCGCTCTTCCTGAGCCTCGCCTACGCCTGATCGCGGCGCGCACGACGGCGGGCGGCGGCTCCCGCGGGGACGCGGCACCCCCGTCGTGCGCCGGCCTCGGGACCCCGATTCGGCGGAGGGGCCGCCGTCGGGTATTCTGGAGCCTGCTCTTGGGAGCACACTTGGAGGATTCGCCTAGCGGCCTATGGCGCACGCCTGGAACGCGTGTTGGGTTAACGCCCTCGGGGGTTCAAATCCCCCATCCTCCGCGCTGCGATGTCCTGGAACATCGAGAACGCCCCCGGTCCTCGGACCGGGGGCGTTCTGCGTCGGGGGAGCGGGCCTGTACGACACGGGGCTAGCTCACAATTCCCAGCCGATCCACAGGCTCTCGGCCCTAGTCAGCCGCGGGCGGCGGTGCGGAAAATGTGAGGGTGCGTCGGGCTGCGGCGACGCACCGACTGATTGGGGAGTCTGATGGCCCGTGGCCTCTGTGCATCATTGACCCGCCTGCGCGCCCGGATGGGCGCCGGCATCGCGGCTGCAGCAGCCGTCCTCGTCTTCAGCGCCGCTCCGGCGCTGGCGGACGACGTCTTTCCAGGACCGATCACCGCCGACCCGAGCGCCGTCGTGCCGTTCTACAGGACGGCGGTCGGGTCGCTCGCGGCGGGCCACGTCTCGCCGGTGCTCGTCGCCCAGGCGAACCTGCAGCGGCCCGCGGAGGGGAAGCTCTACGCCCCGCTGACCACGCTCACGCCCACCTCCGGGTTCGGGTACCGGGTCAGCCCCCTCAACGGGCAGCCGGGGGAGTTCCACTGGGGCCAGGACTTCGCGGCCCCCTGCGGCACCCCCGTCTACGCGGCCGATTCGGGCGTGGTCCGCGCCGCCGGCTGGCACCCCTGGGGCGGCGGGAACCGGGTCGAGATCGACCACGGCGACGGGCTCGTCACCACCTACAACCACATGCTCGGCGCCGCCGTGAAGACCGGCGAATCGGTCGAGGTGGGCCAGGTGATCGGGCTCGTCGGCGAGACCGGGTCGGCGATTGGATGCCACCTGCACTTCGAGACCATCAAGGACGGCAAGTACGTCGACCCGATGAGCTTCACCCTGATCCCGCTCGCGCAGCATGGCACCCTCGGACCTGTCCAGGTCACCGACTACACGCCGAAGGACGGCAAGTCGACCAACGAGCGGCAGAACTGGGCCATCCCGGTCCTCACCGGGGAGCCGGCACCGGGCGAGAGCATCGCCCCCGCACCGACAGCGCCGACCCCGCCGCCGCTCAAGGACCCGACGCCGGCCGGTCCGCCCGCTGCCCCGCCGAGCACGGCCACGGTGCCGCCCGCTGGCGGTTCGCAGCCCAGCACGGCCAGCCCGGCGCCGTCGCCCGCTCCGAGCAGGACGCCCGCTCCCACGACGGGCCCGACCCCGACGCCCACCACGGCCCCGACCACCCCGCCGCCGACGTCGAGCCCCACCTCGAGCGCGACGCCGACCCCGACGCCCACGGCCAGCACCGCGACGTCGGCGCCGGCGATGACGGCGACGGCGGTCCCCACCTGCACGGCCACGCCCACGCCGACGGCGACCCCGACGGCCACCCTGACGCCGACGCCCACCGCCACCGTGTCGGTGGCCTGCTGACGGGGGAGCCTAGACTGGGCCGGTGAGCCTGCATGAGATTGCCCTGACCCTCAACGACGGCACCGAGACCACGTTCGGCGCGTTCGCGCAGCGCGCCGTCCTCGTGGTGAACGTCGCCTCCAAGTGCGGGTACACCCGCCAGTACGACGGCCTCGAGGCCCTCTACCGCGAGTTCAAGGACCGCGGCCTCGTGGTCCTCGGGGTCCCGTGCAACCAGTTCGCCGGCCAGGAGCCCGGTACGGACGAGGAGATCGAGGAGTTCTGCCGGGTCAACTTCGGCGTCAGCTTCCCGCTCGCCGCCAAGGCCGATGTCCTGGGCAAGAATCAGCACCCGCTCTACGCGGCGCTCACCCAGTACCCGGCCGGCGACGACCTCGGGGAGAAGGTCAAGTGGAACTTCGAGAAGTTCCTCGTGAATCCCGAGGGCGAGGTCGTGGGCCGGTTCCGGTCCTCGGTCGAGCCGGACTCCGCCGAGCTCCGCGACGCGATCGAGGCGGTCCTCCCCGCCGAGGTCCCGGCCCGCTGACGCGGTGACGTCGGCGTCCCACGCGGTGACGTCGCGGGGGCGTCAGTCGGCGAGGGCCAGCGCGTCCCGCCACCGCAGCAGGAAGGCGAGGCCGGCGTCGTCGTGGATCACCTCCGGGCCGAGGCCGAGGGAGGCGGACGTGAGGATCCGGTACGGCTTCTCCGGCACGCCGTCCGCAGGGCGGACGTCGACGTGGGCCACGACGTGGTCGTTGTGGTGCAGCCAGTCCGCCATCGCGTAGTCGGTGCGCGAATCGCCCATCGTGTACCACGCCTCGGGCACGATCCCGTCGCGCCGCAGCCGCTCGCAGGCGCGCGCCGCACCGAGGTCCTTGCCGAGGCGCACGGACTCGATGTCGGTGGAGATGATCGTGGGGTCCACCCGGTAGTCCACCGAGTCGTCGCTGCCGGGGACGTGGTGGTCCAGGCGGGTGGCGCCCAGCCCGTGGCGCGCCATGAGGCCCATGGCATCGGCGTCGAAGCGCTCCTGCTCCGCCCGGTAGTCGGCGTTGGAGACGTCCACGCGCTGCTCCACCGAGACCATGGCGCGCTTCGTCTCGTCGAAGAACATGTGGCCGCTGTAGCTCGCGGCCACCAGCCCGCGGACGTCGTCGGCGAAGGCGGAGGGGACGGCCAGGCCGTGGTCCACGTGCACCGTGCCCGCGCCGCGGGCGGTGAACGAGAACCAGGTGGCGCCCTTCTCGCACACGGCGTGCACCATGAGGTCCTCGGGCATGCCTGCGG
The DNA here is from genome assembly GCF_001577305.1 of Sinomonas atrocyanea. Lineage (NCBI taxonomy): Bacteria > Bacillati > Actinomycetota > Actinomycetes > Micrococcales > Micrococcaceae > Sinomonas > Sinomonas atrocyanea. Next base: position 542,136 of record NZ_CP014518.1, read on the forward strand.
CCACCATGGGGTCCATGACCTGCTCCCGGATGAAGGCGTCCGAACGGCCCGTGTTGAAGACGATCGGGATCCCGGCCGCGCCGAGTTCGTTCAGCAGGGCGATGATCTCGGGCTTCACGGTGCGGGTCACCGGGCTCGCGATCGGGCCGTCCACGTCGAGCAGCAGGGCAAAGGGCGGTGCGGTCTCCATGCGCCCCATTCTTCCATTGGGGGCGGCCGCCGGAGCGCGATAACCGTTTGGCCACAATGCCCCCGGGACACTCCGGCGCGCTGCCGTGCCGATGCCCGCGCCCCTAGGCTGGAGCCGTGATTTTCAAAGCGGTGGGCGAGGGGCGCCCGTACCCGGACCATGGCTACAACACGCCCAAGGACTGGGCCGCCCTGCCGCCCCGCCCGGTGCGTCTGGACGAGCTCGTGACCACCAAGCGCACGCTCGACCTGGAGGCGCTGCTCGCCGAGGATTCGACGTTCTTCGGGGACCTGTTCCCGCACGTGGTGCAGTACAGGGGCGTGCTCTACCTCGAGGACGGCCTCCACAGGGCGGTCCGCACGGCGCTCCACCAGCGCACCGCGATCCACGCCCGCATCCTGGACCTCGACGCGTGAGGCCACCGTGTCCCGCCGCCCCCAGGACCTGAGCCAGTACCACGGACACCACGTGGTGAACGGCACTGAGCTGCGCACCCAGTTCGAGGAGGAGCCCGACCCGAGCGAGCGGGCCAGCCGCAAGTGGCGCAGGATCCGCCACGGCATCGCCATCACCCTTCTCGTGGGGATCGTAGTCGCCGGAGCCGGCATGGCCTGGGCGGTCCTCTCCGGGCGCCTCGCCCTCCCGCAGCCGGCGTCCCAGCCCACGGTGGCCACCTGCCCCGCCGGGAAGTACGACTACCTGCCGCCCGCCAAGGTCGCGGTCAACGTGCTCAACGCGGCCGGCAAGGACGGCCTCGCCGCCCAGATCGCCGGGGAGCTCAAGGCGCGGGCCTTCGCGGTGAAGACCGTGGGCAACGATCGCCTCGCCGTCGCCGCCCCCGCGGTGGTGCGCGGCGGCTTCGCGGGGGAGGCCGCCGCGTTCACGCTCCAGCGCAACGTGCCGGGCAGCATCTACGTCCGCGACGGCCGGGCCGACGCCAGCGTGGACCTCGTCCTCGGCCCGTCGTTCAAGGCCCTCACAGCCCCTGGACTCGTCGACCAGACGCCTGGGCCGATCGTGTGCACCCTGCCGACTGGGACTGCGGGCGCCGGCGGCTGAGCGCGGCCGGCGAGCACCGCTGTGGAGCGCTGCCGTCGAACGCTGCCGGGGGCCGCGGCTCAGCGGCGCACGGGCCTGCCCTGGGAGTCGAACCGGGCGCCCACTCCGAGCTGGATGAAGCGGACGGTGGCCTCCGTGCGGCGGTCCGCGTCGTCGTCGTGCGCCTCGTCCTCGCCTCGACCCCTGTCGGCGCTCGCCGTCAGCGAGCCGTGCACCAGCCCCACGAGCTCGTCGACGTCGGCCTCGGGCAGATACCCCTGCGCCATCGCGTCGCGGAGGATCTGGGTCAGGAGCGCGTTGAGCTCGCCGACGTGGTCCCCGAGCTTGGCGAAGGACGACGGCGAGAGCACCGCGCGCATGGCCGGTCCGGGAGGGAGGTGCCGGCGGGACAGGTCCTCGACCTGCGCACGGATGTACACCGCGAGGCGGTCGATGGGATTCTCGAGTCCCGACAGCTTCGCCTTGAGGTCGCCGAGGAACCTGCCGGTCTCGTCGAGGGCATAACCGATCAGCAGCTCCTCCATGTCCGCGTAGTAGTTGTACACGGCGGTGCGCCCGACGCCCGCCTGCCGGGCGACGTCGGTCATCGTCAGGCCGGGCAGCCCGCGGGTGAACAGGAGCTGGCCGAACGCGTCGAGGATCCGGCGCTGCGTGAGCGCTCGCTGGGCTGCGTTCGACTCGGCCTGGATGCGGGGCATGCCATCATTTTAGGTCGATGTGTCAGTAAAACCTCAGAGGCTTACGGCCCGCCGTTCCGTGGCGGCCGCCGCCGCGTGGTCAGGTCTGGTTGCTGAAGGCGGCGTCGAAGGAGGCGGTGGCGGGGGCGAAGTCGAACTTCTTCAGGGCGGCGAGGGCCTCGGGGGCGCCGACGAGGCGGTCCATGCCGGCGTCCTCCCATTCGATGCTGATGGGCCCGTCGTAGCCGATGGCGGTCAGGGCCCGGAAGCAGTCCTCCCAGGGGACGTCGCCGCGGCCGGCGGAGACGAAGTCCCAGCCGCGGCGGGGGTCGCCCCAGGGCAGGTGGGAGGAGAGGATGCCGGCGCGGCCGTTGCCCATGCGCATCCGGGTGTCCTTGCAGTCCACGTGGTAGATCCGCTCGGCGAAGTCGGTGATGAACGCGACGGGGTCCAGGCCCTGCCACATCATGTGGGAGGGGTCCCAGTTCAGGCCGAACGCGGGCCGGTGGCCGATGGCCTCGAGGGCGCGCTGGGTGGAGACGTAGTCGTAGGCGATCTCGGAGGGGTGGACCTCGTGGGCGAACCGGACCCCGCACTCGTCGAAGACGTCGAGGATGGGGTTCCACCGGTCGGCGAAGTCCTGGTAGCCGGCGTCGATGACGGTGGCGGGCACGGGCGGGAACATGGCCACGTACTGCCAGATGCCCGAGCCGGTGAATCCGACCACGGTCTTCACGCCGAGGGCGCGGGCGAGTCGGGCGGTGTCCTTGAGGTCCTCGGCGGCCCGTCGCCGCACGCCCTCGGGGTCGCCGTCGCCCCACACCCGGGACCCGACGATTCCCTGGTGGCGGAAGTCGATCGGGTCGTCGCACACGGCCTGGCCCTTGAGGTGGTTGGAGATCGCGTAGAGCTGCAGGCCGTGGCGTTCGAGGATGCCGAGGCGTTCGTCGATGTAGGCCTGATCGTCCCAGCGGGCGGCGTCGAGGTGTTCGCCGGAGACGGCGATCTCGAGGCCGTCGTAGCCCCAGCCGGCGGCGAGCTCGGCGACCTCCTCGAGCTTGAGGTCGGCCCACTGGCCGGTGAACAGGGTGAAGGGGCGGGGCATGGTCACTCTCCTGGGCGGGTCAGAGGTGCACGGTGGCGGACTTGGCGGCGGCGGATTCCTCGATGGCGGCGAGGACGCGCTGGACCTGCAGGCCGTCCTCGAACGAGGGCGTGGGGGCGGCCCCGTCCCGGATGGCGGCCAGGAAGTCGCGCGCCTGGTGGGTGAAGGCGTGCTCCCAGCCGATCATGTGGCCTTGAGGCCACCAGGCGGCCATGTAGGGGTGGCCGGGCTCGGTGACCACGATCCGCCGGAAGCCGGCCTCCTCGGGCGGGGCGGTGGCGTCGAGGAACTCGAGCTCGCCGGGGCGTTCGAGGTCGAACGCGAGCGCCCCGTCCGAGCCGTACACCTCGATCCGCAGGGAGTTCTTCTTGCCGGTCGCGATCCGGGAGACCTCGATCGAGGCGATGGCCCCGGAGGCGAGGGACAGCGTGGCCCAGGCGGCGTCGTCGACCGTGACGTCCTCGGGGCCGTCCGGGCCGGGGCGGCGCCCCACGAACGTGTGCAGCCGGCCGGAGGCCCCGGTGACGGTGTCGTCCAGGAGGTACTGGACCTGGTCGATCGCGTGGGAGGCGATGTCCCCGAGCGCGCCGGACCCGGCGGTCTCCTTCCGCAGCCGCCACGTCATGGGCGCGTCCTCGTCGGCGAGCCAGTCCTGCAGGTAGGAGGCGCGCACCTGGCGGACGGTGCCGAGGCGCCCGGCCGCGATGAGCTGCTTCGCATACGCCAGGGCGGGGACGCGCCGGTACGTGAAGCCGACCATCGAGGCGATGCCGCGCCGGCGGGCCGCGGCCGCGGCCTCGGCCATCCGCTCGGCCTCGGCCAGCGTGTTGGCCAGCGGCTTCTCCACGAGGACGTGCTTGCCGGCCTCGAGCGCGGCGACGGCGATCTCGGCGTGCAGCCAGCCGGGGGCGCAGATGTCCACGATGTGCACATCGTCCCGGACGATCACCTCCCGCCAGTCCGTCGCGGACTCGGCCCACCCGTACTTCGCGGCCGCCTCGGCGACCTCCTCGGCGTGCCGGCCCACGAGGACCTTCTGCTCGATGCCGGGGACGTCGAAGAACGCCGAGACGTTGCGCCACGCGTGCGAGTGGGCCCGGCCCATGAACGCGTACCCGATCGCCGCGACGCCGAGCGGCTGCACCGCTTCCTGCCCTGCGGGGGCGGCGCCGGGGCTCATGCTCGCACCCCGTCGAGGGTGGCCTCGGTGGGGGCCCAGTCCTCGGGCAGCGGGGCGGACGACGGCGCGCTGCTCGCCACCGGGACGAACGCGCCGGAGTCGATCGATTCCGAGACCGAGACCATGGTGTCGAGCACGTGGTAGGCCAGCTGCCCGGTGGCGCGGTGGGGCTGGCCGGCGCGGATCGAGCGGGCCATGTCCAGCACGCCCATGCCGCGGCCGTTGGCCGGGCCCGTGGTGGGGATCGCGGTCCAGTCCGTCTCGCCGACGCGGCAGATCTGCAGCTCGCCGTCGAAGTAGTTCGGGTCCGGCAGCGACAGCGTCGCCTCGGTCCCGGTGATCTCCACGAAGCCCATCCGGGTCCGGGGGGACTCGAAGCTGAAGATGCTGTGGGAGGACGCGCCCGATTCGAACTGGGCCAGGGCGCTCACGTGCGTGGGGACCTCCACGGTGAACTCCTCGCCCGCCTTCGGGCCCGAGCCGATCACACGGGTCGCGTGGGCCTTCGAGCCCACGGCGGCGACCCGGCGCACGCTGCCGAACGTCTGGACGAGGGCGGTGAGGTAGTACGGGCCCATGTCGAACAGCGGGCCGGCGCCGGGCTGGAACAGGAACGCGGGGTTCGGGTGCCAGGACTCCGGGCCCGGGGTCTGGAAGACGGTCTGGGCGGTGAGCGGGACGCCGATGTCGCCGCGCTCGATCACGCGCCGGGCGGTCTGCAGGCCGGCGCCGAGGAAGGTGTCCGGGGCGCACCCGAGCCGCAGCCCGGCGTCGTCCGCCTCCTTCAGCAGCCCCAGCCCGCTCTCCCGGTCGAGCGAGAACGGCTTCTCCGTCCAGACATGCTTGCCCGCCCGGACGGCGGCGGTGGCGACCTCGACGTGCGCGGCCGGGATCGTGAGGTTGACGATGATCTCCACGTCCGGGTGGTCCAGCGCGAGCTCGGGGGCGCCGTGCTCGGCGATCCCGTACTCCTCGGCCCGGGCCCTGGCCGCCTCCGGGAAGAGGTCGGCGATGACGCGCACCTCCACGTCCGGGAACGCAGTGAGGTTGTCCAGGTACTGCTTGGAGATGACGCCCGCGCCGATGACGGCGACGCCGACCGGTCCGCGGCTCACTTCGCGGCCCCCGACGTGGCCTCGGCGGACGACGGCGCGCCGGCCTCGAGGTAGCGCAGGGACGCCGCGACGCCCTCGAAGATGTCCCCGGCGTAGTCGTCGAACTCGACGACGCCGACCTCGAGGTCCTTCGCGGCGGCGATCACGCCCCAGATGTCGACCTTGCCCTGGCCCGCCGGGAGCTGGGCCTTCTTGTCGTGGTCCACGGGGCCGTCCTTGAGGTGGATCGCGACCACGCGGTCGCCCAGGCGCGCCAGGAGCGCGGCGGGGTCCGCCCCCCCGACGGCGGCCCAGTAGGTGTCGACCTCGAGGACGAGCCCGGGGTCGAGGAGGCCGGCGAAGAACTCCAGCGCCGTGGTGCCCCCGATCGTGGAGGAGATCTCCCAGTCGTGGTTGTGGTAGCCCACGCGGATGCCGTGCTCGGCGCCCTTCTTGGCGGCGGCATTGAGCCTGGCCGCCGTGTCGCGGATGGTCGCCTCGTCCTGCCAGTGCTCGGCGGGGAGGTAGGGGTCGATCACCGTGCCGATGCCCAGCCGCTTGGCCGCGGCGAAGATCTCGTCCTGGTCGGCGGACAGCAGCGGCGCGTGCGCCGTCGGAGCGGTGATGCCGTGCTCGGCGAACGCGGCGGCGAGCTCCTCGGCCCGGGCGGCGAAGTTGTAGGGCTCCACCTGGGTGTAGCCGATCTCGGCCAGCCGGGCGATCGTGCCCGGAAGGTCCGCCTCGATCGCGTCGCGGACGGAATACAGCTGCACGGAATACGTCATGGGGACAGTGTCCTCTCGGAAGTCGTGGGTGGGGAGGGCAGGGAGGGGGCGCGTCAGCGGCCGGCGAGCGAGCCGCCGATGCCGCCCACGCTGAAGTACTTGTTGAGCGCGGCGAAGACGATGATCGGCGGCAGCATCATGACCACGGCGAGGGCCATGACGCCGCCCCAGTCGGTCTGGTTCTGCTGGAAGAACGACTGCACGCCCATGGGGAGCGTGAAGATCTCGTTCGAGCGCAGGAACACGATCGCCACGAGGTAGTCGTTCCAGGCCAGGAGGAAGGCGAAGATCGCGGTCGAGAGCACGCCCGGGAGGCTGTTGCGCAGCACGATCTTCCTGAAGGAGCCGAAGACCGAGCACCCGTCGATCCACGAGGCCTCCTCGAGGCTGGCCGGGATCGAGTCGAAGTAGGCGGCCATCATCCACGTCGCCACCGTCATGGTCGAGGCGACGTAGACGATCGTGAGGCCCAGGAGGTTGTCCACGAGGCCCATCGTCGCGAAGAGGATGAACAGCGGGACCACCGAGGTGATGATCGGCAGCGACTGCATGACGAACAGCAGCAGGGAGTACCCGGCCACGGCTCGGCTGCGTCCCCGGGAGAGCACGTACCCGGCCGGCGCGGCGACCGCGACGGAGACGAGGACGGTGGAGAGGGTCACGACCAGGCTGTTCTTGAGCCAGGTGGAGGCCAGGGTCTCCTCGAACACGTTCGTGAAGTTCTCGAACGTGATCCCGGTGGAGCTGCTCGTCGACGAAGGACTGAACGCGAGGACCAGCACGACGAGGATCGGGATGAGGACCACGGCGGTGATGGCGAGGATGAGCGCGAAGCGCCACCAGCGTCCCCGCAGGTCGGCCTCCGAGACGGTGCGGCGCTTCCGGGCGGGGCGGGCGCCGGTCCCGTCGGAGTCCACCCCGCCTGCGGCGGGGCCCGTGTGCGTGTGCAGGACCGTGCTCATTCGACGCTCGACTTTCGGATCTGGCGGTAGAGGAGGGCTGAGACCACCACGAGGGTCATGGTCATGAGGAAGGCGATGGCCACGCCGGTCCCGGTCTGGAAGTCCTGGAACACCGTGCGGTAGGCGAGCACCACGAGGGAGGTGGTCGCGTCGACCGGTCCGCCGCCTGTGAGGAGGTAGATCGTGGGGAAGTCGTTGACGCAGAAGATCGTCATGAGGATCCACGAGATGTAGGTGGACCGCGCGATGAGGGGCAGCGTGATGCCGGTGAACTGCTGCCAGCGCGTGGCCCCGTCCATGCTGGCCGCCTCGTAGACGGTATTGTCCACGGAGGCCAGCGCGGAGCTCGTCATCATCATCATGAACGGGAAGCTGACCCAGACCTTGAACAGGCACACCATGATGGCGGCGAGCGTCGGGTCGGCCAGGAAGTAGGGCGCGCCGAGCCCGAGCGTCCGGAAGATCGTGGGGACCGGGCTCGTCGGGGTCGCCACGAGCCAGTTCCATGCCGTCGAGGAGACGACGATCGGCACGACCCAGGGCAGCAGCAGCAGGACCTTGAACGTGCCGCCCGCGGGGATGCGGGTGCGCAGGAGCAGGGCGAGCCCCATGCCCACGAGCCACGAGCCGAACACGCCGACCAGGGTGAAGACGACGGTGAACTCGGTGGCCTTCCAGAACTTCGGCGAGTTCAGCACGGCCGCGAAGTTGTCGAGCCCCACGAACTGCCCGGTCTCGATGAGGGAGCCGTTGTGCGTGGCCTGGATCGCGGCGTACACGAGGGGGTAGCCGTGGATGAGGACGAGCAGGATGACCGAGGGCAGCAGGAGCCAGAAGAAGGTCCTCTTCGCCTGGGTGCTGAGCCTGCTCCTGCGCTGGGGTTCGGCCGCGCGACCGGGGCCGCCCGGGCCCAGGCCCCTGCGGGCCCGGGCGATGCCGGCTGTCGTTGTCATGGTGGGCACCCCGGGTCAGGACTTGATGACCGACTGCAGGCTGCTCTGGAACGTCTGCAGCGCCGTCTTGGCGTCCGTCTGGCCGCTGAGCACCGTCTGCGTGAACTGGTTCAGCGCCTGGCCGCCGTCCAGCGCGGCGAGGTTGGCGTTGAGGGCGGAGCCCTGGGCCGCGAACGTCTTGGCGATGGGCTGCCAGTCCTTGACGATCTTGACGTTGTTGGGATCGTTGGCGAACTCCGGGATCTGGGTGATCGACTTGAAGACCGGCAGCGAGTTCATGAGCTTCTGCTGCCAGAGGTTCTTGAGCTGGCCGAGGTAGTTGACGAGGAAGGCCTCCGAGGATGCCTGGGACGGGGTGTTCTTGTACATCATGATGTTGTTCGGGAACACGATCGTCGCCTTGTCGCCATGCGGCCCGGCGATGGGATCGGCCACCATGATGTCGCCCGAAGTGTCGCCCACGCGCTGCGGAACGCCGATCTGGAAGAGCCCGAACCCGGCCTTCTTGTCCTTCCACTGCGCGGACATGTTGTCCGTCGTGTAGCCCAGGCAGGCGGGGTCGATGATGCCATTGGAGCGCAGTTCGAGGAGGAACTCGACGGCCTCGACGTTGCGGTCGTTCATGAGGTCGAGCTGGCCGTCCTTGGACCAGACGCCGCCGCCGTTGTTGACCATCATCATGATCATCGAGTGGTTGCCGTAGTTGTTGCCGGCTCCGGCGCCGGTCATGAACCCGAAGGCCCCGATCTTCTTGAGGGCCTTGCCCGCCTCGAGCAGCGTGGCCCAGTCCTTCGGCAGCCCCACGCCCGCCTGGTCGAAGAGCGACTTGCGGTACCAGAAGACGCGCATGTCCAGCTGCCACGGGACGGCGACATACCCGTTGGCGGACTTGAAGGGGTCGAGGACGCCGGGCAGGAGGTCGTCGTACATCCCGTTCTTCTTCATCGCGTCGACCACGCCGTCGGCGTGGGCGATCTGGCCCTGCTGGTCGAACTGGAAGGCCTGGAAGCCGCCGCCGGTCGAGACGGCGGGGCCGGTCTTGGACGCGATCGCCGAGGAGAAGGTCTGGTAGAAGTTGTTCCACTGGATGATCTGGTAGCTCGCCTTGAGGTTGCCGGACGCTGGCTTGTAGCCCTCGACGAGCTTCTTGGCCGCCTCGTTGTAGGCGGGGGTGCCCCACGGCATGTCCCAGAACTTGATCTCCCCGTTGCCGCCGCCGGAGGCGGACCCGCCGCCGCACGCCGCGAGCGCGGGTACGGCCGCGGCCGCGGCGGCGAGGCCGAGGAAGCCCCTGCGGGAGAACGTGGTGCTGGATGCGGTCATGATGAGCCCTTCGTCGTTGAGGTACTGGAACGGGTTGTTGTCGAAGCGGATTTCAGGTGTGGGTTCCGCCGTCCGCGCGGGGCGGGACGAGCGGGGCCGTGCGATGGAACTCGGCGACGTCCCCGGAGGCTGGGCCCCCGGCGGCAATCGCGATGGCGCGCCGCCAGCTCGCGCGGCGGGACGTCTCCCAGCGGGTCGGCAGGAGCCGCTCGCCGTCCGGGCCGACGATCCTGACCTCTGCGGGCGCGGCCGTGGCGGCGGAGGGCACGTGGGCCGTGAGACCGCCGTCCTCGGTCAGGAGGCGCAGTGTCAGGGCCGCGGGGCCGGCGGCGCTGACCACGAGGGCGAGCGCGAGCGGCGCACCGCTCGCGAGGTGCCCTGCGCAGTGCTGGCCCGCGGGGCCGGAGACGAGCGTCTCGACGGGGCCGAACGCGCCGAAGACCCGTCCGCAGGCCGTGAGCGCGTCGAGGAGCGCCGCGTCCACGAGGCCCGCGTCCGGCACAGTCACCCGGCACTCGGCCAGCACGGCCCGCCCGCGCAGCGCCGCGGCAGCCCCGGCGGCGGCGAGCACCCCCGGATTCGAGGCGAAGCCCCAGGCCACCACGATGCGGCCGGCAGCGTCGTCGGGGAGGTGCCCGCCGTCGTCGTGCGCCGTGGGCGGACCGACGACGGCGGCGAGGGCACCGGCGGCGAGGGCCTCGCCGGCGCGCCGCTCCCACCCCGCGGATCCGTCCACCGCGGCGATCTGCGGCGCCCCGCCCGTGGGGGCGAGGGAGAGCGGCAGGGACGCGGCGAGCTCCGCGAGGCCGTGCCCGGAGGCGGTGGCGACCGTGAAGCGGGGGTGCGTGCTCATGCGGCGGCCTCCAGGACGTGGGCGCGCGCGCCGTCGACGATCGCGAGGGCGAAGCGGAGGTCGTCGATGAGGTCGGAGGCCGCCGGGGCGCGCTCCGTTCCCGCCACGATCCCGGCGATCCGCCGCCATTCGCCCTCGTAGCCGTTGTGGTCGAACGGGCCGGCGACCGCTGTGCGCCCTCCGGCCGTGAGCGCGGCGACCGCGGAGCCGGCCTGGACATAGGAGGGTGTGAACGTGACCTTCAGCGCGGAGTCGGGGCCGATGGCCTCGAAGGTCCAGTCCGGCTTCCAGGCCGCGGGCGCGGCGGACGACATCTGGGCGGTGAGCTCGACCGTGCGGCCCCCGGCGCGCACGAGGACCACGTAGCCGAAGGGCCGCACCGCCTCGGCGCGCAGGACCTCGAGGTCGGAGAAGTCCGGCACGAAGCGGCGCACGAGGGGCAGGTCGTGGATCGCGAGGCCCAGGATGCCGCCCTCGAGCACGGCGGCCACCACCGCGGGGTCCTCGAGGTCCTGCTCGGCAGGCGCCGGGCGGGCGATCACCTCCGTCGCGAAGTCCTCGAACCGCGCGTTCGGCGGCAGCACGATCGAGGACCGCAGGGTGTGCGCGTCCTGGAGCAGGCTGCCCGCGGCCTCCTCGGCCGCCAGCCACCCCGGATCGAACGTGTGCATCGCGCCGACGATGATCGGGACGCCGGTCTGGGCTGAGACGGCGGCGATCTCGGCGGCCTCCTCGGCCGAGACGGCGAACGGCTTCTCGCACAGGACGGCCTTCTTGCCCGCACGGCAGGCCGCGATGACCTGGGGGGCGTGGAACTGGTGCGGGCTGCAGATCGCGACCACGTCCACGGCCGGGTCGTCGAGGAGCGCCTCCATCGACGCCGAGGGGGTGGCCCCCACGCGGGCGGCCACGGCCGAGGCCACGGCGGCGTCCACGTCCATGACATGGGCTACGTGGAAGGTCCCGCCCAGCCGGGCGAGGCTCGGGAGGTGGATGGCCTGGGTGACCGGGCCCGCTCCGAGGAAACCGACGCCGATCGTGCCGGCTTCGGCGTCCGCTGCGGGCTGTGGCATCCGGGGCTCCTGAGGGTCGGGGCGGCCTCTGTGACCTGCCTCACCCGGAGCCTAGGAGCACTTATGACGGACGTCAAGCAAAAGTCTCACTCTTGTCGGCACCCTTTGGTCCGGATGACATCCAGAAGGGGGCGTGCTATCACTGAGGCATGACGTCGCCATCCAGCGCACCGCCCGCGGCCCCCGAGGCCGGCGGAGGCCTCGGCCGCGCCGGCGACCTGTTCCAGCTCCTGCGCGACGGCCGTCCGTGGACCCGGGCCGAGCTCGCCATGACCACGGGCCTCGCCCGGTCGACCGTGGCGGGCAAGGTGGACCTCCTGCTGAACTCCGGCCTCGTCGTGTCCGTCGGCGAGGCGCTCTCGAGCGGCGGCCGGCCGCCGTCGCGCTTCGCGTTCCACCCGCAGGCGCGGACCGTGCTCGCGGTCGACGTCGGCGCGAGCCACGTGCGCGTGGCCCTCACCGACCTCAACGGCGAGGTGCTCGCCGAGCGCTGCGCCCAGAGGACCGTCGCGGAGGGGCCCGAGGCCGTGCTCGGCTACGTGGTCGACTCCGCCCGGAAGCTCCTGGCCGACAGCAAACGGCCGCAGTCGCTGCTCGCCGGCGTGGGGATCGGCCTGCCAGGCCCCGTCGAGCACGCGACCGGGCGCCCCGTGAAACCGCCCATCATGCCCGGCTGGGACGGATTCGACGTGGTCGGGTTCGTCCAGCGCTCGCTGCCCGTGCCGGTCCTCGTCGACAACGACGTGAACATCATGGCCCTCGGCGAGCGGGCCGCGTTCTGGCCCGGCGTGGACGACCTGCTCTTCATCAAGGTCGCCACGGGCATCGGATCCGGGATCATCTCGAGCGGCCAGCTCCAGCGCGGCGCCGACGGCACCGCGGGCGACCTCGGCCACGTGCGCGTTGCGCGCGGCGCGGAGGTGCTCTGCCGGTGCGGCAACGTCGGGTGCCTCGAGGCGCTCGCGTCCGGGGCCGCCGTCGCCCGCTCCCTTGCCGCCCAGGGACTCGAGGCGTCCACCGGCGCGGACGTGGTCGGCCTCGCCTCGCACGGCAACCTCGCCGCGATCCAGGCGCTGCGGCAGGCGGGCCGCGACATCGGCGAGGTGCTCGCCACGTGCGTGAACCTGCTCAACCCGAGCGTGATCGTGATCGGCGGCTCCGTGGCGGCCGCGGGAGAGCACGTCATGGCCGGGGTGCGCGAGGTGGTCTACCACCGCTCGCCGCCGCTCGCGACCACCAACCTGCGGATCGTGCTCTCCCGGGCGGGCGAGCGCGCCGCGGTCATGGGCGCGAGCCAGCTCGTCTCCCAGCACGTCCTCTCCCCGGCGGGGGTGGAGGCCGCCCTCGCCGCGGCCAGCGCCGGGTAGCATCGCGGGTCTCCGGGGCCGGCCGAGGGCCCCGGTCGCGCGCCAACCCGTGCTTTCCCGGGCCCGCGCGGCCATGATGGGCACATGTTCGAACTCACGGAGGACCAGCGGGCCCTCGTCGACACCGTCCGGGACTTCGCGGGGGACAGACTCGCCCCGCACGCGCTCGCGTGGGACGCCGAGAAGCACTTCCCCGTCGACGTGCTGCGCGAGGCCGGGGAGCTGGGCCTAGGCGGGATCTACATCGGCGAGGAGCACGGCGGCTCGGCGCTCCAGCGCTCCGATGCGGTCCTGATCTTCGAGGAGCTCGCCAAGGCCGATCCCACGGTGGCCGCCTACATCTCCATCCACAACATGGTGGTCTGGATGGTCGACACCTTCGGTTCCGAGGAGCAGAAGGACCACTGGCTCCCGCGCCTCGTCACGATGGAGGCGCTCAGCAGCTACTGCCTCACCGAGCCCGGCGCCGGCTCCGACGCGGGCGCGCTCACCACCAAGGCCGTCCGCGACGGCGGGGACTACGTGCTCAACGGGGTCAAGCAGTTCATCTCCGGGGCGGGCTACTCAGCGCTGTATCTCGTCATGGCGCGCACCGCGGACAGCGGGCACGCGGGCATCACGGCGTTCCTCGTCCCCGCCGAGGCCCCCGGCCTCTCCTTCGGTGCGAACGAGAAGAAGATGGGCTGGAACGCCCAGCCCACGGCGCAAGTGGTGCTCCGCAACGTCCGCGTGCCGGACTCCGCGCGCCTCGGGGCCGAGGGGCAGGGGTTCGGCATCGCGATGAAGGGCCTCAACGGCGGCCGCCTCAACATCGCCGCCTGCTCGCTCGGCGGTGGCCAGGCGGCGCTCGAGAAGACCGTCGCGTACCTCAAGGAGCGCCGGGCGTTCGGCGAGCGGCTGGCGGACATGGAGGCGCTCCGCTTCGCGGTGGCGGATATGGCGATGGAGCTCGACGCCGCCCGCGCCCTCCTCCGGGTCGCCGCCGACGCGCTGGACCGCGGCGCCCCGGATGCGCTGCGCCTGTGCGCCACGGCCAAGCGGGTGTGCACCGACGCCGGCTACCGGGTGGCAGACCAGGCCATCCAGCTCCACGGTGGCTACGGCTACCTCCACGAGTACGGCGTCGAGAAGATCGCCCGGGACCTGCGCGTGCACCAGATCCTCGAGGGCTCGAACGAGATCATGCGCCTGATCGTCGGCCGGCAGCTGCTCGAGGGCTGAGCCGAGCGTCCGCCGAAGGGTCGCGGGTGGGAGGCTCGTCGGCGTGGCCTCGTGGGGACATCAGGGCCGTTGCCGGGAAGGCGCGCTCGCCTCTCCTCCCAGTCCCGTGGGCGCGCTCACGCGCTCGGTCGGCCTGGGCGCGACCGTGGGCGCGGGGTGCCGGGCGGCCGGCGCCGAGGGCTGCTCCGGGGGCGCTGTGACGGGCCGAGGCGGGAGGGTGTACTGCGGGCCAGGGCCGCTTCCGTGGGCAGGGACGGCTGGCGGTGCGGGCGTCCCCTCCGTGGGCTCAGGCGACGCGTTGGCGGTGGGGGAGCCGGCCGTCGCGGGGACCGGAGACGGCGGCACGGCGGACGGCGACGGAAGCGAGGCTTCCCGGGAGGGGGCGTGGCCCGGGCCGGGCGTGCCGGGGGCCTCGGGCCGCGTTCCGGTGAGCGTGCCGATGATGGCGGACATCGCCTTGCCGGCCGCCTGGCGGAACCCTTCATCGGCCGCCGCGGCGGCGGCCCCGGCCCCTCCGACGCAGACGGCGGTGAAAGCGGCGACGGCAGCTCTGCGGCGCCGGGACGCGGGACGCCGACGGGCCCGGCGCCGATGGTCCCGATCGGCGTCGCGGAGGAGCGCAGTGAGCTCGGGCGAGGGGGCAAAGGGCTCTTCGCCCCCGAGGGCTGCCAGCTCGGCCAGGGCAGGGACCAGAGGGTCTCCGGGGCGCGCCTCAATGCCGGATTCGGCAAGCAGGGCATCGAACCGGTCCGGCTGTGCGGACATGCTCGGTTCCTTGGGATGGTGGTCCTCGGCGCTCATGGCGTGGCCTCCTCTTCGCGGTCGAGGCGGTTGCGCAGTGCCAGCAGGGCACGGCGCTGGAGCTGTTTGACGGCCCCGGTACTGCGGTGGGTGATGGCGGCCGTCTGCTCCAGGGACAGATCGGCGATGACCCGCAGGGCAATGACCTCGCGCTGGTCTGGGCTGAGCTCCTCGATCAGGCCGAGGATTCTCGTTCCTCGGCCGAGGACGACATCCTCGGCCGAGGGAGCCGACCGCGGCTCGCTGTCGGGGTGGTAGGCAGCCATGGCCGGGGTGCGGGCCCGCTCGCGGTAGTGGTCCACCGTCCGGGCGTGGGCGATCGTGAACACGAGCGTCTTCAGTCCGGCGCGCCCGCCCCTCACGGTGCCGATCCGGGGGTACAGGGCCATGAACACGTCGTTCGCGACTGCTTCTGGATCAGGCACCCCGCGCGAGCGCAGGTACCCCCGTACCGCGGGGGCGAGCTCGCGGTACGCCTCCGAGAACAGCGATTCCCCGTCCTGAGCGTCCCGGTCCTCGGGGGCGTCCCTGACTGAGCGCACCAACCACCCCTGTCTTCACTGCGCGTGCCCGGTCGGGATACCGGCCGTGGCCCGGTCCCGGCGCCGGGCCGGGACCACCGTACCGAGGGTCCGGCGGATCGGCGGCCGCCCCGCCGATCCGCCGCACCCCGGCGCGTCGGACAGCCGGGCAGCGACCGTCGATGTGCCTACGGGCGGCCGCCGGCGGACGGCTTGTGCGCGGTGCCCGCGCTGGCCTGGGACGGCACCGCCGGAGCCGGTGCCATGCCCTGCCCTGCGGTGGTACCGCCCGAGAGGGTCGGTGCGTGCGCCTGGCCCGCGGCGGCCTGGGCCGGAGCGACGGGCACGGAGGCCGGAACGTGTGCTGCGGCCTGGCCCGGCAGCGACGTCGGAACGTGGACCGACGCCTGGCCCGGGGCGCCGACCGCTGCGCAGTAGTCCACGATGCCCGAGGCTCCGCCGGCGGCGGCTGCCAAGGAGGCGTAGGCCTGGGAGGAGGCGTCCAGTCCTCCATGTGCGTAGGCGGTGCACAGCCCGAACGCCGCCGGCCCGGAGGCGTCGGGGCCGGCCGCAGTCGCGCTCGGGCTCGAGGAGGCGGCGTCGGACGGCTCGGCCGTCGCGGTGGCCTCAGCGGTGGCGGTCTCGGACGGGGCCGCCGTCTCGGTCGGGTCGGCAGTCTCCGTGGCGCCGTCCGTGGCTGCTGCGGTGCCGCTCGCCGCAGCATCGGAGGGGGCCGGCGCGCCGATCAGGGCATGGGCGGCCTGCTGCACCGGTGCCGGCAGGGAGCCGGCGTAGGCGGCGGCCGCGGTGCCCCCGGCGGCCAGGGCGCCGGCAGCGACGGCCCCGGCGGTGATCTTGCTGGTGACCAGCGCGGTGAAGAGCGACATGGAACCCTCCGGAGGAGACGGCGTGGAAGGCCGGGCAGGACCTCCCTGCGCGGCCGCGGCGGGAGCCTTGCCAGCGCCTGCCTGCGGCCCCTCTATCGTCAGAGGGGTCCAAAAGGTTACGCCCCGGCTGAGAATTTCTTCAGGGCTTTTTGCGGGCGCTCTAGCCTGCGAGCCTCAGGACTCCGAGCCCCAGGACCCCGAGCCAGATCAGGCCCGCGACCTTGAGGAGCTCGAGGCCCACGTAGGTGAGGTGCAGCAGGTGCCGGGGCATGCTGCCGCTCAGGTTTCCGCCGGTCACCCGGCGGTCCATCCGCGGCCGGAGCCACGCGACGTCGAGCGCGATGATCACCGCGAGCACGATGCCGAGCGTCCACCCCGCGGCCGAGGATGCCGTCCCGCCGAGCGCGAGCGCGAGGAGCACGGCCGCGGCGAGCACGCACTCGACGAGGTTGAGCGCCCTGAACACGAGCCTGCCGATCCCCACGCCGAGCTCGATCGTGATGCCCGGTGCGCGGAACTTGAGCGGCGCCTCGATGAAGGAGATCGCCAGGACCATGCCCAGCCACACAAACGCCGCCGCCACCAGGACGGCTGTCGCGACAGCCATGCGCCATTCACCTCGGAGGTCGAGAAGGATCATCCCCCTCGAGCCTAAATCAGCATCACGCATGCGTGTTAGTCGCCGGGGCTGCGCCTCGCCTTGAGGATCGCGTCGGTGAGGACGGCCTTCTGTCCCTCGGGGCCGGTCGCCTCGCGGCCCTCGGAGGTGCTCGTCTCGATCGCCCAAAGGTCGGAGCGGAGGCCCAGCGAGGCGGCGAGCTCCTCCGCGGACGGCATGTGCTCGTCGTGGGGGTGGCGCGACCACGGCGGGAAGGCCGTGTGCCCCACCACGAAGAGCAGCCCGCCCGGCGCGACCGCGCGCGTCGCCGCGAGCAGCACGCGCTCGCGGGGGAACTCGACGGGGGAGTGGAGGAAGGAGGCCGTCACGAGGTCGTAGGCCTCCTCCGGCTCCCACTCGGCGAGGTCGCGGGCGAGCCAGGTGATCCGATCGGCGACGCCGGCCTCCTCCGCGTGCTCGGCGGCGCGGCCGAGGGCGACGGCCGAGACGTCCACTCCGGTGACAGTCCACCCCCGCTCGGCAAGCCAGATGGCGTCGGCACCCTCGCCGCAGCCGAGGTCGATCGCCCTGCCCGGCGCCACAGCACCCACCTCGCGCACGAGGGCACCGTTGGGCTTCCCGCTCCACACCCGCTGCCGCTCTGCATAGAACTCGTCCCAGAACTCGGATGGCCCGGGCTTGTGCTCGCTGTCCATCCACCACTCCTATCCGGCCGCCGCCCCGATGCGCAAGGGGCCTTCCGCGGCAGAAGGGTCTCTCGGCCCTTCCTCGCCCTCCAGTGCGCTCCGTACCCTTCCGGGAAGGAGGTGATCCGCCGTGAACGCAGTGCAAGGGGATCGGATCGTCATCCGTGGCCGGACCGTGGAATCGAAGGACCGGCACGGGGAAATCATCGAAGTCAGAGGCGCCAACGGCCAGCCGCCGTACCTCGTCCGTTTCGACGATGGCCACGAGACCGTGGTCTTCCCGGGCGGCGACTTCTCGGTCGAGAAGGTGGGTGGGTGACCATGCTGTCCTTGAAGAGCCTCGCCGAGACGCTCCGCGAGCCCGGCCCCTGGTGCACCGTCCACGCGGAGGTCAGCACCGGGACGGTGGCCACGCACGAGGCCACCGAGGTGCTCGCGAACAACGTCTCACGTGCGGTCACCGAGGCCGGCGGCTCGGACGCCGACGCGCGGGCGGCCGAGCAGCTTCAGTGGGCAGCCATCGGTGAGCCCGGGCCGGTCTCGCGGTTCGTGCTCATCCGCAACGGCCAGGTCGTGGTCAACGAGCTGCTTCCGGGCGCCCCCGGGCGCCCGGTCGTCGAGGTCGGTCCGATCCCCGATCTGCTGCCGCTCGCCGAGGTCCAGAACACCGATGTCGAGTACCTGCTCGTGCAGGCGGAGCGCGCCGATGCGGAGATCGGCCGTTACCGGGCGTCCGCGCGGTCGGCCCTCGGCAGCGAGGAACTCCACGGGGAGACCGAGAACCTCACGAAGGTCCCCCTCGGCGGCTACTCCCAGGGCAAGTACCAGCACCGCACCGAGGAGGTCTGGCGGCGCAACGGCGCCGACGTCGCCGCCGAGGTCAACCGCCTTGTCGAGGAGGGCGGGGTGCAGCTGGTGGTCCTGGCAGGCGACGAGCGCGCGCGGCTCATGGTGCAGGAGGCGCTGAGTGAGCGCGCGGCCGGTCTCGCCCAGGCCGTGGACATGAATTCCTCTGCCCCCGGAGCAGACCAGGAGCGGTTCGCCGAGGAGGTCGACGCGGTGGTCGCGGAAACGGCCGGCCGCCGTGCACAGGATGCGCTCACACGGGTCGCGGACGGGATCGGGCGGAGCTCGGCCGGGGGCTGGGCGGAGACCGTCAACGCGCTGCGCGAGGCGCGGGTCGGAACCCTGGTCCTCTGCCCGGAGGCGATCCAGGGCAAGAGCCTGCTCGCTCTGGGCGCGGAACCGTGGATCGCCGAGTCGGAGGACGGCGCCGTCGGCGCACCGCCGCTCGGCGAGGCCGACGCGGCCGCGGCCCTGCTCCGCGCCGCCGTCCTGACCAACGCGGACACCGTCCTCGTGCCTTCCGGCGCGCTCGACGGCGGATCCGCCGCCGCTGCGCTCCTGCGCTGGTAGGGCGCCGCCGGCACGCCGCCCGCGCCGGTAGCCCGGCGGCGCGGGCGGCGCCTCCGCGGGCTGTGTCTACGAGCAGCGGGCCCTACGCGCAGCGGCCCCTACGCGCAGCCGTCGGGGCCGCACGTGGCGCCGTCGAGCCCGTCGCCGTCCGTGCCGGCGGCCGCGGGGCTGACCATCACGAGGGGATTCGCCTCGCGCCATGCCGTCTCGAGGGCCTGCGCGAACAGCTCCGGCGGCTGGGCGCCGGAGACGCCGTACTTGTTGTCGAGGACGAAGAAGGGCACGCCCTGGATGCCGAGCATCTGGGCCTGGCGGATGTCCGCGGCCACCGAGGCGCGGTACGTTCCGGCGTCGAGCGCGGCGGCGATCTCGTCGGCGTCGAGCCCTGCTGCCGTCCCGATCCGGAGGAGGACCTCGCGGGATCCGATGTCCTCCCCGTGCTCGAAGTGGGCCGAGAGCAGCGACTCCTTGACGGCGTCGGCCCTCCCGTGGGCGCCCTCGGCGTCCTTGGCCTTGGCGAGGTGGAGCAGCTCGTGCCCCGAGTGCGAATTCGCCACGACGATGCGGCCGAAGTCGTACTGCAGCCCTTCCTGCGCCGCGACCTGCGTGACCTGGTCGAACATCTCGGCCACGCGGTCGGCCGGTATGCCCTTGCGCTCGGAGAGGTACTCGAGCTCGGTGCCGTCGTAGTGGTCGGGGAGGGTCGGGTCGAGCTGATAGCTGTGCCACGTCACGGTGACCTGGTCCCCGTGGGGGAAGCCGGAGAGGGCAGTCTCGAAGCGGCGCTTGCCGATGAAGCACCACGGGCAGGCGATGTCGGACCAGATGTCAACGTTCATATCCTGTGCAAGTCCGCCGCCGGTGCCGCTATTCCTGCCGGGCCGCCGGACCCTTGCGGACTTCTTCTACGAGGCGTAGAAAGAAGGTGCCGGGAACCCCGGATCCGCCGGGATCTCCGGTCCAGAGGGACGAGGTGGGAGCGATGACGACGCTCACCAGGAACTGGGCATTCCGGATCGCCGGGGGCGCGGGGCTCGTCGCTTTCGGGCTCTTCGCAGCGGTCTTCTTCGTCCCCCCGGACGTGGAGAAGGCCTGGGTCTACACGATCGGGTTCATGGTCGCCGTGCTCGCCGTGCTCCTCGCGGCCGCCTCCCGGCTCTCCGCGACCCACAGCAGGCTGGGCGTCAGGCCCCGCACGCGGCTCGGGTGGTGGGCGGTGGGGCTCGCCGCAGTCGGCCTCGTCCTCGCGGTCGCGCTGCCGGCCACGCTGATGCAGCTCGCGGCCACGATCGAAGGTCCGATGGTCGCCGCCTCCAATGTCGTGGTCCTCGGCTTCTTGGCCGCGATCGCGGCGGGCGTGGTGGGCGCGGTCGCGTGGTTCCGCCGGGCCGAGCGGTCCGTGCTCGTGCTGCTGACGATGCTCCCGGCGCTGTTCGCGCTCTACTTCCTCATCGGCGAATTCGTCTTCCCGCACTAGCCCCGGCCCGCCGACGTCAGGGAAGGGTTGAGGGGCCGGCCCCTGCGCAGCACCACTACGCAGGGCGGCCCCTCAACGGGTTTCCCGGTGCCCCCGCCCCCGTCCTTCGGGGTGCCTGTTGCGATTGAAGCGTGCGGGGTCCGGGAAGTCTTCGGACGGTGGCGGCTAGACCGCCGCGAACTGGCGCTCGGGCAGGCCGGCCTCGTACTCGTCCTCCTTGCCCGCCGTCTCGCACAGGTAGCGCGCGTAGGCGGGCATGGTCAGGAAGGTGGGGAACTCGGCGCCGAGGGCCACCTCGCCGAACAGCTCGCGGGCGTCGCGGAAGCGGTCGCCGTCGAAGCGCTCGAGCTTGTGGAACTCCTCGTCGAGCAGCTCCTCGACCCACTCGCGGCTCACGATCTCGCCCTGGTCCGTGATGGCGCGGGCGTAGATCCACTGCCAGATCTGCGAGCGGGAGATCTCGGCCGTCGCCGCGTCCTCCATGAGGCCCTGGATCGCCACGGCGCCGTTGCCCCGCAGCCACGTCTCGATGTAGCGGATGCCCACCTCGATGTTGTTGCGGATGCCCTCTTCCGTGATCGTGCCGCGGCACGTGCTCAGGTCGATGAGGGCGCGGTCGTCCGGGACGACGTCCTCGCGGAGCCGGTCGAGCTGGTTGGGCTTCTCGCCCAGCACGCTGTCGAACGCGTCGCGCACCACCGAGACGAACTCCGGGTGCGCCACCCACGCGCCGTCGAACCCGTCCTCGGCGTCGCGCAGCTTGTCCGCGCGGGTCGCCAGGAGGGCCTCGGCGTTGGCCGCGGGGTCGCGCCGGCTCGGGACGAACGCCGCCGGGCCGCCGATCGCCATGGCGCCGCGGCGGTGGCAGGCCCGCACGAGCTGCTCGGTGTAGGCGCGCATGAACGGCTGGGCCATGGTCACCTGGTCCCGGTCCGGGAGCACGAAGCGCGGCCCGCGGGTCCGGAAGTTCTTGATGATCGAGAAGATGTAGTCCCACCGGCCGGCGTTGAGTCCGGCGGCGTGGTCGCGGAGCTCCCAGAGGATCTCCTCCATCTCGAACGCCGCCGTGATCGTCTCGATGAGCACGGTGGCCCGGATGGTGCCCTGCGGGATGCCGAGCAGGTCCTGGGCGAGGACGAAGACGTCGTTCCACAGGCGTGCCTCGAGCCGGTTCTCGATCTTCGGCAGGTAGAAGTACGGGCCGTGGCCGAGGGCGATGAGCCGGGCCGCGTTGTGGAAGAAGTACAGGCCGAAGTCCATGATGCCGCCGGCCACCGGCTTGCCGTCCACGAGCATGTTCTTCTCGGGCAGGTGCAGGCCGCGGGGACGCAGCACCGTGGTGGGCCGCTCCTCGAACGGCCTGAGCCGGTACTCCTTGCGGGTCGGGCCCTGGCCGGTGGTGAAGTCGATCCCGCCGCGCAGCGCGTCCAGGAGGTTGATCTGGCCCTGGATCAGGTTGCGCCAGGACGGCGTGAGGGAGTCCTCCATGTCGGCCAGCCACACGTTGGCGCCCGAGTTGAGCGCATGCACGGTCGACTTCCGGTCCACCGGCCCCGTGATCTCGACCCGGCGGTCCCTCAGGCCGGGGGCCGGCGGCGCGACGCGCCAGTTCGGGTCGTTGCGGATCTCCTCCGTCTCCCGGAGGAACCGGGGGTCTCCGCCGCGGGCGATCTCGGCGCGGCGCGCGTGGCGCGCCTCGAGGAGCTCCTGGCGGCGCTCGGCCGTGGCGCGGTGCAGGCGGGCGACGAACTCGAGGGCGTCCGGGGTGAGGATCTCCCGCTGCCGCGCGATGGGCTGGGCGGTGATCGTCACGCCGTTGATCGTGGTCTCAGTGCTGAAGCTGTTCATGGCGGTCTCCTGGTGGTGTACGACGGCGGTGGGCCGGGCAGCGCGTGCCGGCCCACCCGCCGTCGTGCATGCCTGCTAGTGGAACTGGCCCTCTTCGGTGGATCCCACGAGGGCGAGGGTGCTGGCGTTCGGGTTCAGCGCCGTGGAGACCAGATCGAAGTAGCCGGTGCCCACTTCGCGCTGGTGCTTGGTTGCGGTGTAGCCGCGGTCTTCGGAGGCGAACTCGCGCTCCTGGAGGTCGACGTACGCGCTCATGCCGTTGCGTGCGTAGCCGTGGGCGAGGTCGAACATCGAGTAGTTGAGGGCGTGGAAGCCGGCGAGGGTGATGAACTGGAACTTGAAGCCCATAGCGCCCAGCTCGCGCTGGAACTTGGCGATCGTGTCGTCGTCCAGGTGCTTCTTCCAGTTGAAGGACGGCGAGCAGTTGTACGCGAGCATCTGGTCCGGGAACTCGGCCTTGACCGCCTCGGCGAACTTGCGGGCGAGCGCCAGGTCCGGGGTGCCGGTCTCCATCCAGATGAGGTCGGAGTACGGGGCGTAGGCCTTGGCCCGGGCGATGCACGGCTCGACGCCGTTCTGGACCCGGTAGAAGCCCTCGGCCGTGCGCACCGGCTGTCCGCCTTCGCGGAGGATGAACTCCTGGTCGCGCTCGTCGACGTCGGTGGTGATCAGGGTCGCGGCCTCGGCGTCGGTGCGGGCGATGATGACGCTCGGCACGCCGGCAACGTCGGCGGCGAGCCGAGCAGCATTGAGGGTGCGGATGTGCTGCTGGGTCGGGATGAGGACCTTGCCGCCGAGGTGGCCGCACTTCTTCTCGGACGCGAGCTGGTCCTCCCAGTGAACGCCGGCCGCGCCGGCCTGGATCATGGACTTCATGAGCTCGTAGGCGTTCAGCGGGCCGCCGAAGCCGGCCTCGGCGTCGGCCACGATCGGCACCATCCAGTCCTCGACGCTCTGCTTGCCCTCGGAGAACTCGATCTGGTCCGCGCGCTGCAGGGCGTTGTTGATGCGGCGCACCACGGCGGGGACGGAGTTGGCGGGGTAGAGCGACTGGTCGGGGTAGGTGTTGCCCGAGAGGTTCGCGTCCGCGGCGACCTGCCAGCCCGAGAGGTAGATGGCCTTCAGGCCGGCCTTGACCTGCTGGACGGCCTGGTTGCCGGTGAGGGCGCCGAGCGCGTTGATGTAGCTCGTGCCGTCCTCGCGGCCGTCGGTCACGGCCTTCCACAGCTTCTCGGCGCCGCGGCGGGCGAGGGTGTGCTCCTCGGGGACGCGGCCGCGGAGGCGGATGACGTCCTCAGCGGTGTAGTCGCGCTGGATGCCCTCCCAGCGGGGGTCGGCGGACCACTCGAGCTTGAGGGCCTCGGCCTGCTGCCCGAGGGACTGGTTCTGGGGCTCGAACTCTGCGGTCATGGCGGGTCTCCTTCGACTCGGTGCCTGATGGCTTCTTCGTGAGAACAACTTTTCCGTCTCTGCAAGCCCTCCAACAGAGAAAAGTGCTGGAAAGAAATGCAGATCTTCACGTATTCTCAAGAAATGCCGCGTACGACGCCGTCCGCCCCCGCCCGCTCCTCGTGGAGCCGCCCCGCCGGGCCTCCTCCCGATGCCCAGAGCAGCGGGATCGACGTCATCAGCCTCGGCCGCAGGATCAGGCACCTGCGGAAGGCGGCCGGGCTCACGCTCGAGGAGCTCGGCGCGGCGGCGGGGGCTGCGGCGAGCCAGCTGAGCCTCATCGAGAACGGCAAGCGCGAGCCCAAGCTCAGCCTGCTGACGCAGCTCGCGGGGGCGCTCGGGGTGGGGGTCGATGCCCTGCTCGGGACCGAGCCGCCCACCCGTCGCGCGGCCCTGGAGATCGAACTCGAGCGCTACCAGCGCAGCCCGCTCTACGAGAACCTGAACCTGCCGAAGATCCGCATCACGTCGCGGCTTCCACTCGATGTGCTGGAGTCCCAGCTGGGTCTGCTGCGCGAGCTCGAGCGCAAGATGAACGAGCAGGTCGCCACTCCGGAGGAGGCGCGGCGAGCGAACGGCGAACTGCGCCGGATGATGCGGGAGCGGGGCAACTACTTCCCCGAGTACGAGGCCGAGGCGCAGAAGGTCCTCGCCCAGGTGGGCTACACGTCAGGCCCCCTGAGCCAGCACACGATCTCGGACATCGCGACCCACCTCGGGTTCACGCTCTACCACGTGGGCGACCTGCCCCATTCGACCCGCAGCGTGACCGATCTGAAGAACCGCAGGATTTACCTCACCCACAACCAGCGCTCGGACCACGATCCCCGCTCCGTGCTCCTGCAGGCGCTCGGCCACTACGTCCTCGGCCACGGGACGCCGCAGTCCTACGGGGACTTCCTCGCCCAGCGCGTGGCGACGAACTACTTCGCGGCGGCCCTCCTGCTGCCCGAGCAGACCACGGTCGACTTCCTCCAGCGGGCCAAGACGGCCAAGGAGATCTCCGTCGACGACCTCCGCGACGCGTTCTCCGTGAGCTACGAGACCGCCGCCCACCGGTTCACGAACCTCGCCACCCAGCATCTCGGCCTCACGACGCACTTCCAGAAGACGCACCAGTCCGGGATCATCTACAAGGCCTACGAGAACGACGGCGTGAACTTCCCCATGGACCACACCGGGGCGATCGAGGGCCAGCCCTCGTGCAGGGCCTGGACGAGCCGCGCCGTGTTCGAGGTGCCGGACAAGTTCAGCTCCTACAGCCAGTACACCGACACGGTCACCGGCACCTTCTGGTGCACCGCCCGGACGGAGCGGAGCGCGAGCGGAGAGTTCTCGCTCAGCATCGGCGTCCCGTACCACCACGTGAAGTGGTTCCGCGGCAGGGAGACGACGGCGCGCGCGGTCTCACGCTGCCCCGATCCGGACTGCTGCCGCCGCCCGCCCGCCGAACTCAGCGAGCACTGGGCCGGCAACGCGTGGCCCTCGGCCCGGGCCCACTCTCACCTGCTGGCGGCCATGCCGCCCGGCGCGTTCCCCGGTGTCGACGAGACCGAGGTGTACTCATTCCTCGAGGCGCACTCGGGCAGCTAGCTGTACCCGGCTAGCTGTACCCGGTCAGGACGTTGGTGGCGGCGAGCCTGGTTGAACAAGGGAGAACCTCCGGGTGGGATGTGGCTTGTCTAAGGCCCACTCCAACCCGGAGGTTCTCATGTCCCACCGTAATGCCCGCCTGACCGTCCATGGCCGAAAGCTGATCGTCGACCGGCACCGGGCCGGATGGAAGACGGCCCACATTGCCGCCGCGATGGGCGTCTCCCGCAAGTGCGTGAAGACCTGGATCGACCGGCACCGGGCCGAGGGCGAGGCCGGCCTGGAAACCCGCTCCTCACGTCCGCACTCGATGCCCACCCGGACCGCGCCCGAGGTCGAGCAGCAGGTCCTCGCCGCCCGGGCCGAGCACCGGCAGGGTCCCGACGTGCTCGGGGCGAAACTCGGCGTCCCGGCCAGGACTGTGTCGCGGATCCTGCGCCGGCACGGCGTGCCGCGCCTGCGCGAGTGCGATCCGATGACCGGGGAGGTGATCCGTTCCTCGAAGCAGACCGCGGTCCGCTACGAGCGTCAGCGGCCCGGCGAGCTGGTGCATATGGATGTGAAGAAGATCGGGCGCATCCCCGACGGCGGCGGCTGGCGCGCACTCGGCAGGGAAGCGACCGTGGACCACAAGCACAAGAAGACACTGATCGGCTACGACTACGTCCACTCGCTGGTCGATGACCACTCCCGGCTGGCCTACTCCGAGATCCTCCCGGACGAGAAGGGCCCCACCTGCGCCGGCTTCCTCGAACGCGCCGCGGCCTACTTCGCGGCCAAGGGCATCGCCCGGATCGAGCGGCTCATGACCGACAACGCCTTCGCCTACCGCTACTCCAACGACCTCAAGGGCGTCTGCGCCGCACTGGAGATCAGACAGAAGTTTATCCGCCCCCACTGCCCCTGGCAGAACGGCAAAGTCGAAAGACTCAACCGCACCCTGGCCACGGAGTGGGCCTACCGCCAGGCGTTCACCAGCAACGAGCAGCGGACAGCAGCCCTTGCGCCCTGGATCGAGCACTACAACACTGAACGCTGTCACAGCGCACTCGGAGGCAAACCCCCGACCAGCCGACTGCAACCAACCTGCTGACCGGGTACAGCTAGCCCGGGAAGGGCGCGGCCGGGATGTCCGGCCTGCCGTCATGGTCCTGGTCGCCGTAGGCCCGCATCGCGATGCGCTCGGCGAGCTCCTCGTTCATCTCGTAGGGCGGCACCTGGCGGAACGCGTGGACCTCGCGCCTGGGGCGGCGCTTCGCGGCCGCACTCTGGGGGACGGCGTTCTCGGTGACCGTGCTCTCGACGGCTGCGCCCTCCGCGCTGGCCGTCGGTTCCTGCGCAGCAGGTCCGTGCTTCTTGAAAAGGCCCATGATGTCCTCCCCGGCGACGGTGGTTGTGGATCAACTCGCTCCTTCACGATACGCCCAAAGCTTGGGGAACCCAGGGAGCCGCCTGCGCATTCAGCGGTCTGGCGGCGGCCGTTCAGAAGCCGCCGACGCCGTTGGGCGTCCCGAGGCCGGTGGGGCCGTCCCAGCCCGTTCCCGCAGTGCACCACTGGGACGGCGAACACGCGCCGTTCGACCCCGTCGTCACGTCGAAGAGGCTTGAGGTGTTGGAGTACGGGATCCAGTTGGCGGGCGTGGAGGGAGAGCCGGTGTTGCCGCTGAGCGCGAAGACGGAGGCGATGATCGGCGAGGCCTCGCTCGTGCCGCCCAGCTGACTCCACGTCGACTTGGCAGCCGAGGTCGGGTAGTAGACGGCGAGGCCGCCATTGGTCGGATCAGACACGGCAGAGACGTCGTTCATGGCGCGCCCCGCGCAGCCGGTGTTGACGGCAGACGCCGGCGGCAGGGCCGCGTTGAGGCTCGAGCAGCCGGAACCCGTGCCCTTCCAGGCCGTCTCGCTCCAGCCCCTGGGGTTGGCGGCCTGCACGAGCGAGGTCCCGCCGACCCCGACGACGTAGCTCGAGGACGCCGGGTAGTAGGCGCCGTTGTAGCCCCAGTCGCCGGCGCTCGCCGTGACGGCAAGGCCGGGATGGCTGTAGTACTTCCCGTAGGTCGAGTCGGGCGCGTCGTAGAACGCGTAGGAATTGGAGATGGCAACGACTCCGGGCATCTGCGCAGCGGTCTGGACGGCGGTGCCGAGGGCGGTGAGGCTCTGTGCGCTGGCCTGGAACACCGCGATCCTGCAGTCCGGGCAGGCCGCGGAGACAGCGTCCACGTCGAGGGCCTGCTCCTGCGCCCACCCGAGGTCGAAGCGGGGCAGCTTTGTCCCGCCGGATTGGTTCCGGATCGTCAGGCAGCCGTTCGCCGTCGAGCATTCGGGGAGCCCGAACTGCTTCCGGTACACCGCGAGGTCCCGCTCCAGGTTCGGATAGCCGTACGCGTCCACAATGGCCACGGTCCGGCCGCCGCTCGCGGTGCCGTCGAGGCCGTAGGCGTCCTTCAGCTGTGAGGGGACCAACGCCGTTGACGGCGGCCCGGAGGCACTCGTGATGGGCGTCCCGGTCCGGTCCAGCGCCTGGCGGGCCGTGCAGGCAGCCTCGTAGGATCCGTTCCGGGGGGCCGGACAGACTGGGCGCGAATGGTCCGGCGCAGGAGGCGCCCCGGGTGCGCCCCAGGCCGGTGACGCGGCCGCGCCGGCGATGAGCAGGCCTGTGAGCAGCGACGCGACGATCTTCCTCATGGGGGGACCCCTTCCAGGCGACGAGACGGGTCTATCAGACGCCCAGAAGGGGGCGCTAGGGTCCGCGGCCGCAATTCCCCTGCGCGCCTCAGCCGTGGAAGGCCCGGTAGGCGTCCTCGGCTCCCGGGTGCAGGGGCACCCCCGCGGTGCTGATGAGGGTCTCGGGGCTCAGGTACTGGACTCCGCGGCTCGCCGCCGGGACGAGCTCGCCCGAGTGCTCGAGCAGGAGGTCGACCGCGGAGCGGGCGACGTCCGCGGCGAGGTCCTCGCGGCACAGGAGCAGGTTCGCGACCCCCACGGTCCAGGTGGCCGGCACCCCCGCGTAGCTGTCCTCCCGGATGAGCACCCGGTCGTAGAACGCCCCGAACCCGGACCGCAGCGCCGGGATGAGCGCGGACAGGTCGAGCAGCCGCAGCCTCGTGCCCGCGGCGAAGGCCGTGATGGCCGCGGTGGGCACGCCGCCGGACCAGAAGAGCGCCTCGACCGTCCCAGCGTGCAGCGCAGCGAGGCCCTGGTTGAGCCCGAGCTGGATGGTGGAGGGCGCGGCCGCCAGACGTGCGGCCTCGAGCAGCCTGCGGGCTGTGAGCGACGTGCCGGAGCGGGGATCGCCCACCGCCACGGTCCGGCCTGCCAGGTCCGCCGGGCCCACGATGCCGCTGTCCGCGCGCACCAGGCAGTGGAGGTAGTTCTCGTACACCTTGCCGAGTGCGAGCATCCGCTGGGTGCGGAGGCGGTCGGCCGCGGCGTCCGAGAGGGCGATCGCGAGCGTCGCCTCGCCGCTGGCCAGGCGGTCCATGTTGTCGAGGCTGCCGCCGGTCTCGAGGGCCGAGGCCGAGCGGGCCACGCCGTGACGCTGGAGCGAGGCAGCCAGGAGGGTCGCGAACTCCAGATAGAAGCCGCCCGATTCCCCGCCGGCCACCGTCATGGAGTCGGCCGCCGGGCCCGGCGCGCACGCGGCTGCGCTGGGGAGCACGAGCCCTGTGAGCCCGGCGGCCATGGCCGCCCGCAGGACAGTGCGCCGGGTCGGGGACGGGTACGCGGGGGAGCGGCGCTCAGCCATGGCCGCCCACCCCGTCGCTGGAGCCCGCGGCGCCGCCGGTGCCGTCCGCGCCGCCGGGCGGGAGGCCGGCGTCGTGCGCGGCGGCCGCCACCGCGGGGAACTCCACCCGGGCCACGAGGCCCCGCGGAGTCCCCGGGCCGAGCACCAGCCGGCCGCGGTTGGCCTCGGCCAGCTGCTCGACGATCGCGAGGCCCAGCCCGGTGCCGCGGGAGCCGCTGTGCTCGGGCGAGCGCCAGAAGCGGGTCGTCGACGCGGCGCGCTCCTCGGCGGTGAGGCCGGGGCCGTCATCGGTGACCTCCATCGTCACCACGCCGTCCCGCAGGGCTGCGCCGACGGTGATCGTGGAGCCGGGGGCGCCCGCGTACTTGACCGCGTTCTCGAGGAGTTCGCCGACGATGTCGGCGAGGTCGGACCGGTTGCAGGCGATCCTCAGGGGCTCCGCCGGCGGCCCGGCGAGCTCGAGGCGGGCACCGCTGCGGTGGGCCGCGGGGGCGGCGCGCTCCACGGCGTCCTGCAGCACCGTCCAGGGGTCCAGGACTTCGGCCCGCTCGCCTGGCGGTGTTCCAGGGCCGCCCGCGACCGCGCCCTCGCGGACCCGGTGCTCCGCGCTGGCCAGCCGCAGCATGCCGTCCAGGACGTCCTCGACGTGCTCGAGCTCCCGCGTCACCCCGGCCGCGGCCTCGCGCTGGGCCGGGGTGTCCAGTTCGAGGGCCAGGAGGTCCGTCCTCAGCCGCAGCGCCCCGATGGGGTTGCGGAGCTGGTGGGAGGCATCGGCGATGAGCTGGCGCTGCGCCTGCATGGAGGCGCCCACGTGCTCGGCCATGGCCGAGAATGCCCGGCTCAGGCGCTGCAGCTCCGGCGGCCCCTCCTCGCGCAGACGCGTGGCCCGCTCGGACTCCTCGAAGGCGATCACCGCAGCGGTGAGCCGGTGGACCGGGCGCAGGACCCAGCCCGTGAGCCGCTCGGCGCCCGCGATCAGCAGCGCCCACACGGCGACCGACCCCAGCACGACGAGGAGCCAGCGCTCCCGCAGCTTCTGCTCGGCGGCGGTCAGGTCCACGTCGAGCACGGCCTCGCCGAGCACCTGGCTCGCGGTGCCGTAGGAGCGGGCGATCACCTCGGACCGGGGGCCGAAGGGCTGGACAGGCTGGAGCGTGGTGTCGCTGAGGTTCAGCTGCGCCCGGGCGGCCGCGTCCCGCACATCGGCGCGGTCCAGGCTGAGGCCGCCCGAGCTCAGCGTGGCCTGCGGGGTACGCACCACGATCCCCTCGCCATACAGCGCCGAGTAGCGGTCCATCTCGCGCTGGAGCTGGGCAGTGTCCCCGCTGGAGGTGGCGTCGTCGGCTACCTGCGCGAAGCGGTTGAGCGCGGCGACCCGATTGATCTGGAGCTCCTGGGTGAGCTCGCGGCCCACCGAGGCGAGGATCGAGGCGGAGACCGCCACGACGATGAGCACCGAGAACAGGCTCAGGATGCCCAGGACCCGCAGCCTCACCGGCGGCCGCCGGCCCTGGCGCGGCCCGCGTCGCCGCCCGCCGGGTCCTCCACCCGGTACCCGACGCCGCGGACGTTGATGATGAAGCCGGGAAGCATGAGCTTGGACCTCAGCCCCGTGAGGTGCACGTCCAGCGAGCGGGAGGAGGTGACGAACGCGTCCCCCCAGAGGGCGTCGAGGATCTGCTCCCGCGTGACGACCGAGCCCGCATGCCGGGCCAGGAGCGCGAGCAGTTCGTATTCGGTGGCCGTCAGGTTCAGGGCACGGGAGCCGACCGCGGCGACCCGCCGGTCGAGGTCGATGCGCAGCTCGCCGAGGTCGATCCGGTGCGGTCCGGCGTCCCCTGCCCGCGCCGCGCGCCGGGCCACCGCCTCGATGCGGGCGAGGAGTTCGACCAGCTTGACCGGCTTGACCAGGTAGTCGTCCGCCCCGGAACGGAGCCCGAGGACCACGCTGCGCTCGTCGTCCCGGGCGGTGAGGATCAGCAGGGGCACGTCCGTGACCTGGCGCAGCTTGCGCAGCACGTCGAGGCCGTCCATGTCGGGCAGGCCGAGGTCCAGCAGGATCGCATCGTGCTCCCGGTGCACGAGGAGCGCGTCCTCGCCGCGGCCGACCCGGGCGGCGTCGTGGCCCGCCGAGCGGACGGAGGCCAGCAGCGCGGAGGCCATCGCGTCGTCGTCCTCGACGATGAGCACTCGCATCGGGTCCCTCCACTGTCCGCCCCCGAGACTACCCGCTCGGACGAAGACTTAAGGAAGTGTTAGGAATGGGCGTCCCAGCTTGGGCTGTGAACGCGGTCACGCCTAGCGTCCTAGTCCATGAGCATTGCACACCAGGGGTCTGCGGGCAGCGCTGCCCGGACCCGGCGAGCCATCGCCAACACCCTGAAGGGGTCAGCAGGAAACCTCATCGAGTGGTACGACCTCTACGTCTACGCGGCGTTCTCGGCGTACTTCGCGACCTACTTCTTCAACAGCAAGGACCCGGCCCAGGCGCAGATCGACGCCTACCTGACCTTCGCCCTGACGTTCCTCATGCGCCCGGTGGGCTCGTGGTTCTTCGGCCGCTACGCCGACAGGAACGGCCGCCGCGCGGCGCTCACGCTGAGCGTGTCCCTCATGGGCGTCGGCTCGCTGCTCGTCGCGGTGCTGCCGGGCCTCGCCCAGATCGGCGTGTGGTCCACGGTCCTCATGTACCTCTCCCGCCTGCTCCAGGGCTTCTCCGTGGGCGGCGAGTACGGCACGGCCGCCACATACATGTCCGAGGTGGCCACGTCCAAGCGCCGCGGCTTCTTCTCCAGCTTCCAGTACGTGACCCTCGTGGGCGGCCAGGTGCTGGCCCTGCTCACCCTCGTGGTGCTCCAGTCCACGCTCGGCGAGGCGGACCTCAAGGCCTGGGGCTGGCGCGTGCCGTTCGCGATCGGCGCGGTCGCGGCCCTGATCGTCCTGTGGCTGCGCCGCACCATGGACGAGACGATCTCCAAGGAGCAGGTCGCCGCGGCCAAGGGCTCCGCCTCGGCGGCAGCCGCGCGCGGTGAGGGCGGCGAGTTCGAGGCCGTCGAGCCCGGAACCCTCAAGCTGCTCTTCACGAAGCACTGGAAGCCGTTCGTCGTGGTCGTATTCCTCACCATGGGCGGCACGTGCGCGTTCTACCTGTACACCACGTACATCCTCAGCTTCATGAACAACGTCTCGCACATCCCCAAGACGCAGACCTCGGTCATCAACTTCTGGGCCCTGTTCGTGTACATGATCCTGCACCCGCTCTTCGGCCTGCTCTCGGACAGGATCGGCCGCAAGCTCCAGCTGATCGTCTTCGGCGTCCTCGGCGCGATCTTCACCTGGCCGATCATGTCCACGCTCGCCGGCGTCAAGGACCCGGTCATCGCGTTCTGGCTCATGCTCGCCGGGCTCCTGATCGTCATCAACTACACCTCGATCAGCGCGATCGTGAAGGCCGAGCTGTTCCCCGCCTCGGTGCGCGCCCTCGGCGTCGGCCTGGGCTACGCGGTCGCGAACTCGCTCTTCGGCGGGACCGTGCCGTTCATCGGCGAGTGGCTCTCGAGCGCCGGGCACAAGGAATGGCTGTTCACCTACGTGACGATCACGATCGTGATCTCCCTCGTGGTCTACATCTTCTTCCTGCCCTCGAAGCAGAAGGAGACGCACCTGGACCGCGACCTCACCCCCGTGGACCCCGTGGACGCGGGCGTGGGCAGCGCGCCGGCGGCGGCGTCCGCCTCGGCCTCCGCGGACGACGCCGGGCACTCGCCCTCGCGGCTCGGCTAGCCTCCGCCACCCCCATCTGTCCTGTGCCTGCGGCCGCTGGGGGCCGCAGGCACAGGACTTTCCTCTCCCCGGGCCGATCCGGAGGCTGAGATGGAAGGGGCCCCGGCGCCGCCGCCGTGATACGAACAGAAGTGATGAGCCCTCACTCCCAGCCGCCCGCGGAATCCTCCCCCCACCAGACCGGCCGTCCCAGGGTCGCCGCCGCGTGGCTCCTGCTCGTCTCGATCGGCCTCATCGCGCTCACCATGCGCGGCCCGTTCGTCGCGGTCGCCCCGGTGGCCCGGGCCCTCGAGGGGGACCTCGGGCTCTCCGCGGGGGAGCTCGGCCTGCTCACCGGTATCCCGGTGCTGTGCTTCGCCCTCGCCTCGCCGCTCGCGTCCCTGTGCGCGCGGCGGTTCGGGGCCGAGATGGCCGTCACGCTGACCCTCCTCGGCGTGCTGGCCGGCGTCCTGGTCCGCTCCCTCGACGGGACGGCCGTGGTGATGCTGGGCACCGTGGTGCTGGGCGTGGCGATCACGGTGGGGAACATCGCCGTCCCGCTCATCATCCGCCGGGACTTCACCCAGGCCCGCCAGGGGATGGCGCTGGGGGTCTACACCGCGGCGCTCAACGTCGGCTCCTTCGTGACGTCCGTGGCCACCGCGCCGCTTGCCGCGGCGACCGGGTGGCGTACGGCGCTCGCCGCGAGCGCCCTCTTCGCGCTCGTCGCGATCGCGTTCTGGGTTGCCGCCGTGGGCCTGCGCCGGGCCATGCGGCCCGAGGAGGCTGTCGCCGCGCCCACGGACCACGCCGCGCCCCGCGGACGCCGCACGGGCGCCGTCACCGTGGCGCTCGCGTTCGGCTTCGGCGGCCAGGCCTTCTCCTACTACGGGGTCACCGCCTGGCTGCCGAGCCTGCTCAGCGACGAGGTGGGGCTGAGCGCAGCGGGCGCCGGCGCCGGGGCCTCGCTGTTCCAGATCATGGCCATCCTCGGTGCCCTCGGCACCCCCCTGCTGGCCCGGTACGCCGGCTCACGCGCCGCCGTGGGCGCCCTCGGCGTCCTCTGGCTCACGGTCCCGATCGGGCTGCTGCTCGCGCCCGGCCTGTGGGCGCTGTGGAGCTCGCTGGGAGGCGCAGCGCAGGGCGGGGGCATCACGTTCATCTTCACGGCAATCCTCACGGTGGCCCGCGATCAGGCCGCAGCCGGGCGGATGTCCGCGATCGTGCAGGGCACGGGGTACGGCGTCGCGGCCATCGCCCCGACCCTGCTCGGCGGCATCCACACGGCCGCGGGGTCCTGGACGCCCCCGCTGGTGCTCGTCCTCGTCGCGGTGGTCGCGTTCTTCGCCGGCACCGGCGCGGCCGTGGTCCTCGCCGCCCGCCGCCACTGATCTGCCCCGGCGCTGAGGCGGGCGGACCACAAGGCGGGCGGACGACGTCGGGCGGCCACCCGGCGTCGTCCGCCCCAGCCATCTGAAGGTCACCTCCTGAAGGTCACGTCCTGCGGGTTGACCCTCAGGAGGTGACTTTCAGGAGGTGACCTCCAGAAGGTGACTCTCAGACGGTGGGGGTGCTGCCGTAGTAGCGGCCCAGTGTCTCGGCCTTGAACTCGGCGAAGGTGCCGTCCTCGATCGCCCGGCGCGCGTCATCCACCATCCGCACCACGAAGCGCTCGTTGTGGATCGAGATGAGGGTGTGCGAGAGCATCTCGGAGGCCTTGTAGAGGTGCCGGATGTAGGCGCGCGAGTAGTTGGCGCACGTGTAGCAGTCGCAGCCGTCCTGGAGCGGGCCCCAGTCCCGCCTGTACTTCGCGCCGGAGAGGTTGAGCCGCCCCTCGGCCGTGTAGAACGCCGAGTTGCGGGCCACCCGGGTGGGGGAGACGCAGTCGAAGGTGTCGGCGCCGGCCTCGATGGCCACGAAGATGTCGTCCGGCTCGGAGATGCCGAGCAGGTGCCGGGGCCGGTCCTCGGGCAGCACCTCGGAGCACCAGCCCACGATCGTGCCCAGGTTCTCCTTCTCCAGCGCCCCGCCGATCCCGTACCCGTCGAACGGCATGGCCCCGAGGTCGGTGCAGGCCTTGCGGCGCAGGTCCTCGTACTGGGCCCCCTGGATGACGCCGAACAGGGCCTGGTAGGGCTTGCCGGCGCGCTCGTCCGTGAGCCGGAAGTGCTCGTCCACGCACCGCTGCGCCCACAGCCGGGTCCGCTCGAGCGCCTCCTCCTGGTACCCGCGGGAGTTGTGCAGGGTGGTGAGCTCGTCGAAGGCGAACATGATGTCCGCGCCGATCTGGTGCTGGACCTGCATCGAGATCTCGGGCGTGAACCGGTGGCGGTCGCCGTTGAGATGGCTCTTGAACCACACGCCGTCGTCGTCGATGTGCGCGAGCCGCTCCTTGCCGGGCGCCACCGCATCGTCGGCGCCGGCCTGGTGCGGGGCGTCGGGGCCCTTCATGTCGATGACCTTCTTGAAGCCCGAGCCCAGGCTCATGACCTGGAACCCGCCCGAGTCCGTGAAGGTGGGCCCCGGCCAGTTCATGAACCTGCCGAGGCCGCCGGCCTCGTCGAGGATGTCCGCGCCGGGCTGGAGGTACAGGTGGTAGGCGTTCGCGAGGAGGGCCTGCGCGCCGAGCTCGGCCATGGACTCGGGCAGCACCGCCTTGACCGTGGCCTTGGTGCCGACGGCGATGAACGCCGGCGTCCGGATCGTCCCGTGCGGCGTGGTGATGGTCCCGGTCCGGCCGAGTCCCGGGGAGCCGTCCGGGCCCGCGAGCCGCGTGCCGACCTCGAAGCCGAACTCGCTCTGGCGGGGGTGGCCCGCCTGCGCGGAGGGGACGGGCGGGGCCTCGGGGACGGGGACGGAATCTGGCACCTGTACAGTCTCCCACCGCCCGGTGCACCGCCGCGTCACGGGTGGCCGCGGGCATAGCGTCCGCACAGCCCGCCCGCGTACGGTAGTGCACCGAAGGAGCGAG
The DNA here is from genome assembly GCF_001577305.1 of Sinomonas atrocyanea. Taxonomy (NCBI): domain Bacteria; kingdom Bacillati; phylum Actinomycetota; class Actinomycetes; order Micrococcales; family Micrococcaceae; genus Sinomonas; species Sinomonas atrocyanea. Next base: position 577,753 of record NZ_CP014518.1, read on the forward strand.
GCGCCTCTGGGGGCAGCGAAGGGGGCGGGCATGGCACGACGCGGGGGCCGTCGGCGGCCGCCCCTTCTCGGGCGCACCGGGCGCGTACGACGCCGGCGGCTCGCCCCCGTGGGCCTGCTCGCCGTGCTGCTCGGCGCGGGGCTGACCGCAGCGGCCCTGATCGGTCCGGGGGTGCTGCGCGCCACCCAGGCTTCCGCCGAGCAGACGCACCCGTCGGCGCGCCCGGCCGTCGCGGCCCCCGCGCCCGCGCGGGCCGCGGCCCCCGCCGCGCCGGCCTCCGCCGCGCCGCTTCCTGCGGCCGCCGCCGCCGCGCCGCAGGCCGTCCCCGCGCAGCCCGCGTGGCAGGACCTGCCGCCGTCCATCGCGGCCACCGTCTCGCAGTTCATCGGCAGCCAGGGCGCCGCCGGCGCGGCCGTGGCCGTCTCCACGGGCACCGGGGCGACGCCCCGGGCCCGGTACCTGACCACGGTCGGGCAGGCCGCCGCGGCCACCCCCTGGTCCCCGGACATGCGCTCGGCGTTCCGCAGTATCACCAAGAGCTTCGTGGGCACGGCCGTCCTCCAGCTCGTGGCGCAGGGCAAGCTGGGCCTCGACGACATGGTCGCGAAGTACGTGCCGACCGTCGCCGGCGTCCAGTACGGCGGCGCCCCGGCCGGCGGCCAGATCACCGTACGGCAGGCCCTCGAGATGCGCACCGGGCTGCCCGAGTTCTCCAGCACCCAGGGATTCTCCGACCAGCTCAACTCGGACTACACGGGCGCGTTCACGGACGACCAGCTCCTCGGCTACGCCTTCGGCCAGCCCCTCAACTTCGCCCCCGGCACCCAGTACGAGTACAGCAACACCAACTACGTGCTCCTGGGCAAGGTGATCCAGACCGTCACGGGCAGCCCGTGGGACCGCGAGGTCCAGTCCCAGATCCTGGACCCGCTCGGGCTCACCTCGGTGGCGTACCCCGGGGACCAGGAGCCCACGGCGCCCGTCGCGACCCCGTACCAGGCCACGAACGCGGGCCTCGAGAGCCTCGCCCAGGTGAGCCCGTCCATGTACGGCGCCTCGGGGGGCTACTTCGGCTCGATCTCGGACCTGCTCACCTGGGGCCGCGTGCTCGGGTCCGGCACCCTCCTGCCGGCCTCCCTGCAGAAGGAGCGCCTCACCTCCGTCTCCCATCCCGCCGACGATCCCGGCAGCCCCGAGTACGACGGCTACGGCCTCGGCGCCGGCCTGCTGGACGGCTGGTGGGGGCACACCGGGACGGGACTCGGCTACGAGTCGCTCACGATGTACCAGCCCGGCACGGGCACCACCGTGGCCATCCTCATCAATACCCAGCTGGACAACCCCAATGGGCCGGCCGAGCTGTTCGAGCAGCTCGAACCGGGCCTCGCCGCGCTCGGATAGGGCCGCGCTCTCCCACGCGGACAGTTCTGCAGCGAAACCTTCCTTCTGGGGCCCCTTCTGCGGTACAAATACGCCGGGACCTGCGCAAACGTCCGGCGAACCCCGCGCACCGAGGGGGGCCCGCCGGAGGGACCAAAGGAGGCCACGTTGTCTGAGTCCAATGCCCCAACCCGCGACACGCCCACCCGGGCGCCGGCCAGACCGGTGCCGTACGCCGTGGCCGGGGTCCTCCTGGCCGTCGCGATCGTGCTGCCGCTCATCCCGCAGATGTACTCCTTCGACCGGCCGCGGCTGGGCGGCATGCCGTTCTTCTACTGGTACCAGCTGCTCTGGGTGCCCATCTCGGCTGCGCTCAGCGGGATCGCCTACTGGCTCGTGACCACCGAGGACCGCAGACGCCGTACGGCGGCCCGGGCGGGGACGTCCCCTGCCGCGGCCGGCCCCGGCAGCACGGCGGCCGGCCCCGGAAGCACGGCGGCCGGCCCCGGCCCGGGAGGCGGCCTAGGCAGCCCCGGCAGCGGCGGCCGCCACGCGGCGTCGTCCGACGAGGCAGGCCACGAAGGAGATGAGCCGCGATGAGCACCCGTCCCGTCAACTGGACCGCCCTCATCATCGTGATCCTGCTGTTCGTCATCGTGGCCGTCATGGGGTTCATGGCGGCGCGCTGGCGCCGCTCGAAGGAGGAGACGGGCCTGCACAGCCTCGACGAGTGGGGCCTCGGCGGCCGCGGGTTCGGCACCTGGATCACCTGGTTCCTGCTCGGCGGCGACCTCTACACCGCCTACACCTTCGTGGCCGTCCCCGCCGCCATGTGGGCCACGGGCGCGGTCAGCGGCTTCTTCGCAGTTCCTTACACGATCGTGCTGTACCCGATCATCTTCATCATCATGAGCCGGCTCTGGTCCGTCTCGCACCGGCACGGCTACGTCACGAGCGCCGACTTCGTGGGTGGCCGCTATGGGAGCCGCTGGCTGTCCCTCGCCGTGGCGGTCACCGGCATCGTGGCCACCATGCCGTACATCGCGCTCCAGCTCGTGGGCATCAAGGCCGTCCTGACCGTCCTGGGCCTCGGCAGTGCCCAGAACGCGTTCCTGACGGACCTGCCGCTCATCCTCGCCTTCGTGGTGCTCGCCGCGTACACGTACACCTCAGGGCTGCGCGCGCCGGCGATGATCGCGGTGGTCAAGGACCTGCTGATCTACCTGGCGGTGATCGTGGCCGTGATCTACCTGCCGATCAAGTTCGGCGGCTGGGACACGATCTTCGGCGCCGCGCAGACCAAGCTCGGCACCGTGAGCCAGGCGACGGGCAAGCCCGCGGGCGTCTTCATCCCCGGCGCGACGAGCTACTCGGCGTACTGGACGCTCGCGCTCGGCTCGGCCATGGCGCTGTTCATGTACCCGCACTCGGTCACCGGCGTGCTCGCGTCCAAGGCGCGCAACACGATCCGGCGCAACGCGGCGATCCTGCCGCTCTACTCGCTCATGCTCGGCTTCCTCGCGCTGCTGGGCTTCGTGGCCATCACCGCCGGCACCAAGCCGATCGACCTCGACGGGTCCGTCAATCCCCAGCTCGTGGTGCCGCAGCTGTTCCTGGACCACTTCCCGGCGTGGTTCGCCGGGATCGCCCTGGCTGCCATCGCGATCGGCGCCCTCGTGCCCGCCGCGATCATGTCGATCGCCGCCGCGAACCTGTTCACGCGCAACATCTACCGGGACTTCTTCCGCCCGGACGCCCCGCCGAAGACGGAGGCCAACGTCTCCAAGATCGTCTCCCTCGTGGTCAAGGTCGGGGCGCTCATCTTCGTCATCGGCATGGACCAGTCGGCAGCCATCAACATGCAGCTCCTCGGCGGCATCTGGATCCTCCAGACGTTCCCCGCCGTGGTGGCCGGCCTCTACACCCGCTGGTTCGACCGGTGGGCGCTGCTGGTGGGCTGGGCCGTGGGCATCGTCTTCGGCACGGTCTCGGCGTACAGCGTGGTCAACCCCGTCACGCACGCGCACTTCGGCGGTTCCACGGCCGCCATCCCCGGGACCAACGTGACCGTGTACATCGCGATCTCGGCGTTCGTGCTGAACCTGATCGTCGCTGCGGTGCTCACGGTGCTCCTGCGGCTCTTCAAGGTGCCCCAGGGGGCCGACGAGACCCGGCCGTCCGACTTCGGGGCCGACGAGACCGATCCCAAGGTCAAGCAGATCGAGGCCACCGCGGGCCCCACCGGCCCGTTCGCCTAGGCGCGGCTCACGGGCGGACGGCGCCGAGCTCCACGTCGATCCGCCGGTCCAGCTCCTCCTGCGCGAACACGGTCGAGCCGCCGTGGGCGCGCAGGTGGAGGAGGCTGCCGAGGCGCAGCATCCGCCAGGCGCGCTCCTCGGCGTGGTCCTTGGCGGCAGCCGCGCGGGAGACCTCCTTGTCGTAGAGGTTCGGCGCGTTGAGGGCGCGCTGGCGCACCCGCTCGGCCATCCGGGCGCGGAACGGATCCGTCTCCGCCGTGTCCGGGGTGCGGAGCAGCTCGCCGTAGGCCTCGGCCCGCTCCTCGTCGCCCTCCTTGCGGGCGAGATGGGACGCGAGGCCCAGGGCGGACTCGATCGAGGCCCAGCGCGCCGGATTGCCGTCGTACGGGAGCACGGCGAGCAGGTCGGCGACCTTGAGCGCGTTCTCGGCGTCGTCCTGGCCCACGTAGAGCTCGAAGGCGAGCTCGCGCAGGTCGGACAGGCACGCGCCGGACTTGACGTTGATGCCCTTCGCGAGGCGCCCGGCGAGCTCGTTGACGGCATGCCGGCCGGGATGGGCGGCATCGATGGCGCGCATGAGCTCCTCGGGCTTCTCCTCCAAGGCAGGGATGCGGGCCAGGAGCTCCGGGCGGGGGCCCGGGGAGGACGCCGGGGCGGCGCCCGGCACCACCACCACCTCGCCCGTCTCGAGCGTGATCTCGGACGGCCCGCGCAGGGGCGCCTGGGGCACCGCAGCCGGGGAGGCGCCGGCGGCCGGCGGCTCGGTGGCGTGCGGCTCCGTTGAGACGAGGACCTCGGTCTCGGTGCGCGCGGGGGCGGCGTCCGTGCGGTAGGGCTCCGCGGTGGCGGGTCCCGGGGCGCCGGGCTCCGTGCCGCTCAGCCCTGCGCCGCGGGGTTCCCGGCTGGCCGGCTCCGGTGCCGCCGGGCCGGCGGGACCGCGCGCGGCCGTGGATCCGGAGGTGGATCCGGCCGCGCCGGAGAACAGCAGGTCAGCGGGGCGGCCGCCCTTGCCCCGGGCCACGCGGACGCGCGTGCCGTGGGCGACCCGCAGGTTCAGATGGTTGTCCAGCACCGCGAAGTACAGGGCGGCGTGGCCGTAGTCGTCCAGCACGGTGTCCACTTCGAGGATCTCGGCGCTGTCCTTGCCGTCGGGCAGGAGCAGCCGCTGCCCCTGCTTGAGCTCGTGGGCTTCGATCTCGTGGAACTCGGGGGTTCCGGGCCGCTCGTGCGGTCCCGAGCTGTCGTGCATCTGGGTCCTCCGTGGTGGCTTTCGGTCCGCTCCCACCCTATAAAGGATTGGTAACGACCGCCCACAGGCGCGCGGGGGCCGGCGCGAACAGGACCTCTACGGGGCGATCCCGGCGAACGCGAGCGCCTGCCGCACGAGCTCGCCGCGGCCGCCCACGAACTCCATCTGGACCGGTCCGCTGAGCACCTCGGCGGGGGACATCCACGTCAGCTCGAGCGCGTCCTGCCGCGGCTGGCACTCGCCCGTCACGGGGATCACGTAGGCCAGCGCGACGGCGTGCTGGCGCTCGTCGGTGAAGCCCGTCTGCGACGGCGACGGGAAGTACTCCACCACCGTGAACGGCACCGGGCTGACCGGCAGCTGCGGGAACGCGAGCGCGCCGAGGTCCTTCTCGAGGTGGCGCAGGAGCGCCGCCCGGATGGTCTCCTTGTAGAGCACGCGGCCCGAGACGAGGCTGCGCATCATGTTGCCCTCGTCGTCGGCCTGCAGCAGCAGGCCCACCTCGTTGACGTACCCGAGGGGGTCCAGACGCACCGGCACCGCCTCGACGTACAGCATCGGCAGCCGGTTCCGAGCCTCGTAGAGGTCGTCCGGGGAGAGCCAGCCGGGATACGGGTCGGGGGTGCGAACTGCCATGCCTACTGTTCTACCGCATCCGGGGTGCGGTAGCGGGGCCCGCCGCCAGGATCATGACGTCGCGTCCGTCCGGGGTCGGGATCCGCAGGCGGACGACGCCGCCGGGCCGGCCCCCGCCCTCGGCCTCCTCTTCTGTGACCTCCTCGGCCGGCCAGCCGGCCAGTGCGAGGCGGGGCAGGAGCTCGCTGCGCCGCCCCGCGTATTCGAGGACGAGGCCGCCGGCCGATGCGGCGTCTGCCCTGACGGCGGCGAGGACCCCTCCGTTCTTGGCGGTGAACTCGCGGGCGCTCGCCGGGGCGAACAGCGGCTCCTGGCGCGGGCGGGCGCCGATCGCGGCGAGGGCCGCCGCCGCGCCGTCGAGGTCTGGGGTGTTCCACTCGAGCCGCACGGTCATGTCGGGATCGGCGTCCACGGGGCGCCCGGCGTGGGAGGTGGGCTCGGCCGTGAACCCGAAGCCGTCCGGGCCCGTGATCCGGACCCGCGGCCCGCCGGCGGAATCCTCGAGGGCCGCCCGGCCGCCGTCGTCCACGGTGCGGCGCGCGAACTCCTGCGCGTCCCGGACCTCGACCCCGAACACGGTGGTGCCGTCCTGCGGCGAGCCCCGCTCCGCGGAGCGGAGGCGCACCCGGCCGCTGTGCGAGTCGAGCACGGCCCAGCCCTCGCCCTCCTCCCCGGGCACGAGGCCGAGGTCGAGCAGGAGGCGGCGCAGCTCGGGCAGCGCGGACGTGTAGCGGGTGGCGAGGACACGCAGCATGGGGGCTCCTTCCCGGCAGGTGCCCCCATCCTCCCACCACCGGCCCCCTCCCGTTTCGGGTACGCATCTCGCCGGGGATCCGGCGTTCCGGGTACAGGCGCCTTGCGCCGCCGCCCGCTCTCGGCGAAGGTGGTCCGCATGGCCCCCGAGCTCCCCGAACTCGTCGTCCCCGATGCTCCAGCGTGGCGGGTGTGGCTCGCCGAGAACCACCTGGCGAGCCCGGGCGTATGGCTCGTCCTGCACAAGAAGGGCGGCGCCGTGACCGAGCTGGTCTACGAGCGAGCGGTGCTGGAGGCGCTGTGCTTCGGGTGGATCGACGGGCAGCTGCGGGCGCGGGACGCGGAGAGCTCGGCGATCCGCTTCACGCCGCGCTCGCCGAAGAGCCGATGGTCCCGCACCAACGTGGACCGGGTGGCCCGGCTCGAGGCCGAGGGGCGCATGACGCCGGCCGGCCGCGCCGCCGTGGACGCCGCGAAGGCGGACGGGCGCTGGGAGGCCGCCTACCAGGGCGCGGCCTCGGCGGAGGTGCCGGCCGACCTGGCGGCAGCCATCGCCGCCGTCCCCGAGGCCCAGGCGATGTTCGACGTGCTCACCTCCACCAACCGCTTCGCGCTCATCTACCGCACCACCTCGGTCAAGCGGCCCGAGACGCGGGCCCGGAAGATCTCCGAGTTCGTGGACATGCTGGCGCGGGGTGAGACGGTCTACCCGCAGAAGAAGCGGCCCTGACCGAGGAATCCGGTGCGCTGACGCCGCCCGGCGACCACGGGCCGCCGCACGCCGCGCCGGATCAGCCCCTCAGCGCCCGCGCGACCACCGCCGCGGAGGCGGCGCTCCAGGCCTGCGGCCGGCAGGCGGCCGGGTAGGCGAGCGCCCGGGCGGACTCGTCGGTCCCGACCCCGGAGAAGAGCTCGGGCAGCGAGCCGCCCAGCGACTCTGCGGCGCGCAGGAGCCCGCGCGCCACCGTCGCAGCCTCGGCCCGGAAGCCCTCGGCGAGCATCCCGCGCACGGCGATGGCGGTGTCGTGGCTCCAGACCGACCCGCAGTGGTAGCTCAGCGGCCAGTACCCCGCTGCGGCCGTCGAAAGGGTCCGGATCCCGTAGCCGCTGAACAGCTCGTCGCCGAGGAGCCGGTCCACCACCAGGCGCGCCTCGTCCGCGTCGAGCAGCCCGGTGCCGAGCAGATGGCCCATGTTGGAGCCGGGCACGTCGAGGGGAGTGCCGCCGCCGTCGAGCGCCATCGTCGGGAACCGCCCGGCGCCGTCCTCCACCCAGAACGACTCACGGAACCGCGAGCGGATGCCCGCCGCGAACTCCCGCAGCGCCGCCGCCTGGGCGCGCAGCCCTTCGCCGCCGCCGGGCCCGCGCAGCTCCTCGAAGAGGGCGGCGGCCTCGAGGGCGGCCTGGTGCGCGTAGCCTTGCACCTCGGCCAGGGCGATCGGCCCCTCCGCGCGGCGGCCGTCCCGGAACTGCATCGCGTCCGCCGAGTCCTTCCAGCCCTGGTTGCTCAGCCCATGGCCGGTCTCGTCGCGGTAGGCAAGGAACCCGCCCGGCCCGGTCGCGGAGGCGAGGAGCCAGTCGGCAGCCCGCCGCGCGGCCGGCAGCAGCGCTCGCACGGCGTCGGGGGCGCGTCCCGTCCGGGAGAGCTCCCCGGCCAGGCACAGCCACAGCGCGGTCGCGTCCACGGTGCCGTAGTAGACCGGCGGCAGCCGCAGCTGGTCCCCGCCGGGGCCGTGGTCCACCACGAGCTCGTGGGCGCGGATCTCGTGGGGGATCTTGCCCGGCTCCTGAGCGGACTCGGGGTCCCGCCCGGAGCCCTGGTACGCCGCGAGCGCGCGCAGCGTCCCGGCCGCGAGCGGGGTGTCCTCAGGGAGCAGGAGGCGGGCCGACCACAGCGAGTCGCGCCCGAACAGCGTGAAGTACCAGGGCGCCCCGGCCGCGAGGAAGGGGGCGTCGGGCATCCGGACCGTGGCGAGCCGCAGTCCCGCGAGCTGCTGCAGGGAGGTCGCCAGCAGGCGGCCGACGGCGCCGGGCCGGCTCTCCGCCTCGTCCTCCACCGCGGGGCTGTCCGTCGCAGCACGCACGACGGCGTCGGCGTCCTCGAGCGCCACGCTCCACGATGCGCGGAACGGCTTCCCGCGGCCCAGGGACGCAGACCAGACGAGGGCCGGGTGGCCCGAGGGGAACCCGTCCGTGTCGTCGGAGTCGCGGTCGATCGACGTCGCGAGGCGCGCCCCCGGCGTGCCGGGAGTCGCCACGGCGCGCCTGCCGCCGCGCTCCCAGGCCAGCCGCGCGGCGTCGTGCGTGGGTTCCACCGGGTCCCCGGGGTGCCCGACGCGCACCGCGTCCATCCCGGCGAAGTCCGCGCCGAGGTGCACCGCGAGGGTGCAGTCCAGCTCGGGCAGGGAGGTGCTGAGCTCGATGGAGTGCCGCACGGTCCCGGGCTCCACGGTCCAGGTCTGGACCACCCGGACCGCCGGGTCGAGGGTGGGGCCGGCGATGTTCCGGGCGAGGCCGTCCACGGCGATGCGGCCCCCGGCCGCGGTGACGCCCACGGGCTGGGGCTCGGTCCCGTCGACGGTGACTGCCGCGTGGTCGAGGAAGCGGGTGTCGGCGTGGAAGATCCCGGTCAGGCCGGCGGGGTCCGGAACGAGCCGGCCCTCGGCACTGAGCCACAGCTGGGTCGGGGCAGCGACGGCCACGTGCTGGCGGTGCAGGGCGGGCTGCAGGGGAGCGCTCATGCCGCCACGCTACCGTCGCGCCGCCGGGCGCGACAGGGCGGGCCCGGCGTCGCCCCCGCGGCCCCGGCGCATCGGCTCCCAGCCCCCGCCGAGCTTCCTCCCGGTCATCTCCCACGCGGCCGCGCAACACTTGGAGGATGCTCAAGGTCACCGCTTCCGCCCTGCGCGCCGTGGCCGCCGCGCTGGCGGCGGCGGGCCTGGTCGTCTTCGGATGGCTGCTCGAATCGGTGGCGGGGAGCTGGAGCATCGCGGACCTCGACTGGCCGGTGCTGGACGGGCTCGCGGCGCACCGCAGCGGTCCTGCGACGGCCGTCGCGGACGCCCTCAGCGCGGCCACCGGACCGCCCGTGGTCCTGGCGGCGTCGGTCGCCGTCGCCGCCGTCTGGGCGGTGTGGCGGCGCGAGCTGTGGCGCCCCGCCCTGCTCGCGGGCGCCTCGCTCGCCAACCTTCTCCTCGTCGCCGGCGCCCGCTACTGGGTGGGGCGGTCGCGGCCCCCGGCATGGTTCGAGGCGGTCGGGGGCAGCGACGGCCCGGCGTTCCCCTCCGCGCACACGGCCGGTGCCGCCACCTTGCTGTTCGTGGGCCTGTACCTGGTCTACTCGCGCCGCGTCAGCACGCGCGGCCTGCCCCTCGCCGCCCTGGCCGCGGCGCTGCTCGTCCTGGCCGTGGCCGCGAGCGACCTCTACTTGGGCCGCCACTGGCTCACGGACGTTGCCGCGTCCTTCTCGCTCGGGGCGATCGTGCTCGCGGCGGTGCTGTGGGTGGACGCGCTCCGGACGCCGGACGGCGCCAGGGGCCCCGCCGCGCTGGCGGCGTCCCGTGCCGCGGCGGACACTTGAGGCATGTCGATCTTCCGGCGCCGCAGCCCGCGCAGCCAGTCCGGCACCCCTGAGGCCCCCGAGGCCCGGCTCAGCGCCACGGTCTCCGGGATGGTGCAGGGGGTCGGGTTCCGGTTCCGGACCCTCGGACAGGCGGAGCGGCTCGGCCTCGTGGGCTCGGCCGGGAACCACGCCGACGGGACGGTCGAGGTGGTCGCCGAGGGGGCGCGCGAGGATGTCGAGGCGCTGCTGGCCTGGCTCCGGTCCGACGAGGCGCCCGGCCGGGTGGACGAGGTCCGGGCGGACATCGGCCCGGCCACCGGCGAGTTCTCGCAGTTCAGCCTGTTCTGAGGCGCCCGGCCTGTTCTGAGCCAGTCCGGGCTCCCGCGGGCTACCCGCGCAGGTAGTCCAGCTGCGCGGCGACCGAGTTCTCGGCGGCGCGGCGCACGCTGGGCTCGATGTCCGCGTACACGGCGTCGGTCACCTGGGCGACCGTCGCGTCCGCGCCCAGGTCCGCGAGGGCCGCCCGCACCTGGTCGAGCCGCTCCTCGCGGTGGGCGAGGTAGGCGCGCGCGATCCCCGCGAGGTCGGGGAGCACCGGCCCGTGGGCGGGCAGGACCGTGGCCGAGCCCAGGGCCTCGAGCCGGCGGAGGGTCGCGAGGTAGTCGCCGAGCCGCCCGTCGGGGAACACGATCACCGTTGTGCCGCGGCCCAGGATCGTATCGCCCGTGAGCACCGCGCCGTGCTCGCCGTCGTCGGGGAGCGCCAGGCAGATCGAGTCCGCGGTGTGGCCCGGGGTGGCGAGGACCTCGATCCGCACCCCGGCCGCCTCGAGGCGCTCGCCGTCGTCGAGCGGGTCCGCGCCGAGGCACAGCGCGGCGTCGCGTGCGCGCACCGGGGCCCCGGTCATGCGGTGGAACTCCTCGGCAGCCTCCGTGTGGTCCGGGTGGTGGTGCGTGAGGACCACGAGTTCGACCCGCCCGGCGCCCGCCAGTTCGGCCAGGTGCTCGGCATCGAGGGGGCCCGGGTCCACGACCACGACCGAGTCCGAGCCGGGCGCCGCGATCACGTAGGAGTTGGTCCCGTCCAGGCTCATGGGCCCGGGGTTGGGGGCGAGGCGGTACCGGGTGAGGGCGGAGCTGCGGACCCAGCGGGTGGCGGAGGTGACGTCGTCGGCCATGCGTTCAGCGTAGTCCCGCGCACGACGCCGCCGGCTCGCCTCGGGTGGGCCGCCCGCGGGAGGCGGGCGGTCGCCGTCGTACACGGAACGGCGGAACGGCGACGAGATGCGCACCCGGAACGGCGGAAGGGCGACGAGATGCGTACCCGAAACCGCAGGCCGCGGGAGGCGCGGAGGAGGGTCAGTCGATGGGGAAGGCCACGCCCTCGCCGATGACCTTCAGGGCGAGGTCCATCCCGGCCCGGGCCATGGCGGCGTTCCAATGGCGGATGGTGATGATCTCGCCGCCGCCGGGGATGCGCGGGTCCGCGGGCCGCTCGGGCAGCTTGATGCGCACGGAGGACTCGGGGCCGAAGTAGTCCCAGTCGAGCACGGTGCCGTGGATGCGGGAGTCCGCGGCGATGCGGATCTGCTCGGGCCGCAGCATGATCTGCACGCGGCCCTGCGCGGGCGGGCGGCGCACGGGGATCGCGCCGAGGGAGCACATCGCGAGGGAGCCCTCGAGCCAGGCGTCGAGGATGACGGCGTCGCCGAGGAACTCGGCCGTGGCGCGGTCCGCGGGGCGGGTGTAGACGACGAACGGGTTGCCGATCTGGGCGAGCCGGCCGCCGCGCATCACGGCGACCTGGTCGGCGAAGGAGAGGGCCTCGGCCTGGTCGTGCGTGACGAGGATGGTGGTGACCCCCGCCTGGTGCAGGACCCTGCCGATCGCGCGGCGCGTCGCGACCCGGAGGCCGGCGTCGAGCGCGGAGAACGGCTCGTCCAGGAGCATGACCTCGGGCTCGCACGCCATGGCCCGGGCGAGGGCGATCCGCTGCTGCTGCCCGCCGGAGAGCTGGTGGGGGCGGCGCTTGGCGTAGGCGGGGTCGAGGGCCACCATGTCCAGCAGCTCGTCGACCCGCTCCTGGACCGCCTTGCGGCCCCGGAACTTCTCCCGGTCCAGGCCGAACGCGACGTTCTGCCCGACCGACAGGTGCGGGAACAGGGCGCCGTCCTGCGCGACGTAGCCGATGTTGCGCCGGTGCGCGGGCACCCAGGTGCTGCCGGCGACCTCCTTGCCGTCCATGAGGATCCGGCCCGTGTCCGGGGCCTCGAACCCGGCGATGAGGCGCAGGAGGGTGGTCTTGCCCGAGCCGCTCGGGCCCACGATCGCGGTGGTCCCGCCCCGGGCCACGGAGAGGTTGATGCCCTTGAGCACCTGCTGGCGCCCGAAGTCCTTGGTGACCTCCTCGATGTCGAGGTGGTGGTCCGCCGTCTGGGCGATCTGCGGGGCCACCCGCGGGCTGGGGAAGCGGGCCGCCGCGGTGGGCGTGGGGTTCTGTTCGGTCACTGTCCGGCTGCTTTCTTGGACTGCTGGAACAACAGGTACGTCATCGGGGCGGAGAGCGCGATCATCACGAGTGCGTACGGCGCCGCGCTGACGTAGTCGATCTCGCTCGTCAGGGCCCAGAACTCGGTGGCGAGCGTCTTGGTGCCCAACGGGGAGAGGAGCAGGGTGGCCGTCAGCTCGTTGACGACGGCGAGGAACACGAGCGCTGCGCCGCCGGCCGCCGCCGGGGCCACAAGCCGCAGGGTGACGCGCACGAACGCGAGCAGCGGCGGCTTCCCGAGGGCCTGGGCGGCCTCCTCGAGCTCCTTGGGCGCCTGCGCAAGGCCGGCCCGCAGGTTCACGAGGGCGCGCGGGAGGAAGAGCAGCACGTAGGCGGCCACGAGCAGGCCCGTGGTCTGGTAGACGCCCGGGATGACCCGCAGCGCGACCGTGACGAAGGCGAGCGCGAGGACGATCCCCGGCATCGAGCTCGTGACGTAGTTGGACAGCTCGAGGCCGCGCGAGAGCCAGCCCGGGAACCGGACGGCGAGGAACGCGAGGGGAAAGGCCACCACGGTGGTGACGATGGCGCCGAGCAGCCCGAGCCACAGGCTCGAGCCGAGCGCGCCCGCGAGGTCCGAGGTCTGCCAGATGTCCGCTCCGCCCTGGGCCGCCCACGTGACGCTCATCCACAGCGGGACCCCCACGGCGAGGACCGCGAGGGCGAGCAGCGCCAGCTGCGCGGGAAGCTGCCAGGTCCCGAGGGCGAGCCGCGTGGGGGTGGCCTGGGCGCCGGAGCCGATGCGCGCGTAGCGGGCGTTGCCGCGCGCCCGCGCCTCGGCCACGAGCAGCACGAGGCAGACGGTGACGAGGACGGAGGCGAGCATGGTGCCCGCGGCGCCGTTGAAGGTGGACTGGTACTGCTCCATGATCGCCGTGGTGAACGTGTCGAAGCGGATCATCGCGAAGGCGCCGTACTCGGCGAGCAGGTGCAGCGCCACGAGCAGCGCCCCGCCGGAGACCGCGATCCGCAGCTGCGGCAGCACCACGCGGAAGAACGTCCGCCACGCGCCGAGCCCCAGCGAGGCGGCCGACTGCTCGATCGCCGGGTCCAGGCGGGAGAGCGTGGCAGCCGCGGGGATGTACACGAGCGGGTAGTAGGAGAGAGTGGCGATGAGGACGCCGGAGAAGAGGCCCTCGAGCCGCGGCACCGCGGAGACCCACGCGTAGGAGTTCACGAACGCGGGGATCGCCAGCGGCGCCGCCAGGGCCACAGCCCAGACCCGGTGGGCCCGCAGCGCGGTCCGCTCCACGAGCCACGCCCCGCCCACCCCGAGCACGATGCACAGCGGCACGGTGATGAGCGTGAGCAGGAGCGTGTTGCCGAGCAGCTCGAACGTGCGCCCCCGGAAGATGAGCTCCGTGGCGGTGTCCCAGCCGGTGGTGACGGTCATGAACGCCACGAACCCGAGCGGGATCAGCGACGCAGCGGCGACGAGGCAGGCGGCGAGGACGACGCCGAAGGGCGGGCGGGGGCGCTTGCCCTCGCCCGCCGTCGGGGTCGCCTCGCCCGGCACCGGGAGACCGGCGACGGCGAGGGCGGTGGCTGGAGCGGATTCCAAGGTCTAGAGGAGTCCTGTTGCGGTCATGAGGTCGTTGACCTTCTGCGAGTTGAGCTTGGCCGGGTCGATCTTGGGCGCCTGGAGCTGGTCGAGGGGCACGAGCTTGTCATTGGACGGAACGCCGGAGCCCACGGCGTACTCGTAGGAGGCGCCCTTCTGCAGGACCTCCTGGCCCTTCTTGCCGGTGATGAACTTGAGGAACTCCTGCGCGGCGGCCTGGTTCTTGGATGACTTGAGCACGCCGCCGCCGGAGACGGAGACGAAGGCGCCCGGGTCCTGGTTCTTGAAGTACTCGAGGCCGACGTTCTTGGAGTTCTCGCCCGTCTTGGCCTGGTCGCCGAACCAGTAGTAGTGGTAGATGACAGCGCCGTCCACTTCGCCGCTGTTGACGGCCTTCATCGCGGTCGAGTTGCCCTTGTAGGTCTTGGCGCCGTCCTTGAGCGCCTGGAGCCAGGCCTTCGTGGCGTCCTCGCCCTTGAGCTGGAGCATGGCGGAGACGATGGCCTGGAAGTCCGCGCCGGAGGGCGAGGCGGCCCAGCGGCCCTTCCACTCGGGGTTCTGGAGGTCCATGAGGGACTTGGGCAGCTTGTCCTGGGAGACCTTGGACTTGTTGTAGGCGAACACCGTGGAGCGCGCCGCGATGCCGATCCACTTGTTGGTGGAGGGCCGGTACTCGGCGGGGACCTGCGCGGCGGTGGCCGGGTCGATGTCCGCGAAGAGGCCCGCATTCTCCACCTGGGTCATCGCGGGGGAGTTCTCGGTCAGGAAGACGTCCGCGGGGGAGGCGGGCCCCTCCTGGATGATCTGGTTCGACATCTCGGTGTCGTCGCCCTGGCGGTAGTTGACCTTGATGCCGGTCTCCGCCGTGAACGCGTCGATCCACTCCTTCGTGAGGGACTCGTGCTGGGCGTTGTAGACCGTGATGGTGCCCTTGTCGCCGGAGGCCGAGGATGTGCCGGGGGCCGAGGATCCGCAGGCGGCGAGGCCGAGCGAGGTCGCGGCGACCAGGGCGAGGCCAGCGAGGGCGCGGGGTCGGAGCTTCATCGAAAGCTTCCCTTTCGTGGGGTCACAGGAGCGGTGGTCGACGGCGCCGCCGGCTGGCGTCGTCGGGTGACGTCACGATCGACTGTAGGTTAGCCACACCTAAGGTGCCGCCGTTTCTCCCCATAATGTGACGCATCTCACGTCAATTACGCAACCTCGAGCTTCGCTAATCCCCGGATGTGACTCTGTAGGCGCCCTCGAGGACCATCCAGGCCTGCAGCTGGGTGGACAGCTCCACACGGCTGCCGGCGGGGTACGCGTCCCGCGCCGCCTCCCCGGGGCGCTGCGGGAACGTCCACCAGGCACCGCCCCCGGGGCTCCGGTGCTGCCGCGCCCGCAGTTCGGCGCCCGCCCACAGGGCCTCGGCCGTGGCGGTGACGAGCCCGCGGGCGGTGCTCCGCGCGGCGTGCGGCAGGCGCGGGTCGCAGGCCGCCAGCGCTAGGTAGCGGGCGAGGATGCCCATGAAGAGGCCGCCGTCCCCGCCGCCGTCGTCCCGCAGCGCGCGGCCCCGGCCGCCGTCGTGCGCCACCTCGACGGTGAGGTGCTCCGCCACCGCCTCCACGAGGGCGTCCGCGCAGGCGAGGTTGTCGGCGCCGCCGAGCTCGAGGAGCGCCCCGAGGACGGGGCCCTGGTTGTACGTCCAGACATCCCGCACGAGCTCGCCCGACCCGTCCGCCGTGAGGTTGAGGCCGTCGAGGTAGAGGCCCTGGTCCGGATCGAGGAGCCTCGCGTCGAGCCAGTCGACGAGGCGCTGCGCGCGGCCGCGCTCGCCCGTGCGGGCGAAGAACAGTGCGCCGGGGCCGGTGGAGGCGGTGTTCTTGTAGCGCCGGCGCGTGTTCCAGAAGAGCCCGCCGCCGAGGTCGTCCGTGTCGGCGGAGGCGAGCTCGCGCGCGAGCTCCCGCACAGCGGCGCCGGCGGCGGGGAAGGTGCCGCCGGCCCCTCCCTGCTGGTCCTGCAGGCGGCCGAGCCGGTCCGCGGCGAGCGCGAGCCAGGCCATGTCGTCGTAGAACCAGTTCCGGTACCGGAGCCCGTTGCGGACGCGGATGCCAGCCAGGAGGTCCCGGGCGAGGGCGAGCTCCCGCGTCTCCCCTCCGCTCTCGGTGCGCCGGCGCTCCGCCGCGTCCACGAGGCAGTCCAGGTAATGGGCCTGCCACCAGTAGTGCCACGGCGCCCACGGAGCCCTGACCCGCTGGGACGGCCGGGCCACCGAGGCGATCCAGGTGCCAGGGACCGCGCCGAGGACGCGATGGCCGAAGCCCCCGTTGACGCTCTCTGCAGCGGCTTGGGCGCGCTCCGCCCACGTGGTCGGATCCATGGCCCCACCCTAGCGGCGCGAGCGCCGTGACCCCGGTCACAGGCATGGGCTAGGATGCTCCCAGTTAGCGGCGATTAACTGGGAGGGTCCATGGAGCTTCAGGGGACGGCAGCGCTGATCACGGGAGGGGCATCCGGCCTGGGCGCCGCGACGGCACGGCGGCTGCACGCCGAGGGCGCCGCCGTGCTGCTCGTCGACCTGCCCGGCAGTGCGGGCGAGGCCCTCGCCGCCGAGCTCGGGGACCACGCCGCCTTCGCCCCCGCGGACGTGACCGACGAGGCCCAGGTGAGGGCCGCCGTCGTGCGTGCGGGAGAGCTCGCCCCGCTGCGGGTCGTGGTGAACTGCGCGGGAATCGCGACACCGGGCAAGGTCCTCGGGCGCGAGGGCGTGCTGCCGCTCGAGCAGTTCGAGCGGGTGGTCCGCGTGAACCTCATCGGCACGTTCAACGTGATCCGGCTCGCGGCCGAGGCGATGGCCGCCACCGAGCCCGTCGCGACCGAGCTCGGCGGCCCCGAGCGCGGGGTGATCGTCAACACGGCCTCGGTGGCCGCGTTCGACGGGCAGATCGGCCAGCCCGCCTACTCAGCGTCCAAGGGCGGCGTGCACGCGATGACCCTGCCGATCGCCCGGGAGCTCGCCCGCTCGCTCATCCGGGTCGTGACCATCGCGCCGGGCATCTTCGAAACGCCCATGATGGCCGGACTGTCCCAGGAGGCCCAGGCCTCGCTCGGGGCGCAGGTCCCGCACCCCGCGCGGCTCGGCCGGCCGGCCGAGTACGCCAACCTCGTGGCGCACATCGTGGACAACGCGATGCTCAACGGGGAGACCATCCGCCTCGACGGCGCCATCCGGATGGCCCCCAAGTGACCGCCCTGGCCCCCGGCGCCCCGCGCGCCGGGGAGCTGCCCGCCGCGGACTACTACGATCTCGAGCGGCGCCTCGAGCCCCGCGAGCGGGCCAAGCTCGCCGAGCTGCGCGAGTTCACCGCCGCGGAGATCGCCCCGCACGCCGTGGGCTGGTGGGAGCGGGAGGAGTTCCCGCACCACGTGCTGCCCCGGCTCGCGGCACTGGGGCTCTCCACCCCGCACCGGCACGGCTACTCGCGGCTGTTCACCGGGCTGGTCATCGCCGAGCTCACGCGGGCCGATACCTCGATGGCGACCTTCTTCATGGTCCACCATGACCTCTTCGTCGAGGGCCTGTACGAGTTCGGGACGGCCGAGCAGCGCGCCCGCTACCTCGACGACGCCGTCTCGCTGCGCACCACCGGCGCCTTCGCGCTGACCGAGCCGGGGCACGGGTCCGATGTCGCCGGCGGGCTGACCCTCTCGGCCCGCCGCGACGGGGACTCCTGGGTGCTCGACGGCGCGAAGCGCTGGATCGGCAACGGCACCTTCGCCGACCATCTCCTCGTGTGGGCCCGTGAGGCCGGCGGACCCTCGGAGGGTGCCGTGCGTGCCTTCATCGTGCCCGGGACCGCGCCCGGGCTCACGCGCACGCGGATCGAGCACAAGACCGCGCTGCGGACCGTGCAGAACGCGGACCTCGTCTTCGACGGCGTGCGGGTGCCCGAGGCCGACCGCTTCGCACGGGTCTCCTCGTTCGACGACGCCCGCACCATGCTCCTGGGCTCCCGCCTGCTCGTCGCCTGGCAGGCTGTGGGGCAGCAGCTCGCGGCGTTCGACGTGGCCAGGGCCTACGCCCTCGAGCGGGAGCAGTTCGGCCGCCCGCTCGCCAAGTTCCAGATGGTCCAGGGGCAGCTCGTGACGATGCTCGGCAACGCGACCGCCTCGATGGCCATGCTCGCCGAGCTCGCCGCCCTCCAGTCCGAGGGCCGGGCCACCATGGCCCGCGTTGCGCTCGCGAAGGCGTGGGCGACCGCGCGGATGCGCGAGACCGTGGCGCTCGGCCGCGGGATCCTGGGCGGGAACGGCATCCTCGCCGACTACGCGATGGCCAAGGTCTTCGCCGACGCCGAGGCGATCTTCACGTACGAGGGCACCTACGAGGTCAACGCGCTCATCGCCGGCCGCGACATCACCGGCGTCTCGGCCATCGCCTGACCCTCCATCCTCCGAATCCCGTTGAGGAGCCACGTCCGCGGGCTTGCGGAGTCGCGTCCGCCCGGTCAGGCGGATTCAGGCGTCTTCTCCCCGGCCTCGACGGCGAGGTCCAGCGAGTTCCCGCGCACCGGCATGGGGCAGGTGCCGTACGCCGTGAACGCGCTCGGGTAGTTGATCGCCCGGTTGAAGTCGAGCACCACGGACCCGTCGGGGCGGGGCCGCGGGGTCTCGACCTTGCGCCAGTCGTCGGTGGTCCGGCCGTTGGTCTCGTCGTGGAACGTGATGGTCAGCCCGCCCAGGCTGCCCTGCTCGGCCTGGAGCCGGTACTCGTGGCCGTGCCGGCGGAAGACCACCTCGCCGGCCGAGCGGTGCACCCCGTCCACGAGCGGGTTCGCCGTGGCGATCGGCACGTCGCGGGGCTCGGGGTACGGCTCCCAGCGCGCGTCGATGACCCACTCGGGGGCGTAGTCGAACACGGGCACCCCGGTGAACCCGGTCAGGGTGGGGGAGGCGGAGTCCCGCGTGCGGATCGCGTACCGGTCCCCGCGCACCGCCAGCTCGACCAGGACCGTGCCGTACAGCACCCAGTCCAGCGACTCCTCGTCCGCGAGCTCCGCGGTGTACGTGCCGTCCACGGGGTCGCCCGAGTCCGCGAAGACCAGGCCCTGGTCGGCGCCCGCGGTGAGCACCGCCGTCGTGCGTCCGCCTTCGGTGGCGACGGACCACAGCCCCGGGACCACCTCGACCGGCGACGGCGTGGACTCGAGCCACTGGAACGAGGTTAGCGTGAGCCAGCCGTGCTCGGCGGCGAGGGCCTTGTTCCGGTTCTCGCGGAAGCGCTGCCAGCGCGCGAGCTGGGGGTCGACGGCGGGGGAGTCAGTCATGCCCACGACAATGCCACGGCGGGGCCGCGTATTCCCGCTCAGGCGCGGCGCAGCTCCAGGACGGCCACCACGCCGAACGCGCCCAGCACCGTGCCGGTCACCCGGTCGATCCACTTCCGGAACGTCGCCCCGTTCAGCCAGCGCCCGAAGAACTGCGCGGCCGCCACGATCGCGAGGAACCAGATGAGCGCCTCCGCGTTCGCCACGACCGAGAGCATCAGCCCCATGGCCACCGGCGGCACCCCGGGGACGAGGAACTGGGGGATGACGGCGACGCAGAACATGCCGTACTTGGGATTGAGCAGGTTGGAGACGAGGCCCTTCGCCCACGCCTTCCGCAGCGGCTCCAGGCTGTGGTGGGGCAGCGCGCCGGGCGGCAGCTCGCCGTCGCGCCGCGCGAGCGAGGCCCGCCACAGGCCGATGCCGAGCCACACCATGTACGCCGCGCCGGCAATGCGCAGCACGTCGTATGCGGCCTCCGAGACGGCGAGCAGGGCCGAGACGCCCGTGGCCGCGGCCGCGCCCCACACGAACGCGCCCGTGATCATGCCGAGCGCGGCGGTGTACGCATGCCGGCGGCCCTGGCTGAGCGTGTAGCGCAGCACGAGCGCCGTGTCCGTGCCGGGGATGACGGTGATGAGCGCAGCGATCGCGGCGAAGCCGAGCAGGGAGTCGGTCAGGGTCACGGTCCAAGGATATCGGCGCACGACGGCGCACGACGGCGCGCGGCGGCCGAGCCGTTCGTCGCACCGCAGCTACCGCTCGGCGCAAAAGTGACGAAAGCCACTCGCGGAGGATTAGCGTGTGCGTGGAACGGCCGGCCCCGCCGGTCGCGGACAGGAGGACCCGATGGCGTGGCTCGACCGCGAGCACAGCGTTGCCCGAGAAGGATTCAACCGGTGGCTCATCCCACCCGCGGCGCTCGCGGTGCACCTGTGCATCGGCCAGGCGTACGCCACGAGCGTGTACAAGACCGCGCTCGTGAAGCACTTCGGGGCGAGCCTGACGGAGATCGGGGTCATCTTCTCGGTGGCGATCGTGATGCTCGGCCTCTCGGCGGCGATCATGGGCACCTGGGTGGACCGCAACGGTCCGCGCAAGGCCATGGTCGTGGCCGCGGTGTTCTGGGCGGGCGGCTTCCTCGTGGGCGCGGCTGGCATCTTCACCCGCCAGCTGTGGCTGGTCTACCTCGGGTATGGGGTGATCGGCGGGATCGGCCTCGGGATCGGCTACATCTCGCCCGTCTCGACCCTCATCAAGTGGTTCCCGGACCGCCCCGGCCTCGCGACCGGCCTGGCCATCATGGGGTTCGGCGGAGGCGCGCTCATCGCGAGCCCGCTCTCGACCGCGCTGCTGAATGCCTACGACCCGGCCTCCGCGGCACCCGGCGGGGTCGCGAGCGGCGACGCTGTGGGCAAGCTGTTCCTCACGCTCGCCGTGGTCTACTTCGCGTACATGCTCTTCGGCGCGTTCACCATCAAGGTCCCGCCGCCCGGGTGGGCTCCCGCGGGCTTCGACCCGGCCTCGGTGCGCACCCATGCGCTCATCACCACGGCCAACGTCCGCGCCTCGAACGCGATCAGGACCCCCCAGTTCTGGCTCCTCTGGACGGCCCTGTTCTGCAACGTCTCGGCCGGGATCGGCATCCTCGAGCAGGCCGCACCGATGATCCAGGACTTCTTCCGGCAGCCGGGAGGGAAGTCGCTCGTCGCGGCGTCCGTGGCCGGGGGGTTTGTGGGGCTGCTGTCGATCGGCAACATGGCGGGCCGCTTCGTCTGGTCCGCGACCTCGGACGCGATCGGCCGCAAGCGCATGTACATGGGCTATCTCGGCGTGGGGGCCGTGCTCTACGTGCTGCTGGCCTTCGCCGGGCACACATCCACCGCCCTGTTCGTGCTCTTCGCGTTCGTCATCATCTCGTTCTACGGCGGCGGGTTCTCCACGGCGCCCGCGTACCTGCGGGACCTCTTCGGGACCCTCGAGGTGGGCGCCATCCACGGGCGCCTCCTCACGGCCTGGTCCGCCGCCGGGGTGGTGGGGCCGCTGATCGTCAACGGCGTGCTCGACGCCCAGGGCACGCCCGGCAAGCTCACCGCGGCGGCCTACCAGCCCGCGCTGCTGATCATGGTGGGCCTGCTCGTCGTCGGGTTCGTGGCGAACCTGCTCATCAAGCCCGTCGACGCACGATTCCATGAGGCCGAGCCCGTCCCGGCCCGCACCGCCCAGGAGAACTGACATGAAGACCGCACGCCTTGCCCTCGGCTGGATCCTCGTCGGCCTGCCGCTCCTCTACGGGGTCGCGACGACGCTTATGAAGGCCGCCGACCTGTTCGGCTGACCGCTGCGCCGTCCGCGCCACGCCGCCGCCGACGCCGGGCGAGGACGGCCGCGAAGGCGGAGGCCAGGAGGAAGCTCGCGCCGGCGCTGACGAGGGCGGACGCCCAGAACGGCAGGTCCGTCGTCGTGTTCGTCACGAAGCCGACGCCCGCCATCCACACCGACCAGAGCAGCCCGCCGATCGCGTCCCCGATGAGGAACCCGCGGGACGCGATCTGGGACATCCCCGCCGCGGCCGTGGAGGCGAGGCGGCCGCCGGGGAGGAACCGGGTGCCCGCGATGGCGACGAAGGCCCCCAGCCGGCCGAGCTGGTCCAGCGCCTCGTGGGTGCCCGCGTGCAGCCGCCGGCCCCAGCGCCACCGGTCCACGAACGGGCTCAGGCTGTGTTTGACGAGCAGGTACATCGCCACGTCGCCCACCCAGGAGCCGAGCGCCGAGAGGACCACCACGGAGGTGAAGTCCACGTGGCCCTCGGCGGCGAGCGAGCCGGCCGTTGCGACCGCGACCTCGGCGGGGACCAGGGGGAAGAACACGTCCGCGGCCACGACCGGCACGAGGCCGAGGAGCAGGGCGCCCCAGGCGTTCACCGCGGCGCCCGCGCCGGACGCGCCCCCGCCGCGGGCCGGGGGCAGGGCAACGGGCGGGTCCTCACGGATCCAGTGTTCCGCAGATCCCCGTCGGCGGACACCCTCGGGCTTCGGTACGGTGGGCCCCATGCCCAGCTACCGCGCCGTCCTCCAGATCACGGGCCTGCGCCCCGGCCAGCCGCCGGAGCGGGTCATGGACGCCGCCCGCGAGGCCCTCGGCTCCCTCCACCACGTCGAGGCCCACCAGATCGACGTGGTCCGCGGGGTTCCGCAGATCACGCTGCGGTTCCTCGTCGAGGCGGAGAACGACGAGGCCGAGGTCGCGGCCGCACGCCGGGCGGCCCTGGTCCTGCAGGACGCAGTCGAGGACGTCGCCACCACCGGCCGGCTCCAGGTGCTCCGCCGCCGCCGCGGGGCCTGGATCCCGGTGTAGCCGGGCAGATCGACACAACTCGCGGCCCAATCCGGCCGCTGAGAGCCCGATCCGACCCTGAGTTGTGTCGTGGTGCCCGTCAGCCCGCCCGGTGCAGCGCGGCGGCGAATGCCGCGGCCGTCGTCGCGCCGAACAGCACGAACTCGACCCGCTCCACGGTCCCGGGGTCCGCGGCCCGGACGGCCTCGATGGCGGTGGAGGCCACGACGTCCCGGTCCCAGCCGTAGATCCCCGCCGAGATCGCGGGGAACGCGACGGAAGCCGCACCGAGCTTGCGGGCCACCGCGAGGCTCTCGGAGAAGCACGAGGCCAGCAGCGCGGGGTCCCGCTGGCCCGCGTGCCAGTTCGGGCCGACGGTGTGGATCACCCAGGACGCCGGCAGCCGGAACCCCGGGGTCGCCACGGCCTCGCCCACGGGCAGGCCACCGGGCAGCCGCGTCTGGCGGAGGTCGCGGCACGCCTCGAGGAGCTCAGGGCCCGCGGCCCGGTGGATCGCCCCGTCCACGCCCCCTCCGCCGAGCAGGGAGGAGTTGGCGGCGTTGACGATCGCGTCGACCCGGCGCGTGGTGATGTCGCCTTCGACGATGTCGATCTGCATGCCACCAGTGTGCGCCTTCCGGGACCGGGCTGCGGGCTCAGGCAGGGGCTTCCTGCAGGGAGAGCCGGCTGCGGAACTCGGTGTCACGACCGGTGAGGGGGTCCCGGAACCGGATCCCGCGCGCGAGGAGCTGGAGGGGGCGCGCGTAGTCGTCCGGGGCCTGGTCCAGCAGCACCGGGTAGAACGGATCGTGCATGATCCCGGCCCCGAGCCCGGCCAGATGCACGCGCAGCTGGTGGGTCTTGCCGGTGTGCGGCTCGAGCCGGAACAGGGCCCGCGGCGCGTCCGCCGGGCCGCCCACGCGCTCCAGGCTCACACGGGTCTCAGCGTTGGGTTGGCCGTCCACCACCGAGGCCAGGAGGTAGTCGCGCCGCTTCTCCATGCGGTTGCGCACCACGACGGGTGCGGCGAACCGCTCGGCCGCCCACCCGGCGTCGTGCGCTCCGGCGCCAGAGCCGGAGGGGTCCAGCGCGCTCACGCACTCGTACTCCTTGCGCACGGCCCGGCGCTCGAAGAGGACCTGGTACTTCCCGCGGGTGGCCGGATTCACCGAGAACAGCAGCACCCCGGCGGTCATGCGGTCCAGGCGGTGCATGGGGATGAGGTCGGGCAGGTCGAGGGCGTTGCGCAGCCGCACTAGCGCGGACTCCTGGATGTAGGCGCCGCCCGGGGTCGTGGGGAGGAAGTGCGGCTTGTCCGCCACGAGCAGGTGCTCGTCGCGGTGCAGCACGGAGATCTCCACCGGCAGGCGCTCCTCCGGGGGCAGCGTGCGGTAGTACCAGATGAACGTGTGCTCCTCGAGCGGGGTACCCCGGTGCAGGGGCGAGCCGTCCATCCCGACGATCTCCCCGCCGTCGAACCTCGCCAGGATCCCCTCGGGGTCGATGTGGCCCCAACGGTGGAGCATGTAGTCCAGCGCCGTCCCCCAGGGCCCCTCGGCCGGCAGGCGCAGGCGCGTCGCGTTGACGCCGTCGCGCACGGGCAAGGGGGATTTCATCACCTTTCAAGGGTATCCTCGCGCTGGAAACCTAGCCTCTGGAGTGCCATGCCCGCGTCTGCCGACGCCCCAGATCCCGCGGCCACGCCGCCCGAGGACGCCGCCCCAGCCGCGGAGCTGCGCGCCGACGTCCGGCGCGTCTCGACGCTGCTCGGCGAGTCCCTCGTCCGCCAGCACGGCCCGGGGCTCCTGCGCCTCGTCGAGGAGGTGCGGCTGCTGACCAAGGAGTCGAAGGAGGCCGCACGCGGCGGGGCCGGGGCGCTCGGCCCGTGGAACGCGGCCGACGTCGCCGCGCAGGTCCGCGAGCTGCTCGCCTCCCTGCCGCTCGAGCAGGCGACCGAGCTCGTGCGCGCCTTCGCCTTCTACTTCCACCTGGCGAACGCGGCCGAGCAGCTGCACCGGGTGCGGGAGCTGGGGGAGAGGCCGGACGACGCCGGGTGGCTGGCCGCCGCGGTCCGGGACATCGCCGAGCAGGCCGGCGCCGAGGCCCTCCAGCAGACGGTGGACTCCCTCGACGTCCGCCCGGTCTTCACCGCCCATCCCACGGAGGCCACGCGCCGCTCGGTGCTGGACAAGCTGCGGGCGATCGACCGCATCCTCGAGGTGCCCGCCGCCGAGGGCTCGGCGCTGCGCCGCCGGCAGGACCGGCGCCTCGCGGAGATCATCGACCAAATGTGGCAGACCGACGAGGTCCGCCTCGTGAGCCCGGCACCCCTCGACGAGGCCCGCAACGCGGTGTACTACCTGGGCGAGATCCTCACCGGCGCGCTGCCCGCGGTCCTCGACGAGCTCGCCGACCTCCTCGCCGAGCACGGGGTCACGCTCCCGCCGGGCCGCGTGCCGCTGCGGTTCGGCTCCTGGATCGGCGGGGACCGGGACGGCAACCCGAACGTGACCCCCGAGGTGACCCGGGAGATCCTGGGGCTGCAGAACCAGACCGCGGTGCGGATCGCCGTTGGCGTGGTCGACGAGCTCATCAGCTCCCTGTCGAACTCGACCGACCTCACCCACGTGGGGCCCGAGCTCGAGGAGTCGATCCGCGAGGACCTGGACCGGCTCCCCTCCCTCGACCCCCGCGTCCTCGAGCTCAACGCCCACGAGCCCTACCGGCTCAAGCTGACGTGCATCAAGGCCAAGCTGCTCAACACCGGCCGCCGCGTCGCCTCCGGCGCCCCCCACGAGGCTGGCCGCGACTACGTCAACGCCGGCCAGCTCGCCGCGGACCTCGACGTCGTCGAGCGCTCCCTGCGCTCGCACTCGCCGCTCGCGGCCGACGGCGCGCTGGGCACCGCCCGCCGCATCCTCGCCTCGTTCGGGCTCCACCTCGCCACGCTCGACATCCGCGAGCACGCCGACTACCACCACGAGGCCGTGGGGCTCCTGCTCGACCCCCTCGGGGAGCTGCCCCGGCCGTTCCTCGAGCTGCCGCGTCCGGAGCGCCAGCGCGTGCTGGGGCGTGAGCTCGGCTCGCGGCGGCCGCTCTCCGGCCACCCGGTGGTCCTGCCAGGGCACGCCGGCAGGATCTACGAGACGATGCGCGTCATCCGGCAGGCCCGCAGGCTCCTTGGCCCGGACGTCATCGAGACGTACATCGTCTCGGTGACCCGCGGCCCGGACGACGTTTTGGCCGCCGCGCTCCTGGCCCGCGAGGCCGGGCTCGTGCGCCTGTTCGGGGACGAGCCGTACTCGCACATCGGGTTCGCTCCGCTGCTCGAGTCGCTCGAGGAGCTCCGCAACGCGGCGGAGATCGTGGACGGGCTGCTGTCCGAGCCGGCGTACCGCGAGCTCGTCCGGCTGCGCGGGGACGTGCAGGAGGTCATGCTCGGCTACTCGGACTCGAACATGGAGTCCGGCGTCTTCACGAGCCAGTGGGAGATCCACAAGGCCCAGCGGAACCTGCGCGACGTCGCCGCGCGCCACGGGGTGCGGCTGCGGCTGTTCCACGGCCGGGGCGGCTCGGTGGGCCGCGGCGGGGGGCCCACGTACGAGGCCATCATGGCCCAGCCGAACGGGGTCCTCGAGGGCGAGATCAAGTTCACCGAGCAGGGCGAGGTCATCTCCGACAAGTACTCGCTGCCCGGCCTCGCGCGGGAGAGCCTCGAGCTCTCGCTCGCCGCCGTCATGCGCGCCACCGCGCTGCACCGGGACCCCCACACGGCCCTGAGCGACCGCGAGCGCTTCAGCGCCCTCATGGACCTGGTCTCGGACGCGGCGTTCGCCCGGTACCGCACGCTCATCGACGATCCGGACCTGCCCGCCTACTTCCTGGCCTCGACCCCGGTGGAGCTGATCGGCCGGCTCAACATCGGGTCCCGTCCGGCGCGCCGGCCGGAGGCCGAGCCTGCCTCGGACGGGCTGCCCGGGCTCGAGGGCATGCGCGCCATCACCTGGGTGTTCGGCTGGACCCAGTCGCGGCAGATCGTCCCGGGCTGGTTCGGCGTCGGCTCCGGGCTGCGGGCGGCCCGGGAGGCGGGCAAGGACCGCGAGCTGCGCGAGATGTACGCGCGCTGGCCGATCTTCGCCTCGGTGATCTCCAACGTCGAGATGACCCTGGCCAAGACCGACCTCGAGATCGCCTCGCACTACGTCTCCACGCTCGTCCCGCCCGCCCTGCACCGGTTCTTCGACGCGATCCGCGCCGAGTTCGAGCTCACCGTCGCCGAGGTGCGCCGGCTCACGGGGGAGTCGGAGCTGCTCGATGCCTCCCCGACCCTCAAGCGGACGCTCGAGATCCGGGACCAGTACCTCGACCCGATCAGCTACCTGCAGGTCGAGCTGCTGCGGCGGCTCCGGGCCGGGGCGTCCGGCGAGGAGGCGGACCGGGAGCACGACGGCGCGGGGCCGGGGACCGCGGAGAAGCTGCAGCGGGCGCTGCTCATCACCATCAACGGCGTGGCCGCGGGACTGCGGAACACCGGTTAGCCCCAGGGGGGACCATAGGCCCTTCCGGCCTTCGCGGGTGCGAGGGAGGCTGGTTCCGGCGGGACCGCAAGGAGCCCCGCCGAGGGAGGAAGGTGAGCAGAGATGACTGAACTGACCCGATGGTTCGACTCGCGCCGCACGCCGTTCGAGCTCATCGAGAGGCTCTTCGAGGGCGATGCCGGCCAGGGCGCAGCCATCAAGGTCGAGGAGGTGCGCGACGGCGATTCGCTCGTGGTCCGGGCCGAGCTTCCGGGCATCGACCCCGAGAAGGACGTCGACGTGAGCGTCTCCGACGGTGCCCTCCACATCAGCGCGCACCGCGAGGAGAAGTCCGAGGAGAAGTCGAAGGGCTCCTACCGCAGTGAGTTCCGCTACGGCTCGTTCTCCCGGACCCTGCCCCTGCCCGAGGGTGCGACTGCCGACTCGGTCACGGCCTCCTACAAGGACGGCGTGCTCGAGGTCCGGGTGCCCGTGCCCACGACGCCGCCGACGCCGCCGTCGTCCAAGATCCAGGTCACGCGCGGCTGAGACCTGGCGTCCGGGTAGCGGCCTCAAGCAGCTGGGACCGCCGCCTGAAACTGGTGGCCCCGCGCCGCACAGCCTGTCTGTGCGGTGCGGGGCCACCTTCCTGTGCCCCGGGGTCACGTCTCACCTAACCCGGGGTCATGTCTCACCTAACCCGGGGTCATGTCTCAGCTGACCCGGGGTCACGTCCTGCTGACCCGGGGTCAGGTCCTGGGGGACCCGGGGTCACGTCTCGGCTGACCCGGGGTCAGGTCCTGGGGGATCCGGGGTCAGGTCCTAGGGGATCCGGGGTCACCTCTCGTGTGACGCGGGGGTCGCATGGATCAGGCGGCGGACCCAAGGCCCCCATGACCCTGGCTCCGCCGCCTGCGGTTGGCCCCGGTGACGGGCAACGCGTACCCGAAAGCCGGAAAAGGCGACGAGATGCGTACCCGAAACGGGGAGACTGGTGGGTGGAGGGCGCCGCTAGTTCGGCTGCGCGTCCTGGCGCCCGGGGCCTGCCCCCGGGCCGCCGTGCCGGGCCTCGGCCGCCGCGATGATCGGGACGGTGCGCAGGACGCTGTCCGGATTGAGGGAGATCGAGTCGATGCCCTCGCCGACGAGGAACTCCGCGAAGTCCGGATGGTTGCTGGGGCCCTGGCCGCAGATCCCGATCGGGATGCCGCCGGCGTGCGCCTTGCGGATGGCCTCGGCGATCATCGTGGTGACGGCCTCGTCCCGCTCATCGAACTGCGCCGCCAGGCGCGCGGAGTCCCGGTCCACGCCGAGGACGAGCTGGGTGAGGTCATTGGAGCCGATCGAGAACCCGTCGAAGCGGGCCGCGAACTTCTCGGCGAGGACTACGTTGGAGGGGATCTCGCACATCATGTAGACCTTGAGCCCGTTCTCGCCCCGCGCGAGGCCGTGCTCCGCCATGGCGGAAAGGACGGCGTCGGCCTCCGCGGGGGTCCGGCAGAACGGGACCATGACGACGACGTTGGCGAACCCGAGCTCCTCGCGCGCCTTCTTCAGGGCCCGGCACTCCAGCGCGAACCCCTCCCGGTAGCGCTCGTCGTGATAGCGCGACGCCCCGCGGAAGCCGAGCATCGGGTTCTCCTCGGCCTCCTCGAACGCGGCCCCGCCGAGGAGGTTCGCGTACTCGTTGGTCTTGAAGTCGCTCAGCCGCACGATCGCGGGGCCGGGATGGAACGGTGCCGCGATCTTCGCGATGCCGGTCGCGAGCCGGTCCACGAAGTACTCCGTCGGGTCCCGGTACCCCCGGGTCAGCGCCGCGATCTCCTCGCGCTCGCCGGCATCGGCGACCTTCTCGGGGTGCACGAGCGCCATCGGGTGGACGCGGATGAGGTTCGAGATGATGAATTCCATCCGCGCGAGCCCCACGCCCGCCACCGGGAGCCGCCACCAGCGGAAGGCGGCGGACGGGTCGGCGAGGTTCACCATGACGTGCGTGCGGGTCGCGGGGAGGGCGCCGACGTCGGCCTCCTCCACCGTGAATGGAATCCTGCCGCCCAGCACGAGGCCCTCGGCGCCCTGGGCGCACGAGACGGTGATGGGCGCGCCGTCGGCGATCGCCGAGGTGCCGTCCACGGTGCCCACCACGGCCGGGACTCCGAGCTCCCGGCTCACGATCGCCGCGTGGCTCGTGGGCCCACCGTGGTCGGTGACGATGCCGGAGGCCCGTTTCATGATGGGCACCCAGTCGGGATCGGTCATGGTGGTGACGAGCACGGAGCCGTCCCGGAACCCTGCGATCTGGGACGGGTCCGCGATGACGCACGCCTCGCCCACGGCGATGGCGTCCCCGATCGCGGCGCCCCGGGCCAGGACGGGCCCGGTCCCGTCGAGGCGGTGCACCCGCAGCGTCCCCGCGCCGAGCTTGGCCTGCACGGTCTCCGGCCGGGCCTGGACCATGAAGAGCTCGCCCGTCTCGCCGTCCTTGGCCCACTCCATGTCCATCGGCCGGCCGTAGTGCTCGGCCACGGCGGTGGCCCAGCGTGCCAGCGTGAGGACCTCGGAGTCGTCGAGCACGAAGGCGGCGCGCTCCGCCTCCGAGGTCTCGAGCAGGACCGTCCCCGAGCCGCCGGGGGCGAAGACGAGCTTGTGCTCCTTGGCCCCGGCGGTCCGTCCGATGATCGGCCGCAGGCCCGGATCGGCCACGAGCGGGGAGAACACCTCGTACGAGTCCGGGTTCACAGTACCCTGAACCACCGTCTCGCCCAGCCCCCACGCGGCGCTGATCTCCACCATGCGCGGGAACCCGGACTCTGTGTCGAGGGAGAACATCACGCCCGAGCCGGCGAGGTCGGAACGGACCATGCGCTGCACCCCGATCGAGAGCGCCACGTCAAGGTGGTCCATCCCGTGCAGCTCGCGGTACGTGATCGCCCGGTCCGTGAACAGCGAGGCGAAGCACCTGCGGCACGCGTCCAGCAGCTCGTCCTCTCCGGAGACGTTGAGGAAGGTCTCCTGCTGGCCCGCGAAGCTGGCCTCAGGCAGGTCCTCCGCGGTCGCACTGCTGCGCACCGCCACGGCGGGCCGCTCCTGGCCCACGCGGCCGGCGAGGTCGCGGTAGGCGGCGCCGACCGCCGTCGCGAGCGTCTCCGGGAGGGTAGCCGAGAGGAAGAGTTCGCGGATGGCTGCGCCGGTCGCCTTGAGACCAGGCTGCCCCGCGCGGAATGCGGTCAGCAGCGAGGCCATCGTGGGACGGATGCCCGCGGCGTCGAGGTAGAGGCGGTAGGCGTCCGCGGTGGTGGCGAAGCCCTCGGGGACGGCCACGCCCACGGAGGCCAGGTGCCGGGTGAGCTCGCCGAGCGAGGCGTTCTTCCCGCCGACCCGCGGGACGTCGGCGATGCCGACGTCGTCGAACGCCACCACGAGCTCCGTGCCCGGGCGGGCGGGCGCGCTCACGTGGCTCAGTCCAGCGCGAGCATGGCCGTGGCGGCCGCGCGGACGCGGGTGCAGGAGTCGGCCGTGACCCGGCAGTGCGGGTAGGCGCCCGCGTACACGCGGCACACGTCCTCGCACAGTGCGCTCACGTCGTCGAGCGCGCGCAGCACGGACGCCGGCGTGGGGCCGAAGTCCGAGCCGAAGCGGGAGAGGATCTGCGCGGACGCGGAACAGATCGCCGCACAGTTCAGCTGCGCCCGGATCACCTGCGTCAAGTGGCCCACCCCGGGCTCCTCGAGGCAGCTGTCCGCACCGGTCGTGCAGGCCTGGCTGCAGGCGAGCGCCGCGTCAATGCACTCGCTGAGGGCCGTTCGCTGCGCCTCGGTCATGTCCGGCGCGGCCGGATGCACGACGAGGGCCTGACGGGCGTGTGACATGGGCGCTCCTGGTCATCGGTCGCGGTGAGGGACGGGCGATGCCGCTCCTCACAGATTCTGCTGGCGCGCCCCCGGCGAGCGCGAGAGTCTTTGGTCCCGAGGGCGTCCAGAATGCGGGGCCACAAGGGTGGTGGGCCGGCATCCACGCGTGCATACTGAGCGTGGGGGGAGGGGCGGTGGAAGCTTTCCATGGATGATGCATCAATCTTGCCTGGGAGCGCGGCGAGCCGGATCGAAGACCTGCTCCGTCAGTTCGTCTCAAGGGCCCACGAGCTGCTCGAGACCCAGGAACGGATGCGGGGGCTTCTCGCAGCGGTCGTCTCCATCGCCGAGGACCTCACCCTCGAGGCCGTCCTGGACCGCGTGGTGAGGTCCGCGCGGGACCTTGTGGGGGCCAAGTACGCGGCCCTCGGCGTGATCGGTTCCGACGGGACCGCCCTGACCCACTTCCTCACGGTCGGCATGGACGACGAGACCGTTCAGCGGATCGGGACGGCGCCCACCGGCCACGGCGTGCTCGGGCTCCTCATCCACGATCCGCACCCGTTGCGCCTCCACGACCTCGGCGCCCACGCGGACTCCCTTGGCTTCCCCCCGGAGCACCCTCCCATGCGGACGTTCCTCGGCGTCCCGATCCGGGTCCGCGACGAGGTATTCGGGAACCTGTACCTGACCGAGAAGGCCGACGGCGAGGACTTCAACGCCGAGGACGAGGACCTCGTGGTGGCGCTCGCCGCCGCGGCCGGCGTCGCGATCGAGAACGCCCGGCTCTTCGCGGACATCGGCCGGCGGCAGCGCTGGCGCGAGGCGAGCATGGACGTGGCGGGCAGGCTGTTCGGTCTCGAGGACCTCACGACGGGCAGCGGCTTCATCGCCGAGCAGACTGTGGCCATCGCCGACGCCCAGGTCGCGGGCATCGCCCGGGCCCGGTCCACCGGGATGGGGCACGAGTGGCGGGCCGTCGCGGGCTCCCGCAAGGAGTGCTTCGACGAGACGGCGCGGGCCACGGCGATCGCGCTCGCGGCCAAGGTCTCGATCACGGGCGAGACGCTCGAGCTTCCCGGGCCCGAGGTGTTCGGCCCCGGCACCCTGGTGCGGTACGCCCTCGTCGTGCCCTGCGGCCAGCCCGGGCAGGACGCCGGCGCCGTGGTGATCGGGCGCGTGGACGGGGAGCCGGCGTTCGCCCCGGTGGACATCGAGATGGCGCCCGTGTTCTGCTCCTACGCCTCGCTGGCGCTGCAGGTGGCCCGGCAGCACCGCCAGCGCGAGGAACTGCTCGTGTTCACCGACCGCGACCGGATCGCGCGGGACCTCCACGACGTGGTGATCCAGCGGCTCTTCGCGGCGGGGCTGAGCCTGCAGGGGCTGCGGCGGTTCTGCGCCCCGGGACCGGACGGCGAGCGGGCGGCAGAGAAGATCGACTCGATCACCGGCGAGCTGGACGAGACCATCGCCGCGCTGCGCAACACGATCTACTCCCTCAACGAGGCGAAGTCGGGCGACAGCCTGAGTGCCCGCCTCGTCCGGGTGGTCCAGGAGGTGACGGGGGAGCTGCCCACCACGCCCCGGGTGGAGCTGCTCGGGCCGATCGACACGGCCGTACCGCCGGCGGTGGCCGACCAGGCACTCGCCGTCCTCACCGAGGGGGTCTCCAACGTGGTCCGGCACGCCCACGCGGACTCCCTCTGGGTCACGGCCACCGTGGCCGACGGCGAGTTCGAGCTCGTCGTGGCCGACGACGGCCACGGGCTCGGGGACACGACGCGGCGCAGCGGGCTGAAGAACGTGGCCGAGCGCGCTGAGGCCCTGGGCGGCCACTTCGAGGTCGGTCCGGCGGAGGACGGCGGTACGCGGCTGTGCTGGGCTGTCCCTGTGACGGTCGTCCTCAGCTGAGCGAGCCGGGCGATGCGCTCAGTAGAAGTGGGGCGCGTTGCGGGCCACGAAGAGCGCGGCCTGGGTCCGCCGCTCGAAGCCGAGCTTGGCCAGGAGGGACGAGACGTAGTTCTTGACGGTCTTCTCGGCCAGGAACAGCTTCTCGCCGATCTCCCGGTTGGTCATGCCCTCGCCGATGAGTGCCAGGACGCGGCGCTCCTGCGGGCTGAGGAGCTCGAGGCGCGGGTCGAGCACTTCCTCCTGGGGCCTGAGCCCTTCGAGCGCCTTGGCCTTCACGGCGGGGTCAAAGAGGGACGCGCCGTGGGCCGCGCGGCGCAGCGCGGTGACGAGCTCGGTCCCGCGGATCTCTTTCAGGACGTAGCCGCTCGCCCCGGCGAGGATCGCCCCGCGGAGGGACTGGTCGTCGTCGTAGCTCGTGAGCATCACGCACGCGAGGGTCGGGTCCACGGAATGGACGTCCCGGCACACCTCGATCCCGGTCCCGTCGGGAAGCCGCACGTCCAGCACCGAGACGTCCGGCTTGAGTGCAGGAATGCGGCGCGTGGCCTCGGCGGCGGTTCCGGAGGTACCGACCACCTCGAACCCTTCTCCCTCGAGGAGCTCCTGGAGCCCCCGGCGCACGAGCTCGTGGTCGTCGAGGATGAAGACGCGCAGGCGCTCGTTCCCCGGGGCCGAGGTGGGCGTTTGGTGCGGCACGGCGGCTGTCCTTTCCTGGATACGGCAGGAGCTGTCTCGTCCATTCTGGCCACGGGGCGGCGGGGTTGCTAGGGACTTAGGGCGGAAGTAGCCGACACTCTCTCCATCCTTGACAAAAAATATTGTCGGTAGCAGCATGGAGGCATGCAGGACGTCATGGTCATCGAGGACCCCGCCGCGGCCGCCGCGAGCCTGGACCCGCTCAGGGCCCGGCTCCTGCGGGAGCTGGCCGCGCCGTCGTCCGCGGCAGCCCTCGCCGCGAAGGTGGGACTGCCCCGCCAGAAGGTCAACTACCACCTCCGCTCCCTCGAAGAGCACGGGCTCGTCGCGCTCCTCGAGGAGCGCCGCAAGGGCAACGTCATGGAACGCGTCCTGCAGGCCACCGCGGCGTCCTACATCATCTCCCCGGCCGCGCTCGCGGTGGTCGAGCCGGACCCCGAGCACCTCAGGGACCGCTTCAGCGCCTACTGGCTCCTCGCGCTCGCCGCGCGGACCGTGCGCGAGGTCGGGCGCCTGCTCGCGGGCGCCGTCGCGGCCCGGAAGGAGCTCGCCACCTACGCAGCCGACGGCGAGATCACCTTCGCGTCCGCGGCCTCGCGGGCGGCGTTCGCCACCGAGCTCGGCGCCGAGGTGGCCCGGCTCGCCGCGAAGTACCACGAGCCCTCGGCCCCCGGCGCGCGCCGGCACCGGCTCGTCGTCGTGCTCCACCCCGCACTCAGGCCGGACGCTGCCGCGGCCGGCTCCGAACCCGATCAGGAGATCCAGCCATGACCGAGCAGCACCCCTTCGAGATCGTCCAGGACGTGGTCCTCCATGCGGCCCCCGAGCGGATCTGGGAGGCCGTCACCGACGGCACCGCCGCCTGGATGTTCCCCACCGACCAGTGGCCGGCGGTCCGCACGGTCGACGAGCACCCGCGCCACCTCGTCTCCCGCATGGAGGGCCCGGACGGCTGGTACAACCAGCTCGAGCACCTCCTCACCCCGGGGCCGGAGGGGACGAACCTGCACTATGTGCACTCCGGAATCCTCACCGACAACTGGGAGCAGCAGTACGACGGCGCTGCCCAGCACACCCTGTTCTACCTCCACACTCTCGGTGAGTACCTGACGCACTTCGACGGACGCGCGGTCTCCTTCGTGGACGTCCAGGGCCCGGACGGCGCCACCGCGCCGGATGCCCTCGAGCGCTTCGCCGCGTCCTTCGCCCTGACCGGGGTCATGGCGGGGGAGAAGAAGGACCTCGACCTCCCCGGCCTGGGGCCCGTCGAGGCCACCGTGGACTACGCCACAGGCCATTTTCTGGGGCTGCGGTCCGAGGCCGCGATGGTGCGCGTGTTCGGCCGGGAGGCCTTCGGCCAGCGGCTGGGCCTGACCGTCCACGACTTCTCGCTGGACACGGCGGACGACGCCGCGCGCTCGGCCCGCGCGCAGGAGCACGCCGAGGCCTGGGGCGAGTACCTCGGGGCGCTGTACGCCTGATCCGGCGCCGACCCGCCTTCCCCTGGGCCCCGGGCCCGCTGCGCCCGGCGTAGCATGGCCCCGTGAGCGTCGAGACCGTCTCCGAGCGGGTCCAGCTGGCCGTAGCCGAGGCCGCGGCCATGCCCCCGAGGGGGTCCTCTCGGCCCTCGGCACCTCGGTGCGCGGGCTCGACGAGGCGGAGGCCGCCCGCCGGCTCGCCCAGGGCGCCAACGTCCTCGAGGCGCGCCGCGTGAGCTGGTTCCATGTGCTCGTGCGCCAGTTCGCGAGCCCGCTGCAGGCGCTGCTCGTGGCAGCCGCAGGGCTTTCCTACGCCACCGGGGACCAGCTCAACGCGAGCATCATCGTCGCGATCCTGCTCGGCAGCGCGCTGCTCGGGTTCGCCAACGAGTTCCGCGCCGAGAAGACCGCAGCTGATCTCCACAGCCAGATCTCCCACACGGTCGTCGCCGTGCGCGGCGGCACCGAGCGGACGGTGCCGGTGCGCGAGCTTGTCCCGGGCGACATCATCAGGGTCAGTCTGGGCGGCATCGTCCCGGCGGACGCCCGCATCCTCGAGTCTGT
Source organism: Sinomonas atrocyanea (assembly GCF_001577305.1). Taxonomy (NCBI): domain Bacteria; kingdom Bacillati; phylum Actinomycetota; class Actinomycetes; order Micrococcales; family Micrococcaceae; genus Sinomonas; species Sinomonas atrocyanea. The sequence goes on from NZ_CP014518.1 coordinate 613,358, forward strand.
GGGGCTCGAAACCGACGAGGGCGTGCTCACGGGCGAGTCCGCCGCAGTCGAGAAGTCCCCGGAGGCCGTCCCTCCGGGCTCCGGCCTGGCAGACCTGACCGACTGCGTCCTCATGGGAACGGTGGTCCACGCCGGCTCCGCGCACGCGGTCGTGACGGCGACCGGGCGCGGCACTGAGTTCGGCCGGATCGCGGCCGGCCTTGCCCAGGGCCTTCCCGAGACCGCCTTCCAGCACGGCCTCAAGCAGTTCTCCCTCATGCTCCTGTGGGTCGGCATCGCGCTGACCGCGGGCATCCTCGTGATCAACCTGCTCCTGCAGCGGCCGTTCCTGGACTCCGTCCTGTTCGCCCTCGCGATCGCGGTGGGCATCACGCCGCAGCTGCTGCCGGCCGTGGTGAGTACCTCCCTCGCCGCCGGCTCGCGGCTGCTGGCAAAGCGCGGCGTGCTCGTCAAGCGGCTCCTCGCGATCGAGGATCTGGGGAACCTCGACGTCCTCATCACCGACAAGACCGGAACGCTCACCGAGGGCCGGATCGGCTTCGAAGAGGCGGTGCCGGCGGCCGCCCTCGCAGGGGAGGGCGACGCCGCCCGTCGGCTCGCGGTGCTCGCGGTGCTGTGCTGCGAGGCTGACCCCAGCGTGCCGGGAGCGTCCGGAGCGGGCCAGAACCCCGTCGACGCCGCGCTGTGGGAGGCGTTCCCAGATGTGCCGCCGGCCCTCGCAGGTCGCCGCCGGCTCTCTATGCGCCCGTTCGACCACGAGACGCGGACCATGGAGACCGTGGTTGCAGCGGACGGTCGCGGAGAGGGGGCCATCCGCATCCTCAAGGGCGCCCCGGAGGCCGTGCTCGACGCCTGCGTCGAGGTGGCCGCCGCGGACCGCACCGTCCTCCAGACGCTGTTCCGGCGGGGGGCGCGGGTGGTTGCCGTCGCGAGCGGTCCCGTCCCGGTGGGCCGCCCGAGCGCCGTGGGCGCCGGGGCGCTCACGCTCGACGGGTACCTGTGCTTCATCGACCGGCCCAAGGCTGACGCGCGGGAATCCCTCGCCCGCCTCGGCGGCCTCGGCGTCGACGTCAAGATCGCTACGGGAGACAACGCGCTCGTGGCCGAGTACGTGATGACGGTCCTGAAGATGCGCGCAGGCACCGTCCTGACCGGCGCGGAGGTCGAGGTGATGGACGACGCCGCACTCGCGGCGGCCGCGCCCGGAGCCCGCGTGTTCGCCCGCGTCTCGCCAGAGCAGAAGGCCCGGATCGTCACGGTCCTGCGGCGCACCCATTCGGTGGGCTTCCTCGGCGACGGCGTCAACGATGCGCTCGCGCTCAACCGCGCGGACGTCGGCATCTCCGTCGACTCGGCGACCGACGTCGCGAAGGACGCGGCCGACGTCGTGCTCCTCGAGAAGGACCTCGATGTCCTGGCCGACGGCGTCACCGGCGGCCGGCGCATCTTCGCGAATACGATCAAGTACCTCCTCATGGGCACGAGCAGCAACTTCGGAAATATGTTCTCCGCCGCCGCGGCGAGCGCCTTCCTGACCTTCCTCCCCATGCTGCCCGGGCAGATCCTGCTCAACAACCTGCTCTACGATTCGAGCCAGCTTGCCATCCCGACGGACAAGGTGGACCGGGAGCAGCTGCGCAAGCCGGCCCACTGGGACATCGGTGCCATCCGGCGGTTCATGGTCATCTTCGGCCCCATCTCCTCGCTCTTCGACTTCGCGACGTTCGGGCTCATGCTGTGGGTCTTCCACGCGGCCCCCGAGGAGTTCCGGGCAGGGTGGTTCGTCGAGTCCCTCGCGACCCAGACACTCATCGTCTTCGCGATCCGGACCCGCCGCATCCCGTTCCTGCGATCCCGGGCCTCCGTGACGCTGACCGTCGGCGTCCTCACGGTCGTGGCGGTGGGTGCCGTGCTGCCCTACACACCCGTGGGCGCGCTCGTGGGATTCTGGCCGCTCCCGGCGAACTTCTTCCTCGCGCTCGTGGGCATGGTGCTCCTGTACCTCGTGCTCGTCGAGGCGGCGAAGCACTTCTACTACCGCGCCGCGGATGCCCGTCTCGCGCGGGAGTCCCGTGCCCGGGCGGAGGCCCGGGTGGCGGCCCGGGCCGCGCTCGGGCTGCACCACAACCGCACCCGGGTGCACCGCCGTGCGGCGCCGTTCATCGTGCACACGGCCAGGCCGAAGTTCCGCAGGCCCCCAGGCCACGGGATTGCCGCGGGGCGCCGTTAGGGCTCTGTCGGTGTGGCCAGTCCGGAGAGGTCAGCGCAGCGGCTGGCAGCTGGGGCAGTAGTAGATGTCGCGCTCGCGGGTGTCCCCGAGGCGCGTCCCGGTGCCGGGGACCGGCTCGGCGAGCGTGCCGTGCCGGACGCGGGTCCTGCAGCGCAGGCACGGCTGACCGGTGCGCCCGTACACCCAGGTGCCGTTGCGCGGCCCGAACCCGCCCACGGTGTTCCGGGACCGCGCCTTGTTCGCCTCGAGCAGGCGCTTGGCCGTCGCGACCATCCCCGCGAGGTCCGGGACGTCGCCGACCGGGGTGGCCGGGTGCACGCGGGCGAGGAAGCACAGCTCGCACCGGTAGATGTTGCCGACCCCGGCGAGGTTGCGCTGGTCGAGGAGTGCGAGGCCGACGGCGCGGTCCGGCTGGGCGCGCAGGTTCGCCTCCGCCCGGGCCGGGTCCCAGTCCGGGCCCAGCAGATCGGGCCCGAGGTGCCCGACCGCGTCGCCCTCCTCGGCGGTCGCGATCACCTCGAGCATCCCGAGCGAGAAGCCCACGGCGCTCGTACCGTCCTCCGTGGTCAGGGCCGCGCGGGCCGTGTGCGCGGGCTTCCGCCACCGCTCGCCGGGGGCATAGACCTGCCAGCTGCCCTCCATCGAGAGGTGGGAGTGGATGCTCAGGCGCCCTTCCGGGCCGGGAGCGGCGGCGCCGTCCGGCCCGGGCGGGGCGAGCCGGTGGAGGAGGTGCTTGCCACGGGAGACGACCTCGAGGACGGTCCAGCCCGAGAGGTCCAGGGTCGCGAACGCGGGCACCCGGAAGTCGCTCGCGGCAAGGCGTTTGCCGGCGAGGGCCGCGTTCATCCTTCGCGCCGCCTGGTAGACGTTGTCACCCTCGGGCATCAGCCACTGGTCCTCACGCTCTGATTCTCACGCTCTGACTCTCACTCCGCGAGGAGTCGAGTAGGCCCCCGCGGCGGTCAGGGCGCGCGCGAGCGGCGTATCGAGGAGGTCGTGGCCGTTGACCTTCTCCATGGCGAGCTTGTCCACCGCACCGCTGCGCACCACGCCGACGAGCGCCTCCGCGGCCGGCCCGAGCACGGCCTCATCCTCGCTGAAGGCCAGCAGCGTCTTCCCGCCGCGCTCGACGTACAGGGCGAGCGCGCCGTCGACCGTCACGACGAGCGCCCCGGCCTTGCGCCCGGGCCGGTGCCCCGTTGCGGCCCCGGGGACCTCCGGCCAGGCGAGGGCGGCGCCGTAGGCGTTCGCCGGGTCCGTCGCGGCGAGGGCCAGCGCGTCGCGCGGCGGAGCGGTGCCCGGGCCGTCCGTGCCGTCGTCGCGCGTGAACTGCCGCAGCCGGTCCACGGTGGCGGGGACGGCGAACTGCGCGGCGCCGAGCCGGTCCACGAAGTAGCCGCGGCGGCACACCCCGGACTCCTCGAGGCGCGAGAGGACCTTGTAGAGCAACCCGAAGCCGCCGGGGACGTTCTCGGCCATGACGGATCCGCGGGTGAGGACGCCGTAGCGGTCCATGAGCAGCTGGGCGAGCGCATGGGCCTTGATCGTCGTCTCGAGCTGGACGGCCTGGACGGCGGACCACCGTCCGGCCGCCATCGGAGGGGCCGTGGCCGAGGGCGCGTCGAAGCCGCGCGCCCCAACAGCGCCGAGACGGCCGACTCCCCGCAGGGAGGTGCCGATCCGGCCGCCGCGCAGGGCGCCGTGGCCGAGCGAGCGCACGCGGGGCGTCCTGGAGGGCTGGCGGTGGGCGGTGTGGCCGCCGTCCAGCATGGCCCGCACGGGGGCGAACGTGTCGCCCGTGAGGCGCCCGGCCCACACCAGGCCCCAGATCGCCTGCAGCACGGCCTCGTCGGACGCGAGCGGCCCTTCCTGGTCCCCGTCGCCCCGCGGCTCGCGGGCGGCGTCGGCGAGCTGGCGGAAGAAGTAGCCGCCGCCTCCGGCGAGAAGGTCGAGGATGCGCTGCTGCGCGGCGTCGGGCGCGAACTCCGCGTCACCGGCCAGGGTGAGCGCGGCGGACTCCGCGAGGTGGAGGCTGATCCAGCCGTCGTTGCCGGGGATCGGGCCCGCGCCCGTCCAGAGGATCTCCCCGCTGGCCATGAGCTCGTCCAGCAGCGCGGGCGTGTAGTCCGAGACGCGCGAGCGCAGGACCAGCGATTCCCACGCGCTGGCCGGCACCGGCACGCCCGCGAGCTGGTCCACGACCGTGAGCACGCCGTCGAGTCCCTTGAGGCTCCCGCGGGGGCGCGGCCTGCCCCTGCTGTCCCGGGCATCGCCGATGTGCTGCCAGGCGGCGAGGAATCGGCTGAACGCGGCCTGGTCCACCGGCTCGACGTCGGCCCGCAGCGCCGCGAGCGAGCGCCTTCGGATCCTCCGCAGGACCTCGGTGTCGCACCACTCCTCGGCCGGCGAGGCGGTGGCGTCCCCGCCGCGCGGCCGGAACGAGCCCTCGATGACGCGGCCGTCCGCGGCGAGCCGCTTGAGGGTGGCGTGCACGACGGCGACGCCGAGCCCGAGCCGTGCCGCCGCCTCGTGCGCGGTGAACGGCCCGTGCGTGCGCGCGTACCGGCCCACGAGATCGCCGAGCGGATCGGCAACCGGCTCGATGAAGGCGAGCGGGACGCCGACCGGCAGGGGCACGCCGAGGGCGTCCCGCAGCCGGGAGGCGTCCTCGACGGCGGCGTACCGCTCCGCGCCCCCGATCGTCACCACGAGGGCACGGCGGGCGGCGACCAGCTCCTGCAGGTGCGCCTCGACGACGGCGGCGTGCGCTGGAGGGTCGGAGAGATCGACGGGGGCCGGGGAGTGGCTTCGGGCGTCCGCGTAGCGGGCGCTGCCCCCGTCGATCTCGGAGACCTGGAGGCGGGCGGCGACCTCGTCCACGGACAGCGGCCCCAGCAGCCGGAGCAGGTCGGCGGCGCCCTCGAGCCCCTTGAGCCTGCGGTCCTCGGCGAGCCGCTGGAGCTCCCGCTCGGTCTGCTCGATGACCTTCTCATCGAGCAGCTCGCTGAGCTCGGCGCGTCCGAGGAGCTCGTTGAGGAGCGTCGAGTCGAGCGAGAGGGCGGCCGCGCGCCGCTCGGCCAGCGGCGAGTCGCCCTCGTACAGGAACTGCGCCACATAGCCGAACAGGAGCGAGCGGGCGAACGGGGACGGCTGCTGGGTGGTGGTCTCCATGAGCTGGAGCTCGCGCCGCTCCACGGCGGAGGCCACCTCGCGGAGGGCCGGGAGGTCGTAGACGTCCTGGAGGCATTCCCGCACGGCCTCGAGGATGATCGGGAACTGGGGGTACTTCTTGGCCACGTCGAGCAGCTGCGAGGAGCGCTGGCGCTGCTGCCACAGGGGCTGGCGCTTGCCGGGGTTGGGGCGGGGGAGCAGGAGGGCGCGGGCGGCACACTCGCGGAAGCGCGCGGCGAACAGGGCGGACCCGCCGACCTCCTCGGTGACGATCCCCTCGAGCTCGTCGGGATCGAACACGAAGAGCTCGGCGCCCGGGGGCTCGTCCTCCATCATCGGCACCCGCAGCACGATGCCGTCGTCGGCCGCCATCGCGGAGCCGTCGAGGCCGTAGCGCTCGCTCAGCCGGCGCCCCACGGCGAGGGCCCACGGCGCGTGCACGGGCATCCCGAAGGGCGAGTGCAGCACGACCCGCCAGTCGCCGAGCTCGTCCTGGAACCGCTCGACCACGAGGGTGCGGTCATTCGGGACCAGGCTCGTGGCCTGCTTCTGCTCGTCGAGGTACTGCAGCAGGTTGCCGGCGGCGAAGGCATCGAGTCCTGCGGCCTCGATGCGCGCGAGCGCATGCTCCCGGTCCGCGCCGGAGACCTCGCGCTGGAACGCGCCGAGGGCGCGGCCGAGCTCGACCGGCCGGCCCGCGCCGTCGCCCTTCCAGAAGGGGAGCTTGCCGGGCTGGCCGAACGCGGGGGAGACCAGCACTCGGTCGTGGGTGATGTCCTCGATCTTCCAGCTCGTGGCCCCGAGCGCGAACACGTCGCCCACCCGGGACTCGTAGACCATCTCCTCGTCGAGCTCGCCGACGCGCCGGCCGCCGCGCGCGGCCTGCGACGCCGTGGAGCCCTCGTCCTCGCTGCCGACGATGAACACGCCGAAGAGGCCCCGGTCCGGGATGGTCCCGCCGGAGGTGACCGCGAGCCGCTGGGCGCCGGGACGGCCCTCGATGGTCCCCTCGGTGCGGTCCCACACGATGCGGGGGCGGAGCTCGGCGAACTCGTCCGAGGGGTACTTGCCGGAGAGGAGGTCCAGCGTCGCGTCGAAGGCCGAGCGCGGCAGGGTGGCGAAGGGGGCGGAGCGGCGCACCACGTCGAACCACTCCTCGACGTCGACGGGCCCGAGGGCCGTGGCGGCCACCGTCTGCTGGGCCAGGATGTCGAGCGGGTTGGCCGGGACGCGCAGGGCCTCGATCTGGCCCGCGAGCATGCGTTCGACCGTGATGGCGGTGTGCACGAGGTCCGCGCGGTGCTTGGGGAACAGGACGCCCTGGGAGACCTCGCCCACCTGGTGGCCGGCGCGGCCCACGCGCTGGAGCCCGGAGGCGACCGAGGGCGGGGACTCGACCTGGATGACGAGGTCCACGAGCCCCATGTCGATGCCGAGCTCGAGGCTGCTCGTGGCGACGACGCAGCGCAGGCGCCCCGTCTTGAGATCGTCCTCGATCTGGGCCCGCTGCTCCTTGGAGACGGACCCGTGGTGGGCCCGCGCCAGCACCGGCTCCGCCCCCGCGCTCTGGCCCGCCTGCGCCATCATCTCCGCCGGCGTGCGGCGGGCCAGCGTCGCGGCGACAGCCTCGGCGGCCTGCCCCGCGGTGGTGGTCCCGCGCTCCTGCCCCGACGCGGAGCCGTCGGGGAGGGGCTCGTCCCACACGCTCGGCTGCATCCGCTCGGCGTAGATCTCGTTGAGCCGGCCCGTGAGCCGCTCGGCGAGCCGGCGCGAGTTGGAGAACACGATCGTGGACCGGTTCGCGAGGACCAGGTCGACGATCTTCTCCTCGACGTGCGGCCAGATCGACGCCTGCGGCTGCAGGCCCGAGGCGGGCCCGGCGTCGTGGGCTGCGGCGGCTCCCTGCAGGTCGCTCATGTCCTCGACCGGGACGGTGACCGTGAGCTCCCACGTTTTGGCCGCCGGTGGCGCCACGACCTCGCACGGGGCCCGGCCGGCGAGGAACTGGGCCACGAGCTCCTTGGGCTCCACCGTCGCGGAGAGCCCGATCCGCTGCGCCGGCCTCGGCAGGATCGCGTCGAGGCGCTCGAGGGTCACGGCGAGGTGGGCGCCGCGCTTGGTGCCTGCAACGGCGTGCACCTCGTCCACGATCACGGTCTCGACCTGGGAGAGCGTCTCGCGGGCCTGCGAGGTCAGCATGAGGTACAGCGACTCGGGGGTGGTGATGAGGATGTCCGGGGGGTTCGAGAGCAGCGCCCGCCGGTCCGACGCGGACGTGTCCCCGCTGCGCACGCCCACGCTGACCTCGGGCACCTCGACTCCCAGGCGCCGCGCGGTCTGGGAGATGCCGATGAGGGGCGCGCGGAGGTTCCGCTCGACGTCGACGCCGAGGGCCTTCAGCGGCGAGATGTACAGGACCTTCGTGTGGTTCTTGGGCGCACGACGCCGGCCCCCGCCTCCCGCTGTCCCCGTGCCTTGGGCGGGGGCCGGCTCCAGCTCCGAGGTGCCGAGGCCGGGAAGGGCCGCGTCCCCGTGCCGGGACGGCGCAGAAGGCGGGCCGGCAGCGCCGGGCGGGGCGGCGCCGTCGTGCGCCAGGAGGCGGTCGAGCGAGAAGAGGAAGGCCGCGAGCGTCTTGCCCGAGCCGGTGGGGGCCACGACGAGCGCATGCCGCCCGGAGGAGATGGCCTCCCAGGCGCCGGCCTGCGCGGGCGTCGGATGGCGGAAGGCGCCGAGGAACCACTCGCGCGTGGCAGCGCCGAAGCGGTCCAGCACCGCCGCGTCTCCGGCTGCCACGGCCGGGCCCTCCTGAACGCCCTGTCTCACCCGACCATCATCCTCCATGCCTCCGACATCCCTGCGTCGCCGGCCCAGACGGTCGGAGCGCCCGCGAGGCCGGGTGGTGGCGCGGCGGGAGTGCCGTTGCCGGCAAGAAGCGCGCGTTTCGGGCACTTCTGGGCGGGAAGCGGAGTTCTGGCCAGCGGGTGGGAGCTGCGGAAGTGCACTTCTCGCGGTGCAGTGCGCCTCCGGCGAACTAGGCGGCGAGAAGTGCACTTCCGCATAGGCACTCCGGCGGCGAGAACGCCGACGGCGGCGAGCGGCCGACGTCGTGCGCGGAGGGCCCAAGGGCCGCCACCCATGGCCCGACGTCGCGCACCCCTCGGATGACCTCGCGGTCCCCGATGTCGCGCCCCACGGGGCGACGTCGCGTACCCAGGGGCGACGTCGCGTACCCACGGCCCGACGTCGCGCCCCCACGGCCCGACGTCGCGCGTCCGCGCCCCGACCCTGGGCCCCCGGCCATCCCTCCGCCGCAGCGCCGGCGCTCGCGGCCACCCGACAGAGAGAGGCCGAGGCGTCCGCCGGAGCACTGCCCGGCGGACACCTCGGCCCCAGTTGCGCGGAATCTGTCCGCGGGGAGGATCAGGAAGGCTGGAAGGCGCGCAGCGTCAGCAGGTGGATGTCGCTGTTAGAGCAGGCCATGACCTGGGCGGGGATGAAGAGCGACCCGTAGTCCTCGGGCGGGTACACCCGGTAGCCCGCGGCGTCGACCGTGGTGCAGCCGGTGTAGTTGCCGGCCTGGTGCAGCCCGAAGTCGGCCGCGCCGCTCTGGCCGGGCTGCAGCACGATCGGCACGACGGGCACCGACGTGTCGCGGTCCGCCGGGGCGCCGATCGGGGCGCCGGTGGGGCCGTTGGTCAGGGACACGCCGGCGAAACCCTCGAGCAGACAGGGCGACTGGGAGACGTTCTTGAGGGCGATCTTCTGGTAGACCGTCCCCGCGGCCCCGCCCGCCCCCGGCTGGAGGCTGCCCTGGAGCTGGTTCGAGACGCACCGGGCGACCCCGCCGGCGGTGGAGGGCGCAGGGCTGCCCGTGCCCGGGGTCGCGCTGTCGGAGCCTGTCGGAGTGCCGCTGGACGAGGAACTGGCACTCGAGGACGCGCTCGGCGATGCGGAGGAGGGCGACGCGGCCGGTTGGGCGCCCGAGCCACAGCCGGCCAGCACCGCTGCGAGGGCGAGCGGGGAGAGGAATGCGAGGCTGCGCTGGACGCGGTTCATAATCCCACAATTCACTCCCGTCACACTGGCGTCAAGGCACGACACGGCCACAGTACGGCCACGGCGCTTTGCCGTGTGCGTCAGGGTCGGCGGCGGGAGCCGTCCGCTGCCGGGCAGGCTCAGGCCACGACCTCGACCGTCATCTCCTGGACCGCGTTGTTGCCCATGCCCTGGTACGTCCAGGCCTGCTCGAGGGGCTGGACCCTGCCGGCGGCGTCGGTGGCCCGGCTCGCGAGCGTGTGGGGCCCGGGGACCGCGACCCAGACCACGCTGAACTCCTGCCAGGCGTGCTTCCCGGTCGGCGGCTCCACGTGCGCATCGGTCCAGACCCCATCGATGGCGACTTCGACCCGGACCACCGGCCCCTCGCCGGACCAGGCCCTGCCCCGCAGCATGATGGGACCGGCGTCGAGCGAACGCCGCCGCGTGAAGAAGTCCGGCAGGCCGGGCGGCACCAGCAGCGAGCGGACGCGCATTCGGGTGACGGGCTCGCCGGGGTCCTCGGCGCCCTGCGAATACCGGTACGTGCGCTCGTTCTGGAATGTGTGCGCCGGCCGGTCGAGCACCTCGATCGAGGTGAGCCATTTGACGCTCGCCATCCCGTACCAGCCCGGCACCAGGAGGCGCAGCGGAAACCCGTGCTGGGGCGGGAGCGGCTGGCCGCCCATCTCATAGGCGAGGAGCACGTGCTCGTCCATCGCCTCATCGGCAGTCAGCGAGCGGGCGTAGTCCTGTTCGAGGCCAGCTTGGACCCCGCGGTCGGCGCCGGTGAAGACCAGGTCGACGGCCTCCGCCGCAAGGCCGGCTTCCTCCAGGATCGGGGCCAGCGGCGTCCCGGTCCACTCCGCGGTGCCGACGGCGCCCGTGTCCCACGGGATGCTCGGCGGCCGGGGCTCGAGACGTCCCCTCCCGTTGCCCGCGCACTCAAGGGTGACGGCCGCCGTGCGGCGCGGGCGGCGGCGGAGATCGCTCAGGGTGAGCTCGAGGGGATGCTCGACCGCACCGTGGATCCGCAGGCGCCACGTTTCGGGGTCGAGGTAGGGGATGTCGAAGTGGACCACGGTGTAGTGCAGGCCGGGCGGCGTCAGCGGCCATCGGAGCGCCTCGAGCGGGGCGGAGTGGTTGCGGCGGGCGAGCTCGAGCTCCTCGGCGGTCAGGGGCCCCGTGCTGGGCGGGTTCGGTGCCGGTGCGGCCGTCTCGTGCCGGTGCGGCCGATGCTGGGTGCTGATCTTGGCGCGCATGCGGCCAGTGTGGGCTTGACCGCCGACGGTGTCCAGAGCTGCAGCCTCATCCCCCCGGGGCCCGGGCCGCAGCCTACTGCGCGGGCTGGGCGCCCCCGTCAGCCGGGGCAGCTGATCCCGGTGCCGACCCCGCAGCGGCGGCGCGTTTGGCGGCCCAGGAGGCTGCCGCCGTCGTGCTTCCGATCGTGAGGAGCGCGCCGAGGAGCAGTGCCGCGTCCTCGCCCGGCGCCAGGACGCCGAGACTGCGCCCGATCGTCGCGGCAGCCACCGGGACCCCGAGCTGGGCTGCCGAACCGATGGCGAACGGCAGGGGGAGCCCCGTCACGCGGTTCACGGCGTGCGCGGCGACAGCGCCGAGGCCGATCAGGAGCCCCAGGACGATCATCTGCGGGTGTCCGCCGAGCTGGCGCAGGTCGATGGAGGCGCCGAGCCACACGAAGAACACGGGTCCCAGGAAGCCGTCGTTGAGGGCGAAGAGCTGGCGTGCGAGTCTCCGGGGCTCGCCCACGGCGGAGACCGCGAGGCCGAACGCGAAGCCCGCGAGCATGATCGACACGTGCGTGAACGCGGCGAGGCCTGCCAGCGCGAACAGGATTGAGAGCTGGATGCGCAGCTCCAGGGCGAACTTGCGCTCCTCGGAGACGCTGTGGAGGCGCTGCCGCGACCCGTCCCTCTCGAAGTGCCTCAGTGCCCACCAGAGCACAAGGGCGCAGACGGCCAAGGCGGACGCCCCGATCGCCTTGGGCCCGGCGTTGGCCGGGTCGATCGCGAGGGGGAGCGCCACGATCGCGGCCACGTCGGCAAGCGCAACCTGGGCCGTGAGCTCGAGGACGCTGCGGCCCGTGAGCCTGAGCGAATCGACGATCGGCAGCACGAGCGCTGCGGAGGACGAGGCCATGAGGACCACGTACAGGGGCGCGTTGGCTGAGCCGATCAGGAGGGCGATCCCGATCCCGAGCGCGGCGGCAACCACGGACGTCACGACCATGCGGAGGGCCCCTTTGCCCACCGCCGCCCGGATGGTCCTGTCCCGCATCGGCACATGGGTGCCCGCCACGAACATCATGAGGGCGAAGCCGAGGTCCGCGAGGAAGGTCAGGGTCTCGTTGCCGGAGTCGACCCAGCCCAAGAGGGACTTGCCGGTGATGACGCCCGCGATGAGCTCACCCAGCACGAGCGGCAGATGCCAGGACCTCTTGGCCGCGAGCGCCGGACCGAGCAGCGCGACGATGCAGATGAGGGACAGCTCGACGAAGGACACGGTGTCGCTGGTTTCACTCGTTCCGGGCCCGCACGTCCGCGATCATGACGGGGATGTCGGTGTTCTCGTCCGTGTGGTGGCTCGCGCAGAGGTAGGACTCCGCGGCGGGGCAGTTGTGCTCCCGGGGCTCGTCGAGCCATTTCACGGCCATGGGGGTCCCTCTCGTGTCGACACCGTGGGCGGAATACTACGCCGGACGCCGGAGAACACGCAGGAGGCGACCGGCCGGCTGCCGCTGCGCGCCGGGCGCTTGCTCCCGAGGGATGACGAAGGCCCCGGGCTCCGCATTCCGCGGTTCCCGGGGCCTTCGTGCTGGGCGGTGGTGGAGGGATTTGAACCCCCGTTGGGTTGCCCCAAACATCATTTCGAGTGATGCACCTTCGGCCGCTCGGACACACCACCAGCAGGCATCTACTCTACCGACATGAGCCGCCGAGTCCAAACTGGGGGCCAGGAACGCCCGCACGGGGTGTCTCGGCGTCGTCCTGCCGTCACGGCAGGTAGGCCGTGGCGGTCCACAGATGCACGAGCGCGTAGGCGCGGTACGGGCGCCACGCCTCCGCGCGGCGGGCGGCCTCGCGCGCGCTGATGCCGCCGAGGGCGCGGCGCAGCACGAGGTCGCCGGGCGCGAAGGCGTCTGGGCACCCGGTGCGGACCTCGAGGTAGTCGGCGGTCCACGGTCCGACCCCGGGGACCGCGAGCAGTTCGCCCCGCGTGAGCCGCAGGCCGGCGTCTCCGGGGGCGTGGCCCCGGTCCGCGAAGGCCTCCGCGAGGGCGCGGACAGTCCGGGCGCGGGAGGACGTCAGGCCGACGGCGGCCTGGAGTTCCTCCGGGCGCACCTCGGCGAGCGCTGCGGCGGTGGGGAACCGGACGAGCCCACCGGGGCCGGGCCGCCCGTAGTCGGCGACGAGCCGTCCGGCGAAGGTGCGGCCCGCCGCGAGGGAGACCTGCTGGCCGAGCACGGTCGTCACTGCTGTCTGGAACGCATCCGTGGTTCCCGTGACCCGCAGCGCTGGCCGGGCGTCCACGAGGGGCCTGAGGAAGGGGTCTTCGCGCAGGGCCGCGCGGACCACCTCCAGATCGGTCGTGAGGTCCAGCCAGGCGCCCACCACCGCGATCACGGCCGCCACGTGCGTCCGGGCTGCGTGGATGGTGAGGTCCACCCCGTCGGGGTCAAGGCGCACGGAGACGGCGACCGGTCCCTGCGCGACGTGGATGAGCCGCTCATGGGTTCCCGTGCCGAGGTCCGTGCGCTCGGCGCCCGGCACGGTGTGGGCCGCGAGGCTCGCGAGCATCGCGGTGGAGGCGAGGCCGCCGGGGGCCTCGAGCCGAATGGAGGCCGGGGCGGCAGCGCCGACGCGCTCAGCCACTCCCGGCGCCGCGTCGCTGCGCTCTGCCACGCGGGCTACGCCCACACGCCCGAGCTGCCGCGGCGATGGCTGCCCACAAGGTGGGTGTCGATGATGCCGATGGCCTCCATCAGTGCGAACATCGTGGTGGGCCCCACGAACGCGAAGCCCTTCTTGCGCAGGGCCTTCGAGAGCGCGATGGATTCCGGGGACGTGGACGGGATCTCGGCGAAGGAGGCGGGCGCGGGGGTCTCGGCGGGCTGGAAGGACCACACGAAGTCTGCGAGGCCGCCCTCCTCGCGCAGGGCGAGGGTGGCGCTGGCGTTCGTGATGGCGGCGTTGATCTTGGCCCGGTTGCGGACAATGCCCTCGTCGAGCATGAGCCGCTCCACGTCCTCGGGCGTGAACTCGGCGACGGCCTCGGGGTCGAAGCCGGCGAAGGCCTGGCGGAACGCGGGCCGCTTGCGCAGGATCGTGGCCCAGGACAGGCCGGCCTGGAAGCCCTCGAGGCAGATCCGCTCGTAGACGCCCTGCTCGTCGCGGACGGGCATGCCCCACTCCGTGTCGTAGTACTCGCGCAGGAGTGCGTCGGCGCTCGCCCAGAGTGGCCTGGAGAGGCCGTCCTCGCCGGTGATCAGTGCTGCCTCGGCCATGGGGTGCTCCTTCAGTCCAGTCCGGTGACGCGGAGGGTGATGTTGATGCGCCCGGTCCCGAGCCCGCACCCGGCGGGCGCGGTGTCCGGGTAGGTCTTCATGACGCCGTGGAAGGCGAGCCGCGCCGGGCCGCCGAACACGAAGAGGTCGCCGGAGGCCAGCACGAGGTCCTCGTAGGGCCGGCCCCGCGATTCGGGGTTGCCGAAGCGGAACAGGCAGCTGTCCCCTATGGACAGTGAGACGACCGGCTCCCGGGAGACCTCGTCCTTGTCCTGGTGCATGCCCATCCGCGCTGCGTCGTCGTAGTAGTTGACGAGGGCCGTGTCCGGAGCGTAGTCGCGGGCCGCCTCGCGGGGACCGTAGGCCTCGGCGACGGCGAGCCGTCCCACGCGCGCGAGCCAGTCGGGCAGAGGGAGCACCCGGGCACCGTTGACGTCGGTGGCCTCGCGCGTGTAGCGGTAGGGCTGCCAGTGCCAGCCCAGGCACACCGTCTTCACGGACATCTCGTGGCCCCTCACGGCGGCGGCCCGCGGCGGCACCGGGCCGGCGGACCACTCGCGGAACCGCTCGGCGATCCAGCCCTGCTGCTCGAGGGTGAGCCAGCCGGGCACATGCACGGCGCCCGGGACGAGTTCGCGGCGCGGCCTCTCGAGCAGTTCGTCGCCGAAGAGCGTGCCGCTCACGCCGCCGCCTCGAGGGAGAGCAGCGCCGTCTTCGCCTCCAGGCCGCCGATGTAGCCGCCGAGGCTCCCGTCGGAGCGCAGCACCCGGTGGCACGGGATCACGAGGGGCAGGGGATTGGTCGCGCACGCCGTGCCGACGGCGCGGACGGCCTTCGGATTCCCCACGGCCCTGGCGACCTCGGTGTAGCTCTCAGTGGCGCCGAAGGGGATCTCGCCGAGGTGGGCGAGGACGGTGCGGCGGAACCCCGCGGAGAGGCTCAGGTCCAAGGGCAGGTCGAAGCGGGTGCGTCGCCCGGCGAAGTACTCCTCGATCTCCCGGGCGGCGGAGCCCAGCCGGCCGGGAGCCTCGAGGATGCGCGGGCTCAGCCGGTCCGCAAGGGTCTGCAGGACGGTGTCCAGGCCCTCCCGTTCGAAGGCGACGCGGACCAGGCCGCGCTCGGTCGCGGCGATGAGGAGCTGGCCCAGCGGGGAGTCGACCACCCGGTAGGCCACGTCGAGCAGCCCCTCCCGGCCCGCCTCGGATGCCAGCTCGCCGCGGAGCCGCTCAAGGGTTCCCGGTTCGATGACCGTCAGGTGGGGCGCGAAGGCGAGGTCAACGGCGCCGGGCGCGAGCACGCCGGAGTCGGCGCCGGGCACGGTCGCGTCGGGGCGGGGGCGGTTCATGAGTGGTCTCCTTCCGGCAGCAGGTCTGCCGAGACAAGGGTGCGCAGCTTCCTGAGCCCGTCCGCGGCGGAGCGGCGGGCAGCGGCGGCAGTGCCGCCGACGATCGCGGCGATCTCCCCGAAGGGCAGGTCGCCGAGGTAGCGGTAGGCGATGACGCGCCGCTGCTTGTCGGGCAGATGCGCGACGTGGCCCCACACGCCGTCGTCCGGCGGTGCGGGGTTCCCCAGCCGCGAGTGTCCCTCCGGCACCGCCTCGACGGGGACGGCGCGGCGCCTGGCGGCCCGGACGGCGTCAAGGGAGCGGCGATGGGCGATGGTCACGAGCCACGCCTCGACGTTGGCGTCGGGCGGCAGCTCCGGATAGGCCCGCAGCGCCGAGAGGAAGGTCTCCTGCCAGACGTCCTCGGCGTCCAGCGGGCCGACGACCGCGCGGCACACCCGCAGCACCGAGGCTCCGTGGAGCTCGACGAGCTTTTCGAAGGGCTGTTTCGTGTCCATCACCATGAAGACGCCGGGGAGGCCGGAAATGTGAGGTCGCCGCCCGATGTCCGGACCATCATTCCATCCACGGGTTCAGCGGTGCTGGGCGAAGAACCCGCGCAGGAGTGCTCCGCACTCCTCCTCGAGGACGCCGGGGTAGACCTCGACCCAGTGGTTGAGGCGCCGCTCGCGGAGGATGTCGAACACGCTGCCCGCGGCGCCGGCCTTCTCGTCCCAGGCGCCGAACACCACGCGGGGGATCCGTGCCAGGACGATGGCGCCCGCGCACATCGCGCAGGGCTCGAGGGTGACCACGAGCGTGCAGTCGGCCAGGCGCCACCCGTCGCCCGCGCCGCCGTGGGCCAGGGCGGCCGCGGCCGCGCGGATGGCCTGGACCTCTGCGTGGGCCGTCGGGTCGCCGAGGGCCTCGCGCTCGTTGCGCCCCGTGGCGACCACCGCGCCGTCGGGCCCCACCACGACCGCACCGATCGGCACGTCCCCCGTGGTCTCCGCCGCCCGCGCCTGCTCGAGGGCGAGCCGCATCCACGAGGCGTGGGCACGATCCTGCGTGTGCGGTCGGGGGGCGGGCATGGGTCCAATGATAGGTTCGGGCGCAGACAGCGCGGCCCGTGCGGCCCGGCCCCGTGGGGCCCAGCCTGGCGGCCCGCACGGGCCAGCACACCGGGGGGAGAGGAGTCGGCCGTGGACGGGGAAGGCGCACTGCGCCGCTGGATCGCAGGGATCGGCCGCCGGCTCGGCCCGAACGCCACGATGTGGGCGCTGCTCGCTGTCGGGGCCGCCCTCACGCTGGGGTTCTCGTGGGCCGGCGGCGAGGTGTACGAGTCCGTGGTGCAGAAGGACGAGCTCGCCGCGCTGGACCAGCCGGTGCTCG